>DASWRG010000038.1:0-39430 GCA_036403295.1 Pyrinomonadaceae bacterium
TGGTTCGGGGCGGCGCGTGTGGGCGCGGTGATTACGATGGTCAACCCGCTCTTGCCCGCAGAAGATTATAAGTATTATCTCGAATACACGCGCGCGCCCGTCGCGGTGATACATGAATCGCTCTTGGAGAATTTCACGGAAGCGGCGCAGACGGCGCGGCACTTGCGCAAAGTGTTGGTCGTCGGTCGAGAGCAGGGCGAGTTTCTCTCGTTCGATAAAGTTTTAAACGAGATGCCGGAGGAGCTTACGCCCGCAGACACGCACCGCGACGACATAGCGATCTGGCTCTTCACCTCCGGCTCGACGGGACATCCGAAGGGCGCGGTTCACTTGCAACATGACTTGCCTTTCAACACGGAGGTCTTTGCCAAGCGCGCCATCGGCGTCAATGAAGACGATCTCACGGTCTCCGTGCCGAAGCTTTTTTTCGGTTACGCGACGGGCACGAATCTTTTGTTTCCGTTCGCGGTCGGCGGCGCGACGGCTCTTTTTTCCGAACGCTCGACGCCCGAAAAGCTGTTTGAGGTCATCGAGAAATATCGCCCGACGATTTTGACGACCGTGCCGACGATGATTAACGCGATGCTCAATGCGTTGGGCGGCGCGGAAAGAGATTTGCAGAGCTTGCGTTTCTGCTATTCGGCGGGCGAGGCTCTGCCCATCGAATTGTACACGCGTTGGATGGAGACGTTCGGCGTCGAAATCTACGACGGCATCGGCTCGGCTGAGATGTTTCATATCTACATCACGAATCGCCCCGGAGACGTGAAGGCGGGCAGTCTCGGACGCATCGTCGAAGGCTACGAGGCGCGGATTGTGGACGCAGAGGGACAGCAAGTAGCGACGGGCGAGATGGGAACGCTCAGAATCAAAGGCGACTCGGCTGCGCTCTGCTACTGGCAGGCGCACGAGAAATCGAAGGAGACTTTCGCGGGCGACGTGTGCATGACGGGCGACCAGTTTCACATCGATGAAGATGGTTACTACTGGTATCACGGGCGGACGGACGACATGCTCAAAGTCTCCGGCGTTTACGTCGCGCCCGCAGAAATTGAAAATTGTTTACTGCAACACGAAGCCGTGATGGAATGCGCTGTGGTCGGCCACGACGCGGGCGATCATCTGGTCAAACCGAAAGCCTTCGTCGTCCTGCGCGAAGGCTTCGAGGCGTGCGAAGATTTGGAACAGCACATCAAAGAGTTTGCGAAGTCCCGTATGGCTCTCTACAAATATCCGCGCTGGATAGAGTTTACAGAATCTCTGCCAAAGAATGATCGCGGCAAGATTGATCGGAAGAAGCTGAAGAGCAAGCAATAAAGATTTGCCACAGAGGGCACAGAGGATAAAAACTAAAAGACTTTTTCAAAAACACGAAACAACTCTTTGCGCCTTGAGCTTTTCTTTGTTTGCGCCACCAGCGTGAAACGTTTGCATTTCACGCAAAGGCGCGAAGATAAACCGGAAGCACGCAAAGGGTTAAGTTATGCAGTCTCGTGAGTTTTGAAAAGGCCGCTGATTCTTCCTCTGTGCCCTCTGTGGTTAGTTCTTATTTATTCAAAGCGAACTTCACAATCTCAGTCCGCGCGGCGACGAACAGCTCGTTCCGGTCATTAAAGACCATTCCAAAAGGCACGTTCTTTTCGACCTTGAACACGTCCAGATAGCGTCCGTTGGAATCGAAGACCTGTATGCCCTTAATGTCGCTGACGTAGATGCGTCCTTGCCCGTCAACGGCGACGGAGTTCGGCGCGCGAAACAGTCCCGCCTCTTCGCCCACGCCGCCGATGCGATTAATATATTTACCATTCGGCGCAAACTTGAAGACGGCGTTATTGAATGTGCCAAGCTCGTAAACATTGCCGAGGCCGTCAACGGCGATGCGCCCGTCCAATTCCGAATCGCCGGACTGCTCTGTGATGGCATCTTTGATGACCGAGATGGTTCGACCGCTCGCGTCAAAGCGCACGATGTCCTGTCCGTTCTGCACAGCGACGAGGCCGCCGTCGGCAGCGACCGCCACGTCATCAAAACCTCTGCCCGTCGAAGGGACTTTGCCTAAAGACTTTCCCGTCATGCCTTCATAACGATTAATGTCGCCGCTCTGCACAACGTAGACAGTGCCTTTGCGATCCGCCGCGAGACTGAGCAGGGGCATCTTCGCGTCAACCATCCACTGCGTCAGAAATTTCCCGGAAGCGTCAAAGACCTGCACGCGCCCGCCCGTGTAATCGGCTGCATAGATGTGACCGTCGCCGTCAACCGCGACGCTGCGCGCATCCTTAAACTGTCCCGCGCCGATGCCGTCGCTCCCGAACACCTGCACGACGCGCGCGAAACCGCTCATGTTCCCGCCGCCCGCCTGTTTAGCCGGACGCGCGTTTGACTTATTCGTCGAAGCAGGATCGCCCGGCGCGCTCGTGCGATTGTGACGAGCGGTCAAGCCCAGGAGCGCGATGCCGACAACCGCCGAGACAATCACGGTTAAGATGACGATGGCAATAACGAGCGGCGAGCAGCCCTTTGACGTTCGCGCACGATAAGCTTGAGGCGGCGCTGAATATGGCAGAGGCGGGGATTGATATTGCAAGCCATTTATCCGAACTCCGCGCGAGACTTCGACCGATCTTCCAGCCGAGAGATTCTCGACCGCCTCTTTGGCTTCCGTCAAACCGACGCCGAAAGTCTCGCGGTAAACTTTGATGGCGGCGATCTTATTGCCGCCGCTGATGAGCCGTCCGATTTCAGCCAGACGGCCAAGCTGTTCGGGCAAGGGAGCAGCCGCAGAGCCGCGCGCGTGCGCGCTCCCGCCGAGCAACTCTTCCGGCACGATGACCTGATTGGAACAGAAAGAGCAGCGGACAGTCGTGTTAAAGCCGTCGTACTCAAGCGGCCCGCCGCATGAAGGACATTTGAATGGTTGCGTCATTTATCTTTTAGAAGCCGGCTGAAAAATAGAAAATCTTCCTTGTCATCGCAGATGACGAACATTATAGCGTAGCGAGAATCGCTACGACTCTGTAAATAATGGTAAAAGTTATTATCCCCATGTAAATAGTTAGCCGCCACGCAATTTTTTCATCCGCCTTTGCTGTAGAATCCGGGCTTTAACCTTCCTTTGACTTTCTGTTGGAGGCGACGATGAACAGAAACCTTCTTTGCAAAAGTTTATGTGGATTCGCAATCTCTTTGGCCGTGCTGATGCTCCCGCCGCCGCCAACGCAAGCGCAGATGCAGACGCCGCCGCCTGACGCTCCGTCGCGCGTGACTATTAAGTCCGATGTGCTCGGCGAAGAGCGAGTCATTTTAGTTCGCACGCCGCCCGGTTACGAGCGCGGCGGCGAACGTTTATGCGGTGCTTTACATGACGGACGGCGACGCGCAGACCATCGGCAAAGAGCATCACGACCCCAACACGCAAATCTTCAAAGCCAACTTCGACCGCCTCGCTTCACCAGCGACGCCGCAAGGCTCAACGCCACAATAAAGAACCAAAGATGTCAGATACACTGTAGGGGCATGGCTTGTCCCTGCCCGCATCGTCCGCATGGACGATAAGCCATTTTTGTAATCCTTCAAGCTTGAATATCATTATCAATTGATTCGCGCAGACGCGCGGCGGGCAGGGACCAGCCCGGCCCCTACAGATTTACGTGTATAATCCCGAAAAGACATGCGGGACGCTCGACTACATTCCGATAAAGAGGAAAAGAGACATGGCAAAGCTGTGTGTGCGAGGGGTGTTGCCGTTGCTGCTGGTGTTGTGTGCGCCGTGCGCGTGGGCGCAGAGCGCGGATGCGCCGGAATTCAAGATGCCGTGCCGCGAAGTGTTGAAGCTAGGCTTGAATGAATTCACGAACGTTTATGCGGAGAAGACGGGGGATTCTTCGACGTATGGAATGAAAGCGGCTTTCGCTTATTACGTTGATTGCAGGCGTCCCGCCAATGACGCGCTCGCCAGGAAGTTGACGCTGGCGAGGCGTAAACAGGCTGAGACAGTGCGCGATGAGTTAAGTAAAATCGGAAATGCGGCGTGGGATTTGGCTTATCTTTCTGCGGGCGGCGGGACGATGTACGGTCTGCTCAGCGTCAGCGCGTATGCTGCGCGCGAAGATTTTATGATGCAACTCATCAGCGCGCTCGGCGATGACAGAAAGCAGGCAGCCGCGCGCCGCCGCGCCAACGCGAGCATGGCGAAGGCCGGAAGAACGCTCGCGCATTGGGCGCACATGCCGAAGCTTGAGGCGTATGGCGATGAGTCGCTTGCGGAGAAGCGTAAGCAATATCGTGATGACGTGAAAGAGATGCAGGCAGCCGTCGCAAGGCTGCAAACGCTCATCGGCGTCCTGCCGGATACCGCAGCCGAACTCGCAGCCAAGCGCGTCGCAGAGGAGTTGGATGCGGAAGTCGGCGAATAGAAGATTCAAAATTTAAGGTTCAAGGTTTAAGGTCGGAAGCAATACTTGAACCTTAAACTTTGAACTTTAATCTTTGAGCTTTGAATGAACAGCCCGGGGATGCAGGCGGAAGGGCGAGGTAGCAAGACAACTCTCATCCACACGCTTTCATTCTTCATCCTTTCGACTTCATCCTTGTCTTTCCAGACTCACATCCGAGTACGCTTTGGCGACGCAGACCCGGCGGGACTGGTCTACTATCCCGTCATCTTTCATTATTTTCACATCGCGCTCGAAGAGTTTTTCGACGCCTGCTGCGGCATCACTTACGCGAAGCTGATGACGGACGAGCGGATAGGCTTCCCGACCGTCAACGCGCAGACCGATTTTTTTATCCCTCTCATCTACGGCGACGAGGTTGACGTGTTGATGCGCGTCCTGAAAACCGGGCGCACGTCTGTGACCTTTGAGTATCAAGCGAGGCGCGCGAAGGACGGCGCGCTCTGCGCACGCTCCGCACAAGTCCACGTCTGCATGAACCTGGACACGCGCCGCGCCGTTCCGATTCCTGATAAGTATCGGAAAGTCTTTGAAAAGCAGTAGCCACAGAGGACACAGAGGGCACAGAGAAAAAGAAGGCAGCAGGCTGCTTGATAAATTATTCTTTCTCTGTGTTCTCTGTGTCCTCTGTGGCTAACTTCTTTCTAAGTCACACGCCGCAAACGCTGTGCGAGCGTGCGGATGACGCCGACGGCGATTGACGGGTCGTCGCTGAGCGAATCGAGAAAAGCTTCGCCGTCAAGCCTGAGGACGCGCGCGCCTTCATTTGTCGCCGTCACCGTCGCCGCGCGCGGAGCCGGATCGAGCACGGCCATCTCGCCTATGAAACCGCCCGCGCCCTCCGTGTTGACCAGTTGTTCTTCGCCCACATCATCGCGTCGCGTGATGTTGACGCGCCCCGCGAGCAAGATAAAGACCTCGCTCCCCTGCTCGCCCTCGACGCACAGAGCTTCGCCCGGCGCGTAAAAATCTTCGCGGCTCGCGTGCGCCAGCTCCGATAACTCTTCCGGCGCGAGATGTGAAAAGATAGGCGCGCCGCGCAGTGCGATCATCTTTTCCAAAGAGTTGAGCGGCGAGCGCGTCCCGCCATTCTTCTCGACGCCGCGCACGATTAAGCTCAAAGCGGTTTCGCGCACCAACTCGTGCTCGTCCTGCGCGAGACGATTCAGGATTTCTTCGTCTGCCGCGCCGCGCTCGCTCAAAGCGTAGAGCGCGACGGCGCGGACATACGGGTCAACGCTCATTGTGCGCGCAAGGAGCATGTCGGTCAGGGTCGGCAGCGTGGCCTTGAGCGCGACTGTCTCGCGGTAAGCCGCCAGGAGACGTTCGGCGACCGCTTGCGGCAAGATGCCGCGCAGGCGTTCGATGACGGACTCGCGCGCCGCGTCGTCACTCGAAGAGAGTCCGGCGCGCAAGTCGTCTTCCGACTCGCCTTCGAGCGTAAAACTCAAGCCGCGCATCAGGCGATCAACCGAGCGAGCGCGTCGTCGTCTTAAAAGCGCCGCCAGAAAATCATGAGTCGGCGAAGGCTTACGCTCCAACGCTTGAATCGTCAGCGCGGCGCGCTCGATAGCTCCGACTTCTCGACCGACGCGCGTCGCCAATCCCTGCTCGCCGCCGAGCAGGTCGTCGAGCACAGCCGTATGCTCGGCCTTCGAGACGCGATATTCGTCGCGCAACTGTCGTATGAAACCATCGTCCGGGTCGCCGTCGGCTGCCAGCACACGCTCCAGATAACGTTCGAGAGCGCGAGCGTAAGTCTCAAGCTGAAGCCGCTTCTCGACCGAGATTCTTTTCGTCGGATCGCTCATCAGAGCGCGCTCCTCTTCAGCCAGCGCGCTCATCACCTTCTCATGATCGGCTTTCTTGATATGAAGCTGCTGACGCAGGGATTCAAGCAGTTGCAGCTCCTCGCGCGTGACAAAACCGTTCGCTAAAGTTTCGCGCACGGCGTCCTGATAAACTTCCAAGACTTGAGCTTCGCCACGCGCGCTCTCGCGCGAGCGAATCGTGTGAATCAGAAAAGCCTCGTGCAAATCCTTCGGCGGCTTGATGTCAGTCCAAGCCCAACGCTTGATGATGTTGCGCGCGAGGGATTCTTCCGCGAAGCCCTGCTGCGTGCGCCTGAGCCTGCGCGCCAGAAACAGCGTCGCCGTCAAAACGACCGCGATCAAAAAGAGATGCGGAAAGACCCACGGCAGCTTCCACAAGCTCGGCGCGCCCGCGAAAGTGTAGAACGTGACGAAAGCCGTGAAGGCCGCGAGCGTGAGCATCACGTGGCGCACACGCACGCCGTCCGTCTCTGTGTCTCTGCGCCTGAGCCAGCTTCCGACAAATCTCTCAAGCAGCGAGAACAGCACGTAACTCACGAGTCCGCAGAGCGCGAGCGTGAGCAGCGAAGCCAACGCGCGCGGCACAAATGGGAGAAAGAAAAAGCCAGCCGTTTTGGCGTCCTGTCCCAAGAGGAACGCGCGCCGGATCATCCCCGGCTCATTCGTCCACATGCCGCCGAAGTAGTAGCTCCACGTTCCCGCTTGCAGGTAGTAATAAAAATAGAAGCCGAAGACGAGACCCGGAAAAGCGAAGTAGACGAACCGCTTCGCGCGCGATTCGATCTCTCTCCAGTAGCCGTTCTCTTCGTTGATGTCAGGGCAGAATTTTTTACAGGCAGTGCATTTCGTGCATTGCGAGTTTTCGGTTTCCCTGAGGCCGTGCGGCTCCGTGTAAATCTTTTCGATGAAAGAGAGCGGGCAGACGTAGTTGCACCAGGTCTTGCCCGTGTAGAACGCGCCGACGACGAGAGCCGCGAACGCAATCAGGATAAAGAAGAGGGAGAGCGCGTGGCCGTCGCCGTTGGTCGCAATCAGCCGCAGCCACAGCGAGACGAAAAAGATCGTGAACGCCAGATAGTAATATTTTTTCTCTAGCCCTTCGGAAGCCTTGCGCGTGCCGGGACGACGCAGGCGCACCGGAATCTGTGAGAAGAAAGCGAGCGGGCAGATGCGACGCCAGCGATGATAGCCGACGAGGACGATAAAGAGCGGCAAGGCCGCGACCACTATCGTCCACACGACGCGCCCGGCCAGCGATGGCACGAGAAACGTGAAAACGGGAACAGCGATGAAGACCGCGAGCGCAGCCCAACGGATGGGTTCTACCCACCACTCTTGATCGGATTTACCGGGTCCGCGCGGCTCGCCCGTCGCGGCAACAGTCTTGGTGCGCGTCGGCGTCGCGGGCGGTCTCGGCGAGGCAACAGCCATAATCAGTTTTAAAACTCCCCGGTAGTTCGAGTTAAAGCTTGCAGCAAGTTTGACGGCCAATTTAATGAGACTTGCGCTCCCAAGTGTAGTAAGAGACAGGAGACAGTACAAGCAGGCGTTTGAGATTTCAAATTTGAGATTTGAGATTTCAAATTTAAGAAGCTGTTTGAAAGTCCCGTCAGGGACAGCATGAAAATAGCCCAACGATTTATCGCCGGGAGAGAGCCAAGACAAAAGTTTGAGTCCCGCAAGGGACGACTGAGGATTCAATCGTCCCTTGCGGGACTGATTGATGTTGGCTCGTCCTATTCCCAGCAGTAAATTGCCGGGCTATTATCGCTCGTCCCTGACGGGACTTTTCAAACAGCTTCTTGGATTTTAATAAGCTATAGTATCTGCCCAAGTTACGATGACGACGGAACATCACACGAACACGGCTGGTGATTCTTCGCAGTTGCCTGCATCTACAGCTTTTTCTCCACAGCGTCTCATCTTGTATTGCAGCATCATCTTTCTTCTCGCGCTCGGCGTGCGGCTGCTCGTCTGGCAGCACAACCGCGCGGCGATTGAGCAGGTGATGACGCAGTTAACCATAACCTACAAGGATGACGCGCGCACTCTAGCTCGCGGCGATTTCGGTCTGTTCGTGCGCGGCGCAAACCCGCCGTCAAATGCCAACGTGCTGGCGCATCCGCCCGGTTACTCAATGCTCATGGCTGCGCTCTTCGCGCTCACAGGAGAATCGGATGCGGGCGTGCGCCTCTTTCAAATTCTGTGTGATGCCATCTCCGCGCTGCTCATCTTTCTCATTGCGCTTGAGCTGACGACGAAAAGAGTCGCGGTCATCGCGGGCGCGTTGGTCGCGCTCTCGCCGCAGCTCGCTTACAATTCGCTGCTGCTGTTGCCGGATTCTCTATCGGTCACGCCAATCCTGCTGGCCGTGTATCTCTTCATTCGTGCGCGAGGCAGAGAGCGCGGCTGGCCGAAGCTCTTCATCGCCGGAGCTTTAATCGGGCTGTCATGCTGGCTGCGTCCGAACGCGCTCCTGCTGCCGCTTTTTCTGGCCGCGCTCGTGCCGTTAATTTTCAAGCGTGGGCAAAGGCTTCGCGCCGCCGTCGCGCTCGTCTTCGCGTGCCTGCTCATGATTGCGCCGCTCACGATTCGCAATGCGATGGTCTTCCATAAATTCATTCCAGTCTCGCTCGGCTCAGGCGTGACGATGATCGAAGGCATCGCGGATTATGATTCGCAGGGGAGATTCGGACTGCCTCAGACGGACATGGAGGTCATGCGGCAAGAGGCGAGTATTTACAAGCGAGAGGATTACGCGGGCACGCTCTACAATCCGGATGGCGTCGAGCGAGAGCGCGGGCGCACAACGCGCGGGCTGGCGGTCATCGCCGCGCATCCCTTCTGGTTCGCAGGCGTGATGGCGCGACGCGCGGCCTCTATGCTCAGGATGGAGCGCGTGCCTGTCATCGCGGGCAGCCCGCTCAAGCTCGATTCAGATGAAGCATCCATGACAACCAAGCTGTTAAAGCTTCCGGGCGTCCTGCTCAAAAGCATTCAGAAAATTTTCGTGACGGCCATCATGCTGCCGCTCTTTCTCGTCGGAATAATTTTGCTGACAAAAGCGAGAGACAAACACGCTCTCGCTCTCCTGCTTATCGTGCCGCTCTATTATCTCTCGGTGCAATCGCTGCTTCATACGGAGTACAGATACGTTATCGCCATTCAATACTTTATTCTCATCTTCGTCGCCGTCACGATTGCTTGGGCGGGAGAGGCATTGCGGCGGCGGTTAAAAACAAACGAATAGCTCGCGCAAAGGCGCAAAGGCGCAAAGGAAGCACGCTAAGCTGTTGAATGCCGCTTGCTCTTTGCGTCTTTCCTTTGCGCCTTTGCGGGAAACTGTTTTCTTCTAACTTCTCCCGCGCTTTGTGTCATGCGGCCATTCGGCGGCGAGCGGCGAGTTGAGGTTGATTTTGAGGCCGAGATAATCACGCATCACGCCTTTCAGGTTTCCGACCTGCTCCTCTTCTTCACGGCGTATGTACTCATTGCGGCCTTCGCCCAGCGTGGGCACGATGATGAAGAAGACGCGTTCGATGTCGCGCGTCTGGCCGACTTTCGCAGCCTGCTTCGGATCGTTGACTGGATTGAGATAATCGCCTTCGTCGAAGTTTCGGACGTGGCACTGGATACAGGTTATCCCGCGCTCTTCAAAGAGACGACGGCGCGGGTCGCGCAGAGGGGTTTCCGCGACCATGTATTTCATCTTGAAATCGCGCGCGAACGAAGCGGAGTCTATGTTGCTCGCTTTCACAGAACCGTCTGCTCCGACATCGGGAATTGCGACGTTGCCGTGATCGTCTTCGTCAATCAGTTTGTCCCAGCCGCTCACGAAATCTTTGCTGCCCGTGTTGAAGCGCGGCGCGGGCGCGGGCCTGTAAGCCGTTGCGTCCGCGTTCGCTTTGATGCTGGTCGCAAAGCCGTCTATCGAAGGACTGACGAAAGCCAGGACTTTCTTGCCATTGCGATCAACCGGCGCGACCTTCATCACGCCCAAAGCCCAGCCGTCGCCGGTCAGATAGCGTCCCTTCTCATCATACCTGTTATCGCCGCCGAGCCTTCCGTCATGCGGCATCGCGGCAAAGTTCGCCTGCATCAACGGGTCCTCGGGGTCGCTGTAGCCGACCACGCTCGTGATGAAATCCGCCAAGACTTCGCCGTATTTTTTCTTATCGCCCGCGACGAACGGTTTGAGATTTTCGCCGTCAAAAAAAGCGTCGTGCAAGAGCCGCGCGAACTCTCTGTTGTTCTTCTGACGCAGCTCTTCCGGCCTGTTCGCGTCCGAGCCGCGAACGATTCTCATGCGCGGCATGAGGTACACGGGTTCGGGCGCGATGATGTTGAAATAGACTAGCCGCAGCTCGAAAGTTTTTTTGTTGAGACGCGGGCGCACGGCGACGAGCCGCCAGTTCTCGGCTTTCCATTCGGGATTGAACTTGGGGCTGTCGGGGTCTATCTCTTCATTGCGATGGAGCGCGGCCAAGTTTTTGAGCGCATCACGAAAGAGAGCCTCGCCGTTTGTCGATTGAAGATTGTTGTCGGGCTTGACCTGCTTGGTGGTTTCGATTCCGGCGATGCGATCAAAGAGCCTCACAATCGGCCAACGCTCGTTGGCTGCGACGAGGCGCGCGGGATCAATTATTGAGACTAAGGTTTCGACTTCGAGCGGCGCGGTCGGCCATTGAAACAATTCGACCGGCTTGGCTTCGACCGGAATCGAAAAGGTCTTGGTCAGTGCGCGCGGGGTCTGCGACTTGTCGAGCGGGTATTCCGTAATCCGCACGATGAACATGCCATGCGGGTCGTCCGTCGGCTGCGGCGTCCAATCCACCGTCAGCGTCCTCTCGTTGAATTTGGCGGAGGCGGGCTTTTGTAATAACTCGACGCGCACATCATCGCTCTCTTCGTCAATCGCCGTGAGACCGAAATGTATGCGCTGGCCGAGTCCCACATGCTTGATTCGCACGGGAGCCATCTCCGGCATCCTATTTTCAGCCGCAGCTTTCGCTTCAACCGGCGCGCGAAGGCGCGGGACAAAAGAGGCCGCAGCCAACACGAGAAACAGAAGCAAGCAGACGAGTTTTAAATAGCTTGCGAGGTGTGCGGGGGAACTTTTTCTCTTCATGATTTGGTGACGCAGAAATTTTTTGAAAGATTGAAATGCTCTAACTTTGAATCAATAACGTGCGGAAAGATGGATGTCAAGGCAAGGATGAAGGATGAAGGCGGAAGGATGAAAGCGTGGCTCTTGAAGACGAAGGGTTTAGCTAAAGCCGGGCAGTTCAAGTTAAGCTGAACCGCTCAAGCGTGAATAGCATGCTTTTCATCCTTCATCCTTCCGCCGTCATCCTTGCTCTTTAATGTGTGCCCGCAGTCCAGCCCGTGTCGGTCAAATCTTCGACGCGAAGCGGAGTCGAATCATCGGACGCGAGGACTTCGCCCCGTTCGTTGACGATGTAATCGGCAGCCCCGTGAAAAGCCCACGAGTAGGTCGTGTAAAGATAGCAGCCCGCACCGTCTCCCGTGCGGACGACGACTTTGCTTGAATGAAAAACCGAGCTGCGTTGGCTGCTGGCGACGAGGCGCGCGCCGTCCGGCGTGCGATAGATGCCTTTCTCTCTCAAATTCAAATCCACCTCTTGAAACTACTGACTTGGATTCGGGAGAGTCACGGTGATTAGATGGGAAATATTTTTATTCGGATGTCTCGAAATGAAAGAACGAATGAGCCACGGATGAACGCGGATAGGCACGGATTAAGAGATGATGTTTAATCTGATTCGCGCTTATCCGCGTTCATCCGTGGCCCCTGTTTCCGTCTTAGCTGCGGCGTTCGAGATTGTAATCGCGCAGGCGGCGATAGAGCGTCGAGGGCGAGATGCCCAAGATTTCAGCCGTCTTGCCGCGATGCCAGCCGGTCTGTTCGAGGGCGGCGAGTATCTGCTGGCGTTCGACATCGCGCAGGGATGAAGTCGCGTCCGTCTGGGCTGGCGCGGCGACTGGCGCGGGGCTGCCGGGAACGGCGGCGACGCCCGGACGCGTGTACGGCACGGGGCGCGCGACTTCGGGCGGGAGTTCCGAGAGAGTGATGCGTCCCTGATCGGCCAGGAGGACGGCGCGCTCAAGACAGTTGCGCAGTTGGCGCACATTGCCCGGCCAGTAATACGCGCGCATGGCTTCCAAAACTTCGGGCGTCAGCTCTGGCGGATTCGCGCCGCCGAGTTGTTTGAGCAGATGACGCGCGAGCGGCTCGATGTCGTCCGGCCTCTCGCGCAAGGGCGTGAGGTTAATCTGAAAACCGTTGATGCGATAGAGCAGGTCTGCGCGAAACGTGCCGTCCGCGACGACTTGATCCACATTGCGATTGGTCGCGGCGACAATGCGGACGTTGACTTCGACCTTGCGCACTGCGCCGACGCGATAGAACGAGCGCGTTTCGATGGCGCGCAAGAGTTTCGCTTGGAGTTGCATCGGCAGCTCGGTTATCTCGTCGAGAAAAAGCGTCCCGCCGTCGGCCAGCTCAATCAATCCGAGCTTGCGTCCCTTCGCGCCGGAAAACGCTCCGGCCTCGTAACCGAAGAGTTCGGATTCGAGCAGGGATTCTTGAAACGCCGCGCAGTTCAAATCAATGAAAGACGAATCGGCTCTGCTTGAGAGACGATGAACCGCGTGCGCGATAAGCTCTTTGCCCGTGCCGCTCTCGCCCGTAATGAGGACGGAGGCGTCGGATGGCGCGACGCGCTCGACGAGGCGAATGGCTTCGCGCATGGCGTCGGATTCGGAGACGATTTCGGGCATCGCGGACTGTCGCGCGAGTTGTGCGCGCAAGCGTTGATTGTCAACGCGCAGCCGCCGCTTATCCGCAGCCTGCCGTACAAGCGCGTCCAATTCCGTGATGTGATATGGCTTTGAAAGATAGTCATACGCGCCGAGCTTCATCGCTTCGATGGCCGTCTCGACGGTGGCGTGCCCCGTCAGCATGATGGCTTCGGGCGGGTTGGCGCGCTCTCTGACGCGGCGCAGGAGTTCCATCCCGTCCATGCGCGGCATGTTGATGTCGCAGAGGAGCACATCAACATTACTCTCTTCAAGAAGACGCAAGGCGGCCTCGCCGTCGGGCGCGACCTGCACTCTGTAGCCTAATCTTTGCAGCTCTTTTTGAATAACAAGTCGCAGGTTGGCTTCGTCTTCAGCAACCAGGATTCGTGTTGGGCTAATCTCGCTCACGCTCTCGCTTCGTCTCCGTCAGCAGGGGGTCTCGGCGTAGCCGGAAGAGTGATCGTAAATGTCGTGCCGACGCCAATCGTTGATTGCACGTCAAGGCGTCCGCCGTGCTCCGTTACAATACCATAACAGACGGCCAGACCAAGACCCGTGCCGTGCCCGACCTCTTTCGTCGTGAAGAAAGGATCGAAAATCTTCGTCAAATTTTCGGGAGCGATGCCGACGCCCGTGTCCGCGACTTCGATGATAACGTGCCCGTTCTCATTGCGCGTGCGAAGCGTGAGGCTGCCGCCGTCGGGCATCGCGTCAATGGCGTTGGTCGAAAGAGCGATGACGGCCTGTTGCAATTGTCCCTCGTCGCCCGCGACGAGCGCAATCTCTTTTTCAGCTTCGACGCGAATCAACATCTCTTCGCCGCGCCTTTGATGTGAAAGCAGGCGCGCGGCGGAGTTGATGACTTCGGACATGTTGACGGGCATCTGCGAGCGAGCGCGCGTGCGGCTGAAATCGAGCAGGCCATTCGTGATCGTCTTGCAGCGAAAAGCCTCGTCGCGTATCAAGCCCAAATATTCTTTCAGGTCTTCGACATCCGTCGAAGCGCCGAACGCGCCTTCGGCCACGCGCGATTCCAGAGCCTCCGCACACGCCGCAATCGTCGCCAGAGGATTGTTAATCTCATGCACGACGCCCGCCGCGAGTCGCCCGACCGCCGCCAGTTTTTCCGCGCGACCGACGGCGCGGTTGGCCTCGACGCGATCCGTTATTTCTTCGCCAAGTGTGATGACGTGCGTGACTTCGCCGCTCTCGTTACGCATCGGAATCTTGCTAATCAACCAGTGCTGGCTCGCGCCGTTCGCCTGCGTCGTCTCCTGCTCAATCCGCTCGATCTCGCCCGTCTCAAAGGCGCGTTTGAACTCACCTTCGAGCACGTCGCGGCGTTGGCGCGTCAAGACATCGAAGATGTTGCGCCCCAGTGCGTCATAACGCGGGATGCCCTGCCCGCCCAACTCGCGATTGCGATTCCAAGCCACGATGCGATAGTCGCGGTCAACCGCGTAGAGCGAGACAGGCAACGTGTCAATAATGGCTTCGGTGAATCGTCTCTGCGCCTCGGTCGCGTATGAGATGGAAGCGTCGCGCGCTTCATCGTAAAGCAGAGAGATATGAGCCGCGAGCGCGGTCTGCTGCGCTGCCGCGTCAACTAAGCGACGCACGGACTCCGTGCAATCTTCCGCGCGGTCAAAGCCGACGATCAAAGCTCCTTGCGCCCGCCCGCCGAAACACAAGGGCGCGACATACTCAACAGCATGCTTCTCATCACGCAGGAAAAATTTTTCGCGCTCGTCAATAAATAATGAGAACAAAGACTGCGGCGTCGAGAGCCAGGCGTCAAGCCGTTCGTTGTGCAGGTGCGATTCATCCTCCGCGCTGCCTTCGCGGTCAAAGACGCAGACCGCCGCGCCCATCCCGTGCAGGTTGACTGCGACCGCGCAGAGCACCGCGTCAGTGCCCTCGTAAGTCGCGCCCGCCACGCGCCGCACGATCTGTTCCGGCACAAGCGCGCGGAGGAGGCTGCGCCCCAGGTCTGCCAGAAACATCAGTTCGCGGTTGCTGCCGACGAGCGCGTGCGTGCGTTGCGCCGCGTCTAGACGCGCGCTGACTCTTGAGAGCAATTCGCGCGGCGTCGAAGGTTTTACTATGTAATCATCAGCCCCGGCGTTGAAAGCTTCGACCTTGCGCTGCTCGTCGTCGCTCGCCGAAAGAACAATCAAAGGCAACTGCCGCGTCGCGGCCTGCGCCCGCAAGAGGCGACACAGCGCGAGTCCGTTGACATCCGGCATCTCCACGTCGAGCAAGACCAGATCGCAATGCTCTTTGTGCAGCAGACGCAAGGCTGTCGGCGCGTCCTCCGCAGACGTGACGCGATAATCGGCCTCTTCAAAGATGGTTTGCAGACGACCGCGCACGCCCTCCTCGTCATCCACAATCAGGAGCGCGGCCTTCGTCTGTCCATTGCCGGATAAAGCGGCCATGCTTTCATCCTCTGAAAGAAGTCTCAGTGTCATCAACACATCTTATAGGGGATTGAAAGCGAAGCGTGGGGGTTTGTCAAGAATAAGGTTCAAAGTTCAAAGTTCAAGGTTCAAGGTTCAAAGTTAAGACGCGGCCTCTGTCTTTCAACCTTAAACCTTGAACTTTGAACTTTGAACCTTTTACTTCTTCAACGTTGTCTCAAGCTCTGAGAGACGCTGTTGCAGTTGATTGGTTTGGCGGCGCGCGTCGAGGGCGAAGTAGAGCGCGCAGGCCGCGACCATCAGCGAGGCGATGACGATGAGCCAGTAACGCGTCTGCGACTGGCTGCGCTCGGCGCGCGGCTGCCCGTGCGCCTCTTTCATCGCGCCGAAGAATCTGTGCGACGCCTCGCGGTCGTCCTGCGCGTTGTCGGCAAACCATTGTTCGTCGAACTGATGGAGAATGTGATAGCTCATATTCGATAAGGTAAAAGTAAAAAGGTAAAAGGCAAAAGTTAGGACAAAAAGCTCTTCTTAAAAATTTGGTTGCAGCCTTACTTTTGCCTTTTTACTTCTACCTTTTTCCTTCCTTAATTGATCGCAGATGAAGTCAGCTTGCCCGTGTGCAGATCAACGAGTCCTTCCGCGTCTTCCACGGCGGAATGTCGGCGGCGGCGTTGTTTGTGTTCGGACTTGGACGAGTACATGGCTTGATCCGCCGCGATGAGAAGCTGGTCGAGCGTCTCGCCGTCTTTGCCGTAAGTCGCAGAGCCGACGCTGATGCCGACCGTCGCATACATATCGCCGCTCACGGGCAACAGGAAAGTCGAAATCGTTTTCTCGATTCGCTCGCGCAATTCTTCGACCTGATCGCCGACGAGTTCCTGCACGACCGCGACGAACTCGTCGCCCGCGTAACGCGCCAGAAAATCGTACTCCCTGAGTTGCGCTTGAAGCAGCCGCGCCACCTCGCGCAACATCTGATCGCCGACCTTGTGACCGAACGTGTCGTTGACCTGCTTGAAATCATCAAGGTCGAGCATGATGACCTGGAAGGGTCGCTTCGTGCGGTTGGCGCGCGAGACTTCCTGCTCAAACCGTAAGTACATGCAACGAGCGTTCGGCAAGCTCGTCAAGGGGTCTGTCAGCGCGTGCGATTCCGCTTCGGCGTGATGCATCGCGTTGGCGAGCGCGTCCGCAGCCAGTCTCACGACTGTGTCGAGCAGACGCATGTGATCATCCGTGTAGTTGCTCAGCTCGGATGAATAAACCGACAAAGCTCCGAGCAAGTGGTCGTCTTTGACGAGCGGCAGCGCGGCCATCGCGCGATAACGACTGCCGGGCGAGAGATGCACGCCCGCGAAATCGAGCGTCGGGTCAATCCGATTTATCGAGCGACGATTGGCGAGCGAAAAGCCCGTCACGCCTTCGCCCGGCGCGATGCAGCGTCCGAGCAGAATGTCGGAATTTCTTCCGGCGACGTGCGCCGCCTCCGCGTAACCTTTCAACTCGTCGTGCAAGTAGACCACGCAAGTGTCGAACGGCACGATGTGACCGACCTTGTTGACGATAATCGAGAGCGTGTCTTTGATGTCTAAGGACGAGCCGAAGGTGCGGGCGATTTCGTAAAGCGCGTAGACCTCGCGGTGCGCGTTCTTAATCTGATCAAGATAATCCGGCTGCGCGCCGCGATTCGGCGCGAGGCTGTTTTCATTATCGGAGTGCGTCCCGTATGCGGTTTCCGCCAGCCCGTGCTGGTCGAGTCCGAGCGCGGCGACCTCAATTTCAAAACGCGGAAGATTTTTGAGGAACGCATCCACGACCTTCGGGTCGTAGGTCACGCCCGCGCCGCGCAAGAGGAGCGCGCCCGCTTCATCTCGCGTCATGCCGGGACGATACGGGCGGTCTTCGCGCACGGAGTCGAAGCTGTCAACGACGGCGAGGATGCGCGCCGTCATCGGAATCTCTTCGCCCATCAAGCCGTCAGGATAGCCGAGACCGTTCCACTGCTCGTGATGATGGCGCACGATGGGGACGACCGGATACGGAAACTCGACGCGGCTCAAAATTTCCGCGCCGACCGTCGTGTGAACTTTCATCTTCTCAAACTCTGCGGCGGACAGTCTGCCGGGTTTGTTCAGGATGTGATCGGGCACGGCGAGCTTGCCGATGTCGTGCAGGAGCGCGCCAGCCTTCAAAGCCTGTATTTCATTATCCGAGAGGCCGAAAATTTTTCCCATGCCGGCGGCGTAAACCTGCACGCGGCGGACGTGGCAATGCGTCGTCTGGTCTTTGGCGTCAATCGCCGTCGCCAGAGCCTCGACCGTCGCCAGATGGATGCGGCTCATCTCGGAAGCTTCGTTCGTCTTCTCGTTGACGCGCTCGAAATAGATTTTATAGGTCGCGTAAGTGACCGCGATGATCGGCACGCTCAAGAGCACATAGAGGAAACCGAACTTCGTAATCGAAGTATAGACCAGAGCCGCCGCAATCGCCGCCGCGAAGAAAGTCCAGGATGTCCACAGGTAACCGTCGCGCCAGAATCGCCAGATCGAGCGGCGATTTTTGAGCGCGCACATCGCCGCGACCGTCAAGCCGTTCAGAAAATATTGCAGAATCGTCATCACCAGCAGCGCGACCAGGAGTTGCGGCGTGAAGACGTTGGGAGCGATGCCGAGCGGCATGGTGTTGATGTGACCGTATGAAGAGAGCGTCAGATAGAACGAGTTGCCCGACAGAAAGACCGAGACGGCCATCATCGCGGGCGCGCCGATCCAGCTCGTCACGCGCCGCGTCGTGCGATGTGAGCTGACGAAAGAATCCGTCACGCCCAGGAGAATCGCCGCCGGGATGCCGAGCATAATCACGCTCAGGAAAGTGAAAGTATCTCCGGCGGTGACGCTGGCCGTCGTGTTCGGAATGCGAATCGGATAGGAGCTGGTAATCAGGACGAGGCTGAGGAGCGCGACGAACTCGCCCCATTGCACGGGAGTGAAGGAGAGACAATGGTAGAAGCCCCATGCGCCCGTCAGCAATCCGGCAGCAACCATCACCGACCAGTAAATCTTGGCCGCGTAGTTGTAATCTGACATCTCTATGAATTTCACTCGCCGCGTCTCCAATCGCTACGAAGGTGTGGAGTTTGAGGTATGGGGCTTTTTAAGAAGTTCAAGGTTCAAAGTTCAAAGCCAAGTTCTTAACCTTGAACTTTGAACCTTGAACTTTGAACTGTTATTCCGGCTCGCCGTTGATCTCTTTGGTCAAGGCGTTACTGAAGATGACGTTTTCGCTCATCGTGATTCCCTCGCTCATCGTAATGCCTTCGAGAATCGTCGAGCCTTCGCTCATCGTGATGCCTTCGCTCAAGGTGATGCCCTCGCTCAGGGTGATGCCTTCGCTCAAGGTGATGCCTTGAGTCAAGGTGACGCCCTGCGAGAGCGAGACGCCGCTCGTCGTGTTATTCAACGTCCCGCCGTTAGCAAGCACTGTATAAAGCATGGACTTGACGCCGGGCGTCAGGACGGCGGACGGCTGCGTTCCTTGATAGCCCGTGATGTCAACCGGCTGGTAAAGGCGGTACGTGTACCAGAGAGCTTTCGTCTGATACGGGAACTGCATCTTGCGAAAAAGCTCGTCGCCGCCGTAGATGTTCCAGGCGTTGTAAAAGACCACGCCGCCGCGCGTGACGTTCTCGCCGCCGACCGAAATCGTCGCGGGCGGCATCGCGCCGTTAAGAATGGGCGTGCCGGCTTCGACCGTGCCGACGTTGCTGATGAGCGCGCCCGCCAGTCTCGTCGCCGCGTCAATATTCAAAAGCCCCGCGCCCTGCGTCGCCACATCCGTATTGCGAATCGGCTGCGCTGTGAACTGCAAGATGGCGCGAACCAGTTGCGGCGTCAGGCTCGGATTGCGCTGGACGAGCAGAGCCGCCGTGCCAGAGACGATGGGAGCGGCCATCGAAGTTCCGCTCAATTGCATCATGCCCGGCTGGACTTCAATTTGGGGATAAGAGTCACACAACATGCTGCCCGCCACCGGCTCGCTCGCGACGAGGCGATTGCCCGGCGCAACGAGGTCCGGCTTGATGACAAAATCGTAAACCTTATGCCCGAGCGCGTTCAGTCTCCAACCTAAAGTCGGGCCGCGCGAGCTGAAACTGGCGACCGTGTCGTCCGAACGCTTGCTGGTGTTGTGCATGTTGACTGCGCCGACGGTGATGGCGAGCGGCTCGCTGCCGGGCGAAGTGATGCTGCCGTAAACCGTGCGCCCGAACAGGTCTTGTCCGAAATTGCCAGCCGAAGCGACGACGACGATTCCGGCATTGACGGCTTTGCGCACGGCCTTGCAGAGCGGGTCATTCATAAACGAAGCGGTCGAACGCGCGCCGAGCGACATGTTAATGACGCGTATGTTGTACGCGCTCTTTTTCTGAATCGCCCATTCCAGCCCGCGAATCGCGTCGCTGGTGAGTCCCGCTCCATATTTATTCAAGACGCGCACGTTGACGATATTCGCGCCCGGCGCGACGCCGCCGCTGCCCGATTCGGGATCGCCTGCGGCCAACTCCGCGACCATCGTGCCGTGCCCGTTTAGATCGTTAATGGTTGATTCGCCCGTCACAAAGTTTGCGCTGGCGACGACGCGGTTCGAGAGCCTGCTGTTATCCACGCCGGAATCGAGAATGGCGATGCCGACGCCCGCGCCGGTCAGGTTCGGGTCGCGCGCGATCATCTCGGCGCGTCCCGTCGTGGTCTTGAGCTTGAACCATTCGGCTTCCGTTTCGTTATCGAGAGAGATTTGCGCGACATCATCACGAATGGCAAGCTCTGTGACCTGCCGCAAAGGAAGCTCTGCGACGACGCCGTCGAAAGCTTTGAAGTCCTGACCGATGACGCGGGCTTCTGATTTCAAGCTCGCCTGCGGCCTCTCGTTGGTTTGAATGATGACGCGAACCGTCCTATTTAAATCCTCTTCGCTCTTGCCTTCGACGAGCGTTTGAATCTCAGGCGCGACCTTCTGGCTGATGATGACCTGCGCCACGTCTGCGTCCTGCGCGCCCGTTTCCCACTCGCGCTTTCTCGTGTCGAGCTGGACGCGCACGACATCTTCACGCGCAGCAAGTTGCTCGACATCATCAAGCGCAACCTCGCCAGCTATTTTATATATGCCTTTGGAATCTTTTTCGGTCGTGAAATTGTAATCAATGCTCAGCAGCCCGCTCTGCAATTCGGCGGTCGGCTCTTCGCGTGTGCTGATGATGACGCTCAAGCGATCTTTCTCTTTGTCTTCACGATAACGGCGGAGAAGGGCGCGAACTTCGGGAGAGAGTTTTTTGTTGACGGAGACTTGCGGCGTCGCTCTGTCCGGTCCATCGCCTGCGGCGAAGACGGGAGCGACGACGTTGATGAGCAGCATGAACTGCAAGAGTAGTGCGCAGAACATAGCCACGCGGCGCGAAGCTTTCTTCGCCGCCGCTTTCGCCTGACGCTGGTTGTTTACTAAGTGGGTTTTCACAACTTCCTCGCTCTGGACTCTTAGAAGGTAAATTTGCTGCACCCCTTGTGTTGCACATGCCGTGACGAAATCTGCATCCCCTCGCTTTCTGTGAACGTCCGGGCCGGAAGCGAAAACCGGAGGCAACTCGGCTTTCCTCTTCCGGCGACCGGACAGGGCAAGCGGCGGGCATGTGGCACTTCGCCCGCCTATCTCGGGGTGAGATTCCTTAAAGCGCATTCTTCAAAACGTGCCGCACGAGCCTCGTTCAAAAAAGACGCCTTCAAATTTTCAATCGCGCGGCTCTCGAACTCCGTGCGGAGAGTTCGTTGAAGCGTTTTTCTGAAACGCCTCAGAAGCCGCGCTCCTTTGCATTACAAGCCTTGTGCCGCGCCGATGAATCGCCACTGAAAGACGCTAAATGAAGAAGTAACAGCCTTTACCTCAACGGCCGGATTCCCTGCCGGAGCACCCTCGCCGCCTTTCGCGTCAATCTGACAGGTCAACCTGATTACTCCGTCAAACATTCCTGACCGAAGCCGCCCTCTCATTATCGGTTGACAATTTTCGGATGAGGCATGCACCCTTCATCGAAATAAGTGACGAGTGATGAGTGATGATGAGTGAAAGCGTGGAGACTGCGAGGCCGGTCGGTTATCTTGAGCTGCTGCGGCGTAATCGTGACTTTCGCCAAATCTGGCTCGGGCAGGTCATCAGCCAGATGGGCGATTGGTTCGACACCATCGCGCTCTATAGCATTGTGCTCAGGCTGACAGGCTCCGGTCGCGCCGTCGGCCTCGTGCTGGTCGCGCGTTTTCTGCCGACGGTTTTCGTCGGCTCGCTGTCGGGCGTCATCGCTGATCGCTTTAGCCGCCGCACGATCATGATCGTCTCCGACCTGCTGCGCGCAGTCATCGTGCTCGGCTTCCTCTTAATACGCAGACCCGATCAGGTCTGGCTCGTCTACTTTCTGACAGTCCTGCAACTCATCTGCTCCAGCTTCTTCGAGCCTGCGCGGACGGCTGCGATTCCTTCCATCGTGTCAGAGCGAGAGTTGGTCTCGGCGGGCGCGATTAGTTCCGTGACGTGGTCTGCGATGCTCACGCTGGGCGCGGCCATCGGCGGCGTCATCACGGGAGCGTTCGGCACGAACGCGGCCTTCGTGCTCGACTCACTTTCATATCTCGCGTCGGCGGCGTTGATTGCGAGCGTCAAACTTCCGAAACGCCCGCCGCGCATGAAGAGCAAGCTGACTGTGAGCCGCGCTCTCGGCATCGCGGACACGATTGAGGGCGCGCGTTACGTCAAAGAGCGACCGCGCGTCTTCGCGCTGCTGCTGGTCAAATCGGGGTGGGGCCTGGGCGGCGGCATTCTCGCGCTGCTCGCTGTCTTCGGCGAAAAAGTTTTTCCCGTCAGAGGCAGCGGCGCGACGGGCATCGGCGTGCTCTATGCCGCGCGGGGCATAGGGACGGCGATTGGCCCCATCGCCGCACGCCGCCTCGCGGGCGAGTCGCTGACAAGCATGCAGAAGGCCATCGGCATAGGCTTTTTCATCGGCGGCATCTTTTACATCGCGTTCGGCACGGCGACCAACTTCGCGCTCGCGCTCATCGTCCTCGCCGTCGCGCACACGGGCGGCAGCATCCTGTGGGTTAACTCGACTGTGCTCTTGCAACGCATCGTGGAAGATAACTTTCGCGGGCGAGTCTTTGCGACCGACTTCGCGTTATTGACTTTGACGATGGCTGTCTCGAATTACGTGACGGGCGAACTGCTTGACCGCTTCGGCTTCTCGCCGCGCACTGTGACCATCGGCATCGGCGCGCTCTTTCTGCTGCCCGCCGTGTTGTGGTTTGCGACGATGCGTTGGTGGAACAGAGACGTTTGATTTATAGCTCGCATTACTTTGCGTCTTTGCGCCTTTGCGTGAGATAAAGTTTCGCGCTGGGGGCGCAAAGACGCAAAGAAGAAAGGGAGTGATAGAAATGGATTTCGGATTGCGTGATCGTGTGGCTGTGGTGGCGGCGGCGAGTCGCGGGATTGGTTTCGCGGCGGCGCGCGAATTGGCGCGTGAAGGGGCGCGCGTCTTTCTCTGCTCGCGTGATGAAGCTAATGCCAAAGAAGCTGCGGAAAAAATTCAGGCGGAGACGGGCGCAGAGGTGACGGGCGTCGGCGCGGACGTGACGAGCGATGAGGACGCGGAAAAGTTTGTGAACGTCGCGCGCGAAACGGCTGGACGTGTGGACATCTGCGTGACGAACGCGGGCGGGCCGCCCGCCGCGACTTTCGAGCAGACAGACCTTGAGATGTTTCGCCGCGCCTTTGAATTGAATGCGCTTTCCGCGATTCGCCTCGCGCGGCTCGTCGTGCCCGCGATGCGCGAGCAGAAGTGGGGACGCATCATCAACATCACTTCCATCTCGGTCAAGCAGCCGATAGACGGCCTCATGCTCTCGAACACTGTCCGCGCGGGCTTGACGGGCTGGGCTAAAACTCTCTCAAACGAAATTGCGGTTGACAACGTGACGGTCAACAACGTCGCGCCCGGCTACACACTGACCGAAAGGCAGGAAGAGTTGGCCGAGGCGCGCAGCCGCATGACCGGAAAATCGAGAGAAGAATTAATCGCGGGCTGGGCGGATCAGATTCCCATGCGCAGGCTCGCCGGCGCGGAAGAGATCGGGGCGGCGGTCGCTTTTCTCGCCTCAGAACGCGCCTCATACATCACAGGCGTCACCCTGCAAGTTGACGGCGGATGGGTGCGGGGACTCTTTTAGTTCAAGGTTCAAGGTTAAGATATGAGTCTTTAACTTTGAAGCTTGAGCTGAGGTTTTGGGCTTGAACTTCTGTGATGACGAATCGGCAACTTTGAGCCTTGAACTTTGAACCTTGAACTTATTTGAAGCACATCGCGTGGATGAAGAGATAGCCACGCATGATTTCGCTCATGAAGCTTGGCGAGCGGCGCGGCCTGTCGAGGTGGCGCGCTACTGGTCTGGCGAAGACGCGCCGTTTGAGCGTCACGCTTCGGCTCGCGCTCTCTGGTCTGAGGAAAGCTTGTGCGTGCGTTTTGATTGTCGTCAGGCAGAGCCTCTGGTTGTGAGCGATGAGCCGCAGACCGCGAGAAAAACCATCGGCCTCTGGGAGCGCGACGTGTGTGAAATCTTCATCGCGCCGGACGCGAATGAGCCGCGTCGTTATTACGAGTTCGAGGTTGCGCCGACCGGCGAATGGCTCGATCTGGCGATTCATCAAATGCCTGAGCGAAGAGAAACCGACTGGGAATATTCATCCGGCATAACGACCGCCGCGAGCATTGAAGCAGGCCACATCACAATCGTGATGCGCATTCCGTTTGAAGCTCTCGGTCGCACGCCGCACGCGGGAGACGCCTGGCGCGCGAATCTCTTTCGCTGTATCGGAAGCGGCGAGGGGCGCGGCTATCTGGCGTGGCAGCCGACGCATACAGAGAAGCCTGACTTTCATGTGCCGGAAGTTTTCGGCTGGCTTCGCTTTAGCTGATTAAGCTTACCCGAAAGCCTCACACGCCTGCGCTAAACCCGATAAAGCTTCGACTCTCCCTGTTGAAGTCCAAACAAAAGCAGCTAATGTCTAGGCACAAGCTCTTAAGAACTAGACAAAAGTTAATAAGGTCGGAGCAATAATTGTTAGTGTTAAGATAAAAGTTAATAAGGTTTGAATCAAAGCTGCTCTGGTCTAAACAAAAGTCATTTCGGTCTTGGTACAAATTATTTAGGTCTGGACAAAAATTGGTAAGCTCTAAACAAAAGCTCTGTAGGTCAAGACAAAAGCTCTTTAGGTCTCAACGAAAACTGCTGCGATTCAAACAAAAGGGGCTAACGTCTGGACAAATGCTGCAAATGCCCGGACGTTAGTCCCTTTTGTTTGAATTTGAAGAGGAAAAGCTCCTTACTTCTTACCTTTTCCCTTAATATTCAGCTCTTTCAGAATCCATCCCGCGCCGCCGAACTTGTCCGTCAAGAAGAGGACGTAGCGAATGTCAACGGCGATGGCTCGCCCGCGCTCTGCGTTGTAGAAGAAATCCGTGCCGAGTCCTTCGTAGTTGCCGTCAAAGAGGATGCCGACCTGCTCGCCGCGCGCGTTCAGGATGGGGCTGCCGGAGTTGCCGCCGATGCTGTCCACGGTCGAGAGAAAATCAACCGCCACATCCTTGCCTCCGGGCAAAGCGTATGCGCCGAAGTCCTTCGCCTTGTAAAGCTGCTTCAATTTATCGGGCACGATGAAGGGCGCGAGTCCCGTCTCTTTTTCCATCACACCCGTGAGCGTCGTGAACGGCGTCGAGACCAAAGCTTCGCGCGGCACGTAGCCTTTGACCTCGCCGTAGGTGAAACGCAAAGTGCGGTTGGCGTCCGGATACGGTATTTTTCCGCGCATCTCGGACATGCCTTGAATGAGCAGGGGACGCCAGCGCGCGGTCGTCGCGTTAAAAGCTTGCGTGCGTCTTTGCGCCTGCTGCAACTCCGCGCCGAGTTCAATCGCAAACTCGACGAGCGGGTCGCGTATCTCGCGCAGTTGGCTTTGCGACAAATCGAAGAGACCGGAGAGAGCGGCGGCGGCGGCAAAGCGTTTGCTCTCGGCCAGCTCGCGCGCGAAATCCTCTTCGGCGCGTCGTCGCGCCTCGCCTTGCAGAGAGCCGAAGCGTTTCTCAATCGCCGCGATCTTCTGCTCCGCCGGAAGCTCGCTCGCTTTTCTGAACATGTAGGCGAGAGCTTCGCGTTCGATTGCGGGCGAGCGGTCGGCCAGAGTTTGAGCGATACGCGCGCGCGCCTGCTGCACGGCCTGAGGACTCAGCGCGGGATTGCGCTCGGTGTCCGGCTTCTCTTTGTCTGCGGCGATCTGCTGCGCGAAGAAGATGATGCCGAACAGATCATTGACGCTGAAGATTTGCGCGAGCAGCGAATCGTGCAGCGCAGTCTTGCGATACTCTTGATAAGCTTTTTCGAGACCCGGCAAGGCGTCGCCGTACATGGCTTTGCGCGCCGCGTCCTGATTTATCCAGCTTGTGAACCCGGCCTCGCCGGCTCGCTTCTTTTCCACGACGCCCGCGCGTCGCAGAGCTTGAATCGAGCCGACGAAATTTTTCAGCGAGTTGTTCAGATTCGCAACGTCGGCCTGCATCTTGACGCGCAGCTCCGGGTCGCGCTCTCCTTCCCTGTTGATAATCGCAATCTCGTTGCTCAGGATGTCGGCCTGAAAAGGAAGCGACACGTCCTGTGTGTATTCGACCGAATAGCTCTCACGATAGCGGCGCGTCGTCCCCGGATAACCCAAGACCATGTTGAAGTCTCCATCTTTGACGCCGTCCATCGTGATGGTCAAAAACTTCTTCGGCTTGTATGGCACGTTCTTGGTCGAGTACGGAGCAGACTTGCCTTCGGGGCTGACGTAGGCGCGCATGAAGGTAAAGTCGCCGCAATGACGCGGCCACTCGAAGTTGTCATCGTCGCCGCCGTAGTTTCCAATGGCGTCCGGCGGAGCGTAAACGATGCGCACGTCGCGCAGGATCAGGTAAGTGAATTTGTAATAGTTGAGTCCTTCATTCATCGGCAGCACGCGGACGCGTGTGCCTTCGGCCTCGTTGCTGGCCGACTCCATCGAGCGCACTTTGGCTTGAACGGCGCGCGTGCGATCCATCACCGAAGCGTCAGGCGCAACTCCGGCGAGCACTTCGCCCGTCACGTCCTTGATCTCCTGCGTGATGGTCGCATTGTAGCCCTGCGCGGGAAGCTCTTCGGCGCGCGACATCGCGGCAAAGCCTGTCTCGCCGTAATTCTTCTCCACGCTCGAAGCCGCGACGAGCGCGTCAAAGGCCACGTGATGATTCGTCAGGAAGAGGCCGTCGGGCGAGACGAATTCGCCAGTCCCTCTGTCAACAATCACAATCGCGTCCTTGAGGCTCACGCCTGCGGGGTCGTAAATCTCCTGCGGCTTAATCTTCAGGCCGCGCTTCTGAAGCGGAAGCTGTGCAATCGCGTCCGGCAGAAACATTCCCTCTTCGGCTCGCGCCTGTTTGAGCGGAACGAGCGAGACAAACAACAGCAGCGCCAACACGACCGACGCGACGCGCGAGCCTTTCAGTGAGTTCATGAATGAAGCTTCCTTAACTTTTATGGATTCGAGAGCGAGCGATAAAGATACTATTAAATCTCGCGCAAAGGCGCAAAGGCGCAAAGAAGAAGCTTGCATGCTTTTCTTTGCGCCTTTGCGGCTTTGCGTGAAAATTTTCTTTCCTTAGTTCGCGCCCGGCAGATAACTGATAGGATCAACCGGCTCGTTGTTTATGCGAACTTCGTAATGCAGATGCGGCCCGGTCGAGCGTCCCGTCGAGCCGCTCAGACCGATCACGTCGCCGCGCGAGACGGTTTGTCCGACGCTGACGTTAATCTGCGAGAGATGACCGTAACGCGTCTGGAGGCCGTTGCCGTGGTCTATGTAAACGACCTGCCCGTAGCCGTGCTGCCAACCGGCGCAGAGCACAGTCCCGTTCGCCGTCGCGCTCACGGGCGTCCCCGTCTGAACCTCTATATCTTGCCCTTCATGATATTCGTAGGATGAGCCGCCGAAAGGATTGCGCCGCCCTCCAAAGCCGCTGTCGAGGTCTCCCTTGACCGGCCAGATGTTGGGCACGACCGCCCGCTCTTTCAAAATGGTTTCGTAAGCCTGCAATTCCTGTTCGAGAAATTTAGCCTTCAGCTCGATAACATTGACCGTCATCTCATCAAACGGCAGAGCCGGGCCGCCCTTGCCGCTCACGGACAACTTGTTCTCATCGGCGACGCCGGACATCTCGACCAGATGACGCGACGTGTCTTCGACTGCTTCGATACGATTATTTAATTTTTCCAACTGCTCGCGCTGTCGCTGATTCTCGGCGCGCAGCCGTGCGTTCTCGCTCTCGGTTTGCAGATGCTGAGCCTGTTGCGCCAGTCCGTAAAAGCCGTAGAGCGCGGCGCATAAAATGGCGACGGCGGCGATGGCCGTGAACTTGAGCCAGCGTTTGTGAACTGAGATGCGGCGAATGCGAGAGCGGGAACGAGAGGTGTGTTCAACAACAAAAGCGTAAAAACGGTCGTCTTTGACTATCATCAAGGCTCCTTTCGTCTTTGCGCGCGAAAAATCCTGAAGGCCGCGCGGAGCGACGCGAAAGGCACAGTCCGCCGGACGAAGGCGACTGGTGCGAAACAAAAATTACAGTGCTAATTCTTTAGACCTGCTTGGAGATTGCTGCCAAATGCCCGACGCTTCCGGCTTGATTTCCGGAAGCGCAAAATGCATTTATGCTGCAAAGGGTGGGCAAACTATCACACGAGGCGCGCGATTGCAACCGGCGGGAGCGAGGCAAAAGTTCAAGGTTCAAAGTTCAAGGTTCAAGGATGAAAGACAGAGCCGGTGTCTTCACCTTGAACCTTGAACTTTGAACCTTGAACTTTCTTTAAAGCTCTTCGGCTTCACGCCGTCGCGCTCTGCGTCCGCGCAGGATGGAGAGAATGATAATCAGGAAGAGTCCGACGAAGACGACGATGATGAGAATCTTGATGGCCGCCATCAGAAACGCGATGAACTTGATGATGGTGGTCAACAGAGTGATGATGAGTGCGATGATGGTTAAGATGCCGCCCCAACCGCCCGCGCTTTTCATGAAAGCTGACATAACTTTAAAACCCCTCTACTGCTAATTACTCAAAACGAAAACTGCTCTTCATCATAAAGGTAAAACTAAAAACCTCAAAGGCAAAAAGTTACGAGTTAATCTTAACTGATGGCTTTCCGCCTCACTTTTACCTTTTTACTTTTCAAGCTCTCGGCTCAAACGGCCACGGCTTGACCTCGCGCGCGGAGACATGCGTCACCAGCTCGCCCGTGCGAAAGCGCGCGGAATCGAGCGGCGCGCTCACGACCGATGGCGGCGGGTGATGCGCGTCGAATGTGGTTGAGACGCGCTCGCGCTTGGCGCGGCGGCGCACCCAGTCCGCCAGAATGTAGACGCCGAGACCGACGATCAGCACCGGGAGAAATTGTTTTACGGGAAGGGAGATATTGAACATCGTGCGGAGCAGGAACACCACGCCGATGACCAGCAGCGTCAGACTCCACGCGAGCGGGTTGCCGTACAGCCTGCGCGCGACGACATCTTCGGCGGCGTCGGGAGCAAGCCCCGCGCGCATGAATTGCGCCGTGCGGCAAGCGTCAACCGCCGCGAAGAGCCATGTGCCCGCGAAGCCCAGAATGAAAAGCAGCATTCCGTCCGTCACGATGGACATCTGGAAAAAGCTCGCAAAGATGGCGAACTGTACGATGGCTTTTGAAGTTTGGCCGTTATAAGCCGCGCCGAGTCCCGGACAGATCAGCGACAACAGCGTGGCGACGAGCGGCGAGCTTTTGCGGCGAATGATGGGAACGGCGGAAGACTGCGACTGCTGCCTCAGCATCTCGACTCCGGCGACGATGCAGTCCTGACAAAACGGAAAGCCTCGGATGCGATGATCGCACGCAGGACACAGGGGACGCCCGCAGCCGTTGCACTGCACGACCGCCGGATTTCTTGGATGATAAGCGCAGATCATTTAACTCGTCCCTTAATCCTTTATTACTTCTTTTGCTCTTTCTGCTCGGGCTTCTGTGGCGGAGCGGTCTCAGGCTTCTGCTCGTCGGTCTTCTTCTTCTGAGACTCACTATCCATCAACGTGGTCGTGATGCCGTCTTTGAGCCGGTCGAGGTCTTCCGTAATCTTCGACGGCTTGACGGCGCGGCTCGCACCCTGTGAATAGGTCTGCTCGGCCAGTTTCAAACTCGCTTGGTACATGCCGCTAATCGAGCCGTCGGCGGAGACCGTGTTGGTCAAGACGAGCACGGCCAGGAGCAGCATCGTGGCGACGGTCGCAAGCTGCGGCGAGACGAGCGGGTCGAGCAGGCCGCGCATCCATGCCGCGAGACGCGCGCCAAAAGGAGCTTGCCGCAATTCCGCTTCGGTCGTGCCGAGCGTCGCCTGTAAGATTCTGTCATGAAGGCCAAAGGGGACGGGCATCTCTTCGCTGATGTAGGTGTAGCAAGCTCCGATTGAGCGCACGACCTGTCCGGGCAATTCCGTGCAGCTCTCACACAAAGCCGCGTGTCGCTCCCAGCGATGAAAGAGCGGCGCGGGCAAAAATCCGTCCAGATAATCTGTCAGGTATTCTTCAAAGTCTTCGCAGGTCATAGCCGATTCCGGCATGGTCTGCAAAATGATGCGCGCTTCAAGCTCGGCGGGCGGCGCGGGCGTTTCGGCCAACAGGCAAACCTGCACCGTGTTTTTAACTTCGCTCAAAAGCTCATGACAGACCGGGCAGCGCATGGCGTGTTCCGCAAAGTCACGGTTCGTCTCGGCATCGAGCGCGCCGTCCAGATAATCTGTCAGGCGTTCTTCAAAATCTGCGCAAAGCATCTCGGTGTTCGTTTCTATCCCCTCATGGTAAATTTTCAATCAAAGCCTTGTTGCATCTCCCAGCCTAAAGACGCAAACGGCCAACGGCTTTTGTCTAAAATTTTCAACTCCCTTACGTCATAGCGACGACGCGCATGCGTCTTAAAATCTTCGCCAGCTCAATGCGCCCGCGATTGATGCGCGATTTGACCGTGCCTTCGGGTATCTGCAACAGCTCGACTATCTCTTGATAGCTCAGCTCTTCGATGTCGCGCAGGATGACGCACGTCCTCAAGTCCAGCGAGAGCTTGTCAATTCCGACCTGCACCTGCGCTCCCAACTCGCGCCGCTCCATCTCGCGTTGCACCGAATTGCCAGCCGTCCGCAGATGATAGGTGTGGTCTTCCAAATCATCCGCGTGCGTGTCCTGCGGCGTGCGCTGGCGGCGACGGTAATCGTCAATTATCAAATTACGCGCGAGACGCATGAGCCAATTTTGCAAATCGCCCTGCTTCGGGTCGTACTGGTCGAGCGAGCGATAGACGCGTATGAAAACGTCCTGCGTCAAATCCTCTGCGGCGTCTGCGCGCGAAGTAAAGCGGTACGCGAGATTGTAGATGCGGCGCGAGTAGGTTTGGACAATCTCCTCCCACGCCGCGCCATCGCCCGCGCGACATCTTCTGACTAATTCGGCTCCTTCGCTGGCAGCCAAAGTCTGTGCAGCTCCCACCTGATGCTTCTCCGTCCGTACGGTTCGTCCTGCTTGTAAAAAAGCGGCAACGCAGGAGGGAAAACTCCCTTGTCAAGCTCGGATTACGACGCGCGGAGAGCGAAAGTTCCCCCGAAGAGGAGTTGGCAGCAGGTAGCTGGCAGTTGGCAGTAAAAACAACGCCTCAAACTATTTACAGCTCTTTCTGCTGCCAACTGCACACTGCCAACTGCTAACTGTCTTCCCGGCTTCTTGCGCCCCTACAGTAATCTATTGTAGCCTTGCCATGCTACACTATATCTTGTGGTTGTCGGTCGCGGGAAGTCAAGTTTTGCGTCGAGTCGGGGCGATTCGTGAGCCGACGCGCGCCGGGAGCGAGAGGCTGATTGCGTAAATATCTGAAATATTTAGTCCTGTTGATTTTGACAGCCATCTTTTTCTGGTGGTTCGCGCACAATTTGAAATGGGCGGAGGTCAGCCAGAGCTTGAGCAAATCCGACTGGCGGCTGGTCGCGGCGGCGGCGGCGATTATCAGCGCGGGCTATTTGGTGCGGGCTTTTCGCTGGCGGACGCTCCTTTCGCCGATTACGCCGACCCGTTTGCGCGAGCTGTTCGCGGCGACGACGATGGGTTTCAGCTCCGTCTTTCTCTTCGGGCGCGCGGGCGAGGTGGTGCGTCCCGTCGTGCTCCCTTTGCGAGACGAGCGCGTGCGTCCGGCGGCTTCGTTCGTCACCATCATGGTCGAGCGTTTGTGCGATATGGTGGCGGTCATCATGCTGTTCGCCATCAACCTGCTCTGGTTTTCGCCCTACAGGCACGCGGAAGAGTTTGCGCAAGTGAGAAAGGGCGGCTTTCTGTTGCTCTTGGGCGTCGGCCTCGCTCTCGTTTTTCTGGCGTGGTTCAGGCGTTCATCAGAACGCACGATTCGCTGGCTTGACGGGAAGCTCGCGCGCTGGAGTTTCATCCCGCCGCGCCTGCGCCATCTGGCGACGCACGTGCTTGAGCAACTGGCGAAGGCTTTGAGCATTTTCACGAACCTGCGCACGCTGGCGGTGACGGTCGCATGGACGACCGCTTTGTGGTTGGCGGTGATGGTTTCGACGTGGCTCGTGATGCGCGCCTTCGGTCTCGTGCCGCGAATGAAGGATGCGATGTTCGTGATGGGCTGGGCTTTGGTCGGCTCTTTAGTGCCGACGCCGGGCGGAGGCGCGGGCGGATTTCACGCGATCACGAAATACGGCCTCACGACTTTTATCGGAGTCGAAGAGAATCAGGCCGCCGCGATTGCAATTGTTCTGAATCTGGTTTACTTCGCGCCCGCGCTGCTCTTCGGTCTCTACTATTTTCTGAAGAGCGACGTGAGCATCGCGCGCCTGCGCCAGCTCACTTCGACGGAAGCGGTCGAGCACGCAGTCGAGGATGAAGAGATTGAGTTGAGCGTCGCGCCGGATAAAGAATTAGAGCCTGCGGCTGAGACTAGATGACTTGAGTTTTATGAGCGGAATTTCAGACAGCTTATCGAAGGGCAACGGATTTTCCCTTTCAAGCCTTTTCCCTTTAACCTGAAGGAGCTTTTATGAAATGTCCTTTCTGTGGTTTCATCGAAGACAAAGTGGTTGACTCGCGCGAATCGCGCGAGGGCGATTCGATTCGCCGCCGCCGCGAATGCCTGCGTTGCGAGCGACGCTTTACCTCTTACGAGCGGATAGATGAAATCCCCTACATGGTGATTAAGAAGGACGGGCGGCGCGAGGCTTTTGACCGCAACAAAGTGATGGCCGGACTCCTGCGCGCCTGCGAGAAGAGGCCAGTGCCTTCGTCAAAGCTCGAATCCATCGTCAACGCGGTCGAAAAATATGTGCAGGAATCCCCCGAACGCGAACGCCCGACGAGCAAGATCGGCGAGCAGATCATGCGCCGCTTGAAAGAGCTGGACAAGGTCGCTTACGTTCGTTTCGCCTCCGTTTATCTTGAGTTTGAAGATGTCTCGGAATTTATGAACGAGTTGAAACATCTGGTGCGCGCGCGCCAGAGCGGGGCTGCGCCGAGAAGGCCATGAGAGAGCGAAAGATTCCGCGTCCGCGCGAGGTCACGGTTCAGATGATTAAGGTAGTCCATGCGACCGGGCTTGAGCGCATCGAGTTGGAGCGTCTGCGCGACCGCGTCGGGCGTCTCTACGTCGCTTTGCAGGAGGCAGCCGAAGACGACACGCCGCCCGCGCCCGGCTCTTGGGCGCCGTCCGTTGATCTTTATGAAGACGAGGATTCCGTCAAGGTCTGCGTCGAAGTGCCGGGCGTGCGCGCCTCGGAAATAAAAGTCGCCCTGACCAGCTCGCAGCTACGCGTCTGCGGCGAAAAAAAGAAACGCGCGCCACGCCAGCGTGTTATTTCGCATCTATGTTCAGAACGCGGCTACGGTCATTTCACGCGCGTCGTCACTTTGCGCTGGACGATCAACGTCGCGGACGCGACCGCCGAACTTAAAAACGGCGTGCTGATTGTCAGCCTGCCGAAAAGAAAAGACCGTCGCGGCGCGGAATTTAAAGTACCGATTAAGGAGAACAGTGATGAGTGACGAGTGACGAGAAAAAGCGTTTGGCTTTTAACTTGTCACCTGTCACCTGTCACTTGCAACTTGAGCAAATGGCTATTACAAACGAAGACATTATGGAAAGCGTCGAAGCGGCGGACGCGGGCGAGCAGCAGTTGCAGATTCCGGGCGAGCTGCCCGTGCTGCCACTGCGCGACATCGTGATTTATCCTTTTATGATCGTGCCGCTTTTCGTCTCGCGCGATAAATCCATCCGCGCCGTTGACGAAGCGTTGGGCGAGAATCGTATGATCCTGCTCGCCTCGCAGAAGGATTTGGACAAGGAAGAGCCGATTGGCGAAGACCTTTACGAAGTCGGGACGGTCGCCGTCATCATGCGTATGCTCAAACTGCCGGACGGTCGCATACGCATTCTCGTGCAAGGCTTGGCGCGCGCGCATCTCGACACGGTTGAAGCCGGAGGCGAATACCTTCGTGCACATCTGACGGTCGTGCAGGAATCGCTCGCGCCCGAACGCTCGCTGGAAGTCGAAGCCTTGATTCGCAACGTGCGCGCTTCGATGGAGAAGGCCGCGAACCTCGGCAAAAACATCTCGCCCGAAGTGATGGCGATTATCGCCAATCTCGATGACGCGGGCAGACTCGCAGACCTCTCGGCTTCAAATCTCGAACTCAAAGTCGAAGACGCGCAGAGCGTCCTCGACATCGCGGACACGACCGCGCGCCTCAGACGCGTCAACGAGCTTTTGAACAAAGAGATTGAAGTTCTTACAGTCCAGCAGGAGATCAACACGCAGGCGCGCGCCGACATTGACCGCTCACAGCGCGAGTTTTATCTGCGGCAGCAGTTGAAAGCGATTCAGACGGAGCTTGGCGAAGGCAACGAGCTGGCCGAAGAGATCGCGCAGTTTCGTGAAAAGATTGAGGCCGCGAAGATGCCGAAGGTCGCCGAAGAGGAGGCCATCCGGCAGCTCAAAAAGCTCGAACGGATGCATCCGGACGCGGCTGAGACGGCGACGCTTCGCAACTGGATGGAGATTATGACAGACCTGCCGTGGTCAAAATCTTCGACCGACAATCTGGATTTGATTAAAGCCGAGCGCATCCTGAACGAAGACCATTACGGGCTTGAGAGAGTCAAGGAACGTATCGTCGAAGCCTTAGCCGTGCGCAAGCTGAAGAAGAAACCCAAAGGGCCAATCCTCTGTCTCGTCGGCCCGCCGGGAGTCGGCAAGACTTCTTTGGGACGTTCGGTTGCACGCGCGCTCGACCGCAAGTTCGTGCGCCTCTCTTTAGGCGGCGTACATGACGAGGCGGAGATTCGCGGCCATCGCAGAACCTACGTCGGCGCGATGCCCGGACGCATCATTCAGGCGATTACGCAGGCCGGGACGAACAACCCGCTCATCATGCTCGACGAGATTGATAAGGTCGGCGCGGACTTTCGCGGCGATCCGTCGTCGGCTCTGTTGGAAGTCTTAGACCCTGAGCAGAACAACGCTTTTCGTGATAACTATCTGGGCATCACGTTCGATCTCTCGAATGTGATTTTCATGACGACGGCCAACGTGCTCGACACGATTCAGCCAGCCTTGCGCGACCGCATGGAAGTCATCCGCCTCGCCGGTTATACCGAAGAGGAGAAATTACAGATTGCCCGTCGTCACCTGATGCCGAAGCAGATGGAGGAGAACGGCATCACGGCGCGCGACGTGAATATCTCGAAGCCCGCGATGACGGCCATCATCCAGCAGTACACGCAGGAGGCTGGCCTCCGTCAGCTTGAGCGCGAGATCGGCACGATCTGTCGCAAGGTCGCGCGCCGCCTCGCAGAAGGTCACACGGGCACGGCTCGCGTGACTCTCAAAAACCTGCACGAGTTTCTGCGCGCGCCGAAGATTCTGCCCGACGAGATTTTGAAGAAAGACCAGATCGGCGTGGCGACCGGCCTCGCGTGGACGGCGGTGGGCGGCGACGTGCTCTTTATCGAAGCTCTCAGGATGAGAGGCAAAGGGAATCTGGTCTTGACCGGGCAACTCGGCGAAGTGATGCGCGAGTCGGCTCAGGCCGCTTTCTCTTACGCCAAGGCGCGAGCCAGAGAGCTTGAGATTAACGAAGACGATTTCAATAACTACGATCTGCACATACACATTCCCGAGGGCGCGATTCCGAAGGACGGCCCGTCGGCTGGCATCACGCTCGCCACGGCGATGGTCTCGGCTCTGTCGCAGCGTCCGGTTCGCAAGGACGTGGCGATGACGGGCGAGATTACTTTGCGCGGAAACGTGCTGCCGGTGGGCGGCGTCAAGGAGAAAGTCCTGGCGGCGAGGCGCGCCCGCGTCAACACGATTATCCTCCCGCAGCTGAACCGCCGCGACATGGACGAAGTGCCGAAAGAGCCTTTTAAGGACATTCAATTCGTCTTTGTGGATGACGTGCGGCAGGTTTTCCGTGAGGCTTTGAAAGAAAAAATCGTGCCTCCGACCTCCGCCGGAACGCGCCCCGCGAGGATGCCGCAAGTGGCCTCCGGCAGAACGCTGTGAAGCGTGTTTTTCTTCAATCATTTCAACACTTAGCCGCCCCTCGGAATTCCACGCAGGGGCGGCTAAATTTCTCTCAAAAATCTTTCCAAAAGGGCGCAACCCGTCCCTTTCTCGAAGCATCTGTATAATATGCGGAGCGGTTTTAGTGGAAAATTTTACTGCTTCGCTTTATTATTTGACTGAGGGTATTGTTTGACACCCTCAGGGCCGTATGATAATCTCCGCAGCCTGTTGGCTTCGCAAAACGAATTAGAGAACCCCTCCGCGCGGAGCCTATAGTTCAAATAGGAACTTTTATTCAAGCCTCGCGTTGTAAGTAATGGTGCCGCTCGTGCGACGCTCTCATGGGAAGAGAGTTCGCCGTCGTGGATTTGCCCTGAACCTCGTATAAAAGGAGAACGACGATTGATGAAGACGAGCTTCCCCCGCTTAATCGCCTGCGCCGCCTTGATGGCGACGCTTATCGCCCCTGCCGCTCTCATAAACGCACAGACCACAGGCTCATCCGCCCGTTACATTCCGACCGAGGTCGAGAAGCTGGACGGACGTGTCACGCAGGTCATTGACAAAGCAGAGACATTCTACAAGCAAGGACAGTTGAACCTTGCCGACAACAGACGCGAGCAGGCGCGCGACGATTTTGACAAAGCGGTGGACGCCATTCTCGAATCGGGGATGGACGTGCGCGCCAATCAAAGGCTGCAAACCTACTATCTCGAATTAATCGAGCGCATCTATCGCCTCGAAGTCCCGCAGCAACAGATTGCCCCGCAAGTCGCGTCGCCGTTCACGCCCGTCGCGCAGAATTCTACAGACACGAGCGGAACGGGACGCATACAGGATGGCGGGCAGGAGACTGCGCAGGTCGGCTTCCGCGAGCAGAAGTTCGAGCCGTCGCCGCTTGACGAATTAACCAAGCTGGTCTTGACGCCCGAAGAGCAGAACGTCTCAGCCGATTCGATTAATGATCTTGAGTTTGCCAAGAGCTCGGTTGACTTCCAGTTCAACACCAATCCGCTGATTCAGCAGTACATCAATTATTATCAGGGACGCGGACGCTCGACGATGGAGAACGGCATTCGCCGCTCAGGCCAGTTTATGCGTATGGCGCGCAAGATTTTCCGCGAGGAAGGCGTGCCCGAAGACATCGCCTGGCTCGGACAGGTCGAAAGCTCATGGCGTCCGCGCGCACAGAGCTGGGCGGCTGCGTCCGGCCTCTGGCAGTTCATTCCCGGCACTGGCTCGCGCTTCGGCCTGCGCCAGACCGCCTGGCTTGACGAGCGCAACGGTTTCGAGAAAGCGACGCGCGCCTCTGCCAAATATTTGAAGTTTCTGGCGAATCGTTACAACGGCAACTGGGAACTGGCGATGGCCGCTTACAACACCGGCGAAGGCAACATTGATCGCGCCATCGCACGCGCGGGCACGGCCAACTTCTGGTCAATCTACCCGTACATTCCGCAGGAGACGCGCAACTACGTGCCGAACATCCTGGCGACGATTTTGATTGCGAAGAATCCTGACAAGTACAGCTTCAAAGGCATACGCCCTGACTCGCCGCTCTCTTATGACATCGTGCAAGTGCCGAACGCCACGAGCTTGCAGCTCATCGCGGACGCGACCGACACGAGCGTTGATTACTTGCGGATGCTCAACCCTGAACTCCGGCGCGACATCACGCCGCGCGGCGAAGCTTATCAAGTGCGCGTCCCCGGTGGCCGTGCCAAGCAGTTCGTCGCGGTCTTGAAACGAATTCCGTCTGACCGTCGCGAGGCCGCGCGCGTGATTACGATCACGCCGGGCGAAGACCTACAGGCGGTGGCGAATCGCACGGGTCTGAGCGTGGCTCAGATTCAGGCGATGAACGGCGGCGCGGATTTGAAAGCGACGAATAAGCTGGTCGTTCCCAATAGCTCGACGCGCAACACCGCGCTGGTGCGCGCCAAGTCCGCTTCAAACACGGCGAGCAGCCTGAAATCGGTCAAAGCCGCTAAGGGCGACACGATTGCCAAGATCGCTCAACGCTACAACGTCGCGGCTGACGAGTTGGCGAAATTGAACGGCGTGCTCGTTGACGCGGAATTGGAAGCGGGCAGAGAGATCAGGATGCCAGCCTCTGCGAACGACACGACCAACTCGCGCTCGCGCCGTCGCGGTCGCTAACATTTAAAGCAAAAATACGTTCACTTTCATGTGAACATGAGCTAACATGAGCGCGCTTTCAAACCTCGGAAAGCGCGCTCGTACTTTTTCCGCTTCAATTTCGCGCGAGACGCGAAGGCACGCGTGCTCGCAACATCTTTTCATCCTTTCCCCTCGCGTAAAGGAGCAGCTTCATCCATGCTCTTTCGCACGCAATCAGCCGCCGTCTACGGCATTGACGCAGACCTCGTGGACATCGAAGTTGATTTGACGCCCGCGCGCGGCGAATCCGATTCACAGCCGTCGGTCACCATCGTCGGCTTGCCCGACGCCGCCGTGCGCGAATCAAAGGAACGCATTCGCGCGGCCATCGCCAACTGCTCTTTCTTCTTTCCCTTTCACAAGACGACGATCAATCTCGCGCCCGCCGACGTGCGCAAAGAGGGCGCGAGCTTTGACCTGCCGATTGCGCTCGGCATTCTCGGAGCGAACGGCGACCTCGGCGACGCGGAAGATTTGACGGACACTTTGAGCGTCGGCGAGCTTTCGCTCGACGGGCGAGTGCGTCCCGTGCGCGGCGCGCTCTCCATCGCCATCCGCGCGCGCGAGGCGGGCATCAAGCATCTCATCCTGCCCGAACAGAACGCGAAGGAGGCGGCGGTGGTCAAAGGCGTTGATGTCTTTCCGGTGGCAGACCTGCGCGGCGCGGTCGAGTTGATAACCGCGCTCCTCGGCCCCGTCGAGCGACGCCCCGCACCGCTCTGTGTCGAGCCTTCGGAAGTCTTGTCGCAGACGGATTATTATCACGTTGACTTTCGAGAGGTGCGCGGGCAATTCGCGGCCAAGCGCGCTTTAGAAGTAGCCAGCGCGGGAACTCATAACATCCTCCTCATAGGCCCGCCGGGTTCGGGCAAGACGATGCTGGCGAAACGCCTGCCGACGATTTTGCCGCCGCTCGAATTCGAGGCCGCGCTTGAGCTGACGAAGATTCATTCGGTCGCGGGCTTGACGGGACGCGCAGGGCTG
>DASWRG010000039.1:0-4342 GCA_036403295.1 Pyrinomonadaceae bacterium
TTGAGGCCGTTGAGCCTTGAAGATGTGAACACGTATCCGCTCGCGTCGCGCGAGAGCAAGGTGACGGTGACGGATTTCGCGCGGGCTGTCTCTGAGAAATCTTCGCTCGGAGACTTTCTCAAGAAGCTGCCGGATATTCTGGCGGTGCGCAGTCTGCGCGAAGTGGCGGCGCAGATTCGTCGCGCGCGAAAGCTTCGGAAGCCGATCATCTGGGGCATCGGCGGCCACGTCGTCAAGACGGGGCTTGCGCCCGTCATTATTGATCTCATGCGGCAGGGCTATGTGACGGCGATGGCCTCGAACGGCTCTGTGCTGGTGCATGACGCGGAGATTGCGATGGTCGGTTCGACTTCGGAAGACGTTGACGCGAGTTTAGGCGCGGGCGCGTTCGGCGCGGCTGAGGAGACGGGCAGGCTTTTGAACGACGCGGCGTGGATGGCGCAGCGATATGAGATCGGTCTGGGTGAAGCGATGGGACGCGCCCTGCTCGCGCTCGATCCTCCGCACAAAGATTACTCGCTGCTCTGCGCCGCTTACGAGATGAAGCGTCCTTTCACGGCGCACGTCTCCATCGGCACGGACATCGCGCATTTTCATCCGTCGGCGGACGGCGCGGCACTGGGCGGGGCGACGCACACGGACTTTCGACTGCTCTCGGAACTCGTCAGGCGGATGAACGGCGGCGGCGTCTATCTCAACATAGGCTCGGCAGTCCTCTTGCCCGAAGTCTTTTTGAAGGCCGTCACGCTCACGCGCAACCTCGGCCATCCGCTCGGAGATTTCACGACCGCTAACTTCGACTTCATCCAATCCTATCGCCCGCTGACCAACGTCGTGCGTCGCCCGACGGCGGACGGCGCGGGGCGCGGGTATTCAATCACAGGGCATCACGAGATAATGATTCCGCTCCTCGCGGCTCAGATCATCTGCGTCGAAGAGTAAAGAGGTTTCGCGCAAAGGCGCAAAGAGAAAACCAAAGTGCGCAAAGAAAGCTTCAACGCCTTTGCGGTATTCTGCTTTCCTTTGCGCCTTTGCGCGAAACTCTTTTTCATCTTTGCTTAAGAGCAAACTGACGAAAAAGAGGTTGACACTCATCACATCTCCCAGTAAACTCCCTTCCTGAAATTGAAAACCGATTTCAATTTCCACCCCCGAAGTCAACAATTAATGAAAGGCTCTCTTCCAAAGTGTTGCTCTCAACTACGCCGCGCCGTTTTCTATCACTGCCTCTGATTCTCTTTTTCATGGGGACGCTGGTTTGCCACGCGCAGGCTCAGTCCGTGCTGCGAGGCAGGGCGCTTGACCCGAATCGTGCGGTGGTCGTGGGCGCGGGCGTTGTGGTCGAAGCGAGAGGCAGCGCGGAGAGTGTCTCCACTGTGAGCGACCAGAACGGCGAGTTCTCGCTGACGCTCGCGCCCGGCGAATACACTTTGAAGATAACTGCCGCAGGCTTTGCGGAATCCTCGCGGACGTTGAATGTGTCGCAAGGCTCGCCCGCCCTGCTTGAAATCGTCTTACAGGTCGCCGGTTCAAATATCAGCGTGACGATTTCAGACGTGGGAGACAACTATCAAACGCAGGCCGTCAGCAGCGCGACTAAAACACTGACGCTGCTCCGCGATATTCCGCAAGCGATTAATGTCGTGACCAGAGAGCAGATCAGGGATCAGTCGTTTCAGAGCATCGGCGATGTGATTAATTACGTGCCCGGCATCACGTCTCATCAGGGCGAGAACAATCGCGACCAGCTTGTGATTCGCGGCAACAGCACGAGCGCGGATTTTTTTCTCAACGGCGTGCGCGACGATGTGCAGTATTACCGCGACCTCTACAACGTGGAACGCGTGGAGGCTCTGAAGGGGCCGAACGCGATGATCTTCGGGCGCGGCGGCGGTGGCGGCGTCGTCAATCGCGTCTCCAAAGAAGCGGGGTTTTCACCTTCGCGCGAGATCACGCTTCAGGGCGGCTCGTTCAGGAACAGACGCGGGACGTTTGATTTCGACCAGCCGCTCATCAAAGAGGTGCTGGCCTTTCGCTTTAACGGATTGTACGAAAACTCTGACAGCTTCCGGCGGTTCGTCGGTCTTGAGCGTTACGGTTTCAATCCGACCGTCACGATTGCACCCGACGCGAAAACGAAGCTCACCCTTGCTTACGAATACTTTCATGATGCGCGCGTCGCAGACCGTGGCATCTCTTCATTTCGCGGCAGACCGCTCGACGTTCCCAGCTCGACCTACTTCGGCAATCCGAACGACAGCCGCGTGCGCGCCGGCGTCAATCTCTTATCCGGCGTTATCGAGCGGCAGATGGGGCGTTTCAACCTGCGCAATCGCACGCAGTTCGGCGACTACGACAGGAGCTATCAGAATTACGTTCCCGGCGCGGTGACGGCGGATAAGGCGCGCGTCTCTCTCTCGGTCTACAACAATGCGACGAAGCGCAAGAACCTCTTCAACCAGACGGATGTAACCTTCTCTTTCACGACCGGAAGCGTCCGGCACAGCTTCTTGTTCGGGACTGAAGTCGGGCGTCAGTTGACGGATAATTTTCGCAACACGGGCTTTTTCAATAACACGAGCACGACCATCTTAGCGCCGCTCAACAATCCGACCATCAGCACGCCCGTCACGTTTCGCCAGAGCGCGACCGATGCCGACAATCATCTGAAAACTAATTTAGCGGCGACCTACGCACAGGATCAGATAGAGATGTCGCGTTATGTGCAAGTGGTCGCGGGTCTGCGTTTCGATTATTTCGACTTACGTTTTCACAACAATCGAAACGGCGATAACCTGCGCCGGATAGACAGGCTCGTCTCGCCGCGCGTGGGCGTCGTGGTCAAGCCGGTTCCGCCTCTCTCAGTTTATGCGAGCTACAGCGTCTCTTACTTGCCCAGTTCAGGAGACCAGTTCTCCTCGCTGACCACCATCACGCAACAGGTCAAGCCTGAGAAGTTCAGCAATTATGAGTTAGGAGCCAAGTGGGACGTTCGTCAGTTTCTCACTTTGACGACGGCGCTCTACCGGCAAGACCGCACCAATACGAGAGCGACAGACCCCAACAATCCGACCGCCATCGTCCAGACGGGCAGCCAGCGCACCGACGGATTCGAGCTCGGTTTGAACGGCAGCGTCACGCGAAGTTGGACAGTCGCCGGAGGCTATGCCTATCAGCATGCTTTCATCACCGGCGCGACGACGGCGGCGCGTGCGGGAGCGACGGTGGCTCTGGTTCCGCGTCACGCTTTCTCGCTGTGGAACAACTACAGGTTCAATGCGAAATGGGCAGCCGGTCTGGGCATCATTCGCCGTTCCGACATGTTCGCGGCGATTGATGATACGGTCACCTTGCCGGGATACACGCGGGCTGACGCGGCGGTCTTTTATAACTTCAACGAGAAGTGGCGGCTACAGGCAAACTTTGAGAACTTATTTAATCGCACGTATTACCTGAATGCGGATAATAACAATAATATCTCGCCGGGGTCGCCGCGCGCCGTGCGCGTCGGTTTGACGGCCAGATTTTGAGAGGCCGCGCCCTGACAAATTCCGATTACGAGTTGACATTTCTCCGCCCGATTAGCTAGTCTTTGTCTGTTCCAGCAGCGTTGCTATCTTGCGTTCTGAGAGGTTTCGGAAATTACTCCCGCCCGGATTCAACTTCAGTCTCAAGAATTTCTTTTCGCTGCATCAAGCGGAAAAAGCTTAGCGACTTCGGCTTTAGCCCTGCCGTTTTTCGCTCGTCAATAGTCACAAAGGGTTTCCAGCTACGGGAATCTATCCGTAGCGCGCGTCAAAAATTCGCTCGTACACATTGCCGTCAATACCTTTTCTAAAAAATAGTAAGTTTGAACGGCACGATAACTCTTTCACCCTCGCGGCGGCGCACAGACAGCCGCCATTAACAAGGAGAGAAGATGGTACGCAACACTATTTCAAGAAGCATCAAACATCTGACAAGACCGTTGCTCGGCGTGCTTGCGCTGGTGATGGTCTTAGCTCTTCTGGCCTCCGGCTCTTTGCGCAGAGCTTCGGCCAGCAATGACCAAGCCGACTCGCCGCAGACTGTCTTTACCAACTCGACACTGATTACCATCAATGATGCGTCCACGGCCACGCCTTATCCTTCTGACATCACGGTCAGCGGACTGGGAACGAGCATTCCGGCAGCCGCAGACGCCGTGCAAGTCACGCTCAACAGCTTTTCGCACACCTTTCCCGATGATGTGGGCATCGTGTTAGTCGGACCGACCGGCGCGGCGCTGTTGATTCAAGATGGAGCGGGCGACGATCCCGACATGGTCAACGTCACCTACACCTTGAGCGATAGCGGCGCGACC
>DASWRG010000040.1:0-3421 GCA_036403295.1 Pyrinomonadaceae bacterium
GCTTTGTGAGGGGACGCCGATTGATTTTCCCGTTGCCATCATCTGTCTGATATTGACCGTCGCTTTATACTCTCTTCTGATTTATGGCGTCCTGAGTTTCTTTGCGAAGAAAAGGGACGGCAATTTTCATTGAACCGGAGCATGCCGCGCAAAGTTATGGATGAAATGTCATTAAAGGTCATCAGCATGTTCGAGCGATTCGGCAAAGAGACGCTCGACTTGCACGAGCTATTCGAGGCGGGCGGCAACGACCCGAACGCGCGCACGGCTGTCTTCGATACGGTGGAGCGTTTGATTAAAGAGGGTTTGCTGGAAGAACGCGGCAACGATTTTTATGCTCTGACCGAAAGCGGAAAGCTCGCAGCGCGTGATAAAATCCTCACGTCAGAAGAAGAACAAATCTGAAAAGTACACATCGCAATTCTCTCGAATGAATTACATCTATGCTCTGCCGCATCTGAACGCCACACTCAATTCCATCAGCGCGCTGCTGCTCATCACCGGCTATATCTTTATCCGAAAGGGAAACGTCGCGGCACATCACAGGTGCATGATCGCCGCTTTTATCGCATCCGTCATCTTTCTTATCTCTTATCTGACGTATCATGCGTTTCATGGCTCGACTCCGTTCAGAGGCGTCGGGTGGGTGCGTCCCGTCTATTTCACAATTCTGTTGACGCATACAGTGCTGGCGGCTGTGGTCGCGCCGCTGGCTGTCGTCACACTGCTGCGCGCCTTGCGCGAAAGGTTTGACAAGCATCGAAAGATCGCGCGGTGGACTTTTCCGGTGTGGCTCTATGTCTCCGTGACGGGCGTGATTGTGTATCTCATGCTCTATCAAATTTATCCGGCGCGATGATTGATGAAGGGAATGCTATTAAGAGTTTTTTTGATGTCAGGCAATAATTCACATCCTGATGCTACTGCTCCGGCGACGCTGCCGAAGGGCTTGCGGCAACGCGCGACGCTGCCTCTGATTATCGTGGCCGCGCTTTTCATCATCGTGCCGTTCCTCGCATGGTACGGCACATGGTTCGGGCGTGATTTGAGCGACGAGAAGTTGACGGAATATCTCGCGGACGAAAAGAACCCGCGCCATGTGCAGCACGCCCTGTCGCAACTCGCGGAGCGGCTTGAGAAAAAGGACGCGGGCGCGCGTCGCTGGTATCCGCAGATAGTTGCTGTATCGAATAGCAATTTCGCGGAGCTTCGCTCGAACGTCGCGTGGTTGATGGGCAAGGATAATCAGTCGCAGGAGTTTCACGAAGCGCTGCTCAAGCTGCTGCATGACAACGAGCCGATTGTCGAGCGCAACGCCGCGACCTCGCTCGTGGCTTTTAATGACAAGAACGCGTTGCCCGTCATACGCTCGATGCTGCAACCCTACGCGCTCGCCGCTCCAATCGAAGGCGAAGTGGCGAGCATCTTGAATGAAGGCACGGTGGTCACAGTCGGCATGATGCTCTCACGCGTCAAGCAGGGCGATGGTCAAATCGTGGAAGTGCGCTCGCCTTTGCCCGGAGAGATTAGCAAGGTCAATGTTTCAGTCGGCGCGAAAATCAAAGTGGGAGACACGATGCTCTTCATCACGCCTGACAGCAGCACTGTGTGGGAAGCTTTGAGAGCTTTGTATCTGGTTGGAGAGCGAGAGGACTTGCCAGTCGTCGAGAGTTACGCGCGCGGCGTCGGGAAATTATCCGCAGAGATAAAACAACAAGCGTCTCTGACGGCCACAGCCATACAGAGACGCTCTCGTTAATTCTCAATAGCTTGTCTTTTATACTTCCGCAGTGACGGGCGTCGGCGGCAAATCCGGCAACGTGACGCCGTGCGCCGCTTCCCAATTATCCGTCGGCACCATCTCGATTGCGTCCCACGGGCAACCGTCCAGAAACGCGCCGTCCGGCCCTTTGCTCGTGCATTTCTGGCAGCCGATGCAGAGATAGGGATCAACTTCGATACGTCCGAAGGGCGGATGGTCTTCATCGGGCACCCAGAACATGCAGGCTTCAATCGGGCAATACTCGATGCACGCCGGAGAGCCTGCGCAGCCCGTACAACAATCCGTCGTGATGGCTAAGATACGCGGCCTCTTCTTGCGCGCGGCCTTGCCATCGCCCTCAGACATCGGCCAGTGTTTTTCGATAACCTCAATCATGCCTTGCTCCGTTTTAAGATCGTATGAGAAACCGTTGAGAGCATCAGTACTTTAACATGCGTTTGATGCTTTGCTCAATAGTTCGAGTTTGGCTGTGCCGGATTAGATTCAAAAATCAGGGGAGAAAAAAGCAGTTTCGCGCAAAGGCGCAAAGCAGAAAACCGCAAAGAGTAAGTGGCACTCAACAGCTTGGCGTTCTTCCTTTGCGCCTTTGCGCCTTTGCGCGAGCTTCTTTCGTGATGTTGATTTAGCCTTGAAAGAAAAGAGCGAAACGGTTAAAACTTATCTCAAACCAAACCACAAGGAGAAACTTTCGTATGAGCACCGTCGCCGGTATCTTCAACTCGCGCGCAGACGCAGAACGCGCGGCAGACAGCTTGCGCTCGATTGGCTTGACCGATAAAGAGATCAGCCTGCTCGCCCCCGGAACTTCGCACGCGGATATTGACACGACTGTGGCGACCACCGAAACCGAACAGCCGGGCATGGGTTCCGCTCTGGGCGGCGTGGTCGGCGGCGCGATGGGCGCGGCGGGCGGCGTTTCGATGGGCGCAGCCGTCGCCAGCCTTTTAGTCCCCGGCGTCGGCCCCGTCATCGCCGCCGGAATCATCGGCGCGGCTTTGTTTGGAGCAGGCGGAGCGGCGGTCGGAGCGGCGGCGGGCGATGCTCTCGAAGATACTGTCGAAGGGTTGCCGCACGACGAGTTGTACGTTTACGAAGACGCGCTCAGAAAAGGCCGCACGGTCGTCATCGTTTCAACTACAGATGACGCGCAGAGCGAGGCCGTGCGCGGCGTTCTGTCGCAAGCCGGAGCCGAGAGCATTGACGCGGCGCGCGACGAATGGTGGATCGGCTTGCGCGACGCAGAGGAAGAGAAGTACACGGGACAGGGCAAGGATTTCAAACAGGACGAGCCGCTCTATCGCAAAGGCTTTGAATCGGCTCTGGCTTCACAGTCGCGCGGCAAATCTTACGAAGAGCGTCAGGAATTTTTGCGCAAACATTACGGGGATGACTGCACGAGCGACGCTTTCAAGTGCGGTTATGACAGGGGACAGAATTATCAACATGATTTGCAGGAGAGATACAAAGGTTGAAAGACACGCTGTTGAGCATAGCTGTCTTAGTTTGCATCCTCGCGGCCAGCGCGATCATCACTAACTGGTTTGCCAGAGCGATGTACCTGCGCTGTGCCGCCTGCGGTACGCTCAACGCCAAACGCCGCACACAGTGTCGCGCCTGCGGCAAAGACTTGCGCTCGCC
>DASWRG010000041.1:0-28610 GCA_036403295.1 Pyrinomonadaceae bacterium
TCGCTGGTGTCAGCGAGTCCGCTTTTATCCACTCCCGAGTCTCATTATAGCAATAGGTGATGCCCGACCTGAAAGTCGAACATCACCTATGCTGAAATACTGCGCGAGCATACGACGGATGCCCGCTTTAGTCTGCGCCGAAATTTTAGCTTGCGGGCTGCTGCGGTTTTTGAGCGGCCTTTTTCTTCTCCTCTTCGTCCTTCTTCTTCTGATTCTCCTGCGTCAGCTCGATGGTGCGCCTCTGCGCCTCTTCGGCCTGCTTGGTGAATTCCTGCTTCTTGTTCTGATCGCCGTCCATCTCGGCCAGCTTGGCGGATTCTAGCAGGAGGTTGGTTTTGAACGACATGGCGGCGTCGTTGTTCGGGTCATAGCTGATGGCCTTTTCGGCCTCTTCCATCCCGCGCGCGACGCACTGTTTGGCGGTATCAAAATCCTTCTGATCTTTCGGCTTCTGGAAGACGACGACGGGTTTGCCGTCCTTGTTATCGGTCTTTTTGTTGGCGGGCTGCTCGGTGATGGTGTAGGAGCAGTTCCAATCCTTGCTGGCGAGAATCGTATAGGCTTCGGCGCGTTTTTCTTTGGCGACCGATTCGTTGCTGGCGCGCTGCATAATCCACTGCCGCTGCTGATTCTCGTCCAACGCGCCGTACAAAGCGGCGATGGCTTTGTATGCCTCCTCGTCGTTCGGATTCTTATCTAGAATTTTTTTGTAAGCTTCGACGGCCTCAATCGCCTTCTGTTTGTTCTGCGGCGTCTCAACGCCGGGACGATACTGCGCGTGGATCGAGCGTGCGATGAAGGTCGGAGCCGTTTTCTGTTCGGGGTCGAGTTCCAGCGCCCTCTTGGAATGCTGTTCCGCCTCGGCGAACTTCCCGGCCTTGTAAGCGCGCGCGGCTTCGTTGAGTTCGTTCTTGGCGCGAATGCGATTGAAGACGCCGCAGCCGGACGTGGAGACAAGCACAAACAGGATCAAGAGAAACAGCTTGCCTTGAGAGAGTTTCATCTGTTCTTCACTCCAATGTTTTAAGTGATGAGTGATGAGTGATGAGCGATGAGTAACAGCTTGTCACTCATCACTCATCACTCATCACTCATCACTGTTTTTATTGCGCCAGATCGTCTACTTGCAGGCCGACGGGATTCGCGCCCGCGCCCTTGATGGCATCAATGACCTTGACAACGTCACCGTAATTCAGTGAGCGCGGGGCTTTGATGAAGACGGTCTTTTCAACCTCTTGCGTCCCGGGGCGATAAGCTCCGGTAGACTTGCGCTGCTCGAAGAGCGCGGCGAGCCGTTGGCTGAGCGGGCCCGTCTCGTTGACCGACCCCATGTCGTCCTGATTCAGCTTGAGCTTCAAATCGCTCGCAATCGTGACGACCAGCGTCAACGGGTTCGGCTTGACATTGGTCAAATCCTGATTGGGATCAGGCTCGGACGGAATCTTGGCTTCAAAACGGCTCGGCTTCAAAGGCGTCACCACCATGAAGATAATCAAGAGCACCAGCAGCACGTCAATCAGAGGCGTGACGTTGATATAAGGTACGGCTTCATCGCCGCCTGCGGGAGCTATTGCCATAAGAACACTCCTCTTGTTTTGATGGGCGGACGCGCCCGTCGCCGCTCTTCGGCGTGCGCGCGGCGTCCGCTGCGATTGATTTAAACTAAAAGTCCACAGAGCCTTTTACGTGGCCGGAGCGGCAGGCGCGGCAGCTTTGCCGCCCTTCTTCTTGTCGGCGACCAGCCCGATCTTATCAATGCCCTGTTTCCTGATGACATTGATGACTTCCACCACGTTGCCGTAATGCACGCCGACGCCGCTCTTGACGTAGACGATGCGTTCGGCATCGGATTTGTTCTTCATCATCTTCTCGATGCGCGGGCCTAAATCGTCTTTTTCCATTTTGTCTTTGCCGATATAGTACTCGCCATCGTTCGGAATTGAAATGACCACCGAAGACTCTTTGATGATCGCGGGATCAACGTCCGGGCTGAGCATGTCGCGCGGGATGGCGACGGTGACGCCCTGTTGCAAGAACGGCGTGACCACCATGAAGATGATTAAGAGCACCAGCATGATGTCCACCATCGGCGTGACGTTGATCTCGGAGTGTAGGTCTGATCCTCCGCCGGCTGACATTCCCATAATTAAATCTCCTGCTCTTTTAGCTGAGCTTTAGTCTCTCACCATGAAGGAGAGACCGGCGGCACGTGGACGGGCGCGCGCTTCCGGACGCTCCCGCGCTGCCACGCGAAAGCTTCGGCGCGCCCTCGTGCCTGAATTTCAAATCCGCTTCGGTTCCGGCCACAGCCTTTAAGGCTTCAGCTGCCGCGTGCGGTTCTTCAAGAAGTAGTCAATGAGTTCCGAGGCCGAGTTATCCATCTCGACGATGAACCCTTGCACTTTACTGGTGTAATAGTTGAAGAGCCACACCGCCGGAATCGCCACGCCGATGCCGAGAGCGGTCGTAAAGAGGGCTTCCGAGATGCCGCCCGCGACCGCCGCGATACCCGCCGACTCGGCGTTCTTCATGCCTTGAAAGGCGTTGATGATGCCGAACACAGTGCCGAACAGTCCGACGAACGGAGCGGTCGAGCCGATGGTCGCCAGACCGGACAGGCCGCGCTTGAACTCCGCCGTCTTGATGGCGATGGCGCGTTGCAGTGCGCGCTTACTGGCTTCGATCTCATCACCCGAAATGTCGGACGACTGCTCGTGCGCGCGAAACTCCTGCAAGCCCGAAGTGACGACCATCGCCAGATGCGACTTGCGATGCTTGTCGCTGATGTTGATGGCCTCTTCGATGCGGTCATTCTTGAGCGCCTGCGCGACGCGCGGGGCAAACTGGCGCGACTGCTGCTTGGCTGCTCGGTAGGTCAGAAAACGCTCGACCATGATCGCAATCGAGTAGACGGACATAATCAACAGAATAATCACCACGCCGAGGGCGACGCCGCCGAGGTGTTTGAGCATTTCGGTAATGGTGAATCCGCCACCCGTGTCGGCGGCTGGACTGGCAGCAGGACTGGCGGCAGCTTCCTGCCAGAAAAACGCGAGAAAGCCCAGAGCTTTCGTTCCGAGAAGGCTGGTTAAAATGGTCACGGTAAACCCCTCCAATAGGTTTTTATTGCATCAAGCTGTTGTGAGCGCGTGGAATCCGGTGAGCGCCTCAATTGAGAGGCGCTCGGACAACGACGAGATTCGCCGAGCGCGCGACTACTGAAGCGTAAAGTTAAAGTTAATCACGCCTGTGACTTTGACGGGCTGCCCCGAAAGCTTGGTCGGTGAAAAACGCGCGCCGCGCGCAGCCTGCACCGCCGCCGCTCTCAAAAGCGGAGGGCCGGAAATGGCGTTCGCCGAAATCACGCTCCCGTTCTCGTCAATCGTGACCTGCACGACGACTGTGCCCGAAGCTCTCGCCGTCTTGGCTATCGCCGGATAGGCGGGCTTGGGCAGGCTGAGCGCCTTGCCGTTCAAGACGCCGCCGGAGATAGGAGCTTTCGGGACGGGCTTCGGCGTCGGCGGAGCCGGAGGCGGAGCTTCCATCTCAACCGCCTGTCCGCCAGTGCCAGTGCCAGTGCCTCCGGGGATGCCGCCCGTGCCGCTCCCGACCGGGCCGCCCGACAAATCAGCGTTGGAATTACCAGAGCCAAGCTGCGTCAGCACGCCTTTACGCATCGGCGGAGTGTCGCTGCCTTTCGCTGAAACCTCTTTCGGCGCAACTCTCGTGTCAGAGACATCCAACATCAGTTCTTTGCGCACATCCACCTGCTGGTCGGTCGTGACCTTCTGCGGCTTGGCCGCATCGGCAGGCTTGTCCTCCGCCGCAGGCGGCACGGGCACAGGCGCGACCAGCGTCGTCAGTTCCAGATTCTGGTTTTCGAGCTGCGCGTCATAGAGATAGATGCTCAGGATGCCCAGCCCTGTGAGCACGATAGCGTAAGCCACAATCGTGCCCAGGATAAAAGAGCCTTTCCGCGACAGGTCGTCCTTGTGCGAAGTAGACTCGACTAAATGTTCGAACATGTTGACTGTCCTCCCTACCTATTCCGGTGCCAAAAGGATCAGGGTGCGAATCTCAAGACTTAATAATTGCCTCAAACGCCGCTCGTCAAGCCGCTCAAAAAAAATTAAAGAGTATAAAATAGGGGAAGGCGGCGGCGCGTCCGACATCTTGAGAACAGATGTACTTGATATAACCAGCCGCTGCGCGAGAAATGACACAAAATTGCCGGCCACATCAACATAGACCACCGCGCCTCCGCTCCGTTTATCCGACGACGCGCGGGCGCGATTTCTAAACTATTTAATTGGCCAGCAACGCGGGCAGTCTATGCCGCAATGCCTTGTAAAGTCAAGCGCAAAAGAAAAACTTTTTACAAATCGAGCGCAGCCGGGCGCAGGGCTTTTATCCGCTTAAGCTCCGGCGCGTTTCGCGCCCATGCGCGGGCGCGCGGCCTGCGTGCGATTGCCGCTCGCGCCGCTCGACTTCGCGACCGGAGGCGTGCGCAGATTGGCCGCTTCGACGCGCTTCTGCCACCAGACCATAATCGGGCTTGCGATAGCAATAGAGGAGTAAGTTCCGAAGACGATGCCGATCAGGAGTGCGACGGAAAATCCGAACAGGACTTCGCCGCCGAAGAGCACCATCGCGAGCACGGAGAGAAAGACGAGGCCGGAAGTAATCACCGTGCGCGAGAGCGTCTGGTTGATCGCGTCGTTGGTGATGTCGTAGAGCGATTCGCGCCTGTGCAGACGGCGGTTTTCGCGTATCCGGTCAAAGACGACGATGGTATCGTTGACGGAAAAGCCGACCAGCGTCAGCAGCGCGGCGATCACCGTCAGGCTGATCTCCCACTGAAAGATCGAGAAGAATCCGAGCGTCACCAGCACGTCGTGAAAAACCGCGATGACCGCCGCCGCGCCATACGTCCACTCAAAGCGAAAGGCGATGTACATCAAGATGCCGACGAGCGCGAGCAGGGTGACGGCAATCGCCTGATTGCGAAGCTGGCGTCCGGCGACGGGGCCGACCGCGTCCGTGCCCAAGATTTTATAAGCGGCATTCGGATCCGCGTTCAAATCTTTGTCGTGCGCGGCTTCGGGGCCAAAGGCGTCGAGAGCCTGTTTCACCTCGTTGCGTCCGATGTCCACCTGCGCCTGATCCTGTCCGCCGCCGCTTCCCTGCTGCGGCAGCTTGATGAGGACTTGATCGGGCTTATCGGTGATGGGCTGAATGACTGCGTCCTTCACGCCGATTTTGGCGAGCGCGCTACTGATGGCTTCCGCCGTCGGACGCTGTTTGAACTGAGCCGTGATGACTGTGCCGCCCTTGAAATCCACGCCGAGGTTAAAAGCCTCCGTCCCGTGCGGATGAACTACCTGACGGAAAATGGCGGAACCCAAGCCTACCAGCATGAGCAACAGAGAGATGGCGATAAAAATACGACGATTCGCCAACCAGTCAATCTTAACGTCTTTAAAAAATTGAATCATAACCTTTTGAAAAGTGATAAGTGACGAGTGATCAGTGATGAGAGAAAAGCTTTTTCTTATTACTCATCACTTCTCACTTCTCACCGTTGTTAAATACTGATCGCGTCCGGGCGTCGGCCTTCGCGATTCAGGAGCCAGATAAAGATCGTCTTCGAGACGTAGACCGCCGAGAAGAGGTTGATAATCAGGCCGAGCACCAGTGTCACGGCGAAGCCGCGAATCGGCCCTGTGCCGAAGACGAAGAGGAAGAGCGACGAGATGATGGTCGTCACGTGCGTGTCAATAATCGTGACGAAGGCTCGCGCGAATCCCTGCTCGACAGATGAAGGGACGGTCTTGCCCGTCCTCAACTCCTCACGTATGCGCTCGAAGATGAGCACGTTCGAGTCGACGGCCATGCCGACCGTGAGGATGATTCCGGCGATGCCCGGCAGCGTCAGCGTCGCGCCGAAGATAATCAAACCGGCCAGCATCAGAATCATATTGAGCAGCAAGGCCACGACGGCGTTGACGCCTGAGCCGCGATAGTAGAAGAGCATAAAGGCGACGACCAGCGCGAGGCCGACGACCGAAGCCGTGACGCCCGCTTTGATCGAATCCGCGCCGAGGCTGGGGCCGACTGTGCGCTCCTCTTGATACTCAATCGGCGCGGGCAGCGCGCCCGAACGAAGCGTCAAAGCGAGGTCTTCAGCCGACTGTTTGGTAAAGTGCCCGCTAATCTCGCCCGAATCCGTGATCTGCGATTTGATGAAAGCGATGGACTTGACCTGCCCGTTCAAGACGACGCCCATGTACTCGTTGATGTTTGCGCCCGTCCACGCGCCGAACTTCTGCGCGCCCATCGGCTTGAGCGAAAACTGAATCTGGTAATCATCCGGGCCACCCGCGCGCGAGGTGACAGCCGAAGCGTTACGCAATTCGCTGCCGTCCACGACCGCCGGAACTTCGACGACGACATAACTCGTAGGCTTCCTGGCGTTCGGGTCGGGGTTCGGATTGGCCGCCGTCGGCTCGTCGCGCTCAACATAAGGATACACTTTGCGATTGGCGGGAACTGAGCCGCCGAGCGATTGCAGGGCTTCCTGTTCGGTCATGTACTTCTGCACGCCCGCCGGACTTGGCGGGCTGACGACATGCACCAGCTCAAGCCTAGATTCGCCGACCAGCAGTTCCTTGACGCGTTCGGGGTCTTGAATGCCCGGCATCTGCAAGAGAATCTGGTTCGAGCCGGTCGCGCCGTGCGTTTGCAGCAAAGGCTCTGCGACGCCGACCGCATTGAGGCGGCTGTCTATAATCTTCAAAGCCTGATCCACGGCCTGCTGGCTCAAAGCGCGTTGAGCCGTCGAGGACATGCTCCACGTCACAGTGTTGCCGCTCGTCGAAGCAGACCAGACGGACGAATCGTTGAGGTCTGTCTTCTTCTGCACGGCGTCGCGGATGGATTGCAGTTGCGAGCCGTCCGTCGCCTCGACGATGACGCGATAGTTGCCGCCTGCGGTCTCGGCATGCGCCGACTTGACCGGAAGATTCTCGGCTTTGGCCGCGTTCTCAGCCGCGACCGCGTTACCTTCGGCCAGACGTTTCAAATACTCTTCGGTCTTGACGCGCATCACCAGGTGCGAACCGCCGCGCAAATCGAGGCCGAGATGAATATTGTTCCTGAGACTGTTTTTGACGCCCGCCCAGGTGAAATCGCCTCGCGTCGGGCGATGGCGCGGCCCGATCACGATGTAAAGCCCGATGATCGTCACGACGACGATGATGATGACGCGCTGTAAAAGATTCTTCTTCTTCATAACTAAATAAAGTGACGAGTCATGAGTGATGAGTCATGAGTGAAAGACAAACAGCTTGTCCCTCATCACTCATTACTCATCACACATCACTTCTTCTCTTCCTCGTCTCCCGAAGTTCCGGCGACGGCGGTGCGTGTGATTTCGAGGATTGATTTGTCCGCGCTGCGAATCAGCAGGCTCGTGTCGCGCACCACTGTGATCGTCCCGATGATGCCGCCAGTGGTGATGATTTTGTCACCCGCTTTGAGATTCGAGATCGTATCCTGTAGCTGGCGCTGTCTTCTGCGCTGAGGCATGATAATCAGCACGTAAAAGACGCCGATGATTAAAGCCCACGGCAGAATGGCGACGATAAAATTACCGCCGCCCGCGTTTTGTAAGATTGTCAGTATGGACATTTTTAACAGTCTGAAGCCTCTGAGTTTGAAGTCACGGAATCGAGCGAGCCGGACGAGTCAACGGCGAAACTCTCCCGCTCATGCTAGATTTCAGACTCCAAATTCGCGGCTCTGAACTCTTGCCGAAATCGCGCGAAATCGCCAGACCGGATAGCTTGCCTCACGCGCCGCATCGTGTCAAGGAAGCACGCGAGGTTGTGATGCGTCAACAATATGCCGCCGAGCATTTCGCCCGTCTGATAGAGATGCCGCAGGTACGCGCGCGAGTGGCGACGACACACAGCGCACCCGCAAGCTTCGTCGAGCGGGCGCGTGTCGCGCGCGTAACGCGCGTTCTTGATATTGACCTTGCCGCGCGAAGTGAAAGCCTGTCCCGTCCGACCGTTACGCGTCGGCAAGACGCAATCGAACATGTCCACGCCGCGCGCGATGGCCTCGACCAAATCAACGGGCGTGCCGACGCCCATCAGATAACGCGGACGCGACGCGGGCATCAACGGCGCAATCTCTTCGATGACGTTGTACATGACGCTCTTCTCTTCGCCGACGCTCAAGCCCCCGATGGCGTAACCGTCAAAACCCATCTCGACTGTGCGCTCAAGGCTTTCACGACGCAAATCCAAATGTGACGCTCCCTGCACGATGCCGAAGAGAGCTTGCCTGCCGCTCAAATCCTCCGTCGGCTCAACGCGTCCCGCGTCCATGCCTTCGCTTTGCAAGACATCGAAGCTTGCGCGCGAGCGCGCAGCCCAACGCGCCGTGAGTTCCATGCTCACGCGCGCGACTTCATGCGTGGCCTCGCCCGGCGCGCATTCGTCAAAGGCCATCACGATGTCAGAGCCGAGCGCGCTCTGCACTTCCATAGAGACTTCGGGCGAGAGAAACTTGAGGCTGCCGTCAACGTGCGAGCGAAACTCAGTTCCCTCTTCCGAAATCTTTCTGAGCGCGCCCAAACTCCACACCTGAAAGCCGCCCGAATCGGTCAGGAGCGCGCGTTCCCAGCCGATGAAGCGATGCAGGCCGCCGCACTCGCGCACTACGTCCGCGCCCGGACGCAGCCACAGGTGATACGTGTTGCCCAAAATAATTCGCGCGTCAAGCTCCGTTTCGAGAGCTTCAAAGCGTGTGCCCTTGACCGTGCCGAGCGTGCCGACGGGCATGAAGACGGGCGTTTCGATCACGCCGCGACGCGTGCGCAAAATTCCGGCGCGAGCTTCTCCGTCTCGCGCGACGATGTCGAAAGCGATTGACTGCTGATTCATGATGACAGGAAAGCTATTGTTGATGCGCGGGGGCGGGTTCGTCAAACCTGTTCGCGGGCAGAGGCGGGAAAGCTATTGAGCGTCATCATCCATGGCAGGCTCTTCGATAGGTCTCTGTTCGGGAGTCGGCGCGGGCAATGAGTTGTTCGCGGGCACGACCCAAGTCTCAATCGTCGGCGTGGCACGATAGCCGCCGTAGAGCGTCACGAAGCAGTCGGCTTTGAGGCCGTACTTTTCCATCAGGATGTCTTTGCCGCGCTCGATGATGTTTTGTATCTCTGACAAATCTATGTGCTCGCCGTCCGCATAATAGATGATACAGGCTTGCGCTCCGTCCTCTTGCTTGACGGCATCGGCGTATCGCTCCGAAGCCCAGTACAGAAATTCATCCGGCGTGGAGGAGTCTTGGGCGTCCTCTTCCGTCTGCGCTTGAGCCTCAGCTTGAGCATCGGAGTTCGTCGCCTGTTCCTCGACCGGCTCGCTCTGCGCGGCGTCGGGCGCGGGCGTCGCGTCGGCTTCGCTTTCGGCCTCGCCGCTTTCTTCAGCGTCAGCTTGAGGCTCGACATATGAGATGTCTAAATACTGTTCATCAAACTGGTAGACGCGTCCCGTCGGTTTGGTGTAGGCGACTGTTCCGGACGGCTGCGGGGCGGGCGCGTCTTCCGGCGCAACCCACAACTCTGTCGTCTGCTCTTCTCTGAAACCGCCTGTGATGACTGAGACGCGCGCCGCATCAATGCCTCGCGTGTTCACCAGATAATCCAAAGCCCGGTCGCCTCTCTGCTCGGTGAGTCTGGCGGGAAGCTCGTTCACGCCGTGATAGAAGAGGATATAGCCTTTCTCCTTCGGATTCTGCTGCAACTCGATAGCAAAGTTGTCGAGACGCGCCTGCTCATCCTCAAAGCAGACATCCCCGTACTCATCGAAAGCGCGCACGCAACCCACGCTCTGGAGTGCCGGGCTGTCATCGGAAGGAGTATCGTTCTGCTGAGCCTGAGACGGCCAAGCGCAGACCAGGAGCAGGGGGCACAGAAGAACCGGCGCGGCTAAGTTGATGCGTTTGAGCACGGGCGATTCTCCTTTGCTGACAAGAGGCTGCTGTGCCGCGCATTATAACCCCAAACTGCGGATTTGAATCTCTCTTTTTTGTGCGGGAAGTGCGTCAGGAGGTTTGAGCTTTCAAGTCGTCGCTGATCTTCACCTTACTCGGACTCTCATCCGTTTCCGTCACCGGCAGGCGCACGATGAAGGTCGCGCCGCCGCCTTCGCTTTTGGCTTCGACCTGCCCGCCGTGCGCCTCGACTAATTCTTTGACGAGCGCGAGACCGATGCCGAGGCCGCCGTGTCTGCGCGTGGATGAGCCGTCGGCCTGACGAAAGCGATCCCACACGTAAGGCAGAAAGTCTGCGGGGATGCCCTCGCCCGTGTCCGAGACTTCGAGCACGATCCAGCGTTTAATATCTTGCTCTTCATCCTCGATCAAATACGCGGACGAATCCAGAAGGCGCGAGCGCACAGTTATCTCGCCGCCTTCGGGCGTAAACTTGATGGCGTTGTGCAGCAAGTTCCAGAGCACCTGTTGCAAGCGACCCGCGTCGGCGTTGATGAGCGGCAGTTGTTCGTCAAGCTCAAGCTTGAGGCGCAAACGTCGCGCGACCGCAGATTGCCTGACAGCCTGCACGGCATCCATGACAGGCTCGTTAATCGCGGTCGGCTTGCAATCGAGCCTTAAAACCTTGCGCTGGATGCGCGAGAGATCGAGCAGGTCTGAGATTAATTGCGACAGTGAGGCCGCAGAGTTCTGTATGACGTTGATGCCGTCCTGCAACTCGGCGTCATGTTCGAGCACGGGATTCTCGCTCAAGAGGTCAACCCAACCTCTGATGGCGGTCAGAGGCGTGCGCAGCTCATGCGAAATAGTCGCCAGAAATTCATCCTTGAGGCGATTGGCCTCGCGCAGCTCCGCGATGAGACGCGCGTTCTCAAGCGTCCCGCCGATTTGCATCGCCACCGCCGTCAAAAGATCAATATCGTCTTCAGCCCAGCGCCGCGCGCCGCGCGTCTGATGCCCGCTCAGCGTTCCGATGACGCGCCCCTGATGAATGATCGGAACGACGGCGAGACTCTTCAGCCGCGTGCGCTCGATGAGGTCTTCGAGTCCGAGGGCGAGCGAGTGTGCGAGCACGTCCGTGGCGACGAGCGGCTGGCGATGCACCTGAATCCAATGGCTGACGGGCGAACGCTCCTGCACTTCCCTGTCATGACTGAGCGGCAGGATGCCTTCGTCGCACCACTCGCTGTAAAAATTGGTGCGGTCGTTCTCTTCGTTGAGCGTGACAAGGCAGCGATCAAGCCCCAGGATTTCGCCGACGCGCTCGACGATGACTTCGACGCCGCGTTTCGGGTCACTGGCCTGTTGCAAAGTGAGGAGCAAGCGATTGACGATAGCCTCGCGCTCGGCCTGCGCCTGAATCGTCGCAAAGAGGCGCGCGTTGGCGATAGTCTCTGCGGCCTGCGCCGCAAAGATTTCGAGGAGGCGCACGTCTCTTTCACGAAAACCGCCGGGACGATTCATGACATATATAAAGCCGATCAGCTCGCGCTTAATCAGCATCGGCACCATCAAGGCCGAACGCACTTCGTACTTAAGCAGAAACTCCTGATTGAAACGCTCGTCTCCCGCAGGAGCATTTGAGAAGAAGGCTTCGTCGACCGTGTACGAATATTTGTTCTCGCCCGTGCGATAGAGATATTTGCCGCCTTCGTCCTGCTTCAAATCGAACTTAAACTCCGCAATCATTTCGGGCGGCGTGTTAAAGCCCGGAGCTTCGGCGCGCACGATGCACTGGCGACGATCATAAGTGGCGAACAGGCATTTCTCGCCGCCGACCAGTTCGGCAATCGCGCGCGTCAGCTTGCCGTAAATGTCGGACGCGTCATTGAGGGTGGAGAAAGCGCGCGAGATATTATAAAGCCCCGCTAACTCTTCACTGCGGCGGCGGCTGGCCTCGTAAAGCCGCGCGTTAGTGAGCGCGACGGAGACCTGCGCGGCGACCGCGCCGACAAGCTTGCGCTCGTCCTCAGTCCAAACTCTTTCGCTCTTGCCGTCATGCAACTCAAGCAAGCCCTCATGCTCGCCGGAGACGATGACCGGCGCGGCCAGCACCGAGCGCACATGAAGCCGCTTGTAAAATTCCGTCAGCGCGCTCTCTTCAGTCGCGCAGATGTCGCCGAGCGCGACGGGCGCATCTGACGCAAGAGCTTGTTGCGCATACTCGCTCGAACGCAATGGGATGCGATGCCCGCGCATGGAGGCGACATCACGCCGCGCAAGATATTCGTAATCCACGAGCGCGTAATCCTCCGTCCCGTCGAAGAGCGAGACGTGACAGCGATCCGCTCCGAGCGCGTGGCCGAGCGCGTCAACCGTCTCCTGCAAGACCGCAGACGGATCGAGCGAGCCGGACAATTGACGACCGATGCGTCCCGCCAGCTCTTCCCTGTGCGCGGCGGATTCCATCTCGCGCGAGCGACGCTCGGCCTGTTCAAGCAGTAAGACTTTCTCAATCGCAATCGCCAGCGGCGGGCAGAGTCGTTCGAGAGCAAGCAGGTGTTTTCTCTGATAAGCGTCGGGCGTGCGCGAAGTCAGATTGAGGCTGCCGATGGCTTGATGCGTGGAGAAGAGCGGGCAGCAGACGGCTGAGCGAAAGCCTTCGCGTTCGAGGTCTGTGTAGATATTGAAACGCTGCTCCGCGACGAGTTCGGGGATGACGATCATCTCGCGTCGTTCGAGCGCATGCTGTGTGACAGAGCCCCGGAGGGCTGCGACCGCGCCGACGGTGAGCGAGCCTACGTGCTGTCCTGAAATGGCGAAGACGCGCAGGTGTTCGCCGTCATCATTGCAGATCGCAATCGAGGCGCGGTCGAAAGGAACGAGGGCGCGCATCTGTTCCGTGGCGAGCGAGAACATCTGCTCGATTGAGCGACCCGTGTTGACGGCGGCGATGATGCGATTGACGACTTCGAGTTGATCCGTCGCCTCTCTCAAATAATCGAAGAGCGCGCTCATCTCCTCGCTCGTGACCGATTCTTTATCCGCCTCGGCTTGAGCCTCTTCGGCTTGAAGAGATGTTAATAAGAGCAGCTTCGCCTCTCGCCCGTCCCAAACGCAATCCAGACGCTCTATCTTCACTGCGCCCAACTGCTCGTCGTTCTTGAGCAGCGTCGCGCACTCGCCTCCTTCATTCTCCGAATCAACCCGCAGGAGCGTATTCATCTCGACTCCGACGAAAGAGGCCGCGTCGCATCCCAATATTTTCCCGAACGCGTCATTACAAGCCAGCACACACGCTCCCGCCAAATCCGTCACGATGGCCGGATCGCTGATGCGCTCAAACAGCTTTGCAAAATCTGTATCGGGCATGGAAGCAGTTTTCAGTTTTTAGTTTTCAGTTTTCAGCCGCTTGTTTTTTTCTAAAAACTGAAAACTGAAAACTAAAAACTATCTCTTTTTCCGTTTATGTCTTTCGACGAGACGAATCGGAGTGGCGAAGAAATCAAACTCTTCGCGCAGGCGATTCATCAGGTAACGCTCGTAAGAGAAATGCAAGCCCGGCTTGCCTCCCGCCGTGAAGACGACGAAGCGCGGCGGGCGCACGCTAATCTGCGTCATGTATTGCACATGCAGGCGCGAGACTCCGCCTTTGACGGGAGCGGGCGCGCCGCCGCCTCTCGGCTGCGAGACATTGCGCTCGAAGAAATCATTGAGTTGCGAGGTAGGAATGCGACGATTGCGAGCTTCATTGGCGCGCAGAACTAAAGGCAGAATTCTTTCGACTCGCTGTCCGGTCAGAGCTGAAATCGTAAGCACGGGCGCCCATTCCAGAAACTTCATCTTGTCGCGCAGGTTGCGCTCAAACTCTGCGGGCGTGCCGGTCTCTTTGTCCGGCACGGCGTCCCACTTGTTGACGGCGATGATGATCGAGCATCCGGCCTCGTGCGCGTAGCCAGCGATGTTCGCGTCGAGCGCGGCCACGCCGTCCGCCGCGTCAATCACGACGATGGCGACATCGGCTCGCTCCAAACTTTTCTTCGCCATGATGACGGAGAGCTTTTCAGCCATCTCATCAGTCTTGCCTTTGCGACGAATGCCCGCCGTGTCGATCACGCGAAACTTGTGGCCGTCGGCTTCGAGCAGGGTGTCAACCGCGTCGCGCGTCGTGCCCGCGACCGGAGAGACGATAACGCGCTCTTCTCCGAGCAGGCGATTCAGCAAAGACGACTTGCCGACGTTCGGACGACCGACAATCGCCAGTCTCACTTCGCGCGGCAGGTTCTCATCTTGAGTCTCTTCCGAAGGCTCTGCGAACTGGGCGACCAGCGCGTCGAGCATCTCGCCCAGTCCGTTGCCGTGCTCTGCGGAAACCGGAAAGACATCCTCGAAGCCGAAGCTGAAAAACTCTCCGGCGTCAGCATCGAGCCGCGCCGAATCGGCTTTATTCGCGGCGACCAGCACGCGCTTTCCGGTCGAGCGCAAGAGCAGCGCCAACTCTTCGTCAAGCGGCGTCGCGCCCTTGCGCGCATCCACCACCCACAGGAGAGCTTGCGCTTCATCAATCGCCGCCGAAGCCTGCTTCAAAATATTCGCAGGGATAATTGCGTCATCGTCGGGCACGATGCCGCCCGTGTCCACGATTGAGAACCTGCGCCCGTTCCATTCCGCCTCGCCGTAGATGCGGTCGCGCGTGATGCCCGGCTCGTCTCCGACGATGGCGCGACGCTGGCCCGCGAGGCGATTAAAGAGCGTGGACTTGCCGACGTTCGGACGACCGACGATGGCGACGAGCGGAAGCGCGCGGCGCGGCTCTACGGTCGCAGCCTCGCGCGACTCGGTCTTGACCTCCGCCTGCTCCATGATGTGTTCGGAATAATCTGCGCCCGGCATTTTTATCTTTGAAGTCCCTTGTCTAGCCTGTAGGTGAGGATTCGTGGCGAGGAGATCAAATCCTTTTCAACCTCCCTCCTCTGCTTTCAAAGTGTAACGCGCAAAGACAAACCGCCGCAAGGTTAAGCTGTAGAAGTCAGATGACAGAGAAGCGTATAATCTCCTGGACCATGATAACTGAGCAAGAACCAAAGCTTGCCTCTCATCTCGCGCTCGGACGGCGAGGCGAAGAGTTTGCGGCAGCCTATCTTGAGAGGCAGGGCTATCGTCTCGCGGCGGCGAATTTCACCGCGCTCGTCGGACGAAGCCTGCGCGGCGCGCTCATCCATGCGGAGCTTGATCTGGTCGCATACGAGGGCGCGACGCTCTGTTTCATCGAAGTCAAGACGCGCGCCTCCGACTGGTTCGCCGCGCCCGAAGCCAACGTAGACCTGCGCAAACAACGCCAGGTCGCACGCGCCGCACGCGCCTATCGCCGCCTCTTCGGCATCACCGCCGCGCCCTATCGCTTCGATGTCGTCACAGTCATCCTCGCGCCTGCCGATGATGATTCACAAACTGAGACGGCTCCGCGCATAAAACTTTTGAAAAATTTCTGGACGGAAGAGAAGTTTCGCAAACGCAAATGGGCTGACGCACACTTCGATTATTGAATGAGACAGGGCACACTTGACAAGCATGTCTGAATCTGTAGAATTTGTTCCACCCAAGAGCGGGAGTAACTCAGTGGTAGAGTGCGACCTTGCCAAGGTCGAAGTCGCGAGTTCAAATCTCGTCTCCCGCTCCACAAGCTCAAGGATGAGGGCGGAGGGAGGAGGGATGAAGTAAGACGACTGCTTATTCATCCCTCCTCCCTCCGCCCTCATCCCCTTTCTCCGGCGGCGTAGCCAAGTGGTAAGGCAGAGGTCTGCAAAACCTTTATTCGTCAGTTCGATTCTGACCGCCGCCTCCAATCTTTCTCAAATCTGCTCAAGAGTTTACGGGCATTTCTGAGCAACTTTTCGGCAGCGTCGAAAAGTGCGATGTAGCGGAAAATGTAGCGACTCTTTGCACATTCTTACTTTCTGTAGCGTGTGGCTTGAATTTTTATTGAAAAGCTCATCTGTTAGAATTGAGCCATGAAGATATGGACTCGACAACATAAGAAACAACCGCCAATTAAAACAACTGTGAGGGAAGATGGATTTGGTTCTTACGCAGGCGTTGATGGTTCATCATCCATAAATGGCAAACACTTCGGCAGCCCAGAAAGGGCGAGAGAAGAGCTTGACGCGCTAGTAGCTAATTCAGACCTATCTCACGACTGTGTTAAATCAGAATGTGGTGAGTGGCAAGAGTTTGGTAGTACGCCTCCCAATTCTATAACAGATTAACAATACTCTTATTTCGCCACAGCAAAAGCTTCAATCTTTCGCATCGCTTGAAATTGATGTTCTTCTGTTGGGTGCGCGTATCGAAGCACCATCTGAATGCGCGAGTGACCGAGCATCGCAGCAAGCGTCACTAAGTCAACGCCGGCCATCGCCGCCCGCGTCGCCCATGTATGTCTGAGGTCGTAGAGTCTGAAGTAACGCACGCCGCTACGCTTCAGAGCGCGGTTGTGAGGGTTGTTGACTTTCACGATTGGCTTGCTCATATCATCGCCGCCACGACCGCCCGGAAATAGATATTCACCTTTAGCCTCTGACAATCGGCCTTTGACTATCTCTACAGCTTTGACCGATAGCGGCACTTTGCGCTTTGCTGCTTTCGTCTTGCCATACGGGTTGAAATAATAGCTCTGCTCAAGATGAACGTCTTCACGTCTCATGCGGCAAACCTCTTCAGGGCGCATACCTGTCTCAAGCATCAGTATCGCAATGTCACGTAACGGCTGTGAGGCTGCCATGAAATAAAGAACTTGCTCATCAGAACTAACAACGCGCATCTGCTCGTTATCTTCGGCAAGAAACTTTACTCCCTTGACGGGATTCTTTATCACGACTTCATTCTTGATGAAGTAATTGAAAAGAGCTTTCAGACAAGCAAGCTCTCTATTCACCGTCGCAGGCTTTAAGAGTTTGCTGGTCGTTGCGTTTGGCTTCTTTTTTAACTTCCTTGCAGGTGGTCGCTTTGTTTGTTTGCTACGCCACAGCTTGAACTTTTCAACGTCCTCAGAACTGATAGAGTCAAGCGGCGCGTCTGCAAAGTATCGCAGCAATGCTTTACTGCTCGTCTCATAACGCTTGTAGCTGCTCAAACGCTGCCGCGTGTTCTGTTGCGCGTGTGTGACCTCTAAAAACTCTTTCACGGCTTCGCTGAACTTCGGCGCGCGTTTCGGTTCGTGAATGCCGACCTTGCCCATTGCAAGCTGAGTTTTGTATGCGGCCTCTATCTGCTCAGCCTTGCGCTTGTTGCTCGTCTTGGCAGACTTCTGAAAATGCCGACCGTCAAAGACGAAGTGATACCAATACATGCCGCCGCGTTTATAGACTGCCATAATTACTTTCCTTTCTTAGCTGACTTCCTTTTGAGCTTGGCTTTTTTCTTTCTAGCAGAGAGATATTGCTGACCTTTCTCATTCCAATTTTGATAACTCCGTCGCTGTCGAATCGTATTGTTGCACTTCTCAGAACAGCCCCACTTATCGCTGCGTTGCGCCCAAAAGATTCGCTGGCAAATTGCACATTTGCGAATACGGTCAGCTAACACCCCGTCAATAAGTTGATTAAAGCTATCAGTCGTAACTCTGAAAAATCCTTGTTCATCAATGCTGATGAAGGTACGAGATTCAAGCGATTTAAGAAGTTGAATGAAGCCCCCTATTAGTGGCTGGCCTAATGGATTTGTGCCGGGTCTTAATTGATTAGCATGAGCGATGCTACAAAGATTTAAGCGAGTATGCCTGAAATCCTCATAGTATTTTGCCACTTCAAAAAGATTTTTGCTGGCTCGAATGTATTTGATTATCTTTTTATCCGAGCCTTTGACTTGCTTTCGATTCAAGTCCCTCAGACAACGGGTTATTGCCTCTTTTAAAATCTCATCTTCGGTAAGTTGAGGTTTTTCTGCTGCTACTACCCGATACATATCATTCAATTCCCATAGTGTTGCGCTCGGCTCAACTTGATTGACAAGTTCAATCCATTTCGCCAGCAAAGGCTTTACCTCATACTTTGCACGCGACCGACCTAACGTTTTCTTGCCACTGTCTAACATAAACCTTTTGAACTCGAAAAGCCTCTTATCTCTCGACATCATCAATTACATGGTGTAATACACTATCACGCATGATAGAGTCGTGCAATAGATTATTAGAAAGGGTTAAGCGACGCTATGCAAGAAAACGTGAGACTTTCATCAGCCCGCCTTTCATACAGGCTTGAAGAAGTAGCAGAGGCCACAGGCTTGAGTCTTGGCATGGTTCGTAAAGAAGTGCGCGAAGGTAAGTTGAAGGCGCGACACATCGGCAGAGCCGTTGTAGTGCTTTCTGAAGACCTTGAGATTTGGTTAAAGGGCAAGAACTCAATCAATGTGTAAATCAACATGGGCAGTCAGAGCAAAGCGCGTCATTTCTCTATCGCTTCGGTTGATACGATTCGCTTGACTACTGAACAACCGCTCCGAACGGTTGAGGCGATGCTGGCTCTTGGCTTCAAGCCATGCAAAAAGCGAAAGTGGCAGGGGTATATACTAGACCTAGACCCGTTCAAGTTTAGATGGTCGCTTCACAATTACTTGAGCGTAGAAGTTAGCTTGCCTATAGCGGTTCTTGATTGAGTGCGTACAAGCAACCGGAGTAAACTTGCAGACGATGAAAGCTTACTCCTTAGATTTACGACAACGTGTGCTCAAAGCCGCTCTGAGCCGAGACCACACCATTGCCGAGGTCGCTGAACTGTTCGGCACGGGCACCACCTTCGTCAACAAGATGCTGCGCCTGCACCGCCAAGGCGCAGACTTAGCACCGCGACCGCACGGCGGCGGGCAGAAAGCACGGTTGTCAGCCACACATCATAAGATGCTGCGCTCAGAAGTTCGCCGCCGCAATGATGCCACGCTCTCCGAGTTGCAGTCGCACCTTGCAGACAAGGCGCAAGTTGAGGTCAGCATTCCGACTTTGGGGCGGGTGCTGCAACACCTCGGCCTGGGGCGCACAAAAGTGTTTAGCGGCCACAGAACGCAATAACCATAAGAGAGCCTGGTTCTGGCGGCGTCTTCGATCTGTGAGCCATGAGCGACTCATCTTTGTCGATGAGGCAGGGGTCAACACGGCCATGACTCGCCGCTACGGGCGCGCTCCACGCGGGGAGCGCGCCCATGATAATGCTCCACGCAACTACGGCGAGCAGACTTCACTGATCAGTGCGCTTGGCTTAGGGCGCGAGCTGCTGGCGACGATGACCGTGCAAGGCGCAGTTGACACGCTCTGCTTTGACGCTTATGTCGAGTGCCTGCTTGGTCCGCAGCTTGAGCGTGGCGATGTCGTGGTGCTGGACAACCTGGGAGCGCACAAAGCGAGTTGGCTGGAACAAGTCGCGGAGGAGCGCGGGGCGCAGGTGCTGTGGCTGCCGTATTCGCCTGACTACTCGCCGATTGAGAACTGCTGGTCAAAGATCAAGACGGTATTGCGTGCTGCCAAAGCCCGGACGCTTGATGAACTCGACAAGGCATTGGTGAAAGCTATTGAGCTGGTGACCAAAGCCGACATTGAAGGCTGGTTCACTCATTGCGGGTACTCAGTCGCACGCAAGTGAGAACCGCTATAAGCGGTATTATTGAGCTTGATAGAATCAAAGCGGATTTGCGCTGATCCAGGTGGCGACCGCATAGGCATAATCAACAAACCCGAGTTGCTTCGGGCTCCAGCGAAGTCTGGCGCAGATAGAGGGCAAGTCTTTCTGGAAGGCCTGAAATCTTTTGAGTATCTCTGCGCCGCTGGGGATAATAACCTTCTTCGGATCCATTTCCAGTCTTAACCATTCCCTGACAACACTGATGAGCTGCTGTTGGGTCCCGCCATGTGCGTAAACGTCCTGCCCCGAGATGTCGGAAATGAATCTCTGGTAACGAAAGCGGTCGATGTCCATAACCAAGATCACTTTTTCCTGCTCATGTCCCTGACCAAACCTCTTACAACCCAGATCAATGCCCAACTCCAGCGGCATATTGAACCGTGGAAGTTTATAAGTTTTATCCAGTTGTGTGCGCGAGAGGTCATGAATGCTGTATTTACATTCGGCGATAATGGTTTGTATCTTGTCGATCCTCACGTTGCCTGCGTTACTGGCCTCAAGAGCGCACCTGGCCCGAAAGCCCATATCATGCACAGTGAATATTAGAGCGTGGAAGAGGAGCAGATATTTATCGTCGAAGGGACAGTTGATGAAGACGTTCTTTTCAAAGCCGGACAGGATTTTATTGAGCGGCGCTTTCGGCATATGAGGGTCAGGAGATTGAAGCTAACCGCACCTGTCGGAGCGCGTTTAGCCACTGGATGCAGAACGCGATCCGTTCTTCGATCTGCCTTTGGATTCTCGCACGACCGCAGTCACAGCCTCTTTTATCGCTTTATCGCTCGTGCTGGCAGAGGCGTCAGGGAAGAGCACTTCACGGTCACGCGGAGGCATCGGGTCGGATTCGTAGCTGTCTCTTTCACGGATGCGTCCGTCGCGCCCGTGAATGATAAGCTCGGTCTGCCGGTTGCGAGCTATCGCTCTGGCTGCCTCGACAGCATCACGTTGGGTTTTATGCATGGAGGTCGCTCGACTGTTACCATCCACTCGGATGACCCAACCGTCATTGCGAGGGACAACATGTATATTCCTTCTCTTTGACATTGCTTTCCAATTCCTAAAGCTTCCGGCTGATAGATGGCATTATCAAGTAATGGTAAGTCGAATGCAAGATAGTGAGACGCAACAGTTACTCGCCCTGTCATGATTTAAGATAACGTGTAGCGCGGTATGAGAAAGAGAAAGAGCACTCCTTGAGGCAGCAGGATTTCGTTGTCGTCAACTATATCTTAGTGCTCTCCGGGCTCTCTTCATCGGGAGACCCATCAGAGGGTTTATCCAAACGTGCCTGGGCAAGTTGTCTGGAAGTTATGATGGTCCCCATACGGTTTGCTCCGCGCAGATTCGTTCCCTCCAGCATGGCCCCGGTTAAATCGGCTTGCTGAAGGTTGGCCCCCTGTAGATTGGCACGACGCAGATCGGCTTTTTTCAGCCGGGCCTTGTATAAGTTGGCTTCGAACAGGAAAGCGCCCTGCAATTTGGCCTGCTCCAAATTAATCTCGCGCAAATCGGCACGGGGCAGGCTGATCGAACGCAAATCAACGCGCCGAAAGTCTGCGTTGTTCAACAAGATTCGTGTATTCCCGGTGAGCAGACCTGCCTGGCTAAGATAATCCAGCAAGGTACTTTTGAGGGTCGCGTCTAATTTCGTTAAGACCTCCATCGTTTGCTCCTGCACAAAGTCCCGCGTCTCCGGGTCCGCCAATCTGGGCAGACTTGGTTCTACGAGTTCCAGATATGACTGGTAAGCGCGCCTGCGTTCTTCCGGTTTCAGGCGCGCGAAATTGACCGAGATGAACCAGGCAATCGACATCATCAGGATGATCGCCAGGACAAACACGGACATTCCTACCAGAATATCTATGAAGCCAACCTGTTCGCCGGTCGCGAGCAGCTTGCCGGTGATGAGCGCAGTGAACAGCGAGGGCAGGGCCCACAGGCCGCATCCCAGACTGCCCAATCTCAAACACCCGACCGCTGATTTAGCGCCCAGTTTTTCCTTGCGATGTCGCTGTCCAAATAAGCTTTGAACGCGCCACCCGAACAAGACAATCATCAGCGTGATGATTATGAACACGCTGGCCATCATAATAGCCAGTCGCAGGTTCGTGGTGTCTTTCAGTTGTGGTATCTGAGAGATGTCTACCGTGGCGGCTGCGAGTATGAATAAGACGCTGGATACAAGCACCAGCCCAGCTAAGATATAACAGGAAAAGGCGAAGACGCGCGCGATCCGTTGGTGAGGGTTTCGTCCAGTCATTTTTTCTTCCTGATACTCCTCCTTAAATATATTCGATACACCGCGAAAGCTCCTCCGCCCAGGACGAAGGCGATGGCTATGAAGACGAAGCTCACCAGGAATGCAGCCAAACGCTCGTTGAGCGGACTGCCCGGGTATGCAGTAAGGTGCGGTGCCATAATCGGTACAATGGCCAGAACAACAAAGATCACTATCAACAGTATCAAGCCTAAGAAGAGTATTTTCGAAGGTACGTCCGATTGGGTGACAGGTGTCGGCAAGGCATGTGCTTCCACAATTCGGTCGATGTTCTCCTCTGGTGAAGTCTCTCTCTTCGTAACATATTTGGAGAGCGACTGGCACAAAGGCTCTTCGTATTCAAATCGACGTAAGGAATAGCGCTCCAACGACTGTATCTTTCGGACCGGTTCTTGAAAGCGGGAGGGCAGCTTTACCTCTTCCCAATAGATACAGATAAAAGGTTTGCCCGCTGTTAAAGCTTGATCCATCTCTTTGAGAACGTTCTGAGAGTCTATCGCATCCTGAGTAATAAATACGATAAAGCATGCGCACGCTTCTATCGCCTCACTTATTTCTTTGTCCCAAAGGAGACCGGGTTGAAGCTCCCCCTTGTCGTACCAGACCTGATAGCCTTGTCTCTCAAGGCGCTTAATTTCGGAGTGGACAAAATCGGTATCTTTACTCGAATAGCTGACGAAAATGAAGGAGCTGCCGAGTCGTGACATGTTTTAATTATATGAGCTTTGCCGCAAGGGCTGCAATTAGATTGTAACAACCGTTATCTGACCGGAATATAGAAAACCACATTCTGTCGCAAAGCTTTTATTAATTAACGTGAGTTCGGGATAAGCGAACTCAGAAGACCAGCGCCGGAAGTTGTAACTGCTCTTTGACACGGATCTTTAATGATGGCTTCTTCTCTCTGAAAGTATAGGCCACCAGTCCGGCCAGCAAGTTGACGAAGCAGTTAGCCACACTGCGATGACGGCTGTGTTCGATCCGCGAGATGTTCTTGAGTTGATCCACTACCGATTCGATGATGGCTCGCTTCCGAAGCATGAGCTTGTCGAAGATTGAGGCGAGCCGATTCTTCATATTTGTTTTCAGCTTAGTCACGAGTTGGACTCCATCATCGTAAAGCGTCTCGAACAGCGGTTGCGAGAGGTAGCCCTTATCACCGAAGAGTTTGCCGAACAGCTTCTTCACCATCGTGGGCACTGCTCGCCGGTCATCCGTATTGCCGGGCGTGAGCCTGAGAGAGAGCAGTTCGCGCAGTCGTTGATGACGAGATGCAGTTTGAAGCCAAAGAACCAATCTACACTGGTCTTGCCCCGCCGGGCGCAACCCGCGAAGACTTTGTGCGAATGGATGCGTCGGTGATGGCAGACCTTCAAGCTGGTGGAGTCGATACAGGAGATGCCGGAGCATTGGCCAAGACGTGTCTGCAAGTAGCCGCACAAGGGGACGAGCGCCTGTGGCATCAACTCGACAAAGCGTTGGTAGCTGGTGAGGCGTGGAAACGCCCCGGCATAATGCTTCATCACCTGTTCGGTGTAGTACGCCTTGAAGTTGCGATAGCTCGACGAGTGGAACATGACGATGATCGTCCTCACTTCCGATAGAGACAGGCGCGGCGCGCGGTCGCGCTGGCGGTGGCCCGATGAAAGCAGCCGTCTTTTCCAGCAAGGTTCAAAGAACTGGCAGAAATCGTCTATGTCACAGAAAACGGGTAGAATGTCCATTGAGAGAGCCTCTCTTTCGCAAGGATGGTTGTTTTGGCGAACTCCATCTTACGAAATCTGGCTCTCTCTTTACATTCTTATCCCGTACTCACGTTAATTATGCTGGCAAAGCCATGAATGTTACGCTTCTCCAGCCTTACTGTCGCTTCCAGGCCCTTGGCTTGTTCTTTCAGCAATGTCAAAGCTCGCTGAAGCGGGAGCAAGTGAAAGTTATTTTGGACGAAACTTAGGCTAACAAAAGCGCGTCCGATAATCTATAGCCAAGGGGGGCACCCGCAGATTTGGTGCTGCAAGCTTGGTCCTCGCTTAGCCATGCTTCATTTTTTATCAAGCCACATGCAACACAAGCGCCCGCAGCAAGTCCAGTTTCGCTCGCCCATACATCTGTCGCTTGATCATCTTCAACCGATGCACTTGCCCCTCCACCTGTCCATTGCTCCATTCATAGTTGAGTGAGGCTCTCACTGCTCGCAGATCATCAGTTAAGCCCCTCGCAAAGCTTTGGAACTCAGGCAGCGAGCTTCCTTGAGCATTGATCAACCACTCACGAAGCTCCTCGGTAGACCGCTCTCTGATGATCCTCACAAAGCTCAACGCCAGTTCCTGTGCCCGCGTGATCTCCGGCGAGAGCCGACATAATAACTCCACCACCTTCCGCTCTTCATCCTTCAGCTTCTGCGGGCCGAGCAGCGTCCATGAAGCATGTTGAGCAGAAGGTAAGCGCAACGGCCGCGCGGCGCTCCTTCTACCGGCGCGCTTCACTCCTTCCAGGTGTGGCTGCAAGCGCAGACGGCAAGCCTTGTAGAAGTCATGTCCCTCACCGGTCCCGCCACGGGAGGAGCCGCCAGGGTCTGCGTGCGCAAGAAGCGGTTCTGTCTCATCAGCAGCTTCTCCAGCGTCTCGCGAACATTCTTTATCAGGTGGAAGCGATCAGCCAGCTGCACGGCGGTGGGTGCGCCGCTAGTGCTGCCTGAGGCGTAAGCCGGCGCGCGATCACGGCTGATGACCTCCACACCACAATGCTGCTTGAGCCACGATGCCAGAGTCTGAGCCTCGCGATCCGGCAGCAAGTCGATGACGCGGTGCTGCTCTAAGTCAACGAGGATGGTGCCGTAACGCCGCCCTTTGCGCAAAGCGAAGTCATCGACGCCGAGCACGCGCGGTGTGGTTGTGGTCGGCAGTGCGGCTTGCCGCACACGTCGGAGCAAAGTATCGGGGCTGGTCTTAATCGCCAACTTCTGTGTGGCACGCGAGCCAGCCTCACCGCCCATGAGCAAGCCGATGAGTTGCAGCACCTCATTCATTCTTACGGTCTGGCGGGCATAGTAAGCCACCACGCGAGGCAATCTTTCGCAGAAGATGCGCTTGGTGCAGAGGCTGTTCTGACAGCGGAAGCGACGTGTACGCAGATGGAGGTGGACAGCTACACCGTGCCACGGAAGATCGGCCACCTTACGGGTATAATAGCTATGGACGCGCGTCGAGGGACGGTGACATCGAGGGCACTCGCCCGCTGCGCGTGTAGCAGTGACAACCAGTGTCAAAGAGCTAGAGTGCTGGATGATCTTCTCTAAATGAATAACATCCGAGTCGGCCAAAAGGTTCGAGATCTGCATCGGCGGAGTCTAGCCGCACACTCTCATAGCACCAAATATGCGGGTGACCCCCAAGCGCTACGTGTTATCGGACGTAAGCTTGATAACCAAGATCGCCTTCTTGAAAATAATAGTTGATGGCAGATGTCAGCATATATATGCCTACAGCCGCCGTGAAGCTATTAGGACAAAAATTGAAAGAATTGCGAGACGGGCGATGACTCTCATTACGAGCATTATCACAGAAATTAAATGGCCATGCTTCAGCCGCTCACCTCTCTGACATAGAACGCGGTCGTCGCTTTCCTTCCAAAGACCTTCTTTCCAAACTCGCACAAACCTTTGAAGTTAGATTTGAAGAACTAGAGTCTTACGATGGCCGCACTGACATCAGAGACTTAAAACGCCGAGCGGATTTCGATCCGACGTTCGGATTAAAACTTCAAAGCTTTATTGAGAGCCAAGGCGTGATCAGTGAACAACTGTATGAGCAAATTCTGGATCCACCAAACGTTAGCCAGAAATCAAGGCGTTCGGAAATCGCTAGTACAGAGATAATTGTTCGGCTGATTGCGAGCGGACTCATTAATCTCTTTCAAGCCCATGAAAGAACGGGCAAGCCACCTCAAGCTAATTACTCTCCGAAATTGCAAAGGGGACTGGATCGCCTCGTGGCGCTTTGCCTTTTAAATGGTAAGACCCCACCCCAGGGGGTCCCGGACTTACTCAAGTTATGCGAGCGACCTTTCATTGAATGGCCATTACCTGATCTTCCTAAAGACATTCACCCGCAAGAGACTCTTCTTTGCAATCACCTCCCTTCATTCTTCTGTGAAGATTACGCACGTAATGATCGTGACATCGAAGCGGCTCTTTCGGAAGAACGGTTCATGCAGCAAGTCTTTCTGGAATGCGCCGGGCACCCTCCACGAATTTACACTTCGCTCAGGGAATTACTGGTTATGAAGCCAGTTTTGACCGGAAGTGAGTTTCTCAGTTATTACATGAGGCCGCCGCTTAACATCGTAGCTGATCTTGTGAAAGAGGCCTATGAAGAGGCACCCGCCTTTTTATCTCACAAAGGTGTGTACCACTGCTGCCCCGAATGCAGCAACCTATTGATGTACAGTCTTGATAAGGGCTGGATGTGCCGGGACGAGAGTTGTAGCACTGAACACGTTCGCGAAGGGCAAGATGTTCGTGAGATTCCGGGAAACGGTGAAGATAAAGTATATCGACTCAAGCATGCGCTCCGCCGTTACGTATCAGCCCCCGGTCGCGTCGAGCTAAGACTGAGGGGAAATTGGTAAAGCTCAATTCCAGGGAGATGCATTTCACCGTTGAGTTATGGCCCAACGTGGACGCATACGATCTGCGCCTGACGTTTCCAGATCGAGAGGTATGGGCGGTTGATGTTAAGGATTGGGCGAGCCCGTACAGCCTGGCGGAGAGGGTCAAACCATTTCGCACTAATCCGCCCTGGGATCGCGCTTTCTTTGTTTTCCCTGACCGTCACAAGAAAGCCCGCCGTAACTATCTGGAAGCATTTCGTAGTCGCTGTATCTATCTTAACGAGCGGATCGAAGCTCTCTTTGAGTCAGATTTGGTTGCGGTTGTACGTGAGAAGCTACGAGGTTACCAATGAGAAATACCATCCGTTGGCGCAAGGATTTGGAGAAAGAGTTTGGCCGGCACTGGCCTGGTCTTGCCCCCATCACCCCGAGTGAGATGTGCAGGATCGAGCTCGGCCTTTTCCTGTTGGAACAGGTCGCGCCCGAAGAGCCGGCGACATCGCTTTGGACGCTATTAACGGGTTACCCTTTTCTCCAGTCGGTAGCTCAATTAAATCGCCGCAGAATTTTCAATGCCCGCCATGTGTTGAACCGGTACAAGAGTCGTCATGCCTGGCTCCAGGCTTTAGAGCGCTATGGCGAAATAAAAGGAAGTCTGCGCGGCTACGACCTCGACGCCAAGAGCAAGAAGATCAAGCGTCGAGAAGTAGCCTTCTGCCGAAACAGGTTCAACACCTATGAGGCGGCCTTGGGCGATCCGCTTCCCTTCCTCAACCGCAATGTTAAATGGGCCGAAGCCAGTAGCTACAGAATGTCCGACAAGCGCGGACAAGACTATGGAGTGACCATCCCGGAGGAAGCTTGCTTTCCCCCACCGGGTAAACAACATGACCTTCTAGCAACTCGAAAACGCTCTCCTCTTAACATCCCATGGAGCGAACTGGTCGAAACTGCACGCTGGATGGACAAAGTGGAAAATGAGCGAGGCGGGCAGAGGAATTCATGGGAGCATCGTCTATCTCGCAATGGGGGTGATTCGAATCCTGGCGTCGAGCTAGAAAGGATTAACGGTAAGAACAGACTTTTCAGAGTTCTTGAGGCAATTGGCCGAGAGGGGGAAAATTCGAACTATAGGGTATCAAGATAAAAATAAGGTCCCCGGTCTTCTGCAGCAGTGGCTTAATGAGATCCACGATGGGTCTGATCTACTTTTGCTGGCTCACGCTCAGAACACACGAGAGGCATGGGGCTGGCTAAGCAATTCTCAAATTGCCATCGATAAGCTGTCTTTTGGTTATGCCGATCAGTCCAAGCCCATATCAGAGTGGCCTGGCATCCGTGTTGTAAGAGTGCGGGACTATAAAAATAGCGAGACGCCTGAATGCTTCGCGCAGAAAGACCCGGGCGACGACTGCGCCAGCCGCGAAGAAATGATGAGCTTTACACAGGGCCTTTTTCGGGTTAGTGACCGCGTATTTCACAGCATGACCGGAAAACCTAAGCAGCGAATGAAGCTGAGTCGTAAGGCATCGAAGGCGCTTCATCCTGATTTGCAGGCGTGGAATGCTCGGATCGTAGAGTTAACAGTCTCTTGCATTCAAGAGGGTGACGATCCCTGGCACTGGGCTAAACTCACAGACAGGCTTCGCCTAGCAGCGGTTCATTCTGATGACCCTATGACTTTACCGCTACCTATTCGCCTTCTATTCTTGGCCAAGCAATATGCCGAGATAGGGGCTGAGAATTTTTAATAGGTAAGTGGTTGTATATTTTCAATCGGCATAGTGGTCGTGTATATCGGTCATACCAACAATTTTGTGGAAACGACTGGTAGGGGAAGCAACAGATTCTCATCAACTTGGCGTTATAGGACGCATCAGGGGACGTCATTATTGGTGCTTACGAAATATCTATAGCTGATTGCAATTGCGTGCATCCTGAGAGTAAGCTTCAATCATGAAAGCCTATTCTTTAGATTTACGTCAACGAGTCGTTCAGGCTTACGAGCACGGACACGGCTCGATTCCTGAGATTGCCACGCGCTTCGGTGT
>DASWRG010000042.1:0-3960 GCA_036403295.1 Pyrinomonadaceae bacterium
CAGTTTCAAGTCCGGGCCACGCACTTGCTGCACATCCGGGTCAGCCACAGGCAGTTTGCCTTTGGAGACCGGATTCTGATCTTCACGACCGCCGCCGCCACCGCCGCCGGGTTTCTCCTGTTTGGGCTTCGAGCCGCCGCCGTCGCCTTTGTTCATCCCCGCCGCGTTGCCGTCCGGCTGCTGCTCTTCGTCAGGAATGGGAATCATGCCCTTGAACTCCAAATCATCCCTCCGCTTATCAGCCGAGGCGAGAGCCTGCTGCGCTCTGCGATGATCGAGCCAGACGAGACCGACGACCGCCGTCATCATGAAGAGAATCGCGGCGAGACACGCGACGGCGACGTTCGGGCTTGAGAAGAAACGCCAGGCCATCGAGCCGTAAGCCTCTGCGGAGCGACGCGTGAAACCGAGCGGGTCGCGCTTGAATTCCGGCCAAGTCAACTGCGACTCGCGCGCGGCCTCACAGAGTTCCCCGAAGAGACGACGGACGAGTCCCGTGTCTTCGATAATCGTCAGGTGATATGCGTCGCTTGAGAGAAACGGGAAAGCTGTTTCGCCTTGCGCCGCGAAAGAGATTTGGGGTTCGGCGTCAGCAGCTTGAGAGGCATGCTGTGCGACGCTTGCTTCGACGAGCGGGCTGCCGTCAATGGGACAGAAGATATATTTTTCCGCGAACTCTTCAAAACAGGTCTGGCATTGTTTCATCGTCTTCACCTCTTCGCTTGATAACAGTGAAAGCTTCGGGAGACTCGTCAAACTATCCGGTTGAGACAAACTCGCGGCGCGTCGTCTGAACGCGGCGAGCGTTTTGTGATCGAGCGAGGCGGGAGCGGCGGGCGCAATCCAGCGCGCGAGCAAAGGCTGCAAAGGCCCCCAATCTTCCGCCCACATCTCTTCTCTCATTGGCATGCCTCTTCCAAAGTCAAAGCTGCTGGCTCGTCCGCGAAATATCCGGCGAGCGATTTTTTCAAATTACGGCGCGCGCGAAACAGTCGCGCCTTGACCGTCCCGACATCCGCCGCGACGACGCGCGCGATCTCGGCCAACGGCAGCTCTTCATACTCGAAGAGCACCAACGCCTCGCGTTGCAAAGGCGGCAGGAGCGCGACCGCGCGTGCGACCACCTGCGAGACCTCTTCATCCAGCAGTTGATGCAGAGGCTGCTTCTCCGCCGTCGTTAAAAATTCCTCAGCCGCGTCATCCACCGCCACGTCCTGACCCGTCCGGCGAAAATGCTTCATCGCCAGATTGCGCGCCGCGCCGTACAGGTATGTGCGCAGGCTCGCGCGCGTCGAATCGAATCGCTGCGGCTGTTCAATCAAGCTCAGAAAGCAATCGTGCGCGACATCCTCGGCCAGCTCGATTGAGCCGAGCAGGCGATAGGCAAAGCGGAACACGGCGTCGCGGTGACGCTCATAGAGCGCGAGAAAAGCCGCTTCATCGCCGCGACTCGCTTGTGTCAACAACTCTTCGTCGGTCATTCGCCTCAGGCCAGCCTTGGTGCCGGAAACGGGCGGGGAAGTTTTTCCGTCTCTCACACAGTTATTACCCGGCGGCAGCGAAAAGATATGCCTCACGGAAAAATTTTTGTTTCGATGGCGCACGGATATTTCAGCAGCAGCGCGAGTCGGCGGCTCAAAAGATTTTTTTGCTGGACAGTGGTATCACTTACCGGCAGGACGCCGGTCAACGCTTGTAACGGAACTTTTCTATCTCTCGCCTGTGTGATGCGTGGCTTCGGCGTCGGGTGGCTTGTTGGAGAAAAATTTCCGAAAGCAGAGCGGGGCAAGCCGCGCTTCCTAACCCTTGAGACATTCAAGCATGAGAGGCAAACTCTCAAACATGAATGTCTCTGAGGTCAGGAAGAGGGGCTTGCCCCCGCTCTTGCTCTCCAATCTCTATTGATTGATTGAGTCGTAAAGCTTGGCCGCGTATTCGGAATTGAGACTCTTGAGCGCGTTGTATTCATTCATCGCGCTCTGGCGGTCGTTGAGCGCGATGTAAGTGAGTCCCAAGTAGTAATGCGGCAACTCGTAATCCGGCTCTAAGCGAATCGCCTGCTTGAAGGACGCGATGGCTTCCGGATAACGCTCAAGCTCTTTCAAAGTATAGCCCAGCTCGTTGTGCGCGTTAGCCAGTTCAGGCTTGACGCGCACGGCCTGTTGCAGCGGAGCTAAAGCTTCGGCATAGCGACCCAGATCGTTGTAAGAGAAGCCGAGGTTGAAAAGGACACGGGTATCGTTCGGAATGAGCCGAATCGCCTCGCGGTAAGGCCCGATAGCCTGCTCATACTGCTTCGCTTTGTAATAGATGTCGCCGAGGCCGATGTAAGCTCTGCCCAGGTTGGGATCGAGACGAATCGCGTGGCTGTAAGATTCAATCGCCTGCGGCGTGCGCCCCAGATTATTGTAAGCGTAGCCCAGTTCGTTATAAGCCAACGCGTAACTGGCTTCATGACGCAGGGCTTGGTTAAGCTCGGTCACAGCCCCTTCGTAATCTTCGAGGTCGTTGAGCGCCCAACCTATGTTGTAATAGGCATCCGCGTTATCAGGATTTATCGCAAGCCCTTGCCGGTAGGTCTCTATGGCCTGACGATACTGTTTCGCGTTGTAGAAATAGAGATCGCCGAGCGCAAAGTATGAAGACGCGTTACCCGGATTGAGCCGGAGCGATTGCTTGTAGGCTGCAATCGCTTCCGTGTGACGATCCAGATGCTTGTAGGCGAAGCCCAGCTCGTCGTAAGACGGCGCGTCATCGGCTTTGAGGCTCAAGGCTTGTTTGATCGCCACCAGCGCGTCGTCATATTGTCCCGTCTCGTTGTAAATCCAGGCGAGCTGGTAATAGGCTTCGGGGTAAGCTGGATTGGCGCGCGTCGCCTGTCTGTAGGCCGCGACCGCTTCCGTGTACTGCTTGAGCGAGCTGTAGGCCGAGCCGAGACCGAAATAGGCGTCATCGTAATTCGGATTGAGGCGGACGGCCTGCTTGTAAGCCGCGATGGCTTCCGCCGCTTTGCCAGCCTGCAAGAGATCGTCGCCCTGCCCGGCATAATCTTCCGCGCTCATGTTCGGGCGCACGGTTCTGCGCGCCGTGCCCGCGCTATTTCGGCTGGCGCGTCTGACGACGGGGCGTCTGGCGGAGCGTCTGGCCGTGCCCTGCGGCGCGCCGCCGCTCAAATCTTTGACAGTGGAGCCGGAACCCTCGTGCTTGCCTCCGCCGACGCCGCCCCAGTCCTGCGCCTGCGCGACACTGGCAATCAAGAGGAACAGAGCTGAGATTAAACAAATTCTCTTCATTATCTTTTCTCCCCAACGCGAAACGAAATTATCATCAAAACTTCCTTCTCAATATCAACGAACGATGCGACGGGCGAGGGCTTGCGCGTGAGGCGTTTAATTCTAACCCTGTATAAGATGAATCTGAAAAGCTTTTTTGCGACGCCGGGCAAACTTTGCGATGCATTTGCCGAACGCGGCGCACACAAAAAGCTTGTGCGGTTGACAGCCACTTTGATGTACGATAACTTGTCCAAACGCCCCAAGCAAGTCCGAGCAGCTTCAAGCTTCAGCAAACCGGCTACCGTTTTATGCTGCGCGACCCTTGCTTCCAACAGGCGCACCAAGCCCTTCGCGTCCCGTTCGTCTAGCGGCCTAGGACACCGCCCTTTCACGGCGGCGACACGGGTTCGATTCCCGTACGGGACGCCAGTTAATTTTCAAAGAGCCACAGCCGCCGCCAGGGTGGCTGTTTTTGTTGGCGGACACGTAACAAACAGAGTCGGATATTCGCGGAAAGGATTAGTGAAATGATTACAGTCAGGGTGGCGGAAGAGCGGGGGCGGACGCGGGCGGGGTGGCTCGACAGTTATCACACGTTCTCGTTCAATCGTTATTATGATCCGCATTACGTGGGCTTTCGCCAACTGCTCGTTATCAATGAGGACACGGTCGCGCCCGCGATGGG
>DASWRG010000043.1:0-4618 GCA_036403295.1 Pyrinomonadaceae bacterium
CGCGCCTGAAGCGGCGCATCACAAGGCACGTGAGATAGTTCGTCACACGAAAGCTCAACCATTTTAACCAACGAAAAAGGTTGACGACAGGTGACGCTCCCGGAAAGTCTTAGGTCAAGCGGGCGCTCTCGTGTCGGCAAATAGAGCAGTATGGAGGCGAAACACGCTATCAACAATTTCCTGCTGCTCGCCCGAACAGACGGACACGTGACCGCAGGCGAAACCGAGACACCGGACAGGTCAGACTACGGGCTGGCGCAAGCAGCCGCCGCAGGCGATATGCAAGCCTTCGACGAATTGTACCAGCGCCATTCGCGTCGCGTTTATTCCCTCTGCCTGCGGATGACGGGTAACGTCTCGGAGGCCGAAGACCTGACTCAAGAGGTCTTCATCCAGCTCTTTCGCAAGATCGGCAGCTTTCGCGGCGAATCCGCTTTCACGACCTGGCTGCACCGCCTGACGGTCAATCAGGTCTTGATGCACTTTCGCAAACGCAGCGTCAAGCTTGAGCAGACCACAGACGAAGGCGACACGCCCGTGCAGATTGTTCGCGGCACGGAGAACCCGAACGCGATGCCGGTCGTGGATCGGATCGCGCTCGACAAAGCGATCAAGCAACTGCCGCCCGGCTATCGCACGGTCTTCATCCTGCACGACATCGAAGGCCACGAACACGAAGAGATCGCGCGGATGCTCGGCTGCTCGGTCGGCACGTCGAAATCGCAGCTTCACAAAGCGCGTATGAAATTACGCGACTTGCTCAGGCAACAGAACGTGGCGCAATAGCTTCAAACCACGTCCTTCGTCATTAGGATTTTTGAAAGTGAGTTTCCCCGACAGATTGCCTAGCGCAATCACTTTCGACACCCGGTTGAATTTGCCGCCCGGCGCGGCGCATGAAGGTTAGAGGTTACAGGTAAGATGAACTGCGAGAAGTGTCAGGAACTGCTCAGCGATTTTCTCGACGGCGCGCTCAGCGACGAAGACCATTCGACGCTCAGCGTACACCTCGAAGAATGTCTCTCCTGCTATCAAACACAGAGCGAGCTTGACTCAATCATCAGCTTCTGCCGCGACCATCGCGGCGAATACGACGCGCCGCCGAACGAGCGCGCGTTGTGGCTGCGTATCCGCAACACGCTTGAGAGCCAGCCACAGAGCGGCCTCCGCGCTCTCGTCGCGCCGAGTCCGGCCACGACGAGCGGACGCGCCTCCTCCTGGCTCACGCGCCTCTTCAATCGCCAGTGGGAAATCTCTCTGCCGCAGATGGCGGCGGCGGTCGCGGCCATCGCCATCGTCGTCTCGTTCGCCACAGCCTTCGGCCTTCGCAGCATGCAATCGAACGTGCTGCCGACGACCGCCGCCAGCAAAAATGATGCGGCAGGCCAGACGATGGCAGTCGCCGAGAGTTATCCGGGCAGCCTCGATGATCGGATGAAGCAGCAACAGCAATTGGTCGAATACTGGAATCGGCGCGTCGAGCAGCGCAAAGCTTTGTGGAGCGCGCAGACGCGCGAAGCTTTCGAGCGTAACCTGCAAGTGATCGATCAGTCAGTCGCGGCTTACCGCGACGAGTTGCAGCGCAATCCCCATGACGAAGTCTCCGAAGAGATGCTCAACACAGCGATGAACGAGAAGATGGATCTGCTGCGAGAGTTCTCGGATTTATAAAAAGAGGCGCGAGAGCCGCGCACCGTTTTGATTTAAGATAAACCAGCCCGCGCGCTTGTGCTTTGCGACGTACTCGACGGGCGCGTCTGCTGTTTGCATCCTCGCACACATGCTTAATAAAGTACTGCGTTTAGGGAATTGATGAAACCGGTAGAGATGAAGATTAGCCCTCCCCGCCCGCGATGTCGGAATAAAAGCTTGAGCGTCCGTCTGGTTTCGGCGGCTCTTTCCCTCCTTATCCTTTCGGCAGCTTCCGCCGCCTACGCCCAGCAGAGATTCTCCAAAACCTATCCCGCGCGCAAGAACATCAGCATCCATTTGAGCAACTGGTCGGGCGCGATTACGGTCGAAGGCTGGGACAAAAGTCAGATTAAAATCACAGCCGACATGGAAGCTCCGGCGGCTCGCATCACGCCGCAGATTAACAGCGACGGGCTGGCGATTGATGTCGTCCGCGACAATCAGGGACGCCCCGATGTCGGCAGCGTCAACTTCAAGATTTTCGTGCCCTACGAATCATCCGTAGACATCGAGACGCGCATCGGCGATCTTTCGGTCAACAATGTGCAAGGCTCTATGGTGCGCGCGCACGTCACCTCCGAAGGCAACATCTCTTTGACGCAGATACACTCGCCGCTCGTGATGGCCGGCAACGTGACGGGCGACATTCTCTTCGACGGCGAGTTGTTGTCGGGCGGCGTCTACACGCTGCAAACAACCGGCGGCAACATCAACATACGCATCCCGGAAAACTCGGCCTTCCGCCTCGTCGCCTCCGCGCCGATGACGCAGGACATCGCGCTCGGCCCCTTCTCCACTTCGGGCTTGAGCTTCATCGGCGGCAAGCGCAGAGTGGTCGGCAACGTGGGCGACGCCAACGCCTCTCTGAGCGTGGTCAACCAGCGCGGTAGCATCTCCTTCATCCGCCGCTAAGATGAAGAGAAAAACAATTTCACGCAAAGGCGCAAAGACGCAAAGAAAAGCAGCTTGCCTTCCTTTGCGTCTTTGCGCCTTTGCGTGAAATCACCTCCCGAGCGACGAATTCTCTTGACGCGAACGCTGCTTCTGCTTTCAAATGAAGGCACATTGCAGCGTTCGCTTCTTTTACTTGAAACCGATCATGCCAACACCTGAAAACTTTTTCGCACCACATCGCGCGACGACGAACATGCTCTACAGCATGCTTCTCATCCTTCTTCTTCCCTTTTTAACTTCCGCGCAGCAAAAGGACAAAAAGGCGCAGGCCGCCCCCGCCGCTCCGCCCATTCTGACGCGCACGACGACGCGCCACGAAACGCGCCGCCTCAGCTTCGGCAGCACGATTACGATTCTCGGCGCGCCCGCAGGCTCGATCACGATTGAGGGCTGGAACAAAAGCGAAGTTGACATCACTGCGGAGATAGAGCTGCACGCGAGCACCGAAGAAGACCTCTCATTGCTGGCGCAGGTCAACAGCTTCACGGTGGACAAAGACGGCAACCATCTGCGCATCATCACGACCGGCACGCACGATAAAAAGTTTCTCAAACAAGCTTTCAAAGATTTTCCCAAGCGTCTCGTCGGCCTACCGTGGAAGATCGACTACCACATCCGCATGCCGGTGATGTGCGATTTAGACATAGACGCGGGACAGGGCGCGATTAACCTCTCCGGCGTCGAAGGCGCGATCAGCCTCAAGGCCGTGCAAAGCGACGCGCAACTGACGCTGACGGGCGGCATCTTCGGAGCGACGATTGCGAGCGGCAAAGTCAACGTCCGCATCGCCGCGCGCAGTTGGCGCGGGCGCGGCGCGGAGATAAGAGTGGCGGCGGGCGATGTGACGGTCGAGCTTCCGACGGGCTTTAGCGGCGACATTAACGCCGACGTGCTCCGCACAGGCAAAGTCGAAAACGCGTACACCGCGCTTGAGCCGCGCGAAGACACAAAGGCGACCGAGCGTTCCCTACAGGCACGCGCCGGAGCGGGCGGAGCCGTCCTCATCCTCACCGTCGGCGACGGCACGATAAATATTAAAAGTAGTGATAAGTGACGAGTGAAGGAGGAAGAGTGATGAGTGATGAGCGATGAGTGATGAGCAATAGCTTGTCACTCATCATTCATCACTCATCACTCATCACTAGCGTATGACAGTCAAATCAGATCGTTGGATTCGCCGGATGGCTTTGGAAGCGGAGTTGATTCAGCCCTTCAATGCGGAATTGGTGCGTGATATTGACGGACGGCGAATCATCTCTGCGGGAGCTTCGAGCTACGGCTACGACATGCGCCTTGCGGACGACGGCTTCCGCGTCTTCTCGCCGATACACGGGCGCGAGATTGATCCCAAACAATTTACGGATGAATCGCTGATCGAGCCGCCCCTGCGCGAGACCGAAGACGGCTCGAAATATTACCTCTTGCCGCCGCACTCCTACGCGCTCGGAGTCTCGGTCGAAACCTTCCGCATGCCGCGCAACGTGACGGCCATCTGCATGGCGAAATCAACCTACGCGCGCGCCGGACTCATCGTCAACACGACCCCGCTCGAAGCGGGCTGGCGCGGACGCCTCGTCATCGAACTCGGCAACCTCGCCAATCTCCCCTTACGCGTCTACGTCAACGAAGGCATCGGCCAAGTCATCTTCTTCGAATCCGACGAAGCCTGCGACATCTCCTACGAAGACCGCGGCGGCAAATATCAGGGACAGACAGGACTGACCTACTCGCGGTTGTGAATTTTGTAGGTTCGACCATAAAATGGAAAATTCTCGACCATAAATTGAAAAGCACGCCTGAAGAAGTTGAGTTTTCTTGCCGTGCCTTTTGAGGTGAATTCAACTTGTAAGTGCAACTTTGCAACTACAACTCAGTGCAGAAGTAAGATCGTTTGCCTGTTTTGTAAGCTCTATTGCCTGCAACAGTTATGCCCCTGACGAGAGACGCTAACAGGCGTCCTATGAATAGATAA
>DASWRG010000044.1:0-60306 GCA_036403295.1 Pyrinomonadaceae bacterium
TTTCCGCACGCCAGAAGCCGCGCCCTTCGGCTTCCAGGAGACGCGCGATGAGTGAGCGTGCGGAATGCGGATTCAACTCGCGCAGGCGATTGAGCATCTCTTCATCGAGCACGAAGGTTTTCGCCACTTCCGTGTAAACCCAATCATCCACGGCGTCGGCGGTCGCGCTCCAACCGAAAGTGTTGGCGATGTGGCTCTCGATCTCTGCGACGCCGCGATGGCCGTGCTTGAGCATCCCTTCGTACCATTTCGGATTAAGCGTCTTGGCGCGCGTCTCAAGCCGCACGGTCTCTTCGAGCGAGCGCACCTTCGCGTCCGGCGAGAGCGTGTCCGAGAGATAGACTGCCGGGCGCACCTGCGTGCGCTCTTCGACGGCGCGCGTCACGCCGCCGAGGTATTCAAAGTAATGATCTACATCCGTGATGCCGATCTCAAAAGTGTCTATGTTCTGATATGCGGCTTCGACCCGCGCGAGCGCGCGATCCATCGCCCCGCGCGCCTCTCGTCCCTCGATCATACGGCCTTCGGCATCGCGCCCGTAAGCGAAACACTTGCGCGCCACGAACAACTCGCCGAGCGCGGCAGTCGTCTCCCACTGCGAATCCATGACCATAAAGTTGACGTTCGTGCCGTAGTTGCCGGGCGCATTGGAAAAGACGCGCGTCGCCGCTTCTTCAAAAGCGCAAGCCTCCGCGCTCATCTGTCCCGAGACATGCGCGCGCAAGTAGTTCATCTCCGCAGCTTCGTCAAGCGCGGCCACCTTGCGCACGGCTTTGTCGAGCAAGCCCATCGTCGCGCCGAAGAGGTCGCGGAAAATCCCGGAGACGGTCATCACGACATCTATGCGCGGGCGATTCAACTTTTCGAGCGGGATGATTTCGACATCCGTCGCGCGGTTCATCGCGTCGCGCACAGGCCGCACGCCCATCAGCCACAAAGCCTGCGCCACGCCTTCGCCCTGCGTCTTGATGTTATCGAGCCCCCACAACACGAGAGCCATCGAGCGCGGCCAGCGTCCGTGCTCCGCGCGATGTCGTTCGAGCAGAGTACGCACGACACGCTCTGCGCGAGTGAAGGCGATTTCCGATGGCACTGTGTAAGGATTAATCGCGTGCGTGTTGCGCCCCGTCGGCAGAATCGAGGGATTCTGCACGATGTCCGCGCCCGGCCCCGGCTCTATGTACTCGCCGCGCAAGGCGCGCACGAGAGCATCAATTTCATGATTGCTCTTAAGCTCGGCGGAAATTTTTTCGAGCAACATGAAGACGGGGTGTGAATGTTCCGGCGAGACACGCGCGCTCTGTTCAAGCCATTCGACGGCGGCGGGCAGGCCGCGATTGATGAAGATCATTATCGCTTCCGCGACTATCGCATCGACGCGCTCACGCTCACGCAGGGCGCGCTCGTCCGCTCTGCTTTCCGCAAGCAGGACTGCGTAAGCTCGAAGCTCCAAACCCTCTGCGACGAGATGTGGGAGCGCACGCGCGCCAGCCTCCGGCCTCTCAAACGACGCGACCATCCGCAGCATGTCCGCCTGCGCAGCCTGTTCGGGCACGCGGCCAAAGACGTGCAGGCCGGTCGGAATAAGTCGCTGCTCAATCTCAAGCAACTGCTCATAGAGAGCCAGCACGCGGCGGTCGCGCGCTTCACTTGAGAGTGATGCTGTTTGTGATTTCGCCTCTGTCACGATTTTAAGCTCCCAACATTCCTGCCGCGCGCAACTCTTCATCGACATTCTTTGACGAAGGAAGATAAACATAACGCGCGCCGAGCCTTTCGGCCAACGCGCGACCTTCGCCGCCCGAAGTGAAACGGTTCTGCGTGTCAATCAACATCATCTCGACGCGAGCCTCTTTGAGCGACGCGCCCAATAATTCCAACTCATCAAGAATCGCGGCCCGATGCAAAACAGGCGTCGCCATCTCGTGCTTATTGAGAGCGACGTTGGCGCGGCCATCCGTGAAGAGTAGTAAAGCGATCCGTTCTGTTCCCTGACGCGCGACGCGACGCGCGATTTCGAGCGAGCAGGCGAGAGCGGAAGCGAGCGGCGTCGCCCCGCCCATCAGCAATTCGTCGAGCGTGCGGCGCGCGCGCGACATGCTTTGAGAAGGCGGCAAAAGCTCTTCGGCTTTTTGTCCGCGAAAGCTGACGAGAGCCACGCGGTCGCGCCGGATATAAGATTTACGAAGCAGGCGGACGAGCGCGCCCTTCGCGTGCTCTATCCGATTCAAAGCCATGCTGCCCGAAGTGTCAACCGCCAGAATGAAAAGCGTGCCGCGCTTGCGCTTGAATTGTTTGAAACGCAAGTCATTGGGCGAGGGCGTCGGGCGCAAGGTGTCGGACGTGGATGAACGAGCTATCCCGTAGCTTTCATGTAAATGTTTGCGAGTTGAGTTGACGGCTGTGGCGCGCAGGGTTGCGTCGAGGGCGATTTTCGCCTGGGGCGGTCTGTTGATGACGGCGCGTGTGTAACGCCCGCGCAGAGTTTTGTGTGTCGAGCGGTTTGCGCTTCGGCCATGTCGCGCGGATTGTTTCTGAGTGTGCTGTTTAAGAGATGGATGAGAAACTTGCTTCAGAGAATTTTCCGGCAGACTTGCATCGAGCGGCGCGGGAGACAGACGCTCACTCTCTTCGTCCTGATTATCGCTCGCCTCTTTCGACTGCGCGGGCGCGGTCTTGGTTTCCGCTTGCGGAAAAGTTTTTTCGAGCGTCTGTTCAATACGTGCGCCGCCGCCGGACGGTTCGAGCGGGTCGCGGCGCAAGCGGTGACGCAATGCTAAAGCGGCGACGCGGCGCACATCCGTCTCGCAGACTTTCCTTCTTCCTTCAAAGGCCGCGAGCGCGCGAGCCGCACGCGCAATCGTCAACTCGCCCCGGTGGCCGTCAATCTTGAGTTGTAAGCACAGGGAAGCGATGCCGCGCAAAAGCTCTTGCGAAATCGTGACTCCGGCGGCGAGCTTTTGTGCGCGCGAGAGCTTTCGTCTCAAGCTCTCTTGCCCGGCTTCGTACTTCGCGCGCAAGGCGGCGGCATCACGCTCAAAGGCTTCTCGCAAATTTACTATCTCGACGCGCTGATCCAGATCAACGACCGTCCGCACCTCGGCATACAGGCCGAAGCGGTCGAGCAGTTGCGGGCGCAGTTCGCCCTCTTCGGGATTGCCTGAGCCGACGAGGACGAAGCGCGACGGATGCGTGAGCGAGATGCCTTCGCGCTCGACCGTGTTGCGGCCTGTGACCGCAACATCAAGGAGCAAGTCAACCAGATGGTCTTCGAGCAGGTTGACTTCGTCCACATAGAGAAAGCCGCGATTGGCGCGCGCCAGGAGTCCCGGCTCGAAAGCTTTGACGCCCTCTTTCAGTGCGCGTTCGATATTGATTGAGCCGCAGACGCGGTCTTCGGTCGCGCCGAGCGGAAGATCAACGACCGCGACGTGCGCTCTCATGCGCGCGAGCTTTCCTTTCATGCTCAATTTTTCCGAGCACTCGTCGCAGAGATTTTCTTCTTCGTTGGGATCGCAGCCGTATGCGCAATCGCCTGCTTTCCAGATTTGCGGCAAGAGGTCTGCGATGGCGCGGACGGCGGTGGATTTGCCCGTCCCGCGATGTCCCATAATCAAGACGCCGCCGATTACAGGATCAATCACGTTGAGGAGCAGCGCGAGCTTCATCTCCTCTTGCCCGACGATGGCCGCGAACGGATAGACCTGCGCGGCGGGCTTGCGCGGCGGCGCGTGAACCGATTGCTTTGCGGGCGGGCGTCGTGTCATCTGCTGTCTGAAATCGAAAAGGATTTTACGAGCGGGTGAAATCTGCTGTGTTACTCAATACTCTTTTTAGCTGAAATCGTTGAAAGCGGCAAGCTAGGGGAATTAGAAGTCGTGGGTCAGTTTTAAAAATAGTTTCACGCAAAGGCGCAAAGGAAGAACGCCAAGTGGTTGAATGCCATTTGCTCTTGGCGTCTTCTTCTTTGCGCCTTTGCGCGAGATTCTTTTGTTAATGGTCATGCGCCGAAATTTTAGTGACATCGCAAACTGTTTCCGCTATACTTCGGCTCGCCTCAACAACTGACCGCTCGTTTTAAGCCCAGAGCTTTCTTGCTTCCTTATTTCTTGCCCAGTGCTTGCGACCTCGCAGTGTGCAACTTTCTAAAAGCCACTCCGGAAATATTCGGGATGGTAAGTTCTAACTCTTGACCAGCCTACATCAGGGAATGTTCCCCCTGACCAAGCTGCCCGACCAGCAGGGTAACGTGCAGGTTTTTTCGCGCTGCTCGTCGCGTCGGCCTCACGCTCGACGCGCTTGCAGCTTTAGTTACCTGAAACGGGGTCATGCCGTGCGTATCCCTAAACATGGCGTGGCCGCACTTCCCGCAAGAAGGAGGGTCAAAATGAAGATCAGAACTCTGAAGCTGATCGCTCTGGCGTTCTTTGCCATCGCTCTTTTGTGGTCTGCAAAAATCACGAGAGTCGTCGAAGGACAGGACATCGAACCTAAAAAACATAGAGGAGCGGAGGCTTCGCTCACTTCCGAAGCCTTGACCGGCTTCGATAACCAGACCAACGGAGTCACAGACCAGGGCACTTTCACCGCCGACAAGGGCGTCTTTGAAGAACGCGATGACATAGCCAAAGGGCTGGGGCCTGTCTATAACGCACAGTCCTGCGCGGAATGTCATCAAACTCCAATCACGGGCGCGGCCAGCCAGATCGGCGAACTGCGTGCCGGACACTTTAACGGCTCGACCTTCGTAGATCATCAGGGCGGCTCGTTGATTAACGACCGCGCGATTAACGCTTCGTTACAAGAGCTAATCTTCGGCGGCAATGAAGTACGCACGTTTCGCGTGAGTACCAATACGCTCGGAGACGGATACGTCGAGGCCATCAACAGCAACACGCTGGTCGCCATCGCCAACGCTCAGCCGGGTCAATCCGGCGGGCTGATTGCCGGACAAGTCATACAGGTTCCGGTGCTCGAAGCGGGCGGCGCGCTGAGGGTTGGACGCTTCGGTTGGAAGAATCAAAACTCCAGCCTCGTCTCGTTCTCAGCCGACGCTTACTTGAACGAGATAGGCATCACCAGTTCCTTGCTGCCGAACGAGAACACGTCGAACGGATCGTCAGTCGCGGCCTTTGACACCGTCGCAGACCCGGAGGATGTGGACGACGATGTCAGAGTTTTCGCGCGCTTCATGCGTGCGACCAAAGCTCCTCCGCGTGATACGGCTCTGGCAGCGACAGCAGACGCACAGGCGGGCGCATCGCTCTTTAATCAGATCGGCTGCTCTATCTGTCACGTCACTTCAATCACGACGGCTGCCACCGGCACCGTCATCAACGGCGGAGACTTTACCGTCCCGCCCCAACTCGGCGACAAGGTCATCCACCCGTATAGCGATTTTCTGCTGCATGATGTCGGAACCGGCGACGGAATCGTACAGAACGGCGGACAATCAACCAGAAACAAACTACGCACGGCTCCCTTGTGGGGCTTGCGAACGCGCACACGCCTGATGCACGACGGGGCGACCGTGACGCGCACAGACGCAATCCTGCGTCACGCGGGCGAAGCGACCTTCGTCATCAACAACTTCCTCAACTTGAGCACGACGAACAGAAGTCGTGTGATTACTTTCCTCAACTCTTTATGAGAGTTTGAGCGTCAACGTAAATGTAGGGGCAGGGCTTTTGCCCCTGTCCGCTTGATTCCGAACACGCGGCACAGGGAGCGAGCCTCTGCCCCTACAAATTTGTGGAACTGCTGCAAGCATGAGAACCAATTATTATTGGAGAATGAATTTATGCTTCGGATGACAAAAAGCGTGCGCGCAGTTATGATAGGCGCATCTAAATTTGTCGGCGCGGCATGGTTGTGCGCTGTTTCCCCGCGCAGTGCCGCAGATGCTTTCATTCCGTTCGTCATAAAAAATTCTGATGTCAGCAATCGAAGAGACTAAAACTACGCAGAGTCCCACCGTCAGGCCGGAGGCCGGGGTGAAGGCTCAAGCCCCGCCCGTTCCGATTTTGAATCGCCTGCTCAATTTTTTAAGCTCGGTGCGATTCGGCGTCGTGCTGCTGATTCTGCTCGTCATTGCGAGCATGATCGGCATGCTCATCATGCAGCAGAACGTCGAGGGCTTTGATAAATATTTCGCAGACTTGACGCCCTCGCAAAAAGTGCTTTACGGCTCGTTAGGATTTTTCGACATCTACCACGCGTGGTACTTCAATGTCCTGCTGCTCGTCCTCTCGCTCAACATCGTGCTGGCTTCAATAGATCGTTTTCCGAAAGCGTGGACGTTTATCTCGCGCAAGAAGCTGGACGCTTCGCGCCACTGGCTCATGGGTCAGGAGCAGCACGCGGAGTTGACTGTCAAAGCCGGGAGCCAGAAGGATATGGCCGAGCGCATCAGCACAGCCGCGCGCAGTCTCGGATTCAAAACGAAGATGACGGAGAAGGGCGGCCACACTTTTGTCTTCGCAGAACGCGGCGCGTGGAATCGTTTGGGCGCGTATGCGGTTCACGTCGCGCTGCTGACGATTTTCACGGGCGGCTTTTTGACGGCGCAGTTCGGACGCGACGGGCAGATGCCGCTCGCGCCCGGCACTTCAAGCTCTCAGATGACGCAGCTCATCTCAAATCTCGATCAGGTCTCAAGAGTCTCCGTCCCGCTTCCCTTCACCATCACCTGCACGGACATCCAGCAAAAACTGATTCGCAAAGACGGCTCGATCATGGCGAACAATACGATTGACTGGCTGACGCGAATCAAGATTAAAGACGAGACGGGCGAGCGTGACGCGCTCGTGCATCTCAACGAGCCGGTTGACTATCGCGGCTACAGATTTTTTCAGGCCAGCTTCATCTCAGTCGGCAGAGCGCGCAACATCACGCTGCGCCTCTCGCCCGATGGCGGAGGCCAGACGCAGGACGTGAACATCCCGCGCGACGGCTCGACCACTTTGCCGGACGGGACGCGGATTGACTTTGAAGAGTTCATGCCGGACTTCACCCTCGGAGAGGGCGGGCGGCCTGACACGAAGACCGGCGAGTACAACAATCCGGCGGCCATTCTGAAAGTCACTCCGCCGGGAGGCGCGACCAAAAGAGCTTACGCCTTTGCGATGGAATTGCCAGCGGGCGCGCCCGTCGGGGCGGCTGTCGCGGGCTACAAATATCGCCTGATGGATTACGAGAAAGTGCCGGACGCGCACATCCTTGCGATTCAGAAAGACCCCGGCAAGACCCCTTTTTATCTGGGCGGACTGCTCCTGATTCTGACGCTCGGCGCGGTCTTCTTCTTCTCGCACCAAAGAATCTGGGCGAGGATTGAAGAGGGCAAAGGTGGCGGCTTTAATGTCGCCATCGGCGGCAACACGAATCGCAATAAGCTCGGATTTGAAGATCGGTTCAAGAAGCTGGTCAACGCCATTAACGTTCAAACGAGTGAGGCAAAGCAATCATGAGTCATACTCAACAACAGGTTTCCGACGCTCCTGAACAAAGCGCATCTCTGCGGTCTTACTTGCCCGCCCTTCTGGCAATCGCGGGCGCGTTCCTGATGCTACTCTTGCGCATCAACGTCGGCGGCGATCATTTCGTCTCTGACGGCGCATTGATGTTTCTCGCGCTGGCCTGCTATCTGACGGCGGCTGTCTTTCACCTGATGAATCTGTACGCACCTTCCGAGATGGCGCAGAAGGTCGGATTGTGGACGGCCTCACTCGGCGTCTTTTTCAACCTGTCGAGCTGGCTGGTGCGCTGGGTCGCGGCGCATGACAGAGAGGTCGCCATCCTGAGACTCAACGGGCACACGGCGGATCAGATGCCGTCCTTCTGGCGTTATATCCCTTTCGCCAATCTCTATGACTTGAGCCTCGCGTTCGCCTTCGGCGCGGGCATTGCGACGCTCTTCATCGCACATCGCAAAAATTTTCGCTTTCTCGGCGCAGTCAGTTTGCCGCTCGCTTCGATCATCCTGCTGCTCGCGCGTTTCATCGGCAACGAGTTCATAGACCTGCCGCCGATTCTCGATTCCTACTGGCGACCGATTCACGTCGGCATCGCTTCGCTCTCATACGGCGTCGCGTTGGTCTGCTTTGCCATCGCGGTCGTTTACCTTTTGAAGGACGGAGTTAAGACGGAAGCGATGGCGATCTCTTCGAGCATCTTCTCAATCGCTGTCATCGGCACGGTCGGTTTGATCGGCGCGCTCTCGGTGAGCGCGGTCGTCAATTGGTCAGTCTTCCTGACGGGAACTTACAGGGCGGCGACCGTCATTGCCGGAGAGAGTGCGCGGCGGACGATGCCTCTGCGGGTGGATATTCCGTATGTCGGATGGACGCTCGTGCTGGCCGGGCTGTTGCTGCTCGGCGTCATCGTCGCGTTCGGTATTTACCTGTCCCAAAAGAACGAGCAGGCGCGAGTGTGGGGACACAGGCTCTTAAAGCTCTCGCTCGTCGTACAAGCTTCCGCCATCGCGCTGTTGATCTCACAGGTACATACTCTAACTAATCTCCCGCAACATATTGACCAACGCCAATACGCGCAGTTCGGCAAGTGGCTGGCCGAGCAGCAGGGCGCGACCAAAGAACAACTCGCGCAAGTCTCGCCCGATCAACTCGTCGGGATGGCGCAGGATTTCGTCAATCAAAACGGCTCGCGCCTGGCCTTGAGCATCAACGCCAATCCGGTCGAGCTGGCGGCGCTGATTACGGCTTTCGCGGGAACGCTCTTCGTCATCATCTTCAGCTTCCGCACGGAGAAGCTGAGAGAGATGTTGCCGCCTTTGGATAAGCTTGACAGCCTGATGTACAAGACCGCGTCGGTGACATTTGCCGGACTCGCCATGCTGCTGATTACGGGAGCGGTGTGGGCTAACGAATCGTGGGGCAAATACTGGGGCTGGGACTCGAAAGAGGTGGGCGCGCTCGTCGCGTGGCTGACTTACGCGGCCTTTCTGCACACACGCATCTCGCGCGGCTGGAAAGGCAGGTCTTCGGCCTACTTCGCCATTATCGGTTTCCTGCTCGTCATCTTTACTTACTTAGGAGTCAGCTACCTGCTGCCGGGGCTGCACTCATACGCGTAAAAGCAGTAATGAGTGATGAGTGATGAGTGACAAGCTGTTCGTCTTTTCACTGATTACTCATCACTCATCACTCATCACTTGAGTAATGAATAAAGAAAACATTCTCTTCTCCGTCATCGGTCTTCTTCTCGGTTGTATCGTCGGCTTTGTGTTCGCCAACACGATCAACCAGCGCGGGTATGAGCCGGGCGCGCAAAACTCTGCGAGCAAGAATCCCGCTCTGCCGCCGGATCATCCGCCGGTTTCATCGAACGGCGTGGCCGATCAGGGAGCGCCGCCCGCCGCCGTCATGGAACAGATTCAGCAAGCGCGCAATGAGCCGAACAATTTTGACGCTCAAATCTCTGCGGCTCAGCTTTATTATCAAATCGGTCGCTTTGATGAGGCGATTGAATTCCTGCTCAAAGCCAACCAGCTTCGCCCGGATGATTACGCGACGATTGTTCGGCTCGGCGACGCTAACTTTGAAGCGGAGCATTTCGAGCCGGCTGAGAAATGGTACACGGCGGCTCTCACCAAAACTCCTGACGACGCGGACGTGCGAACCGATTTGGGGCTGACCTTTTTTCTGCGCCAGCCGCCCGACATCGAACGCGCCGTCAAAGAATATCGCGCCGTCCTCGAACGCCAGCCCAAGCATGAGAAGGCGCTACAGAATCTCACGGTCGCGTTGATTAAGAAGGGCGACGCGAAAGAGGCTCAGACGACTCTCTCTCAACTGGAAGCGGTCAATCCGAGCAACGACGCGCTCGCAAAGCTCCGCACTGATCTGCAAGGACTGAAGACCAAATAAAGTTTCACGCAAAGGCGCAAAGGCGTAGAGAAGAGATTGAATGCTTTTCTTTGCGCCTTTGCGCCTTTGCGTGAAACTTGTTTTTAAGGTTCGATGGTCACGCGCAACACGCTCGTCATCGGGCGACGCTCGACCTTGCCGTCATTGGTGACGACGACGAGCACGCCTCTCTCGATTGAGAAGCGGCGCACTTCGCTCATGTAACGCTCGACGCGCATGCCGTCTCTGGTTTCGATGATGAGGCGCGGATTGATGGCCGGTTCTGCCGGAGCGGGAGTCGGCGCGTTGGTGTCGGGCGCGGGCGCAGGCTCTTCCTTCTTTTTCGCGGTGGTCGTCGCCGGTGTCTTGCGCGTAGGAGTCTTGCGCGCGGGCGTTCTGGTTCTCGTCGTGCGCGTAGTTCTCGGCGTTTTCGGTTTGACGGGAGCGGCGGCAGCAGGCTCTTCGGCTGGCGCAGTTGCGGTTTCTGCGGGCTGTTTCTTTTTGCCTTTCGGCGCGGGGGCGGATTTCGGCGGCTCGACCTTCGCCACCTCCGCAGGCTCTTCTTCCTTAATCAACGCGCCCGCAGAGGTGACGCGGCGCACATTCTTGTCTCGTCCCGGCGCGGAAGAGACGGTCGGCTCTGCGTTTTCGGGCGGCGGAGTCGCGCCGGCAATCGGCTCGAAGCCGCCTGAGAATTTGATGCGATAACGTCCGGGATCATCATTCGCGCTGCGCGCTTCGACTCTCACGATGAGCGATTCACGCCCACGCAGATAGACGCTCTTGCTCGCCCTCGTGGTTGAAAGTCCGGCAAAGACGCTGAGCTTGGTCAGAGGGCGCAGAGACCCGGCTGTGAACAGGTCTATGTCTCCATTCAGATTGTTGCTCTCGACCGTCAAGACGAGATCGCCCGGCACGCCCGTCAACACATAGAAGTGGCGCGTCAATCGCGGGTCGCCCACATCTCTGGCTTCAATCACGCCGCTCACTTCGTCTGTGACGACGGGCGTCGGAAATTCGATGTTGGTTGATTGCGCGGACGCGGCGGCGGCGAACGCCAGCACAAGCAGAGCCGCAATAGTCAACTGCTTCACGATGGATGGAATTGATCGAAGAATAATTCGCATAACGCTTCTCTGCATAATAGCTCGCCACAGAAGAATCTGATTCTAACAGCCTCTCTGCCAACCGACCAAGTAAGACAACAACTCGTCGCGGCTCTGCCGCCGGATGTGCGGAAGGTCTCTGACCTTTCGACAGCATGCCTCTCTTTCGCGGCTATGCCGCATGCGGGCATAGCCCGCTTGATGAGAGGAGAGCTTTCCGGTGAGGCAGAGCCTCACCGCACATCTGTGCGGCAGAGCCGCCAAACGCCTTGAGCTTTGTCGATATTAGTTTGTTAAGACGGCGACATGAGGAATATCTTTATTGTCCCTTTATCAGCCTGCGAATTTATAACCGAGGCCGTGAACCGTGAGGATGAATTGCGGATGGCGCGGGTTGGGTTCGATTTTTTGTCTGAGCCATGCGACGTGTACGTCAACTGTGCGCGTCGAAGGCATCGCGTCGTAACCCCACACCTCGTCGAGCAGCTTGTCGCGCGAGATGACCGTGCCGCGATGCTCTATCAAGTAATGCAACAGCTTGAATTCAAGCGATGACAGCTCGACCGTCTCGCCTTCGCGGTCAACCTCTGCGCGCCGGAAATCAACCCGCACAGGCCCGAACTGATACGTCTCAGGCGAAGCGGCTGAAGCGACGGGCGCGCGACGGAGCAGGGCTTCAATGCGCGCCAGCAGCTCCAACACGTCAAACGGCTTCGTCACGTAATCATCCGCGCCGAGCTTGAGGCCGACAACTTTATCAACCACCTGCCCGCGCGCCGTGAGCATGATGACGGGCGTCTGCACATTCTTCTGCCGCAGGTCGCGGCACACGTCGAAACCGTTTTTGCGCGGCAGCATGACATCCAGGATGATTAAATCGAAGGCTTCGCCAAGCGCGCGCTCAAGCCCCTTCTCTCCGTCCGAAGCGGTCTCGATCAAGTAGCCTTCGCTCGTCAAACGATCCGTCAGCGTGAGGACGAGTCCCGGCTCGTCTTCGACCAGCAAGATTCTAGACTTCATACGCCGCTTTCTCTGCGCCGCTCGCTTCGGCTCTCGCCCTCTGCGTCATCGCGGGCAAGTGCAGTGTGAAGCGGCTGCCCTGCCCCGGCGCGCTGACCAAACTGACTCTGCCGTGATGAGCCTCGATGACCTGTTTGACCAAACTCAGGCCCAGACCGTTGCCGTGTATCTGCGCGTCCGTGACTTCGCGCCCGCGATAGAACGGCTCGAAGACGCGCGCCGCTTCGTCCGGCGCAATCCCGATGCCCTGATCCTCGACCGTGACTTGCACCTCTTCGCCGTCCTCGCCCGCGCCCGCCTGCGCGCGAAGACCTATCCAGTGATTGCCGCCGTCATACTTCATCGCGTTGCTCAAGAGATTTTGCAGCGCGCGGCGCAACGCTCCGGCGTCGGCGGAGACGCTCGGCAAGCCCGTCGCAATCTTTTTCTCAACCACGTAATCCTTCTCTTTCATCAAAGACTGATACGACGAGAGCGCGTCTTCGATGACGGCTTCGATGGCGACCGGGCGCAGTTGATAGGCTCTGCGGCCTGAGCGCGCTCCGGCGAACTCCAAGACCTGCTCGACCATCTCCGTCAGTCTGCGTCCCTCATTGCGCACCAGCACGCCGTACTTCGCCACCTGTTGCGGCGCGTCAACGATGCCGTCCGCCAGATTCTCTCCGGCAGAGCAGATGACCGCGAGCGGCGTGCGAAACTCATGCGAGACGGCGGAGACGAACTCCATCTGCCTGTGCGCCAAAAGCTCTGCGCGGCGAGTCGAGATGATGATCATCGTCACGCTTCCGGCTAAGAGGAGCAGCACGCCGAAGCTGATCGCTAAGCTGCGGCGACGCGCGCTCGTCACAGCCGCTTCGAGCGAGCCTGCGCGATGTTGAATCAGCAATTGCCACGGGCCTGCGCTCGCGTCTCTTTCGATTGAGATGTCCTGTTGTTTATCCTGCGACACGCTGCTGCTCTGCGTCTCTTTATTAAAGATGCGAACCGTCACGCTCCGCCCGTTAGAGTTCTCGTTATGCGTCTGCTCATTCGAGCGCATGATGATCTGGCCGGGCGGAAGCTTCTGCGTAAAGAAAGTCTCTTTCTCTCTCTCTTTGTATGGAAGCGGCCTGCGCGGCAGACCGAAGAAGAGCGTGTCGAGCTGGTCGAGCTGCACATCCAAGAGCCGCGCCGTCGCGTCGACGCTTCCCCTCTGCTTCGGCTGCGGCGTCTGCGAAGATTGATAGATCAGCTTGTCCGGCTCTTTCGGATTGACGACGGCTAAGTTGTATTCGAGGCCGTCGCTCGACGAAAAATAGCGGCGCGCCAGAGTCGGCAACATCTCGTTCTTGATGACAGACGGATTGAGCCTGACGATGACGTAGCCCGCAAACGGCGACAGCTCCGCGAGTCCCGGCAAGTCTTCCGCTCTGACTTCATCACGCGCCCTCTCATGAGTTGACAGCACGACCTTCGGCACGTTCACAATCGGAGAGACGAGCGCGGGCACGTCCGCTTCGACCGGATCGAGCGAGATTTCTTTGACGGCTTCGGGATTGCTGCTGTTTTGAAAAAACGTCTTCTCAAGTCGCGGGCGCACGGCGGCCAGTTCGACAGGCCACTCGACCGGCTCAAACTTTTTCGACGCGCGATTGAAACGGCTCAAGACGAGAGCCGCGCTCTTATCTTTTTCAAACACGTAAATGTCGCCGACCAGTTGCGGGAAAGGAGCTTGCGATTGCCACTGCTCAAGACGTTCTGCGAACGCGCCGTCGTTCTTTGCGCCGAGCATCTCCGAGTCCATCTGAAACGTCAGGTAAACGCGCGTTATCTCACGATTAAAATCCTGACTGAAACGCGACACGCCCGCGTTCAGAGACGCCTGCATCCGCTCGCGCTCGCCCGCGCTGACCTGTCCGAGCCAGCGATATTGCAGCGTCGCCAGCACAGCCAGCAGCGCGAGCATCACCGCGACCAGCAACAGCATCTTCGGCGGCCTCTTGTTCCAAAATTTACTCACGAGAGCCATACTAACACGACATCTTTCAGACATCATCGCACGCGCGATTGATTTTACATTCTTAACATTTGAGATTGTTTTTCTCAGTTTCAGACAGAGCCGAGGGTTTCATTTTCGGCTCTATCAGCTTCTAATTCCCTTGAAATAAATCATCCCCTACGGTATAAGCCACTATCACATGTCGCAACTGTGAGACGGCGGACACTGTCGCCAAGTCTCTGCCGTAATCTAAACATCAAAAGAGCGATTGCGCTCAGGTTACACCAAGGAGAATCCTCGTATGTTTCGCCCCATACTGTCTTTCGCCTTCCTCTTTCTGGGTTTTTCCATCGCCACGGCTGTGCCGCAGCGAGCAGTGCTTGATTTCGATGGAGACAACAAAACTGATTACGCCGTCGTGCGCCCCGTCAGTAACACATGGGTCTGGTATCTGCAACAGAGCACCGATGGCTTCAGGGGACAGCCATGGGGCATCAGTGGGATGGACCTACTCGTGCCCGGCGATTATGACGGGGACATGAAGTGGGACATCGCGGTCTGGCGCGAAGGCACTTTCTATATCCTGCAAAGCTCGAACGAAACGCTCAAAGCCGTCCCCTTCGGCCAGGCAGGTGATGATCCTAAAGTCACGCAGGACTTCGATGGAGATGGTAAAGCTGACCCGGCTGTGACGCGCAACGTGGGGGGCGCTCTGACGTGGTACATCCAGCGCAGTCTGCTCGGCTTTACTGCTGTGACCTTTGGCAATGGGACGACTGACTTCGGCACACGGGGAGATTTCGATGGTGACGGTAAGGCTGATGTGGCTGTCTATCGCAAAAATACTGGCACACCGGCCAGTACTTACTATGTGCTGAGAAGCTCTGACGGAGGCTTGCAGGCGCAAACCTTCTCCTTTTTTAGCAGCAATGCGGTTCTCCCCGCAGACTTTGATGGAGATGGCAAGACAGACTATGCCCTCTGGCTAAACACTAACGGGGGATGGTTCTGGGTCAATAGCTCTGATAATTCATTTCACGTGATCACCTTCGGCCAAGCCTTCGCGGATGTGGCCGTCCCCGGCGATTACGACGGCGACGGGAAGACAGATCAGGCTCTCTGGCGTAACTCAACGGGAATCTTCTATGTGAACCGCAGCATGTTGGGATTTACCGCTGTGCCTTTTGGTACAAGTGGGGATGTCCCTTCCGCCAATAACCTGCAAGTCCACTAACCATCACTCATCGGGTCAGCAGTTCTCGCTCTCTACCTCAAGGGCGAGGCAACCACAGAGACACAGAGTAGCAAAAGCAGATAAAGAAAATGCTAAATGGGCTTCTCAATCTTATCTCTGTGTCTTTGTGGCTGATTTGTGGCTTGATTTTTTCAAACGCTTCGCGCGTCAGCTCATAGCGAATCACGCGCTCCTCCGAGCCATCGCCGATAAAAGTGAAACCGTTCTTCTCCATCACCCGCACGAATATCGCACTCGCACTTGATTTTACATGCGTAACATTCAGAGCCGAAAAAATGAGAAGGGCTGAAGCTTTGACGCTCCAGCCCTTTCCGTTTCACCATGAAGACCTATGTTCGTTCGAGTATTTATTGTCTCACATTTGTGCCGGGACACACCGACTAATCGGGGACTGATCCTTCGGGCAAATGAATGACGTTGCCGACGATTGAGAACGTCTTGCCGCGCGGATAATCTCTGTCAAAGACAGTCGTGCCGTTGAGCGTCACTTTGACGGACGCAGCGCCGACTTTCGACTTGTATGACATTGTGTCCTCATCTCTATGAGGGCCGTCCCAGTCGCCGTCTTCAAACTCGACAGTGGTAAAGGCCGCGACACGTAATACTTCTGCCATGATGTTCTCTCCTTTTGAGAAAGCTAAAATAGGACATCTGGTGCTGGAGGATTGTGAGGTCTCTTGACCGACTGTTCCGCCAACGTAATAAGACGCCAGCAGCCCATGTGGGAATGGGCTTTTGAGTCACAGCGATTGATGCTATTAGCGTGCCATGCGTGATGATTGGCGGGAGGTCAAGCGCGAAGAGAAGCTCTAGAGACTCAACCCGCGTCAGCGTATGGAATTAAAGGAGTTTGAAGCGAGTGGCAATCACAAACGACTGTCGCTCTCATTGGACACATCGCCCTCATTGATGTCCACAATAGTTGACACACCTCACAGCTTCAACGAGATTCCTGACGGCTACAGGCGACTACTTGCTTCAAACGCTTCGCGCGTCAGCTCATAGCGAATCACGCGCTCCTCCGAGCCGTCGCCGATAAAAGTGAGGCCGTTCTTCTCCATTACGCGCACGGATTTCGTCAGCTCAGGGTAAGTCTCCGCGATGACGCGCGTGACTTGCGGATACGCAAAAGCCCATTTGATTAAGGCCGCGACGGCTTCCGTAGCGTAGCCCGTGCCTTGAAACTTTTCGATGATCGAATAGCCGACCTCGACCGTGCCGTCCGCTGTCGGCAGACCCTTAAAGCCGCCGTTGCCGATTGCAATGCGCTCGCCCGCCTCGCTCTCATGAAGCACGAAATACCAGGTCATCCAACCAGTCCCATCAGGATGCTCTGCGAGATAACGCGCGAACCACTGCTGCGAATCCCTATCGTTGAGCGGAGGCGGCCAATCTTCGGGAACGCGCGCCTCAAGCAGTTCGGAGAAATGCGCGCGGCTCTCCAAGTCAGCTTGCGCCAGTTCGTGCGTTCCGGCGATTAACTCTAATCGGTCTGTGTTTATTTTAAGTGGGTTCAAGATAATCACGCTCCAGTCAGTCGCAAGTTTAAGACGAAAGAAGTTTCGCGCAAAGGCGCAAAGGCGCAAAGAAGAGGACGCAAGGAACAAGCAGCATTCAGCGTCTTTGCGTGCTTCCTTTGCGCCTTTGCGCCTTTGCGCGAGATTATTCTCACTGAAGATTGACATCCAACCGGAATAGAATTATTGAAATTCAGAAAGACGAACCAAAAGATTTAGCCGGGAGGGAATGTGCGATGAGATTTTCCGAGCCTGCTTTTCTTCGTTTGCGTTGTGGCGTTTTGATAGCCGTTCTCGCCTGTCTTCTGCTCTCATGTAAATCTCAACGGACGGAGGAGCAAAACGAAGTCGCGGACAAACAGTCTGCGTCCAATCTCATCGCGCAGGCAGACCAGCTCTATGCGCAACGCGAGGATTTGGGTCACGCGCGCGAGGCTGTGACGCAGGCGAGAGAGGCTCACACGCTCGACTTCAATAATTACGACGCCGCGTGGCGACTGTCAAAGTTTGAATATTACGTGGCGACGCATGCGACGGATGCGGGCGAGCGCGACAAGGCTTTTCGTGACGGCATTGACGCGGGCAAACAGGCCGTCAAGTTGCAGGACGGCAAACCGGAAGGCCATTTCTGGCTCGGCGCGAATTACGGCGGCAGCGCGGAGACGGGCACGCTGGCCGGGCTGGCGACGGTTGACGACATACGTCAAGAAATGGAAGCGGTCATCAAATTGGATGAAGGTTATCAGAACGGGAGCGCGTACATGGTGCTCGGACTGGTTGACCTCAAAGCTCCGAAGATGCTCGGCGGCGACCCGCAGAAGGCCGCCGGTGAGATGGAGAAAGGCTTGCGCTTCGGAGAGACGAACGGTTTCCTGCATCTGCATCTGGCCGAAGCATACATCGCGGCCAATCGCAAAGACGACGCGCGCAAGCAACTCGACGCCATCATCAACATGACGCCCGACCCGAACTACATGCCCGAATACAAAGAGGCCGCCGCAGAGGCTCACAAAATGCTGGAACAAAATTTCAAGTAGAAAGAATAGTTCACCACAGAGGAGCGCGTAGGAATCTCAAACTTCAAATCTCAAATTTGAAATTATTTACGCCGGGAATCAATGCTCCCCTAAGTGAGTTCATATCTGTTGACACCTTCCCCTCACAGTAATATCTTCTGTCTCGAAGCGCTTACCGCTAACAAGAGACTTTCCTTGTTGGTCTCGCGTAGTTGTCTGTAGGGAGAAAGTGATGCGAAAAGTGTAGAGATTAAAGCGAGCGAGATGAAAGCTCTTCGTCAGAGGCTCTGGTTTTTCATTCAAAGGAGCGATATATGACTCAGCCAATCGAATTATCCAAGCCGTTCCCGACAAGAGACCTGGCGGCGATGGGCGGCTTCCGTCGAGTCCTGGCGAACAATACGGTGTGGGAACATAGCGAGTATGCTTTCTGGGTGATTCTCAAGACCGGCGGAGGCGAGATAAAATATCACTTTTCCACTCCACAGACAGACGGTTCAAGTCACGGCGTGACGCTGACGTTGCCCGTAGGCTATATGGTTCGCGCGTTCTGCCATACACATCCGAAGACTATTAGCACGGGAAATTTTAGCTCAGGTGATTTGCGACAGTTCAAGGAATTAACGACTGAGCACAACCTACATCTGGTGTTCTATCTGCTGAACCCGCAACAGCAAATACGGATGGCCGAGGACGAGAAAGATTTTATGGCCGGCAAGTCAGTATCGTGGATTGACTGCTAATCGTGTGAACGCCACGCCGGAAGAGAGAGCAAGCGAGCGATAGGCTTGAAACGCTGATTTGTGCGGCGTCCGGCAACAAATAGGCGAACAATGCGAAAAGCTCATCACACCTAAACTCTTGGTAGCGGGTCAGTTTGAAATTCCGGTGAATAGCAATCAAGAAAGAATCTCGCGCAAAGGCGCAAAGGCGCAAAGAAGAAGACGCAAGGAGCAAGCAGCACTCAATAACCTTTGCGGTCTTCCTTTGCGTCTTTGCGCCTTTGCGCGAACATCTCTTTTTCTCCTCCTCGTTTGAAACTGACCCACGACTAAACTCTCACATCTTTAGAGATAGACAATCTCAGATTTTACATCCTTAACAATCTCTTTGCTCCAGCTTAACCACTTCAAACGCGAATTAGCCGATGATGCGCCTCGGTTAGTCAAGGCAAATCTTCAATCGTGTGATACAAACAGAGGAGGCTTAAGCTTTATGCGAAAAATTATTCCGTACCTGATTAAACTCTCGGTCTTGCTGATGGCGTTTTCGCTCATCGGACAACAGGTCAGCGCGACGAAGGGTGATGTCGAGCGCGCTTTGGAGCTTCTCAAACAGGCTCGCGCGGCCATCGGCGGCGAGGCGGCCATCAATTCCGTCCAGAGTCTTTCCCTCAACGGACAATCTCGCCGGCAGTTGCAGCTTCCGGATCAAACCGCAAAGGAATTGAACGGCCAGTTTGAGTTGCACATGCTCTTGCCAGACAAAATGATGCGGCTTGAGAAGCTGTCGATTGGCACGCCCGACGGCGCGGAGCGTCCGCAGGTGAGCGAGGACAAAGAGGTCAAGATTGTCAGAGACTCGCAGTTCAAGATCATGCGCGCGGATGACGCGGAAAAGGGTGAGGTCGAGAACGCCATGCGCCAGCACGAGCAGGCGGAATTGGCTCATTACATGCTCGGCCTCCTGCTGACGCCGCCGCCCTCTTTCAATGTGACCTACAACTACGCGGGCGAAGGCGATGTCGAAGGCGCGCGCGCGGAGATTATCGAAGCGCAGGGCGCGGGCGGCTTTGCCATGAAAATTTATCTCGACAAATCTTCACATCTGCCATTGATGATGAGCTATCAAGGGTCTTTCCCGCGCATCCCGCTCGGTCAGGGTCTCAAGATAAGCGGCGCAGGCGATGAGGGCGAAGACATCATGATCTTGCGTCACCGCAAAGATGGCGATGACGGTCAGGCGCAGCCGCGCATTATCGTCCGTGACAAAGACGGCGAGAGGGTCGTGCAGGAGGGAGACAAGTTCACGCTTCCAGCTCCCGCTCCTGAATTTGAGAACGCGTCGATACAGATTCGCTTCTCAGACTTTCGCCCGGAGGGCGGCGTGATGCTTCCGCACACGCTGACGCAGCTTGTCAACGGCAAGGTCGACACCGTCTGGACGGTTGATGGATACGAGATCAACTCGCCCTCCATCAATGACAAGTTCCAGAAGAATTTCAAGTTCAAGATGGAGCGTAACTAAACATAAGGGTAAAAGTCTGGTGCGAAAAAAGCGGCGGGGAATGATGGGATTCCTCGCCGCTTTCTTGGAAAGGAAGTTCATCATGCTCAAAAAAACATCATTAGCTCTTTCATTACTCCTGGCAATCATCGCGCACGCGGCGGCGCAACAGGCCGACAAGCCACAGCTTCCGGCGACCGAAGCCGGAGAGCGCGTCGCGGCTTACATCAAGGCGTTCAACACTGGCGACGAAGCGGTGATGCGCGCCTTCATGGCCAATAATATCTCCGAAGCCTCGCTCAAGCGTCGCTCGATTGACGAACGGATAGAAATTTACAAAGAGATGCGCGGCAACATGGAGAAGCTTGAGCTGCGCCGCGTCGTTGAAGCGACGCCGAACGCCATCACCCTCCTCTTTCAAACCGGCAAAGGGGAATGGTTCGAGTTCGGCTTCGAGTTTGAAGCCGACGCACCGCACAAACTTTTAGGCTTGCGAATCGAAGACAGAGAAGCTCCTTCGGACAACAAGCCTGCGGGCAACGTTCCGACTGTTCCGGCGAAAATGAATGAAGCCGAATTTACGACGACGCTCGAAAAATATCTCGGCGAGCTGGTCAAAGCGGACGAGTTTTCGGGCACAGTGCTGGTCGCTAAAAACGGAAAGCCTCTCTTTCAAAAAGCATATGGCCTTGCGAGCAAGGAATACAATGTCGCCAATCGTCCCGACACGAAATTCAATCTCGGCTCTATCAACAAAATTTTCACACAGGTCGCCATCGGTCAGCTTGTCGAGCAGGGCAAGCTCTCTTACGACGATCTGATGGCAAAATATCTGGACGATTATCCGAACCGCGATGCCGCCGCCAAAGTCACTATCCGCCAACTGCTCAGCATGTCCTCCGGCATCGGAGATTTTTTCGGCGATAAGTTCGACGCCACAGCGAAGGACAGGTTCAGAAACTTGAAAGATTTCGTCCCGATGTTTGCCAACGAGCCTCTGCTTTTCGAGCCGGGCACGAAGCAGCAATACTCAAACGGCGGCTACGTGCTTTTGGGAGCGATTATCGAGAAGGTGTCGGGGCAGAGCTATTACGATTACGTGCGCGAGCATATCTTCAAACCAGCCGGAATGGAGAGCACGGATTATTACGAGGCGGACGTGCCCGTGCAAAATCTGGCGAGCGGCTACACGCGCGAGGGGAGCGCGAAAGGCGCGCGTCGAAATAATATTTACACGCGCCCGGCCAGAGGCTCATCTGCGGGCGGCGGCTATTCGACGGCGGAAGACCTTTTGAGATTCGCCAACGCATTGCAAAGCGGCAAGCTGCATAAAGCGAGCTTCAGCAAAACTCAGGGCGGGGATGGCGATTTAGGAATCGCGGGCGGCGCGCCCGGCATCAATGCTCTACTCGAAGCCGACGCCTCGACCGGCTACACCATCATCGTCATGTCCAACTACGACCCGCCGACCGCGACCTCTCTCGGCAAACAGATTAGTCAATGGGTCTCGCGGGTCAAATAAGATTTTTTAGCCACAGAGAGCACAGAGATAAACGACAAGCAATCAAAAATTCTATCTAATTTCCCTCTGTGCTCTCTGTGTCCTCTGTGGCTAATCTATATTTATTTCAATAATCCGCTCAGCCAGTGCATGACGTTGAGGACGAGTTGGCGATTGTCCGTGCCCGGATAGTTCATCCCGAAATTCGTGTTCTGCGCCGAGAGCATCGCGGCCTCGCCGAAGACGACCACGCGCCCTTTGCCGAAAGGCATCGCGATGGCCTGCGCCCGTCCCGCCGCCGACATCGTTTTCGCCTTCTGCGGATTGCCGGGGTCTATCACATCAAAGGCCGCGTTTGAGAGCTTGAGCAGCTCAGTGCTGCCCGCCGGCCCTTTGAGCGACTGCCCCGTAAACGACACCACGCCATTAATCAACTCGCTGCGCTCACGCCCGCGCGTGATCGGATGATCGCCGAGATTCTTGTTCTCGCGCGAATAACGAATCCAACTGACATCAAACATGATGCGCTCAAAATTGAGCGGGTCGGCGACGTAAGCCTTGCTCATATCCACGCCGAAACGCGAGCCGAGATTAGCCGCCGCCCCGCCCGCAGGCGCGTGATCCGCGACGAGCAGAAGCGCGCCGCCCTCTCTGACCCACTCGCGCACTACATCGCATTCCTCTTCCGTGAACGCGGGCTTGTCGGCATCCGGCGCGTCCATGTTTGAATTGCCGAGCGCATTCGCAATCACCAAAATATCGTAGCCCTGCAAACTCTCTTTCCGAAACTTCTCCTTATTCGGCGTCACCACATAGCCGTCATTGCCGACGAGGTCTGCGAAAGGCTTGTAACGTCCGCTCGCCGTGTGAAAATTGTTGTGAGCTTCGTCCAGCAACACCTTCGGATGAGTGGTCGTATAAGCCGGATGAGCGACGCTCGCATCAAAGGTCTGGTCGGCCTGCTGCTGACTGAATGAGTTGATATTCATGCCCGCCAGCAGAAAAGATAATGCCAGACAGGCTCGCATAATTTTCTTAGCGTTTCTCATAGTCTCTCCTTCAACACAAATATCGCCTTATTAAGAGTAAGTGTCACGAGCGGGGAAAAAGTTTCACCTGTTCGGAATAATAAAAAAGCAGAAGACCGCATAGCAATCTTCTGCTCAATATTTTTGGTGGGGATGGAGAGACTCGAACTCTCAAGGGTTGCCCCACACGGCCCTCAACCGTGCGCGTATACCAGTTCCGCCACATCCCCACAGATTTAATTTATCAAATAGCCATCAATTTTTCCCAGTTGATAAACTGGTCTCAAAAGTCTGCAACTACTTTTTCGTCGCCGCCGGAGATGCTTTGGGCTTGGCGGTCGCGGCAGGCGAGGCGTTAGCTTTGGCATTCGCGTTCGATGTTCCGGTGTTGCTGTTGGCAGCCGCGCTCGGCGCAGGCGCGGCAGTCGGTGCAGTCGTCGGAGCGGCGGTCGCGGCGGGCGAAGCTTGCGGCGACGCAGTCGGGTTGGCGGTCGTACTCTGGATGACCGAACGCTGCCCGGACAATGAAGGCAATGCCAGAATCAGAGCGATCAGCATAAAGGCCGCAGCCGCGCCGATGGTTATTTTAGCAAGCAAGGTCTGCGTGCCGCGCGGCCCGAAGGCCGTGCTCGAAACGCTGCTCGAAAAGAGCGCGCCCGCGTCGGCTTTTCCCGGCTGCAAGAGCACGACGATAATCAGCACTATGCAGGCGAGAATGAAGAAACCGTATAAAACGTAAAGGAACAAAACCTTATCCTCAAACTATCTATTGTAATTGACGATCTGCGCGAAGCTGTCGGCCTTGAGGCTTGCGCCGCCGACGAGCGCGCCGTCTATATCTTCCTGCGCCATCAGGCCAGCGATATTGTCCGGCTTGACCGAGCCGCCATACAGGATGCGCAAATTATCTGCGGCCTGCGGCGAGTGCTCCGCGCGAAAAACGCGCCGGATAAACGCATGCATTTCCTGCGCTTGCTCCGGCGTCGCGGTGCGTCCTGTGCCGATAGCCCAGACCGGCTCGTAAGCCAAGATGATACGTGGCAGGTCTGTGGCTGTCAACTCGGCAAGTCCGCCGCGTAATTGCTCGCTCACGACCTCTTCCGCCTGTCCCGCCTCGCGCTGTTCAAGCATTTCGCCGACGCAGACGATGACCGTCAAATCCGCTGCCAGAGCCGCACGCGTCTTGCGGCTGACGCTTTCATCAGTCTCGCAATAATATTGTCGCCGCTCGGAATGGCCGACGATGGCGTAAGTCGCCCCGGCGTCTCTGAGCATGTCAGCCGCCACCTCGCCCGTGTGCGCGCCGTGCTCCGTCTCGGTCGAGCAGTCCTGCGCAGAGACTTTGATATTTGAGCCTTCGAGCCTGTCCGCGACCGTCTTGAGAGCCGTGAAGACGGGCGCAATCACAATCTCGCAGTGATTGGCATTCGCCACCAAAGGCTTCAAAGCCAGCGCGGTCTCGACCGACTCCGCAATCGTCTTGTACATCTTCCAGTTTCCGGCGATGACAGGTTTTCTCATAAGCAGTTTTTAGTTTTCAGTTTTTGGTTTTTAGTTTCTAGTTTTCAGAAACACGCCGTCGGTCTGTCTTCTGAAAACTAAAAACTAAAAACTGAAAACTCATTTATCACTCAACGCCGCAACTCCCGGCAACTCGTCTCCCGCTAAAAATTCGAGCGTCGCGCCGCCGCCCGTCGAGATGTGTGTGATGCGGTCTGCGACTCCGGCCTGCGTGACGGCGGCGACGGAATCTCCGCCGCCGACGATGACGGTCGCGCCTGCGTCTGCGGCTTCGGCGACGGCGTGGGCGATGCCGATAGTTCCTTCCTCAAAACCCTTCTCTTCAAAGACGCCCATCGGGCCGTTCCAGATAATCGTCTTCGCGCCCTTCAAAGCATTCGCAAAGAGCGCGACGGTTTCGACGCCGATGTCCAGGCCGACGAGTCCCGCGTTGGTGAACTCGATGGGAATCGTCTTGCGGCTGTTGAGCGGGTCGTAGCTGTCCACGACCTGATGATCGGTCGGCAGAAGCAGCTCGACTCCGGCTTCCGCCGCGCGTTTTTTAACCTCGCGCGCAGTGTCGAGCATGTTGTCTTCGACTAAAGATTTCCCGACTGTGAAGCCTTCGGCCTTGAAAAAAGTGTAAGCCATCGCGCCGCCGATTAAGAGCTTGTCCACTTTGCGTTCAATCAGAGCGTTGATGACGGGGATTTTATCAGAGACTTTCGCGCCTCCCAGAATGGCGACGAAAGGATGTTCCGGATTGCTGATGACGCGCCCCAGATAATCAAGCTCTTTCTGCATCAAGAGACCTGCGGCGGCCTGCTTCACATGTTTCGTGATTCCGGCGGTCGAAGCGTGCGCACGATGCGCCGCGCCGAAAGCGTCGTTGATGTAGAGGCCGTCGCAAAGACTCGCCAGTTCTTGAGCGAAGCCGTCATCGTTCTTCTCTTCTTCAGGATGAAAGCGCAGATTTTCGAGCATCAACAAGTCGCCGTCTTTGAGAGCGTCGGCTTTCGACTTGGCCTCATCGCCGATGCAATCCGAAGCGAACTCGACGGGCTTCCCGGATAATTTTGACAGATGAGAGGCAACGGGTTTCAAGCTGTACTTCTCGACGCGCTCGCCCTTCGGCCTGCCCAGATGCGAAGCCAAGATGACGCGCGCGCCCTGCTCAATCGCATACTGAATCGTCGGCAATGCGCCGCGCACACGCGTGTCGTCTTCGACCGCGCCGTCTTTGACGGGCACGTTGAAATCAACGCGAACGAAAACTCGCTTGCCTTTCAGGTCGAGGTCTTTGATTGAGAGTTTGTTCATAATCCGATGCCGGTCAAAAATGCTATTCCAGAACGAAGTTATAGTTAATAAGTCCTATCACTTTCACCGGCTGCCCTGAAAGCCGTGTTGGAGAAAATCTCGCCTGCCGCGCGGCTTGCAGGGCGGAAGCGCGCAGCAACGGAGGCCCGGCGATGACTTCTGCGCTGATGACAACCCCCGTTTCGTCAATAATAACTTGGACCGTCACCGTGCCCGAAGCCCTCGCGGCCTTGGCGATAGCCGGATAGGCGGGTTTCGGCAGGCTGATGGCTTTTCCATTCAGCACCCCGCCTCTGATGGGCGGTCTCACCGACGATTGGCGCGAGACTTCCACGGGCGGAGGCGGGGTCGGGGAAAACTCCTGTTCAAACTCCGCTTCGGTCATGACTCTGACCGGAGAAGCTCCGGCGGCTTTGACCTCGCTGACGACTTTTGAAAGCTCCGCTTCATTCAGATAGGCGGAAGATTTGACGATGACCGTCTTCTCAACTTCGTCCGTTCCAATCCTGAGGACATTGCTCTGCTTCCGCTCCTCGAAAATCTTTCCCAATCTCGCGCGCAATGCGCCGAGGTCGTTCAGAGTTCCCTCGTCCTCTTGATTCAAGCGAACTTGTCGCTCCTCGGTGACCGTCACCACCAGCATCAGTGGGTTTGGATAGCCGGACGAATCTGCATTTGACGAGCCGATGATGGTAGTGACGCCGCGCCTCATCGGCGGAATATCCGAAGCCTTCGCTGACGGAATAACTTCCGACGACCCGGACTTCCTTTTGGACTTTGTTCGCCGCTTCGCGCGCTTTCTCTGGCTGGCGACCTGCGGCTTCGCAATCGCATGACTCTCAAAAGCGGAGGCGCGCGCCGCGCCGTCGTGCGACGGCAACAGCAGCAGTAATATCACTGTGAAGAATCCGATTGAGATTGGACGCATGATTCACTTCCTTTCAAGCATCATCTTCCGCCGCCGCGACCTCACGCGTTGCAATGACGACAAGCGATAAACGGTGAGTTCAAGCCACAAGCGATTGGCTCTCATCGCTCTTTCATAATCCTTTCTGCGCGATGAATTTCACCAGGTCGCGGACGCGGCACGAGTAGCCCCATTCGTTGTCGTACCAGGAGAGAATCTTGACCATGTTGCCGCCGATGACCTTGGTGTACTCGGCGTCAACGATGGACGAGTTCGGGTTCTTGCGAAAGTCCATCGAGACGAGCGGCTCTTCGGAGAAAGCCAGAATGCCTTGCAGCTCTTCATTCGCCGCGTTCTTCAAAGCCTGATTGACCTCTTCGGTCGTCGTGTCTCTTTCCAAATCAATCACCACGTCCACGAGCGAGACGTTCGGCGTCGGGACGCGGACGCTGATGCCGTCAAACTTTCCTTTGAGTTCGGGCAGGACGAGCGCGACGGCTTTGGCCGCGCCGGTCGAGGTCGGAATCATCGAGAGGGCGGCGGCTCTCGCTCTGCGCAAATCTTTGTGCGGCAGGTCGAGAAGTTGCTGGTCGTTCGTGTAAGAGTGAATCGTCGTCATCTGCGCCGAGCGGATGCCGAACTTTTCGTGAATCACTTTGGCGACGGGCGCGAGACAGTTGGTCGTGCATGAAGCGTTGGAAATAATCTTGTGCTCCTGCGGATTATAGCTGCCTTCGTTGACGCCGAGGACGATGGTGATGTCCTCGTTTTTGGCGGGCGCGGAGATGATGACTTTCTTGACCGTCCCGCGCAGGTGCTTGCTTGCGTCTTCGGCTTTGGTGAAACGACCCGTAGACTCGATGACGATCTCAGCCCCGACCGATTCCCAATCAATCGCCGCCGGGTCTTTTTCGGAAAAGACCTTGAACTCGTCGCCTCCGACCTTGATGCCGTTTTCGGTCGCGCTGATTTTCTCGTCCAAATTTCCGAGCACCGAATCATATTTTAAGAGATGCGCGAGCGTCTTCGTGTCCGTCAGATCGTTGACGGCGACGAAATCTATTTCCGCGTCGCCGAGCGAAGCCCGTAAGACATTGCGACCGATGCGCCCGAAACCGTTGATCCCGACTTTGACTGCCATGTTAGTTTTCAAGACCTCCTCGACTGACTGGTTTGATAAGCGGACTCTGCCCTCCTGCCCGTGCCCGCGCACACTTTCGGGGAAGACGTAAGAATTAATGCTCGAACGGCGTTTAGAATTAAAGAAAGGCGAAGATAATGCGCGCCCGCCACGACTGTCAAGTTGCTGGCTCAAAGGGCGTAGCTGATATAGTTTGAGATTTAAGCTTTAGCCACAGAGGGCACAGAGCGGAAGAAAATTAATATCATCTCTTTTAACTTTCTCTGTCTCCTCTGTGTTCTCTGTGGCTAATAAACTGAGAATCAATTTTGCTTCCAATTTATTGAAACTACAGGGGCGTGAGCGACGTAGTAGGCTATTGACTTGCCGTGAGCCGTTTTGAATTTTAAGATGCTTTGCGTGCCACAGTCGAAACTATTTCAGGACTCATCTCAAGGAGCTTTCGGTTCGATGTCAACTTATTCCGTGCGTCGGATGATCCGGTCATTTGCGCTTCTCTCAATCATCACGGGCGCGACAGCCTGTGCCGCTTTCGCACAGACTCCCGCGCCGACGCCTGCGCCTGCCGCGACGCCTGTGCCCATCACTCCGGCGCAACAGGACGCGACGCGCCCGCCCGGCACGCAGCAGAACCAGCCCGTGCCGCCGCAATCGCGCCCGGCCACTAACCCGACCGCGCCGCCGGGAGTCAACAATCCGAATCCGCAAGCTCCGCCCGGCGTGACGGTCTCGCCGCAGACCACTACGCCCACGACGACCAATCAAGTGACCACGCCCGTCACAACGCCTGCGCCGAACGCGCCGATTGAAGGCGGCTCGACGCAAACCGCTCCGTCTTCCGGCGAGACAACCACGCCGAACTTTCCGACGCAAGAGCCGCAACCGTTGCCGCCTTTGCCGGACATCACGCGGCTTGGCGTGACGAGCGACAATGTGCTTTCGCTCACGCTCAACGACGCGATCCGGCTGGCTTTGGAAAATAACAATGACATCGAAGTCGCGCGCGATGACGTGAAGTTCGGCGAGACGACGCTGCACGCGCTCGAAGGCGTCTTTGATCCGGTCTTTACTTTCAATCCGCAGTTCACGCGGCTCGTCCAGTCGCAGCCGAGCACGCTCGGCGGCGCGACGACGCTGACCCAAAACGATTTTCAGACTAACGGGGATGTCTCGAAAACTTTCGGCAGGGGCGGCGGCGCATACGACCTCTTCTTTAACAACAATCGCCGGACGACCAATAACTCTTTCAGCACGCTCAACCCCGTCTTCTCTTCCAGCTTGGGCGTGACTTTCACGCAGCCCTTGTGGCGCAATCGCTCGATTGACCGCAATCGCCGCGACATACGCATCCAGCGCAAGAGGCTTGAGCAGACGGACGCGGACTTTCGCCAGCGCACGATTGATGTCATCGCGCAGGTGCAGCGCGCCTACTGGGATTTGGTCTTCGCCTTGCGCGACCAGCAGAACCGGATCGCCAATCTCAATCTGTCGCGCGAGAATTTGCGTAAGGTCGAAGCGCAGATCGCCGTCGGTTCTTCCGCGCCGCTTGAGCGCGCAGAGGTACAGACGGAGCTTGCCAATCGTGAATCCGATCTGCTGCTCGCCGCGCAAAGCGTCTCGATTGCCGAGAACAATCTGAAGCAATTGATGCTGCGCGACCCCGAAGCCCCGCAGTGGACTGCGCAAGTGACGCCGACCGACGAGCCGACGTTTGACGCGACGCCCGTCAATCTCAACGACGCGATGGAGGAGGCGAAAGCCAACCGGCCTGAGCTGCGCCGCCTGCGCTTGCAACGCGACATTAATAATATCGACTTGCAATTCTTCAAAAATCAGACCCGCCCGCGCTTTGATTTGCAAACCACGCTGGCGACGACAGGACTCGCAGGCTCGCCCGCGCGCAAGGGCGGAACGGCCACCACCGCGCCGCTTATCTTCGGCGATCCGACGACAGACGCCAATGCATTTCTGCTTGCCGCGCTCAACTCGACGCGCCGCTCACTCGGCCTCGTGCCGCTCGATTCACCTCTCGTTGACGTGAGGGCAACGCCCATCACGGGCGATTTGGTTGGCGGTTACGGGCAGATGCTACGCAACCTCTTCAATCTCAATACCTATAACGTCGTGGTCGGCGTGACCGTCCAGTTCCCCTTCCGCAATCGCACGGCGGAAGCGAATCTCGCGGGCGCGCGGATTCAAACTACGCAGTTGGACGCTTCGATGCGCTCACAGGAACAGGCCATCATCGTCGAGGTGCGTAATGCCGCGCAGGCGGTTGAGACTGCGCGCCGCAGAGTCCTGGCCGCGCGCGCCGCACGCGAAAACGCTGAGCTGCAACTGGCTGGCGAGCAGAGGCTTTATCAGGTCGGACGCTCGACCTCATTCCTTCTCTTCCAGCGCGAGAACACCTTGGCCAATGCGCGCAATGCTGAGATTAGAGCCGAGACCGATTACAACAAGGCTCTCGCAGACCTGCAACGCGCGACCTCGACGACACTTCGCGCCAACAACATTACGATTAACACGCCCGCCGCGCCGTAGTTTGAAGGATGAAGGACGAGGGATAAAAATATGAGATACTTATCTTTGATTTTTCATCCTTCATCCTTCTGACTTCATCCTTGAAGATAACGGCGACCATCATCACGCACAACGAAGCGGAGAACATACGCGCCGCCTGCGAGTCGGTCGCGTGGGCTGACGAGATTCTGGTGGTGGATTCCGAGTCCACGGACGCGACGCGCGAGATCGCCGCCGCCTGCGGGGCGCGCGTCATCATGCGTGCGTGGCCGGGCTTTGCCGCGCAGAAACAGTTTGCGGCGGACGAAGCGTCGCACGATTGGATTCTGAGTCTGGATGCAGACGAGCGTGTCTCGGATGAGTTGCGCGAGACGCTTCTGAAATTAAAGCAAGTGGATGAAGCGTTGCTTGCTGACGGTTATCGTATCGCGCGTCGCTCTTGGTACATGGGACGCTGGATACGCGGCGGCGGCTGGTATCCCGATTACCAGCTTCGCTTTTATCGCACAGCGCGCGGGCGTTGGGAGGGAGCTTTCATACATGAGTCCGTCAAGCTGCCGGACGACGCGCGCATCTCGATTCTCAAAGGCGACCTGCTTCATTACAGCGTGCGCGACGCCGCGCATCATCACCAGATGATCGGCGAGCGTTACGCGCCGCTCTCAGCCAAACAGATGTACGAACGCGGACGCCGCACCTCATCATTCGGCGTCGCCACCGCCGCGCCCGCCGCCTTCATTCGCAGCTATTTTCTCAAAGGCGGTTTCCGCGACGGCCTCGCCGGTCTCGCCATCGCGCGCTTCGCCGCGCATCACGCTTTTCTCAAGCACTTGATGTTGTGGGAAATGCAGAAGACAGAAATTAAAAATCAAAATCGCTAGGCGACGGCTTCAACGTAAATGAAAGCAACAACCTTACAGAAGTTTATTGCCTCCCCCGAAAACTCATGCTAATTTGTCTCTGCACAGATTACCCTTGTGCAGAATTCTCGCAGTCGCTCCTTAACCCTTAAACTTCACGCCTCAAGGAGGGGCATAAGTATGAAAAACAGAGCCAGAATGATTTACGCCTCGTTAGCTACGCTTTCTCAAAAGCGTATAGCCAGAAAAATTCCAGTCGGCCTGTTTGTGATTTTTGCGTTGATAATTGTGGCATCAAGTGGAAAGGAAAACTTGGGACAAAACAAAGCCAGCTCTCAAGTGGAATTTCCGCGTGGGGATTGGTCTGTCGGATCGCATCCTTTCTTAGGCACTGACTCCGAATCAACACCCGTAATAGTTACGAGTGTCACAACAGATGCCAAAAGGGGAATCGCCGTCACAAAAGTGGGACTTGAAAATCTGTCTAAGGAGAATGTCACCGCCGTCAAATTAACGTGGCGCGTATCTACAGAACAAGCTTCTGATAAAGTGTTGTTGCAAGGGCAAACCCCTTTCATCACACGCGATGGCGGACTCCCCGCAGGCATCAGTTTGGTCTTGCGCTTTCCCGTCGTCACTTTCGCTAAAATTTACCAGCCGCTTGTAAAAAACGGCACGCTCGATGGAGAGTTTCGCATTGATATTTCAGTGAGTGAGATTCTTTACGAGGACGGATCGAAATGGGCGAGTAGTGATTCGAGCCAAGCTAAATCTTTTAGAGCATCCAATCATGCCTCAGCCCCCGCACCTCAAGGAACGTGCGGACGCCAATCATGCGAAACGAGGACAAGCCCCAGCGGCAATGTTTTCTATGCTTGTCGTGCCAGCAACAGTAATGAGCGTTGCAGCGTTTCAGATGATGGTTTTTCCTGCACCAACATTTCATGCACACGTCCCCACCCCGATGGCGACTATGAAGGCTATGAGATGATACTGCCGTATCATCTCACAAGCCGCACATCACGATGTGTAGCTGTCAATAACAGAAGAGGCGGGCATGTCTAAAAGCATGCCTGCCTCTTCTTCATAAGCCATGAATTTTTATTCGCTGATTCTCAAACCCGAAGCTGAGAGCAATTGTCTCGGAGTCGGAGAGGCGACGACGCGCGGCGTGGCGAGCGTGGTGATGACTTCGGCGAGCAACTGGTCTTCGAGCTGCCTGTGCTCCCAGATATGATTGCCCTGATCCAGAATCACGAAGACGACTTCGCCCGCGTCCTTCGTGTAAACGATGCCGGCGAGGCTCGCCATGCCGCCGTCAACTTCCGCCGTCAGCGTGCCCGTCTTGCCCACGACCGCGCCTTCCAATCCAGTGCCCGCCAATCTTCTTCTGAGCGTTCCCGAATCGTCGCTGGCGACGGGCATGATGTCTTCGGGCTTCAAGTTCTGGCGCGCGGCCTCTTCGACGAGGGCGCGGATCACCGTCAGCAAGCCGCGCGGCGTCAGGCGATTGTGTTCGCGTCCTGAGACGCGCGCGATTGTGACTTCCGCCGAAGGCAGATGCAGCTCATTGACGAGAAACTCTTGCACGCCTTCAGCCCCGCCGATGTGCGCGCCGATTCTCTCCGCGATAAAATTGCTCGAACGCGCGTTCATGTAAAGCAACACGTCGCGCAAAGGATATGAATCGAGCGTGAAGAGAGCTTGCCCTGCCGCTCCATCAGCCAATGACGGCTCAGCGTTGGTGAAATTCAAAGCCTTGCACAAGCGCGCGGCAGACTCTTCCGCCGAATCGCTAAAGTTGAAACAGAAATCCTGCGAGACTGCGACCGCGCCCTTCACATTCTTAATGCCGCGCGCGCGAAGCTCTTTGGCAATCAACGCCGCGCCCACATCTCCGAATGTCGGGTCGTCGCCGGTGACGAGCAGCATGCCCTGCAACGTGCCGCTTGAGTCAACTCTGCCGTCAACAAAAACGCGCGTCTGGAAGCGATAATCCGCGCCCAGTTTTTTCAGTGCGACGAGCGAGGTGGCGAGTTTTATCAGCGAGGCCGGATTAAAAGCTTCGTCCGCGTTATGTGAAGCCAGGAGGCGCGAGCCGTCCATCGTTTCAATCAGCACGCCATGATTCTCAGGCTCTTCTTCGTGCAACGCATACCACGCGGCGGCGTCGAACGCAGGCTCTCCCCTGCGCTTCTTCGCCTCGACTTTTTCCTGTGTCTGCGCGGAAAGAAACGCGGAGACGGGCTGCGTGTCAACCGTTTTTCTGGCGAGCGTGTAAGGAATCAGGCTCATGACGGCGATGAGCAGCACGCCGACTGCCAGCATTAAGAGGATTGGATGGCGACGATTCAAACTTTTTCTCCGGGGAAATTTACTTCTTTCGCAAACAGGCAGAAAAACCGTATCATGCTGTTTGAGCGCAAAGGGCGCGCGCCATCAAGTTTAGCATGTGATTAGAAAACGCGCCCGCGCCCGAAGGACATACCCAAGTTCTATTCATTCTGGACGTAAAGCCTTAGCCACAGAGGACACAGAGCACACAGAGAAAAAAACACAGAAGCTGATAGCATCTTCCCTCTGTGTCCTCTGTGTTCTCTGTGGCTAAAAAACCGGAGAAGGCATTGACGTGGGAATATCGGCTTCAAACATGGCTCTCTCAAACAATATGAACGAGGCGTTACAGGCTGTGCCGTGGTCGCTCGCCTGCGCGCTGGTCGCGGCCTTCGGCGCGATCATCGGAAGTTTCCTGAACGTCGTCATACATCGCTTGCCGCGCGAAGAATCAATCGTCTTCCCGAACTCGCGCTGCCCTTCCTGCGAGACGGCGATTAAAGCTTATGACAATATTCCTGTCATCAGTTGGCTCGTCCTGCGCGGGCGTTGCCGCTCGTGCAGCGCGCCGATCTCCGCGCGTTATCCGGCGGTCGAGCTGCTGACCGCGCTCCTCTTCGGCGCGGTCTTCTTGCGCGACGGCCTGAGCTACGCGCTGCCCTTCGATTTAATCTTCGCTACGATGCTGCTCGCGCTCGTCTTCATAGACGCAGAGCACATGCTGCTGCCGAATGCGATCACGTATCCCGGCTTCATCTTCGCCATTCTGGCGAGACTGGCGCTGCCTTTCCTGATGGACGCGCCTTACTTCGACGACCTGAATCAGGCGCTGCTCGGCGCGCTGCCGGGCTGGCCTCTGTGGACTGTCTCGCTGGTCGGCGCGGCCTTAGGAGCACTGGCGGGCGGCGGCACGTTGTGGCTCATCGGCTGGCTGTGGGAGAAGCTGCGCGGAGTCGAAGCGATGGGTTTGGGCGATGTCAAGATGATGTTTATGGTCGGAGCTTTTTTGGGTTGGAGGCTGACGCTTTTGACGCTTTTCCTGGGCGTCATCTCCGGCTCTGTGACGGGCGTGCTCCTGATGCTCAAACGCCGCGAGAGAAATCTGCAAATGCTCTTGCCCTTCGGCATTTTTCTCGGCATCGGCGCGATTCTCTCAATGCTCGTCGGCAAGCAACTAATCGCATGGTACGTCTCGCAGTTCATCATCAAGTGACAAGTGACGGGTGACAAGTGATAAGCTAAAAACTTGTCCTTGCTCGTCACTCATCACTCATCACTGTCTTTATGCGTTACGGAAGCCGATTGCAAATAGTCTTCGCGCTCCTGGGGGGCGTGTGTTTGCTGGCGAGCCTCGTGGCGGTAATGCTCTTCGCGTTCGGTCGCGGGGTGGCGGGGACGCCGCGCGCTCCCGTGCTGTTGATGGTTTTTATCACGACGCTGGTCGTGACTTTGTTGTGCGTCACTTTGCTGTTGCGATGGCTGCTGCGCCCGTATCGCCAGCTCGTCGGCGAAGCGGAACGCGCTCCCGTCGCAGCTCGTCCCACACAAGCTCGTGACGAGGCGGAGTTCGTCCTTGAGACTTTTCAATCCGTCATCGCGCAGCTTCAATCACAACAACGCGCGCTCGAACATTTGAGCGCGCAGGCGAGCGAGCGTGCGGCCTCCGCGCAAAAATTCAGCGAACGCATCGTGGCGAGCGTCCCTTCCGGCCTCATCGCGTTTGACGCCGGAGGACAGGCGACGATGGTCAATGCGCCCGCGCGCGCGATTCTGGAAACCAACGGCGAGGCCGAAGGACAGACTTTGAACGCGCTGCTCAGCCACTCGCCCGACCTGGCCGAGATGGTCGCGCGATGTTTGAGCACGGGCGCGCTTTATCGTCGTGAAGAGGTGACGGCGACGGGCGCGGGCGGGCGCACGCGCAGGCTCGGCGTGACGGTCGCGCCGATTGATCCGATGCCCGAACGCGGCGCGCGCGGCGCGCTCTGCCTCTTGACCGACATCACCGAAGTCACACACTTGCGCGAACAGGTCGCCCTCAAAAATAATCTGGAAAGTTTGGGTGAGATGTCTGCGGGGCTGGCACACGAGTTTAAGAACGCGCTCGCCACGCTGCACGGCTACGCGCAGCTCATGCAGAACCTAGAGCTTGACGAGCGCGGGAGCGCAGCCGCCACAGCCTTGCTCGGAGAGGTGCGCAGCCTGTCGGCGATGGTCACGGCCTTTCTCAACTTCGCGCGCCCGCAGCCGCTTGAGCTGAACAAAATCTCACTGCGCGAGTTGATTGATGAATGCCGGACTGAATTGCATGCTCTTTATGAAGAACGTCGGGTTACGCTCTCAATCGAAGGCGAGTTCGCGTTGATACAGGCCGACGAGCGCATGCTGCGGCAAGCGATTCTCAACTTGATGCGTAACGCAGCCGAAGCGATTGAGGATGAGCAAGCGTCTCGCCGCGTCACGGTTCGCGGCTCGCGCGAGCTTGAATGGGCGAAGATTGAGATTGAAGACACCGGCGCGGGAATCCCTCAGAAAGATTTACAACGCATCTTCATTCCCTTCTTCACGACCAAAGCGAAAGGGCACGGCGTCGGCCTAGCCCTCGCACACCGCGTCATCACAGAGCACGGCGGCACATTGTCTGCCGCCAATGCCACAACTGGCGGCGCGCTCTTTACGATTCATCTTCCGGCTTAAATCGGACTTAGGTCTTGGGTCTTGGGTCTTTGCTGTCTGACTTATCTTGAGCTTCATCACTCAAGGCCGAATCGCATGCAAAGACCCAAGACCATTTTTCAATTGATCGTCAACACCGCAATCTCCGGCGGGACGCGAAAGCGGACGGCGAGGCCGGTCGTGCCGATGCCGGTCGTGACGAAGAGCTGGCGATTGTTCTCCTGTATGTATCCGGCGGCGTAACGCTCGCCGTACTGCGAAGGCACAATCGGGCGACCGTAGAAAGGAATGTTGACCTGCCCGCCGTGCGTGTGTCCGGCGAGCGTGAGGCTGACGTTCGGCGGCAGGGTCGGGAACACGTCCGGGTTATGCGTGAGCGCGATGACGGGGCCGGGCGCATTGATTTTGGCGAGGGCCGGGCGAATGTCTATCGGTTGCCGCATCCAGAAATCAGGCACGCCGAGCAGCCAGACTGTTTGCCCGTCATGCTGAATCGGCGCGACATCATTTTCGAGCACGCGGATGCCCGCTGCCTCCAATGCGCGCGTCACACGCTCGCCGTTAAAGTTCCAATCGTGATTGCCAAGCACTGCATACACGCCGTATCTGGCATGCAAGCCCTTCAGCTTGCTTGCGATAATCTCAGGCGTCATCAAAAGATTTTCATCCTTGTCGCGCGCGATAAAATCTCCGAGCAGAACGATTAAATCCGGCTCGGTCGCATTCGCCATCTCGACCACCTTTTCCAGCTTGGCCTCGTTGATATAAGGTCTGCCCGCATGCAGGTCTGAGATGGCGACGATTTTCAGATGAGCGAAAGCCGCAGGCCACGCCGGAATTTTTATCTCAACTGTGTTGACGACGACGCGATTCGGCTCGATGACGAACGCCCACAGGACGAGCAGCGTTGCGATGAGCAGAGGCGCGCCTAAGATATAAAGAATGATTCTTTTCTTATTCTTGATTGCCATCATTTACCTTTCACCGCAGAGGCGCGGAGACGCTGAGAAAATATTAAAAGATAAGAGACAAGCTTATTTACTTTCTGCCGTTCACAGCTTTCTCTATCTCAGCGTCTCCGCGTCTCTGCGGTGAGATTTAATCCTCCGTCTTCAAGCCTCGCGGAAAATATTCACGCCAGCGACGGTCAACCAGTTCCGCGATGTCAGGGCGCACAATGAGTTCGTCCGGATAGCCGGGCTTCATGCGCGCGTCAATCACGACGGGCGCGCGGTATGAGAGATGATGACGACGAATCTCAACGTCAGCCGCGTGTATGTCAGAAGCAGGCTCAAAGCGCGTCCAAGTCGCCCACAGGAAATCCGGGACTGAGCGAGCGACGCTCGCGTCGTCATGCAAAATGACGAGCGGCCATCCGGCGAACGCTTTATCCCTGGCGAGCCGCGAAGCCTGTTCAGCATCCTTCTCAAACTTTGAGCCTTCGACGACCAGACAGCCGCCGCAGAAGACTTCGGCGCGCGTGACATCACGCGGCAACTCGCCACGAAACTCGCGCGGCAAATCGCGCACGGCGTCTCCGAGGCCGAGGATGACGGCCTTGCTTCCCTGATTTATCACGCCGCTCGTGTAATCGAGCGTGTCCATCGAGACATTCGAGAAGATGAAGAGATCGCTTTCCCAACGGACGCGCGCGAGCACATGCTCGAAGAGAGCTTTGAAGTCGCGCAGGTCTTGCGGCGTGTCCGTCAGAATCAGAAATTTGGTCAGCGAGAGCTGGCCTTCGCCGAGGATGCGAAAGCCTGAGACTAAGGCTTCGCGCCCGTAACGCTCGCGGACGACCGCCGCCGCCAGTGAATGAAAGCCCGTCTCGCCGTAGCTCCACAGGTCGCGTACGCTCGGCATCACGAGCGGAAAGAGCGGCGCGAGAAGCTGCTGCAAATAGTCTCCGATGAAAAAATCTTCCTGCCTGGGTTTGCCGACGACCGTCGCCGGATAAATCGCGTCGCGGCGATGAAAAACCGCTTCGACGTGAAAGACCGGATAGTCATGCTGCAAAGAATAGTAACCGTAATGATCTCCGAACGGCCCTTCGGGTCGCCGCTCGTGTGGCGGGACTTTGCCAACCAGTGCGAACTCGGCTTCCGCGACGAGACGATGAGAGAAATCGTGTAAAGGATTTTTCGTGACCTTAATTTTCTCTCCGGCCAACACGGAGGCCAGCACCAGTTCGGGCACGTCTTCGGGCAAAGGAGCAATCGCGGAGAGAATCAGTGCGGGCGCGCCGCCTAAAAAAACCGTCACGGGCAGTGGCTCGCCCAAACGCTCGGCCTCGTGATAATGAAAGCCGCCGCCCTTGTGTATCTGCCAGTGCAAGCCCGTCGTCCGCGCGTCAAAGCGTTGCATGCGATACATGCCCAGATTGTGCTTGTGCGTCGCGGGATGCTCCGTATACACCAGCGGCAACGTGATGAAAGCTCCGCCATCCTCTTGCCAGGTGGTTAAGATAGGCAACTCGTCGAGGCGCGCTGGCTCGTCCAAAACCTGCGTCACGGGAGCGCGCGTTGTGCGGCGCGTGCCGAGCTTCAAGGCTTCAAGGGCGAGAGAGCGATGCTGCCAGAGCTTTGCAGGGCGCGGGGGCAGGAGGTTTTCCGCGACCGCTACGACTTCGCGCACGAGGGCTTCGGGTTTTGAGCCGAAGGCGCGCTCAATACGCTTTTGTGTGCCGAAGAGATTCGTAGTTACCGGATAACGACTGCCCTTGACACGCTTGAAGAGGAGGGCTGGCCCGCCGCGTTCTATCACGCGACGATGAATCTCCGCCAGCTCAAGATATGGGTCAACTTCCGCTTCGACATGCACGAGCTCGTTGTCGCGCCCGAGCTGGTCGAGGAATGAACGCAGGTTTGAGTGCATCTATAATGACAATCTCAAATTTGAAAACTAAGCTTTATGAAATTACAGCAGTTCTGAATTGAAAGCGAGTGGCAGCGTGGGGAAATGTTTCGCGCAAAGGCGCAAAGGCGCAAAGAAAAACAGGCCAAGAGCGAATGGCATTCAACCCTTTGCGTTCTTCCTTTGCGCCACCAGCGCCTTTGCGTGAAAATTTTATGGAGTGGGGTCAGTCTTCCCGACCTGGCGCGGGCGCGTGAGAGTGTCGGGCTGTGGCTCTGCGAGGCGCGCGTTGATTTCGCGTGTGGCGAAGCGCGCGGCGTCCGCGACTTTTGGGTCGAGTGATGACAGGTGCGGCTTGATGAATTCCAGCGTCTCGGCGTCTCCGATTTTCGCCATCACTTCGAGCAGGCCGACGAGCGTTTTGTTGTCCGCGTGATCGAAGAATCCAAGGAGCGGTTGCGCGCCGGGCAGTTGCGAGAGATAGCCGACGGCCTGCGCGCGGCGGCTGTCACTGCGAAGGCCGCTCATCACGCCGAAGAGCGCATCACGCTTGCCCATACGGTACAGCGCCCAATCGAGCGCGAGCTTGACGCGGTCGTTCTTCTCTTGCAGCCTGTAGCCTTCGACCAAGCGTTGCTGCTCGACGGCTGAGAGTTCGGCCAAAACCTCTGCGGCGCGTTGACGGACGAGCGGGTCGCGGTCGGACAACTGGCGCACGGCTGCCGCAGATGCCGCCTCCCTGCGTGCAGCATAGCCTTCATCCTCCTGCGCAATCGCGGCGACTGACGGCAACAGGAGAAACATGATGAGAAGTACGGGAAATTTCATTCTCATAATTGCTCTCTCGGAAAATTTTAACCGCAGAGACACAGAGACGTAGAGGAAATATTTGCAAGAAAATAAGAGGCATCAAACTTCAAGCCAATTATATCTCCTTTTATCTTCTCTGCGTCTCAGCGTCTCTGCGGTGAACAGCTACTTCTTCAACGACCCGGAAGCATTCTTTTTCAAGCCCGCGCCGTTGAGGTCGAGGTCTGTAATCGAGATGACTTCGACGTTCGGGAACTGCTTGCGCAGGTCTTCGAGAAAGAGTTTGGAGTTGCCGACGATAATCAGGTTCGCGCCCTTCGCGTCAATCCGCGAGCCTGCGAATTTCTGCACATCGCCAGCCGACACGGCCTGCACGTTCCTGATGTAATTATTGATCTCGTCGAGGCTCAAGCCATAGAGAGCCAGATTCCCGACCTGTGTGGCGAGACCGCCGGTCGTTTCCAGATTGCGCCCGAAGTTTCCGGTCAGCACGGCCTTGCGCGGAGTCAATTCCGTGTCGGCAACCGGCTCGCTGGCGAGGCGCGTCAGCTCGCCCATCAACAGCCCTGCGACGACGGCTCCCGACTCGTTCTTGGTCTGAGCCGAAGCCGTAAACGATCCGACATCGCGGCGCGAAGAAAGACTGCTGCTCGCGCCGTAGCTGAGGCCGCGCTTGATGCGAATCTCCTGATTGAGACGCGCGGAATAACCGCCGCCGAGAACCGTGTTGGCGACGATGCCGCGAAAATATTCCGGATCAGTGCGCTTGAGTCCGCGACGCGCGAGCACGACCGCAGCCTGTCCCGCGTCCGGCATGTCAATCACGACCACGCGCGACTTCGCGCCCAGCTCATCACTCGCAGCCTTCATTTCCATCGCGGGCAAAGCCGCAGAAGGCCGCGCCCAATCGCCGAAGAGACGCTCGGCCAGCTTGAAAGCATCAGCCGCCTTGATGTCTCCGGCGAAGACCAGCACCGCGTTGTCCGGGCGATAATATTTATCGTGCAGCGCGACGATGTCATCGCGCTTGATGCGCTGGATTGACTCCGGCGTTCCCGCGAGCGGATGCCCGTAAGCGTCATCGCCGAAGACGACGCGCGCGGCGACGTAGCTGGCGATTGTGCCGGGACTAGCCATCGCCTGTTTGAGGCTATCCATATTCTGCTGGCGCAGCCGCTCGACCTCTTCGTCCTTGAAGGTCGGATTGCGCACTACGTCTGCGAGAATGTCCATCGCCTGATTGATCTTGGGCGACGCGACGTTGACGCTGACGACCGAAGCATCCCAAGACGCGCCGGAATTCAGGTCGCCGCCGAGAGCTTCGACAGCCTGCGCGATTTCGGGAGCAGTCCGCGTCTTCGTGCCTTTGGTCAAGAGGTCTGCGGTCGTGTTCGCGAGGCCGGACAGGTTCGCCGGATCGACTTCGCCGCCGCTCTTAATCATCAACGACGAAGTGACGAGCGGCATGTTCGGGCGCTCTACGACGATGACGCGCAAGCCGTTCTTGAGAGTCTTCTCGACCGGCTTCGGAATGTTGACCGAGCGCGGCGGGGCGGGCGCGGGCGGCTGTTCCTGCCCGAACGAGATGGTTGCCATGGATGATGTCATGAGCAGCGCGACGCCGACGGCGGCGGCGCGGCGGAAGATATTTTTAGTCACACTCATTTGCTTTCCCCTCCTGCATTCGTGCTGCGCATGGATTCAGGCAGATAGTTGAGGACGACGCGATTCGTGTCCGTGAAATATTTTTTCATGACGCGCTGCACGTCGGCGGCGGTCACCGCCTGCAAGCGGTCGATGTTGGTGTTAGCGCGCGCCGGGTCGCCGTACAGCACAGCCGCCTCGGCGAGCGAGAAGGCTTTGCCGTTGCTCGTCTCGCGCTCGCGCAACGCGCCCGTGACGAGCTGGTTCTTCGCCTTATCAAGCTCCGCCGCCGTGACCGGCTGATCCTGCATCTTCTTCAGCTCCGCGAGCAGCGAATGCTCGGCGTCCTCAACCTTCTTATCGCTGGCGAGAATCGCGCCGAAGATAAAGAGGCCGGTGTCTTCGCGCAGGTCGGCCTCGGCGAAAGCTTCGAGCGCGAGCTGCTGTTCATAAACGAGCGATTGATAGAGCCGCGAAGATTCGCCGCCCGAGAGAATTGATTCAGCGACTTTTAAGGCTGCGGCATCATCCGAAGCGACGGGCGGCGCGAGATACGTGATCGCCACGGCGGGCGCGGGCACGTTGGCGACATACTCGTTAAAGCGTTGCTCGGCTGTCCGCTCAGGCTCTTTGACGGTCACGCGCGGCAGCGCGCTTGTGACCTTCGGGATGCGTCCGAAATATTTGTCAATCCACGCGTCGAGCTGCTTCTGGTCAAAGTCGCCGACGACGACGAGCGTCCCGTTGTCCGGGCGATAAAAGGTGCTGTGAAACGCGCGCACGTCTTCGATGGAAGAGGCGTCCAGCTCTTCGATGCTGCCGATGCCGGGGCGTTTATACGGATGCGTGGTAAAGGAATGTTTCTCGATCAGATAAGAGAGCTTGCCGTAAGGCGGCGCGAGAATTCTCTGGCGAAACTCTTCCTTGACGACATCGCGCTCTGACTTAAAATTGGCCTCGTCAATCGTGAGCGTGGCGAGGCGGTCGGCCTCAGCCCAGATCAGAGTTTCGAGATAGTTCGACGGAATGACTTCGTAATAGTTTGTGAAATCATCATAGGTCGAGGCGTTGTTATAGCCGCCGACATCTTCGGTCAGGCGATCCATATTCTCGGCCTTCATATTTTTCGTGCTCTTGAACATCATGTGCTCGAAGAGATGCGCGAAGCCGCTGCGGCCTTCGGGATCGTCCTTCGAGCCGACCTTGTACCAGATTTGTATGGCGACGGTCGGGCTGGAATGATCTTCGACGGTCAACACCTTGAGGCCGTTCGGGAGCAGACGTTCTTTGTAATTAAGGCGCGGCACCCTGGTCTGCGCGTGCGAGACGGGCGGCTGCAACAAGAGCACACTGCACGCGACGGCGACCACGCAGAAAGCGATCAAGCTATAGTAAAAACGACGCATAATTTTTCGCTCCATTGATATGATTGAGCGAGCTGACCGGACGGGTCAGCCCGCACGCTTGGATGCGCGACGCGGATTCATCTGTTGCACTTCTGCCGCCGAGGCGCATGGTTGTTTCATCAAATTGACGTACGGGCAAAATCTCCGGTGATTCTACACTCTGCGGGAAAGGAATTCGAACCGAAGCAGGCGATTTTACGCTATTTTTGAGAAAGATGTTTGAAGTATGTGACGAAGCGAGGGAAAGCAGGGATGAGGGATGAAGGCGGAGGGATGAAAGCGTGGCGCTTAAAGATGAAGGATTCAAATAAAGCCAAACTGCTCAAGTTTGAATAGCATCCCTCATCCCTCCGCCCTCATCCCTTCTTCTCAGTCCATATCGAGCGGGTTGCGATAAGGCTTGCCTTCATCTTTGTCTGCGCGTTTCATGGCCTCGCGGAATTTCTCTTCCAGAAGGCGTTCGCGGTCTTTCATAGAGCCTAGCTCCTGCTCGAATATCTGGTCGCGCAACTGCTTCTGCTTATCTAATCCCTTGACCATCTCGTCAAACGAGGCGAGCGGCTTGGCTTTCTCTTCATGCGAGATGAGCGCGCCGGTCTGCGCGTCAACGGTCAGCGTGGCCTCGCAGCAAGGGCAAATAATTGTGAAGCGCGTGGTGTCCATCGTCTGTTTACTCCTCTTTCATCGCGGGCGACCAACTCGATAAAAACTTGCCCGCCGTCAATCTCATGAAAAGATTATAACACCGTGCGAGCCGCAAAACAGAGAGGCGGACATGGGGAGACGCGGCGGAAGCCTCTTGTCATCAAAGACAACCCGGGCTCAACGCCGCGTCACAAAACGCGTCCACCGACTGAAATTAAGTTTCAGTCGCTCTCAGAAATTCGGATTAAGGAGTGACGGCGTCCTTCACTTTCTTCGCGCCCTTCTTCGCGCCAGCGGCGGTCTTCTCGCCGACGGTCTTCGCCCCTTCGACTACCTTTTCGCCAACGTCCTTGCCCTTTTCGCCGACGGTCTTCGCGCCCTCTTTGGTCTTATCAACGACGGTTGATGCGCCCTCTTTAGTCGCAGACGCCGCATCCTTTGTCTTATCGACAGTCCATCCGGCGGCGCTCGCAATGGCGTCGCCCGTATCCTTCAACGCGCCTTCAACCTTATCTTTCGGCAAATCTTTCGACTCGCCTTTGGCGTTATAGACTTTGGCCGTGCGGGTCGTGCCATGCGTCGTCACCACTACCTTCGAGACGTTCTTGTTGTTCTTAAACGTGCGAGTCTCGACCACGTCGCCGCTCTTCGGATCCATCGCCGTCTGCACCTCCGAGTCATCGGGAGCTGGACGAGCCGGATTAGGCTGCGGCGTCATGTTCTGCGTCGGGTCTGTCCCGGTCGGAACTTGCGCCGTCGTCGGATTCGTCGCGTTCGCGTTGGCGTCGCTCGCGGTCGTCGGATTGGTATTAGCGTTGGCATTCGCATTCGCGTTGCTGCTCGAACAGCCAACGCTCAATGCCGCCAGCGCGAGCACACACACGCCAATCAAGAGTTTGATACGCACTTTGATTTCCTCCTACTGATACTCATCTCTCGGTTTATTTTTGCAAACTTCGTGCCTGTTATACACCACGCCGCACACAGAGGCAAAAGCGGCCAGAGCAGTTCATATGAGGAGCAAGACTGTACGATATTCGCGCGACCTGTTTCTCCACGGTACAGCAAAAGCGGCGCGAAGCACATGCTCACGCCGCTTTCATGAAAGCTAAAGAATTTTGGAGCGGGCGACCGGGATCGAACCGGCAACCCTTTGCTTGGGAAGCAAATGCGCTACCATTGCGCCACGCCCGCTCAAAGAATGTTTAGAAGATAATCAACCGAGAGCTTCGCTGTCAAACTTATCCGAAAGTGAAGTGCGTGTACTGCATAAAAGACAAGCTATCAAATGCCTGCCTTTCATCCTTCCGTCTTCATCCCTCATCCCTGTTTTTGATGTATCGCTTCATCAAATCCGACCACTGCCCTTGAGCTTTGAGAATCAGCTCGCAGACTTCGCGCACCGCGCCGAAGCCGCCGGGAAGCCCTGTGACGTAATGCGCGGCGGCGAGCGTTTCGGGGACGGCATCCGCGACGGCGACGGCGAAGCCCGCGCGCTGCATGAGCGGAATGTCCGTCACGTCGTCGCCGATAAAAGCGACGGACGCTTCATCCGTTCCGGCTTCGGCCAGCAGCTCTTCGTAATCTTTAATCTTGTCCCAAGTCCCTTGCCTGACGTGCTGCATGCCAAGCTCGCGCGCGCGCCGTTCGACGAGGGTGGAAGAGCGGCCTGAGATAATGCCCGTGCTGAGTCCCGCGCGATGCATGAGGACGATGCCGTGACCGTCGCGCGTGTGAAAGGTCTTGCTCTCGTCGCCGTTCTCAAGCAGCTCGATGCGCCCGTCCGTCAACACACCGTCGCAATCCATCAGGAGCAGCTTGATGCGCGCGGCGCGGCGCGCGATCTCGGCAGCGTCAATCATCTTCACTGCACCTCGAAGAATTCTATCGCCTGCAATTTCCAGTTGCCGCCGACGCGCGCGAGCACGAGCACGGCTGTGCCGGACTGTTCGCGCCCGAGTTGTTTGACATGCAGGCTCACATCAACCGCCATTCGCGCGGCATCGAGCTGTTCGGTTCTCAAGACTTGAGTCTGCCAGATTTCCGGCTGCGTGCCGACGACGCCTCTGGCGAAGGCCGCCAGCTCGCCCGGCACAATCAGAGACTTTATCTCGATTTTGTGACCGCTCAAAATGGCTTTGTCGAGCTGCGTGATGAAAGCGCGCGCCGACTCGTCCGGCACGGGCGCAAGCTTCGCGGCGGCCTCGGCTTTGATTCTCCCGGCACGCGCGGCGAGCGTCGTCGCATACTCACCATCGGCGCGCACGGCTTCGTCGAAACTGCGCGCGGCCTGACTCGCTTGCCCGCGCTGCAAACTAATTTCGCCGATTCCGTCATCCGCCCACGCCTGAGTCGTAGGCGTCGGGGCGCGCGTCTCAAGCGCGGCGCGAAACTCTTTCTCCGCCAACTCTGGCTTGCCTTCGACGAGCAATGTGCGCGCGAGCAGAATACGCGCCTCTTCCGCGTAAGGCGCACGCGTCAAGAGGTCGCGCGCGAGGCTTTCGGCGTGCGCATAATCCTGCCTCACGAACAGGCGCGTCGCTTCCGCCAGAGGTTCTTCGTTGGAAGTCGAGCGCGGCGCGAAATCGTTTGAGTAGTCAAGCTGCGGATAAATTTTTTCAGGATCGACTTCGACCAGCTTGAGTTTCGCGGGCGTCTTAAAGACTGCTTCGCCGAAGCTGCGCGCCGGAATCGAGACATCCGTCTTGAGCCGTTCGCCGCTCTCTGTGAAAGCGACGACTGTCGTCGCGGCATCAATCGCGCCCGTGTTTCGCAAAGCCACCACAGCATCGCCGCCGCGCGGTTGCGGAACGCCGGCGATCAAATCCATCTCGGTCGGCTGATCCAGCACGTATTGAAGCAAAGCTCTCAACGGTTCTCCGCCACGCGCGGCCAGAGCTTCACGCAAGGAAGCGAGGTTGAGTCCCGCGTCGCCCGCCGCGCCCGCCTGCATCTGCCTGCGCAGTGTGTCCACAAATGCGTCGCGTCCGAGCGTGCGCTCGACGAGCCGCCAGACCATCGCCCCTTTGTTTGCGACCACTGTCAGATAAGAGGGATCGAGCGGAGTCGTCAGGGAAAGCGGCCCGGACCTTTGCGCGACTGCTTCAAAGGCCGTGCGCTGTCTCATCCGTTCGGCCTCAGCCGCATCGCTTCCAAACTGCTTTTCCAGAAAGAGCGTCGCCAGATGCCGCGCCAGGCCCTCACGAATCACTCCGCCCGCTTCCGCCCTGATGGGAACGCTGCCGCCGAGCCACAAATGCGCGACCGTCTCGGCCACCTGCATCGCCGTCACGGCGTCAAGCTTCGGGCGGCGAAACGCAGACGCATTAAGCAGGAGCGTGCCGCTGTCATTAAAGCCCGCGCCGCGCGTCACGGCGACCAGTCGCACGGGAGCGTCCGGCGCGTTGCCGAGCAGCCCCGCGTAAAATGTTCTCGCCGCGCCCGCGAGCGCGACGATGGCTTCCGCCTGCTTGCGCTCTTCCGCGCTCGCTCCCTTCGGCAAGTAAGCGGTGATGCCGCGCGCATCCCCTGCGCCCTCGCTCGTCTCCCAGTTGCCGGAGAGAAAGAACGGCTGCCCGTAAAGCGTCTGCTCGAAAGCTCCCGAATTCGATTTGCCGGACGAAACAAAATCCCCGGCGGCGTTCGTGATTTTCACACGAAAAGGAGCTGTGTCTGCTCCGCGCGGGACAAACGGATTGGTCGGCGTCGGATACCAGAAAGAGAGCGGCAGAAATTGCGCGCCCAGTGGCGAGATAGCCGCCAGCCCGTTGTTCTCCGCGACGGGCAAAGTGTAATCAACGGAAACGTTGAAAGTATCCCCCGGCGCAACCGTCGAAGCGAGCGTGACTTCGACTTTCTGTTGACTGGTTCGCTCGTCCTGCGAAGGCCGGAAAGAGGCCACGGCATCGTTAACGGCGGCAGCCTTAATCTCCGCCTTCGGACTGATGCGCAGAGTGATCCGAGCGCCCGCGCCGCGACCGATATTTCGCACACTGACGACAGCATGCGCCGACAGCGAACGGTCTGCCTGCACGCTCGCAGAGATGTCATAACGCAAGACCTGCCACGCCGCCCCCGGCTCAGCCTGCGCTTGCGCCGGAGCAGATAAAACGAGAACAAATAAGAACAGACCTATCAGAGATAGTATGCTTTTCATGATAAAGGAAACTTGAAGGAAGAATTTGAAGACGACATTGTTGAGATATATTCAAATCATTAAGCCACAGAGAGCACAGAGGACACAGAGGTTTAAAGATTTCAAATTTGAGATTTCAGATTTCAGATTCCTCTGTGTGCTCTGTGTTCTCTGTGGCTAATCATTTAACTACTGCGCCGCGCGTGACGAGCGCGTGCAGCTCACCGAGCATTTCTAAAAGCGGCGCGAGTCTTGAGAGCGGGAGCATGTTCGGCCCGTCCGAAGGCGCGACCTCCGGGCGGTCGTGTACTTCCATAAACACTGCGTCAACACCGCAGGCGACGCCCGCGCGAGCGAGCGGTTCGATGTACTCGGATTGCCCGCCGGTTGCATGCCCCAATCCTCCCGGCAGTTGCAAAGAGTGCGTCACGTCGTAAACCACGGGCACGCCGAACTCTCTCATAATCGGAAACGCGCGCATGTCCACCACCAGATTGTTGTAGCCGAAACTCGCGCCCCGCTCAGTCAACATAATCTTCTCGCATCCGGCGGCGCGCGCCTTCGCCACGATGTTGCGCGCATCAAGCGGCGCGAGAAACTGTCCCTTCTTGACATTGACGGCGCGTCCCGTCCCGGCGGCGGCGACGATCAAATCCGTCTGGCGCGAGAGAAAAGCCGGAATCTGCAAGATGTCCGCGACCTGTGCGACCTCTTCGACTTGATGCGCGTCATGCACGTCGGTCACAACCGGAACGCCGACCTCTTCTTTGACGGCCTTGAGCACATCAAGCCCCGCGCGCATCCCCAGCCCGCGAAAGCTCTCGATTGAAGAGCGATTGGCTTTATCGAACGAGGACTTGAAAACGAAATCGAGCTTCGCAGCCCGCGCTCGCTGCTGGCATTCGCGCGCCATCATCAGAGCGTGCTCGCGCGATTCGATGACGCATGGCCCGGCGATGATCGTCAGCCGCCCGTCGCCGAACGTCGCGCCTCCGACCTCGAAAGGCTTTTGACGAAAAACATCCTGCTGCTCATTCATTATTTAGCTTCCCCGCTCCCTGTCTGGCTACGCAATTTCTTCAAACTGTTTTCCACATCCTGCCGCCTCGACGCGCCGGGATTTTGCTGCAAGTAAGTTTCATATTCTTTGACGGCGTCGGCGGGGCGATTCGTGTTTTCATAAAGGTAGCCGAGATTGTAATGAGCCTCCGGGAAATTCCCCGCGCGCTGTTCTATCGCCGCGCGAAATGCTGTCTCCGCTCCCTGAAAATCTTTCTGCCGCGCCAACGCCGCGCCCAACGCCAGCTCCGCGTCTGCGTCACGATTGTTGTTCTGGTCTAAAGATTTGCGAAACGCGTCGGCGGCTTCTCCGTCTCGTTTGAGAGAGAGCAGCGCGATTCCCTTCTGATAAAAAGCGTCTGGATAAATTCCTCCGCGCTGTGAGATCGCGGCGTCATAAGCCTTAATCGCATTCTCGTTATCGCCCTGCTGCTGCAAGGCGAAAGCCAGATTGTATTGCGCCGCGTAAAAGTTGCCGCCCTGCTGCTCAATCGCCGCGCGAAATTGGTCAGCCGCTTCCGCGAGCTGGCCTTTCGCCATCAAGGCGCGCCCGAGGCGATTGTGCGCCGTCGGAAAATCTTTTTGCAGTTCGAGCGCGCGACGGAAATCTTTAATCGCGTTGTCGTAATCGCGCGTCGAAAAATAGTAGCCGCCGCGCTCGTAAAATTCCGCCGCCGACGCAGGCTCGCGCGCGGGCAGGCTGCGCTTCGGCTCGTTCGCGCCCGGAGTAATGTATCGCCCGGTCGCCTCCGCGTCATCTGCATTATTATTTGCCGAGACGGGAGCGCGCGTCGCCTTCATGAAGAGCGCGACGAGGATGAGAGCCAGACTGAAGACCGCGACCGCGATGGCGATGAGGACGAGCGGCTGTCGCAATCTCTGTTGAAAAGCCGCTTTGCGCGTGAGCGGGACTTCGACGCGCGCCACGACTTGCTCAGACCTTTCAGGAGCGACGGATGCAGCCTCGTGCGCGGAAGCATCATGCGCTGAGGCGTCCGCGACCGAAGCATCTTGAAAAGCATGCTTTTCAACATCTCGCGCGCCGCCCGTCTCCACGACTTTTTCTTCGGCAGTATTGTGCGCCTGCGCTTCAGTCGTTTTGGGACGCGCCGCGCGGCTCTCTCTGAGGCGTTCGATGTCAATCACGAGCCTGCCCGAAGGAGTCTCCGTGCCAGCGTCGCGCAATGAATCGAGCGTGGGCGCGCTAAAGCCTTCGGCGTGCTCAAGCCCTAGCTGCTGCGCCGTCGCGTAAAGCTCGCGGCGAAATGCTCCGGCATCCGGCGGACGCTCTTCCGGCTTTTTCTCCAGAGCATGCAAGACCAGCTTTTCAAGCTCCGCCGGAATCGTCGAGACGAACTCGCGCGGCGCGCGCGGCAGTTCCGAGGAATGTTTCAAAGCGACTGAGAGCGGCGTCGGCCCCGTGAAAGGAGTCGTGCCCGTCAACATCTCGTAGAGAATAATTCCGAGACTGTACACATCCGAAGCGGGCGTCAACTCCGCGCCGTCGCATTGTTCGGGCGACATGTAACGCGGCGTGCCGATCATCACGCCCGTCTGCGTCAAAGGTTTCTGGTCATGACCGTCGCCCGCCTCGCTCGCCAGCTTGGCGATTCCGAAATCCAGCACTTTGATAATCGTCGGGGCGTGCGGACGCTGGACGACGAAAATATTTCCCGGCTTCAAGTCTCTGTGGATGACGCCCTCTTCGTGCGCCGCCGCGACCGCCGCAGAGATTTGCAGCATCAACGCGACGGCGCGAGCGGTGTCGAGCGGAGCTTCGCGCGCCAGCACATCGCGCAGAGAGCGTCCTTCCAACAGCTCCATCACGATATAAAAAACCCCGTCCGCAGTGCGCCCGAAATCTGTCACGGCGACGGCGTTGGTGTGGCGCAGGCGACCCGCCGCGCGAGCCTCGCGTCGAAAACGCTCCTGCGCCGCCCCGTCTTCGACGAAGCGTGTGTTGAGGACTTTGACCGCGACCGGGCGATCAATCAAGAGATGCGTGCCGCGATAGACCGTGCCCATCCCGCCTTCGCCGAGGCGTTCGTCAAGACGGTACTTGTCATCCAGCGTGAGGCCGATGAGAGAGTCCTGGCCACGCTCCGTCGCCACCGTCGCGTCAGCCTGCAATGGCGTCCCGTCCTCCGGGCACTCCTTCAGGTCATCGGCATAGTGACGACCGCATGTGGGACAATGAAGCATAAAAGTTTTCAGTTTATATGATGCTTAAAACACAAAACTCGATTTTGCTTTTCCTTTGCGCCTTTGCGCCTTTGCGAGAGATTATAACTCACGCAAAGGCGCAAAGGCGCAAAGGAAAGACTCATCTTAATTCATCTCTGCTCTTAACGCATAAGTTTCAGAGCTGTCCTCAAACTCGTCTCGCGTAATCGCGTAACATAACAACTCGGCGTTGTAGTGATGCGCCATCTTCTCATACTTCATCCCGACCTTTTCCATCACGCGCCAGGAGCCTTTGTTCTGCGGATACGAAAGCGCGATGATGCGTTCGAGCTTTGTGTTTTCAAAGATAAAGCGCAAGCACGCGCGGGCGGCTTCGGTCACGTATCCATGATTCCAGTACGGCGGATCAAGCCCGTAGAGCAGCTCGACCTCCGGCGTCTCTTCGACGTACTGAAAACCGCAATAGCCGATTAGCTCGCCCGTCTCTGTGAGCGTCATCGCCAAGTGACTGAAGCCGCGCTCGTCCCAACGCTTCTGCGTCCGGTCGAGATAATTTTGGATGTCTTCGCGCGTAGGCTTCCAGCCCGGCCTGATGTATCTGGTCACTTCCTCTTTATTCCAGAGGCTGTAAAGCGGCTCAAAGTCATCCGGCTCGAAGGTTCTGAGGAGCAGGCGTGCGGTCTCGATTTCGATTCGCTCGAATCCCATCTTAATCATCACCCGCGACGCCCGCGCGCTCGTGCTCAAGCGTTTGCGTCTCGCTGACATTCGTCATAGAGGTTTCGTTGCGCATCCGATTCTCGTAGGCCGCGCGGATGAATGAAGCGAAGAGCGGATGCGCGTTGAGGGGTTTGGATTTATATTCGGGATGAAACTGGCAGCCGAGAAACCAGGGATGCGTTTCGCGCGGCAGCTCAATCATCTCGACGAATTTTCCGTCGGGCGAAACGCCGCTAAAGCGCAAGCCCTCGCGCTCCAGAGTCTCACGAAACTCCGGGTTGAATTCATAACGATGGCGATGACGTTCGCTGATGACTTCCGCGCCGCCGTAAATCTCGCGCGCCAGCGAATCTTCCGCCAGCTCGCACGGGCACGCGCCCAAACGCATCGTGCCGCCGAACTCTTCGACATCCACCAGATCGCGCAATTTGAAGATGACGGGATACGGCGTCTGCGCGTCAAACTCCGTGGAGTCCGCGTCCTTGAGGCCGCAGACGTTGCGCGCATACTCAATGCAGGCCGTCTGCATGCCGAGGCAAATGCCGAAGTAAGGCGTCTTCGTTCTGCGCGCGTAGCCGATGGCTTTAATCATGCCGGCGATGCCGCGCTTGCCGAAGCCGCCGGGCACGAGGATGGCATCGAAGTCTCTGAGTCTCGCTTCAAAATCCTCCTCCATCAAATCTTCCGACTCGATCCACTTCACCATCACTTTCAAATTATTGGCGACGCCGCCGTGCGTCAAAGCTTCGCGCAGTGATTTGTATGAGTCCTCAAGCTCAACGTATTTGCCGACAATCGCGATTGAGATTTCGCCCGACAAAGGTTCTCGAATAGTCGAGACCAATTCGCGCCAGCTCGAAAGGTCTGTCTTGTCCGCGCCAAGCTCAAGCGATTCCACGATCAACTGGTCGAGTCCCTGTTCATGAAAAGCAAGCGGCACTTCGTAAATCGTGTCCACGTCCTGCGCCGTGATGACGGCTGACTCTTTGACGTTGCAGAAGAGCGCGATCTTGCCGCGCAGGTCGCGCGAGAGCGGGCGGTCTGTGCGACACAAAAGAATGTCGGGCGCGATGCCTATTTCTCTCAACTCGCGGACGGAATGCTGCGTCGGCTTGGTCTTCAGCTCGCCGGCGGCGGCGATGAATGGAACAAGCGTGACGTGTACGAAGAGCGCGCCCGCGCGTCCCTCTTCATTGCCCATCTGCCTGATCGCTTCGAGGAACGGCAGTGATTCGATGTCGCCGACCGTGCCGCCGATTTCGACGATCACGACATCGGGCTGATCTTTGTCAGCGACCGAGCGCACGGCGTCTTTAATCTCATTCGTGATGTGCGGGATGACCTGTATCGTCTTGCCGAGATAATCGCCGCGCCGCTCTTTTTCGATGACCGAGAGATAGATTCTTCCGGTCGTCCAGTTGTTCGACTGCGAGAGCCGCGCGTTGGTGAATCTTTCGTAGTGGCCGAGGTCTAAGTCCGTCTCCGCGCCGTCGTCTGTGACGAAGACTTCGCCATGCTGGAAGGGAGACATCGTGCCGGGGTCTACGTTGATATACGGGTCGAGCTTGATGAGCGCGACTCTCAAGCCTCTGGCTTCGAGCAGGCAGCCGATTGACGACGCCGCCAAACCTTTGCCGAGACTCGAAACCACGCCGCCAGTCACGAAGATATATTTTGGCATCATAACCCTCTCAATCTTCTGATTCCGTCTTGTCTTTGTCGTCGCCTGATTCCTGCTCGCCGTCGAGATAACCCTGCTTGAAATCTTCCTGCACGGCAGCGGCCTTTCCCGCCGCAGGATCAAGGAATTTCTGCAACCCCAGCAGGCCCGCGCTCATGCCGGAAGCTTCTTTAGCGCGTTTGTCAAACTCCTCCTGCGAGACTTCGTAAGGCTTGCCCAACATGGACAGTCCGACCACCGCGCCGATGATTAACAGAACAATAATGCCGAGTCCGATCCAATCGCTCATAAGATTCAAGTTCAAGGTTCAAAGGTTCAAGGTTCAAGGTAAAGACAAAGGCTTTGTCTTTCAACCTTGAAGCTTGAACTTTGAACCTTGAACCTCCATCAAAGCTCGCACGCGCTCTAAATCTTCAGCCGTGTCAACGCCGATGGAGGGCGCGGCGGCTTCCAAGACTTTGATGACCGCGCCGCGTTCCAGTGCGCGCAGTTGTTCGAGCGATTCCGTGCGCTCCAATTCCGATTGCGGCCACGCTGTGTATTCTAACAAAAAGCCGCGACGGTACACATAAAGCCCCGTGTGCTTACGAAACATTGCGAGCAAAGTTGCGTCGCGCGCCAGAGCGTTTTCGAGCGAGCCATGCCGTTTGACAGCATCACGCGGATATGGAATCGGCGCGCGTGAAAAATAGAGCGCGCGTCCGCCCGCATCCGACACGACCTTGACCACATCCGCGCTCAAGACATCAGCCGCGTCCGTGATCGCTTCGCACGTCGTCACAATCTGAGCCTCGTCTGCGTTGAGCAACTCGTCCACCGCGCGCTCAATCGTCGCGGGCGAGATGAGCGGCTCGTCGCCCTGCACATTGACGATAACATCCGCTTCGTCAAGCTGTGCGGCGACTTCGGCGAGACGGTCGCTGCCGCTTTGATGTTCCTTGCTCGTCATGACGGCCTCGTGTCCCGCGTTGCGGACGCATTCCAGAATCCTCTCGTCATCGGTCGCGACAATCGCGCGCGTGACATTGCTCGCCGCCAGAGCGCGCTCGACGACATGCAGAATCATCGGGCGACCGGCTATCTCAAGCAGAGCTTTGCCCGGTAGTCGAGTCGAATCGTAACGTGCGGGAATGATGGCGACGACGTTTGGCTGGAACTGAGAGGCCGTGTGATTCACGGGATAACAGAGTACCTTGCGAATGCGTCAAGTGTCAATAAAAGGGAGAAAAAGGTTCAAGGTTCAAGGTTCAAAGTTCAAGGTGAAAACATGGCCCCTGTCTTTTAACCTTGAACCTTAAACTTTGAACCTTAAACCTTTCTTACTTCTGCCACCCGCGCAAGTCTTCCAAAACTTGCAGCATCTCGCCGCGCTTCTTCTCAAAGAGCGCGAAGGTGAAGATAATCAGCGCGCCGGTCACGATTCCGGCGACCCACCAGAGCCACGTCCAGCCGAGGTTGTCCGACGCGTACCAGATCATTGAGATGACAGCTATCAAAAGAAACGTCACGCCGAGAAAGAGAAAGGCGCGCACGCGAAGCAGGATGCCGCACATCACTCCGACCAAAGATAATCCGGCGAGCGCGAGCGGCAGCCACGGCGATTCCGCCACGCCGTTGATGAAAATATCCGAAGTCGAAGAGACGTAAATCACCATCAGCGTCACGTAACGAATGCCCGCCATCTGCTCTTCCGTGAAACGGTCGCGGTTGAGATAGGCCGCAATCAGAACGGAGAGAGCGACCGGGATGAGCCACATCTGCGGATGACGGAAAAACCCGTAACTCGCGGTTTGATGAAGCATGTACCACAGGCCGCCGTTGCCCGCGAGCGCGGCGAGGATGCCGAAACCGAACGAGCGTCGCAGAATCGAAAGCGTCGCGTAGAGCAGGCCGATCATAAAAAGCAGCAGCGAGTAATCAACGTGCGAGTTAACGATCCAGAATCCGATGACGGGCAGCAGCGGCAGAAAAGCTCCCGTGCGCTCGACGGGTCGCGCGACGACCAGCACGCCCTGACGCCGCAAGATTTCGCTGACGCCGACGCCGATGAAGGCTATGAAGACGACCACGAGCGGCCAGTACTGCTCGAAGAATCCGGTGAAGAGCCAGGGCATCGTGAGGCGTATGTGCATCAAGAGCAGCGCAAGCAGGGCTTCGGCCACGTACACATATTTCATCCGCCCGTTCTCCGACAATTCGAGCGGGTCGTGCTTCGGTCTGACCGCAAAGAAAATACACATCACGCTCGCCGAGATGAGCGTCGCGGCGACGATGAAGAGCGCGGGCAGATTGATATGCACGCCGCCAAATTCCGTCTGCTGCGTCACTTCGATGGCGAGAACGAAGAAGAGCGCGACCGCTCCCGCTCCCGCAAACCATTTGATAAACCCGCGCGCGCTCTGCGTCCATCCGGCTTCGCGCAAAGAATTTCTCTCCGTGCCGAAGCCGTACAGCGCGATCAGCCCGAACATCACAATCATCATCACGACCGCGCGATTGAGCCACGTCCCCATCACATGTGGCGCGAGCCACGCCCAACCGAAATAGACCGCGCCGACCGCGAGCATCAAGAGAGCCACGCGCTGCCACACGCTGCGCCGCTCGCCCTCGGCCAGCATCGCAAAGGTGAGAAACTGCGCGCCGACGGCCAACGCGCCCGCGAGCCTCATCTGCCACTCGTCAAAACTCAAGACCGTCCAGAATCCGATGAGGACGATTAAAAAAGCGAGAGCCGCATTCATATCTCCGAGCCAGCTCAAGCCCGCCTCGGGCGCGTCCGCGCGATTTGGAATTTTCAAGCGGTCGGCGTAAGCGATAAGGCTTGCGCGCGATTTCCAGAGCAGGCTCGTCAAGATCGCATAGCTTGCGAAGACCAGCATCAAAGCCCACGCGAATCTGTCCGCCTGCAAATTCAGATGACCGAGTGTGCGGACGGCCACAGCCAAACCGAGCAGGTACAGACACGCGACCGCATACTTCGCCTGACGATCCCACAGACATGCAAACATCAAAGCGACGGCAGAGAGGATGGCTGACCATTCGAGCCACAACCACGTCTCCACGCTGTGATGCAGAAAACCTGTCAACCCAACGATGCCAGCCAGAAACAGCATCCCTCCCAAGCTTGCGAGCGCGGACAGATGATGAAAAGCAGGAATCGCATTCTTCTTTTCCGCATCTCTGCTCCGGGCGCGCAGGTCTAACCAGAGCCAGATGATGCCGGGCAAGCCGAGCGCGACGATATTCGCGTCTATAAACCCGAAGAGCATCCGGTCGAACCAGTCTGTCGAAGGCCAGCTTGTGAAAAACCAGATGGTCGCCGCCAGATTCAAGAGCGCGCCCGCCGCGTAGAGATAACCTCTCGATAATGTCTCCCAATTCAATCCCGCCGCGAGCGCGCTCATCACAAACAGCGCGCCGATTGACCACCAGGGTTTGTTCGGGTCATCAAATGACGCGCGAATTGCCAGCAACGCAGTCCACGTTCCCGCGAGAGAAGCGAAGAGGATTGAACTCGACCACCAGTTCATCGCAAAAAATTCGCGGCTCCTCTTCTCACGCGGTTCTGAGTATTCATCTCTCTTTCTCAAACGTGCGGGAAGCTTTGCGGCGAGGAGCATCAGCCATGCCGTGACGGCTGAAGCCGACAGCAGCGCGTAAAAGCCCGCCCACGTCCCGGTCTGCCAACGCGCGACATCGAAAGCGATGAGCGCGCCCGTCGCTCCCGTGGCAGAGCACACGAGCCATGCTCTCAAACTTAGATTGAAGGCTTTGACGAACCAGAAGGCCGCGACGAGCGACAGCCAGAGGGCGAGCCACCCGCGCAAGTTGCCCGCTTCAAAAGTAGCGATGCCCGCGAAGTCCGGTCGCGCCGCGAGTCGCAAGACGAGAGGGACTATCAACGCCGCGTTGATGATAAGGCCGATGCCGATTTGAAGCTTCAAATAGCCTTCGGCACGTTGAGCCTGTTCGAGCGTCGCCCCGCGCATCCACCAACCGCGCGTCGCCAGCCACAAGAGCGCGAAGCCGCCCGTCGCAATCACATTCAACTGCACGACCTGCGCGACGACGACCCGGTTCATCGAGCCGCCGACCGCCGCGATGGTCAAAAGCTGCGCGACCGTGACGGCTGTATTTATCAAGAGGCTCGCGGCGAATGCGTAACCGGCGGCGCGCTCGCGCACGGCATGGCCGATGAGCGCGAGACTGATGAGGACGAGCGGCACTGAGTAGGAGACGACATCGCCGAGCTGATAAAAGAGTCCCGCCGAAGCTCCGTGAACGGGTCTGTAATAGATAGCCTTCAAAGCCGGATAGATGGTCAGCGCGAGAGCGGGGACGATGGTCAGAAAGAGCAGCAACGCGCGTGCGCGTTTGGACGAAACTCCCGCTTCATCTTGTAGGTCAGGCAGGCCGAAAGCTTTGAGTTGTCTTGTGACTCCTTCTCTAAACCACAACGGCAGCGACAGCAAAAGCAGAAAGACGGCGGCGAGCCATCGCCACGCGGAGGCGGTCGCAAAGCTCGTTTCCCAAACAGCCGCGAGGAGCGGGATGGCGACCGACGCGGCCAGCAAGGCTCCGAGCATGTAAAGGGTTTTGCGCCGCTCCCAAAATCCCGCGAGCATCGCCAGCAAGAGCAAACCTAAAAGTATCCACGCGCCCGCGCCGTAAGCCTGCTCGTGCGGAAAGCCCGCCAGATTCCAAACTGAGACCGCGACGCCGCGCGTCGCCAGCTCAAGCCGCAAGCCATTCAGCGCGCCGTAAACTCCCATCAACACAAAGCCGCAGAGCACGCCCCACGTCAAGGCTCTATCAACCGCAGGCGCAGGAGAGTTCAAGTAACTCCATGCCACCGCAGCCCAACGCTCTACACGCGGAGCATCGCCCGCCACATTCTCAACCGCCTCGCTCTCGTCAAGCTTTGCCGCCGCCCGCCGGACGAACAGACGCAAAGCGATCCAGGCGAGGCCGAAGATGACGAGCACGCTCCCCTGTATCTGCAAGCTCCACGGATGCAGCCATGCGTTCGGCCAGTAAGCGTACCAACTCGTGCGCTGCAAGCCGAGCTTGACGGTTAACAGCGCCGTCAGGGCGAGCGCGACCTGCATCGCCGTGAAGAGCAGTTGCACGCGATTGAGCCACGACAGCACGAGCCAGATGCCAGCGAGCCAGAGGAATCTCTGCGCGTACATCGCCGTCGGCTCCCACCTGTAGGCTTCGCTCATCGCAAAGATGACGACGCCAGAGGTGAGGACGGCAGACGCGTTGAGCGGCCTCGCCAGTGCGCTCAGGACAGGCTCGCCCCGTCGCCAGAGCAAGCTGGCGGCGACGCTTGCAAGGCTCGCGTGCGCGAGCAGCGCGGCCTGCCACGGAAAGCGTATGAAGAGCAACGTGCTGAAAATCTGTCCGAGCGCGAGCAGCAAGACGCCCGACCCGACCCACGCGGTGACGGCGGACGACTTGCGCCACGCGATGAGGAACGCGCCCGCCGCCAGTATCAAATAGACCGGCGCGACGAAATATGGATCGCCCGCTTTGCCGATGCCAAACTGCGTCACCACAAAAAGGCACGCCGCTCCGACGACATACGCAGCCGCCATGTAAGCCGCGCCCGCCGCCGCGCGCCTGCGCCTGTTCAAAAATTCCGACGCCGCGATGAACAGCACGAAGAGCGCGGCCATCGCTTGCCCGCTCCTGATGGAATAAAAATCGCTGAAGAGGGACGAGCTGCGCGGCGATTGCCAGGCGACCTGTCCCGTCCACGCCAGCGCCGCGACGATGAAAGCGAGCGCGAAAGAGAAAGCCGCGAGCAGGTGCGCGCGAGGCTGGTCGAAGAAGCGTGCGACGCTGGTGAAAATAATGAAGGCGATGAGCGCGGCGGGCACGACGCTCGCCGGATTCGGAAACGAGAGCAGGATGCCAGCGATGGCGAGCAGCGCGCCGATGAGAGCGATGCTCGTCCCGGCTGTCCGCGAGGCCGCGAGTTCTCTCTGCTTGATTCTCTGCCAGAGCATCAGGCCGCTCACCAGCACGGGGCCACTGCCGAGCGTCAGTAGCGGAGCAAGCTGCATCAAGGTCTGGTTTGTTTGTCCGGATTTGAAGCTCAACAGTCCGAGCGACAACAGCGCGGCGAACGTGCTCGCTCCGAGCGTCACGAAAATCGTATTAGCCCGGCTCTCATCAAACTCTTCATCATGCGCCGCGCGCCTCAGCATCCAGCCCGTCGCCACGACGTAACAGAGCAAGGGGAAAAATCCGAGCAACACCAGACGCGACGGCTCCATCCCCGCGAAGGCGAAATGTTTAATCAGGAGTTGGCCGACTGACGCGCCGAGCACGCCCGAAGCCAGGAGCTGCGGCCACGCCGGAGTGATGATGCGCCCCGCAAAGTAGACCAGACAGAGAAAGAGCGCGGGCGCGATGAGTTCGCTGGCGACGACGAGCGCGCCTGCCGAGGCTGCGCCTTTTGAGACCGCCGCGATTGCCAGAAAGTTGAGCGGCACGAGCAGGGTCGCAATCGTCAGAATCCCGCGACTCGTCGTCGGCAGCTTCCAGCGATGCTCCGTGTAGAGGCCGACGCCGAAGAGCGCGGCGGTGACCGTCGTGAAGATAAAAAATTTGAGAACCGGAATCCGCGAGATTTCATTCCACAAACTGATGACGAGCGCGGTCGAGCAACCGATGATGAGCAGGCCGCCGATGATCTCGCCCCAGCGTATGTTGCTCTGCTCCATAAAAGCCGCGAGCACTTCCGAGAGCGGCTTGCCCGGCTTGCGCGCCGTCGGCTGAGGCCGTTGAGTCTCACGCGACTCTTCATCAGTCATCCAGCGATTGAAACTGCTCTGCACAGTCTCAACCGCAGGCTCTGTCATCATCACCTCGACGGGCGTGCGCGCGTCTTCAGGCTTTTCGGAAACGGGCGGAGCGACAACAGGCGGCGACGCGGTTTCAACAAAGGGTTCAGACGGGACGGAAACGGGCGGCTTCGTCTCCTTTGTGCTTTGAGGCGCGTGGGCAGACGTTGGCGGCGCGGCTGGCTTTTGGGTTGGCGGCCTTGCTTTGACATAGCCTGTCGGCGAAGTGAGCCGTTCTCTTTCAAGCTCAAGCGCGCGCAGCATCTCGCGGTACGCGCCCTCGCTGAGGTTGCCCTGCCGGTAAAGCCTTTGAATCACCCTGTGCGTCGCGCCCAGTTCACGCATCAACTCCGCAGTTGCGGGCGAAGCCTTGCGCCAGCCGCATGACGAACAACCCTCTGCCTGCGGATGCAGCAAGGCGTTGCAGTTGGCGCAACGATCCAGATTGAGGCTTTCAAATTGCGGAGTTTTGGCGGGCTTGTCGAAAATCAAGCGTAACAGCCACGCCAACGCGAGCCAGATGGCATGGCCAATCAGAGTAACTAGG
>DASWRG010000045.1:0-17602 GCA_036403295.1 Pyrinomonadaceae bacterium
GACCGATTTCACTATCTTGCGAATCTCGTTGATATAAATCTCGTGCGGAAACTGAGTCCAGAAAATGATGCGCGCCTCCGGATACTCGCGCCAGATGGCGCGAGCCGCCTTGACGCCAGACAGCTTCGGCATCTGTATGTCCAAGACACACAACTCCGGCCTGTTCGCCAGAGCTAAAGTCACAGTCTCTTCGCCGTCACCGGCCTCAATCACGGGCGCGTGCTCCGTGAACTCTTTTTCCAGAATCTCGCGCAGGTAATGTCTCTGCGCGACGTTGTCTTCGGCAATTAGAATAGACATAAAAACAAATTCCGCTTCAAAGTAGAAATTAAGATGCTGACATTAATCCTATCATAACGACCAAGCTCTAACATCCGCCATCCGCCAATTGATTGCAATGTGGCTGCCCACACTCAAGCAGGGCGTAACAACCGCAAGCATTGCAGAGGTTAGCCTGACTCGCGGCTGTTCGCTTCCGCCTCGCAAAGCTTTTGTATCCGGCGATAATCGCGGCTTATGAAGGCTGCCCGCACACAAGCACATCGCCGCGTTACGGCAAAGCGCATCGCGGCTGTCTGCTGCCTGCTCGTCATCTCAGCCGCCTCGCTGGCGTGGCGACTGCACGAGCGCAGGCCGCGCGTGTGGCGCACTGAGGAAGTTCCGGTCGCCTTCTGGTCATGGCGCGCACAAACTCCAAATGAATCGGATGTCGAACGCGCCGTGCGTGCGACTCAGGCGCGTGCTCTCTTTGTGCGCGCCGGACAGATTGATGATGAAGCGGGCGTGCTGCGCCGCGTGCATCCGGTTGAAGGAAAATTCCCAAGCACTCTTGAGCTGCATCTGGTTTACAACGCGACGCGCTCTCTGCTCTCGCAGTTTGAGCAGGTGGAGACGAACGAGCTGGCGAAGGTGATTGGCGAAGCTTACGTGCGCGATGTTGCGCGCGCGGCTGAGGACGGCGCACGGGTCGCGGGGCTTCAACTCGACATAGACGTGCCGACGCGGCTCCTCGAAAAATATGAACAACTCCTCAGAGCCTTGCGTCCGCGCTTGCCGCAGGGTGCGAAGCTTTCGGTCACGGGATTGCCGACGTGGATGGAGAGCGCGCAGCTCGGGGCGATGCTCCGCGCGGTTGATTTCTGGATACCGCAATGCTACGGCGCGACGATTCCGGAAAAATCGAGCCAGCTCGTGCCCATCTCATCACCGCAAACGGTCGCGCAGACGGTGGCGCGCGTGCGCTCGCTTGAGCGTCCCTTCTATGCCGGAGTTTCGGCTTACGGCTACGCGATTCTGTATTCACCGCGCGGCAATCTGATCGAAGTGCGCGGAGACTTAGACCCCTTGCGCGTGGCTAATGATTCAAACTTCGAGCTGGTCGAGCGACGCCCCTTTCAAGGGATTTCAAGCGGCGCGACTGCGACGACGAGCGAGTGGCGTTATGTTTATCGCGCTCGCGGCGACGGCGCGACGGATGGTCTGGTCGTGCATGAAGGCGATGCTTTGATGCTTGATGTGCCGACCGCAGAGACTTTGCGCGCTTCACTGCGCGCGGTGCGCGAAGAGGCTGGCGAGAAACTTTTGGGACTCTGCCTCTTTCGCTTGCCGGAGAGCGGCGACGCGACAGCCCTTACGCTTGAGCAAATCAAATCCGCCCTCGCGGACTCTCCGGCTCTCATCAAGACGGACGTGCGGCTCGAAGTCTTTCGTTCGAGTCAGAGCGATGAATCGTCGCGCGCCGGTCTGCGTGTGCGCGCTGTGAACACGGGCGCGGCGGGCGGGCAGATGGGCGACGATGCCCTGACGGTTTCGGTGCGTGTGCCTGCGGGCAGCGTGCGCGGCGTGTCGGAACTCGAAGGCTTCTTTTCGCTGGAAACCTTGTGTGAAACGCAGAGCGCGGCGGGCATGTCGGGTCAAGACGCGGCTCGCCCGTGCAGCCTGCGCCGTGCAAACCTGCTGCGCTTGCGCGCGCGCGTGTGGAGGCCGGGAGCAAGCGCGGAGGCCAACATCAGTTTCGAGGGGCAGCCGCAAAGCTCGGCGCAAACTCTCGTCACAGTGCTGGCCGACGACGGTCGCGCGTGGCGTCGTGAAGAAATCATCACTATCGAACCAGAGGTCAAATGATGAGAGGCAAGCTTCACACAATGAGGTCATTCATCTGTCGAGCGCGACGGGCGTGCGAAACGAGCAGGGCGGGTTCGCGCGTCGTGCCGGTCGCTCTCTTCGTCGCGGCAGGCACGGCGACGGTCATCGGCTGCGGATGGGACGGCATCTATCATTCGGTTCGCTTCAATACCTATCACACGCAGGACGAGCGTGAGTTTCAACGCCTGCCGCCTCTGGCCGAGAACACGAGAGGCATCAACGCGCCGGCTGCTTCTGAAGAAGATTACGATTATGAAGCCGAGCAAGCGCAGGTTGATAAGCTCGATGAGATGTGGCAGCAGGCCGACGCGGCGCAAGAGAAAGGCGAGTTTGAGAAGACGCGTCAACTCTTGCGCGAATATCTGAACGGCACATTATTGATTCACGAGACATGGTCGGCGTCGCCGCCGCAACTGCGCCGCAACTCCGCGCTCGATAGGCTCGACGCTCTCACCGCGCTTGGAGAAGGAACGCCGCCCGCCGCGCTGCAAAGCTATCTGTCAGCACGCCGCGCGTATGACGAGGGCGCGCCGAAGAACACGCGCATGTACTACTACGGCAATCAACCGGCTCAACCCGACAAGCCGCAGCCCACGGTTGAAGAGATTCAGCAACAGCTCGACGCCATTCCGACGGACGCGCATTTGAAAGACAACGTCGAATACCTGCGCGCCGCGCTGCTTTATCGCGGCCAGAAATTCGATGAAGCCGCGTCGGCCTTCAAAGCTCTGTTGACGAAATATCCGGGCAGCGAAAAGCGCGAGGCCGCGCTCTTCATGGCCGCGCTCTCAAGCTATAAGGGGAGCGACAGCTTTAACAGCGCGGGCGCGACGATGGACAAGCCGTGCGCCGAATGCCGCGACGAAGCCTGGCAGGCCGCGCATGATTTGTTCGAGCGGCTGCTGCGCGAGCATCCGCGCGGGCAATATGCTGCGGACGCGCGCGGGTGGCTCGCGCATCTGTCTTTGCGTGTCGGCGACAACGCGGACGGCCTGGCCGAGTACTACCGCATGCTGGCCGATGAGAACAACCGCAACGCGCGCGTCGAAGCTCTGATCTCGCTCAAGCTCACGCGCGCGCACGCCAGCGAGGAAGACGTGCGCCAGCTCGAAGCGAAACTCGCGGACGAGCCGTCGGCTGCGCTGGCTTACGCTTATCACAATATTTACAACTACACGTACAGCTATTATCTAGCCCTCCCGGAGAAGAAAGACGGGGCGGAGTCCGTCGGCAACTCCGGCGCGGAATATTACGGCGCGTCTCCCGAAAATTTTCGGGATGAGCAAGAGCGGCAGAAAACGCGAAGCGCAGCCGAGCAGCACGAGCTTGAACATATCTTGACGTTTGCGACGAACATGCTGCACAAGTTTCCGCGCTCCGGCATCACGGGCGCGTTCGCGCTTCGCGTCGCCGAAGGCAATCTCGAATTGAACCAGCCGCGCGAGGCCGCAGAGTTTGCGCGCCGCGCCCTCGCCCTGAGCTTAAAAGGAACGGAGCGCGACGATGCGTTGTGGGTCAAAGGCTCTGCCGAATATCGCCTGCATCAGTATGACGCGGCGCGCGGCACGCTCAGGCTGCTGGTGGCGGCGGAAGGGACGCAGGGCAGACTCACAGAGGGTGCGCGACGCTTGATCGCTCTGATTGCCGAAGACGCGGGCGACCTCGACGGCGCGCTTGAGCAGTATCTCGCGCTCGATTACAGCGTGGATGTCGCCTACTTCATTGACGTGCTGATGACGCCCGACCAGCTCGCCGCCTTCATCGCACGCCATCGGGACAGCGATAAACTTGGCGAGCTGAATTACGCGCTCGGCGTGCGCTACATGCGTGCGGAAAGGTGGCACGAAGCTCGCGCGGCCTATGCCGGAATTCGCTCGACGCAGCAAAGCGATTACTTTCATGATTACGATTACGGCTCTCTCTGCGGGCTGCAAACTTCATATAAGAATTACAATTGCGGTAATCCGAAAAACCCGTTCGGGGAAATGGAAGAGACGGCGGGCGTGCGCGCGCGTTGGGTCTTGCGCGACCTGCAAACCGTCAACGATCTGGAGAGCCTTAAGAACGCGGTCGCACTCGCGGAAGGAGATGAAGCGAAGGCCGAAGCTCTCTATCAGCTTGCGAGCTACATCTATTCGAGCGGCGATTATCTCTTCTACAACGAGGACGCTTGGAGCGGCGGACGCTATCTGAATCTTTCGTCTCTGGATGAATATCACAAGTACCGCGTGCCGAACGAAGCCCAGTTGCTCTGGCAGTACATGCAGGAGCACGAGACGCCCGCGCGTGCGCTCGTCATCTATTTACAGATCGTCGAGCTTTACCCGAACACGCGTGCCGCGCGCGACGCGTTCTACACCGCAGCCGTGTGTCATGATCGCCTCTCCGGCTTCAATCCGTACTGGCGCAACATCTACGCGATGGGGCTTCACGCGGGGCAACGCATGGTCACGTATGCGGATGTCAAAGCCAAATATCCCGATTACAAATTGCCGCGCGGCACGGTCGGGTGGGAGCCTGCCACGCGCACGGTCAACGGCGGCCCCGGTTGGGCTGTCCCGCCGAAGCCTGCGCCGCGCCCGACGCGTCGGGAACGGATTCAACATTACCTCTCGCTCGGCTACGCGTGGGCTGTGGCTTTCTGGGAACAGAAGCTTCGTCACTGGCTGACCATCGGGCTGATACTCTGCGGCCTGTTCGTCGTCTGGCGCAGAGCGGCTCGCCACAGAAGGTCACTTCGCTTCAAACTCGCGCGGCGCAGGTTGCGCCAACCCGCTGAAACTGATGCAACTGAGGCAACAGAAGAGACGCCGACATGGCGCGCGCTCAATGAATCGGAAGAAGAAGAGCGGAGCGATTTTCGCGTGCGAGCCAGACGTGTGATTCGCGTTGCGCTCAGGCGAGCAGGCGAGCTTGCGCTTGATGCACGGCTGCGGCCTGCGCTCGCCGCCAACGCCGTCTCGCACGGGCTGCTCTTCGCGTTACTGCTGACGCTCGGATGGATGTTTTATGGACGTTAACAGAATCAAAGCTGTGAGCCTGACAAGCTGCTCTCTGCTCGTCTTGCTCCTACTCGTCGCGCTTTCCGGCGCGGGCTGCGGGCGCGTCTCCGAAGCCCGGACAGCAGCCGTCAAGAAGCCACGCCCGCGCGCCGAACTCAAGCTGAATGATTCAGACCGCGACGGCATTCCCGATGGAGCGGAGCTCTCATCTGCGACCGACCGCGAGAATTTCAAACAGCGGTTCACGGGCATCGCGGAGATGCAGTTTTACGAGCTGAGCAAGGAGTGGAACGCGGAGCAGAGGGATTGCGCGGGGCTGGTCAGGTTCGCTTGGCGCGAGGCTTTGAAGCGGCATGACAGCGAGTGGTTCAAACGGATGGGCGCGAATTATGAAGCCATCGCGCCGGACGTGAACGAGTACGACTTGGAGACAGGCTTGCTCAAAGAAAAACTATTTCGCACGGACGCCGAAGTCTTCAAGCCTTCAGACCTGTACGACGGAAGCTTCGCGGAGTTTGCGGACGCGCGGACGCTCAAGAGCTTCAATAGCTTCTTTGTCAGCCGCGACCGTCAAGCAGCGAAGGCGGGCGACCTGCTCTTTTACTATCAGCCGTGGGTGCAGAAGACTCCGTATCACGTGATGATTTTTCTCGGCGTTGCGCGCGAGGCGGGCGAGGGCGCGAGCGATTGGGTGGTCTATCACACGGGCGGCTCGCCGACGGATGCGGGCACGGTCAAGAAAGTGCGTCTCGCAGTTCTGGATCATCATCCAGACCCGCGCTGGCGTCCCATTGAAAGCAACCAGAACTTTTTAGGATTCTACCGGCTCAAGATTTTGAATTGAGCGAAAGGCGAAACATCATGCAAGAGAATGCCACAGAGACACAGAGACACAGAGCGGACGGGCGCGAAAAGGCCGGAGGCCGCAGAGGCTCTTCTGCGCGTGGCGCGTTCGCTGCTCGCACACCGCAGGCCGCCGACGGACTTCTGCCTTCCGAGCTGCTCTGTGCCTCTGCGTCTCTGTGGCAGTTCGGCGACGAGCTGACGGCGCGGCTCAAAAAGCTCTTCCCTTCTCTCGCCGTCTATCTGGCGATTATCTTAGCGGCCACCACCTTCACGGCCTTTCGCCTGAGCGGCAAAGAGAAGTCGCAGAGCATGCCCGCCGCCGCGCCCGCGCCGGAAGACAAAAATGAGAATGAGCAGCCCGTCTTCTCTCTGACATCGAGCCGCACTTACGCATCGACCGACCGCGCGCGCGTCTGGCTCAATTACAAAGGGATTGACCAGATTGATTTTCGCGTCTATCGCATCAAAGACCCCGCGAAATTTTTCAAGCAGCTCGACGACCCGCATCAGATGGGCGACAAAGACAAAGCGGAAGCGATGCTCTATCGTGAGCCGACCGCGCTCGAAACTCTGCGCGCCGTCAAAGATCATCTTTATAACTCTCTGCGCGATTACGTGCGCGCGCAGGTTCGCTATCTGACGCGCAAGACTTTCAATCAGAAGATTGAGAAATCGCACGCAGACAACGGGCGGCGTCCTTTGAACGTCGCGGATTACGCGCGCGTGCCCTTGCTCAATCCGGATCAGATGGTCAGCAGTTGGCGCGAACAGCTACAGCCGCTCGCGCAGCATGACCGCCGCCAGATTCCGCTCGGCGAGCGCGAGCCGGGAGTCTATCTCGTCGAGGCCGTCGGCGGCGGCGACCAGCGCGCTTATTCCATCGCCATCGTGACCGACATGGTGATGGTCAACAAGACCACGCCCGAAGGCGAAGTCCTCGTCTATGCGGTCAATCGAAAAACCGGACAGCCGCGCCCGGGAGTGAATGTCGAAGTCGTCAAAAACAAGCAGACGCTCGCGCACGGCACGACCGACGAGGGCGGGATTCTGAAAACCAAAGTGGCGAAGCAGAAACGCGCCGCCGCTAATGGCGAAGAAGAACCGCCGGCGGAGGATGAAGACGCAGCCGCGCCGAGCGATTCTTACATCGTGATGGCGACGGACAAAGAGAACTTCGCTATCTCCGATTTGGATTCTTTCTACTTCAGCCAGTATTACAATGATGAGATAAACGACGAGACGCTGACCGGCTATCTCTACACGGACAGGCCGATTTATCGTCCCGGCCACAAGGTTTACTTCAAAGGCATCCTGCGCCGTCTCAGCTCGAACGGCTACAGCATGATTGACGACCACACGGTCACCGTCACCATCGCCGACCCGAACGACGCCAAGCTTTACGAGCAGGAAGTTCAGCTCTCTTCGCGCGGCACTTTCAACGGCGAGTTTGACCTGCCCGAAGAGACTCCGCTCGGCAACTATCATCTGACCGCGCAGGTCGGCGAAGCGACGACCTCTTACTATTTTCAGGTCGAGGAATACAAAAAGCCCGAATACAAAGTCAAAGTTTCGGCGTCGAAGAAATACATCGCGAACGGCGGCCAGATGAAATTTGAGATCGAGGCTCGCTACTTTTTCGGCTCTCCGGTCGCCAACGCGGACATCAAATATTACATACATCGCTCGCGTTACTATCCTTACTGGTGGAGAGACGAAGGGGAGGACGGCGACGAGCTTGGGATTGACGAAGAGAGTGATGCGGGCGAGTCGGACTATTACGGCTACGACGGCGGCGACGTGTTGAAGGAAGAGGAAGGCAAGCTCGACGCGAACGGTCGGATGACGGTCGAGTTTGATGTCCCGCAGCCGAAGGAAGACGACGCCTGGGATTATGAATACACGCTCGACGCGCAGGTCACCGACGACGCGCGGCGCACGATTGACGGTCAGGCCAGCTTCATCGGCACGCGCGGCAATATTGTCGCCCGCGCCTATCCGACCAACTACGTCTATTTCACGGGAGACACGGCGCGGATTGATGTCAAGTCTGCGGATTATGAAGGCCATCCCGTTCCGGCTCGCGTCACACTGCAATTCATAGAGCGTCGCTGGGAAAAGGTGATGAAGAAGGAGCCTTCCGGCTACGAGTATGAAACTTATGAGGTCAAAGAAGGCAAGCTTTCGTCAGTCGAGCTGAGGACGAGCGCGTCCGGCGAAGCCACTTATGATTACCCCGTCTCGAATCCCGGCAGCGTTTATATCAAGACTACTGTTCACGAAGACAAGAAGGATGTCATCTCGCCCGGCGGCTACATGTGGGTCGCAGACCGCACGAACGAATGGAAGGATTATTCTTACGAAGACTACGGCTCGATCAAGCTGATTCCGGACAAAAAATCTTACCATGTGGGAGAGACGGCGCACGTGTTGGCGATGCTCAAGACGGATCACGCCAACCTGCTCGTCACAACCGAATTGATGAGCGTGATGAGCGCGCGACACGTCGAAGCGAAGGGACGCGCCGTCATCATTGATGTGCCGATTGAAGCGAGATATGAGCCGAACGTGTATCTCAACGTCTCCTACGTCGAAGACAACGAACTGTACACGGAGGAACAGATGCTCGTCGTGCCCGCGCGCGACAAGCTCTTAGACCTTTCGATTATCCCGAACAAGAAAGAGTACAGGCCGCGCGACACGGCTTCATATACCATTCTCGCGCGCAACTCGGACGGCACGCCGGCGGCGGGCGCGGAAATCAGTCTCGGCGTCGTGGACGAAGCCATCTACAGTCTCGCCTCCGAAAGCGCGGGCAATATCCGCAGAGAGTTTTATGGCCGCCGTTATCATCAGGTGCAGACGACGCTGACCACCTCTTTCCGCTTCACGGGTTATTCGGGCGACAAGCCCATCGGCATCGCGGAGCGGACTCAAAAGCCAAGCTATCAACTCGCGGATTTCAAGAACGAAGACACGCTCGTTGACCCGACCGTGCGTAGAAATTTCAAAGACACGGCCTTCTGGCAACCGAACGCCGTGACGGGCGCGGACGGTAAAGCGACCGTCAAGTTTAAGCTGCCCGACAATTTGACGACATGGCGCGCGACGGCGCGAGCCGTGACGGCGGACACGCGCGTCGGCTCGACGACTGAAAACGTCGTGGCGCGCAAGGATTTGATCTTGCGACTTGAGACGCCGCGATTCGTCACGGATGGCGACACAGTGACGCTCTCAGGCATCGTTCACAACTATCTCAACGCAGACAAGCAGACACAAGTCTCTCTGCAAATCGTGGGCGGCGCGCAGATCATCGGACAGGCCAAAGAGGCCGTCTTGATTCAACAGCAGGGACAGCACAGAACCGACTGGCGCGTCACTGCACAGCAAACGGGCGAGATGAAGTTGCTCGCCAAAGCTCTGACCGACAAGGAATCCGACGCCGTCGAGATTTCAATCAACGTCCTGCCGCGCGGCCTCAAACAGACGAAGGCGCAATCGGCCACTCTCTCGCAAGAGACTGCGACGCAGGATTACTCCTTCGACATTCCGGCCAGTTCGGATGCCGACGCACGCAATTTACGCATCGAGGCCGCGCCCTCCGTGGCGAGCGCTCTCTTCGGCGCGCTCGATTATCTGACGGGCTATCCGTATGGCTGCACGGAGCAGACGATGTCGCGTTTTCTGCCGACGGTCATCGTGGCGCAGACCTTGAAGGACGTAAAGACGACGCGGATTAAAGAGACGAACAACATCGGCGCGAAGGTGCAGAGCGGGCTTGACCGTCTCTACAGCTTCCAGCACACGGACGGCGGCTGGGGTTGGTGGAAGGAGGACGAAACCGATCCTTTCATGACGGCTTACGTCGTTGACGGGCTGACCCTGGCGAAGAACGCGGGCTATCAGATCGAAGATTATCGCCTGACGCACGCGCGCGAAAAGCTCAAGCAGATGCTCGATGAAAACAAAGCTCATGGCAATCAGCCGATTGATCTGGAATCGCGCGCTTACATGATTTACGCGATGACTGAGAGCGGCGAGACCGATGCCAAGTATGTTGACGACCTGTTTGCGCGGCGCGGTGAGCTGCAACCTTACGGGCGCGCCCTGCTCGCTCTGACGTTGAACTTGAACAAGGACGAGACGCACGCTCATGCTGTCGCTGCTGAAATCGAAAGCAGCGCGACTGTTAATGAGCTTGATGCTCACTGGGATTCGCGCAGGCGCGAGATGCTCGACTTTTCGGAGGTGAACGACACGGAGGCGACCGCGCTTTCGCTGAAAGCTTTGGCCCGCATCAACCCGCAGAGTCCCGTCATGCCGAAGGCCGCGCGGTGGCTCGTCTCAAATCGCCGCAACGGCTACTGGTGGGATTCGACCAAGCAGACCGCCTTCGCCATCTTCGGCCTGACGGATTATTTGAAAGTCAGCCAGGAACTCACGCCCGATTACACCGTCGAGGTTTATCTGAACGGCGAGCAGATTTTGAATCGCCACGTGACGACCGCCGACGCAGCCGGGGCGCAGAGCTTCGTCGTCAAGCGCAAGGGGCGCGAGGTCGGCGCGGTCAATCGCGTGCGCGTCGTCAAGCGCGGTCGCGGGATGCTCTATTTTTCAGGGACGCTCGATTACTACACGGGCGAGGAAGAGACGCAGGCTCAGGGCAACGCTCAGTTGCAACTGACGCGCGAGTACCTGCGGCTGACGATAGACGAGAGCAGCGGCACGCCGCAGTGGAAGCTTGAGCCTTTGACGGGCGAGGTCGTCTCCGGCGACATGATCGTCGTGCGTCTCAAGCTGACGGGCGCGCGGGCGCAAAGACTGATGATTGAAGACCCGATTCCGGCTGGCTGTGAACAGATGACGCGCGCGAGCAGTCTCAATCTCGATTACACCACGAACAGTTGGAGCGATTGGTACAGCGCGCGTGAGTTTCGTGATGAGAAGACCGTCTTCTTCCTGGATCAATTCGACGGCGACGTGATGTTCCAGTACGCCATGCGCGTGCAAATCCCCGGCGAGTTTCGCATCAATCCGGCGCGCGTCGAATTGATGTACACGCCGCAAGTGCAGGCCAACACCGCGAGCGCGCGGATGTTGATTAAGGATAAATAGTTTTTAGTTTTCAGTTTTTAGTTTTTAGCAAGAGCTAAGGACTGAAACTGAAAATTGAAAACTAAAAACTGGAAACTGGAAACTGCTTATGAAAAACGCTTTGAGAGATATTGGCGAGACGGCGCGGAGGTTATTGGGTAACCGGCGCACGATGCTGCTCTTCTTTGCCACTTACATTGCGCTGCTGGCGACGCTCGCGCTGTTCGTCACGACGCGCGAGGCGACCGTCAAAGAGGTGTTGTTGACTTTTGCGACGCTCATCGCCACGCCCGCGCTCTTTTTCCTGTTGCAGGGGATGTGCGTCAATTTCGCTGAGAGCGAAGGCGCGTTCGAGCTGCTGCGACGAGCGATGAAAATTTTCTGGCGACTGATTCTCGCCAGCGTGCCTCTCATCCTCGTGGGCTTCGCGCTCTATCTGTTGTTCGGAAAGATAGAAGCGCGATTGACGCCGCATCTCGCGCGCGAAGCCGCGAAGGCGGAATGGCCGCTCGTCATTCTTTCAACCCTGCGGCTGCTCGTCTTCGGCCTCGTCCTGCCGCTCTTGAGCATACATCTCTGGCTCGCACTGATGCGTGATGATGTGCGGAGCGTCTGGCGCGGCGTCTTGCCTTTGATGTCAAAAGCTTTCGCGCCGCGCTCTGTCATGACTTACGTCTGCGGCCTCGTGCTGTTCGGCGTCGCGCCCTACTTTTTGATCGTCGCGCGCACGCCTTTCGAGAGAGCCTGGCTTGAGCTGACCGTGCTCGGCGCGCGGCTCGTGCTGGCTTTCGCCTTGATGCTCGTCGGCTGGATCGTGACCGTCGGCGCGCTCCGCAGAGGAATGAGCGCGGAAAGCTAAACGATGAATAGCTTTATTCTCAAATTTCATCCGTCATCCTTTCTGGTTCATCCGCTCGTGATGGCGTGCGCCGCGCTCTTGATGCTGCTCCTTTTCTTGCCGAGCGGTGGACAGCAGGAATCGGCGCAGGAAGCGGCAAGCGCAACGAGCGTTGATGAGACGGATGCGGCTTTGCAGCGCGCGGCGACGCTTGCGCTCGGAGAGCGCGAGGGCACAGTGATTGTGTTGGACGCGCAGACGGGACGCGTGCGCGCCCTCGTCAACCCGCGCATGGCTGCGGAAGAGGCGTTCGCGCCCGGCTCGACCATCAAGCCTTTCGCCGCGTTGGCGGCTCTGCGCGCCGGATTGATTAGCAAAGACTCGCGCCTGCTTTGCCGAGAGCGTTATCGTCGCGGGGATTTCGAGATCAAGTGCTCGCATCCGAAAGAACAGCCGCCGTTCTCGCCCGTCGAGGCTCTGGCTTTTTCCTGCAACTACTATTTCGGAGAGCTTGGCGAGCGTCTGAGCGAAGACGCTTTCAATCGCACGCTCACCTCATTCGGCTTCGGCTCGCGCACAGGCTTCGGCGCGAACGAAGCGACGGGCAAACTGCCGCATACCTCGCGCGCGATGAGCAACACGCTCGGCGAAGGCACGGATTTGCTGGTCACGCCCGTGCAGCTCTTGACGGCTTACACCGCGCTCGTCAACGGCGGCCATCTCTACGCGCCGCAGAAAGCTTCAGCCGCAGAATTTAATACGCAGGAACGCGCGCGTCTTGAAATCGCCGCAGGGCACAGACAAATTTTGCTCGAAGGGATGCGCGGCGCAATCGAATACGGCACGGCTGAGGAAGCGAATCTCGCCGCTCTGCCGCTCAATATTTTCGGCAAGACCGGAACTTCGACTGAGAGCGACAGCGCGCGCACGCAAGGCTGGTTCGTCGGCTTTGCGACGGATGAAAACTTAAACAAAGACACGGCGGCTGATTCCGTGAAGCTCGCCGTTCTTATCTTTTTCAAACACGCGCACGGCGCGGATTGTGCGGAGGCTTCGCGCGTGGTGTTTGACGAGTTCGCCCGGTTGGGGAGCCGAGGCGAGAAGGAGGCGCGCGGGCGCGGCGATGATGAGCAGGTCGCCGCGTCCGCGCGTCTCGCAAACGGAGAGCTTCCCGTTCGCGTGCATCTCGTGAAAGAGAACGTCACGAAGCTGATGTCTTTGGAAGATTACGTGCTCGGCGTCGTCGCGTCTGAAGGAAGTATCGAGGATGAGCCGGAAGCTTTGAAGGCTCTGGCCGTCGCCGCGCGCACCTACGCGCTCAAAAATCTTCATCGTCACGCGGGCGAAGGCTTCGACTTCTGCACGACGACGCATTGCCAGCGTTACACGCCTGTCAATCGAGAAGAGGTGCGCGAACAGATTGCGCGCGCGGTGACTGAAACTGAAGGCGAAATTTTGCGCGATGGCGACAATCAGATTATCGAATCTTATTTCGGCGCGTCGTGCGGCGGGATGACTGCGGACATACATTCTCTGTGGGGCGTCGCGCCGAAAAGCTACTTGCGCGGGACGCGCGACGAGTATTGCGCGGACATGCCGCACAGCAGTTGGACGGATGTGATTCCGGCTGAGAAATTGGCGCGTGCGCTTCAGAGCGACGCGCGCAGCAACGTCGGTGCGAGGCTTGATGAAGTGAGAATCTCAAAGCGTGATGCGACGGGACGCGCGGAGATGATGGAGCTAGTGGGCGAGCGTCGCAAGACTTTGCGCGGTTGGGATTTCAAGCTCATCGTCGGGCGCGCGCTCGGCTGGAATTTGTTGAAAAGCTCGCGTTTTGAGGTCGAGCGCGAGGGCGCGGACTTCGTTTTTCGCGGCAGCGGCTTCGGGCACGGACTCGGCCTCTGTCAGGAAGGCGCGCACGTGATGGCCGCGAGCGGCATCGGGTATCGCCAGATTCTCGCGCGATATTTTCCGGGAACGTCTTTGAGAAAAGAGAAGCAAGTTGGTAGTTGATGAAAACTGAAGAAATAAAATTAAACGCAGAGACGCAGAGACGCAGAGGCTTTTTCAAATCGCATGCATGGCAAATAGCTTTGCTGTGTCTGCTCTGTGTCTCCGCGTCTCTGTGGCTGATTCTGCGACGGCATCAGGCGAAGCCGAACCCGGACGGACGAACGGCTTCTGAAAAACAGGCTCTTCAAATAGACCCTGCCCGCGCCGCGCCCCCGCGCACGCGCGTCCTCACTCCTGCCCCCGCGCCCGCTTCCGCCGTCAGAACTTTGTCGAGCGAAAAATTCCGCGCACGCTTTTCTCCGCGCGTCGAGCGGCGCGAGGTCGAGTCAGTCCTGCGCACGCTGGAAGAGGCGCGGCATGACCTGGAACACAGAACGGCTGCCGCGTCGCTGCATCCGGTCGAGCAGTCGCAGCTTGATGTCGTGATACACGATACGACTGGGGATTTCGTCGCTGCGACGGGGCAGCCGTGGTGGGCTGCCGCCGTCACGCACGACAATCTGATTGAGTTGCAGCCGCTCGAAATCCTGCGCAGTCGCGGCGTGCTCAATCAAACCCTGCGGCACGAGTACGCGCACACGATCATAGACATTCTCAGTCACGGGCGCGCGCCGCGTTGGCTCGCAGAGGGACTTGCGGCGCACATCGCGGGCGAAGGCCAATCGCTCGCGCAGGAAAAGATGACGGAGCAGCTTTCGGTCGAAGAGCTTGAAAGAAGACTCTCGCAGCCAGCCTCGCCGGAAGAGATGCGCGCGCTCTACGCCGCCGCTTACAGAGAAGTGCAAACGCTGATTCGCACGGAGGGCGAGGCGAGCGTGTGGCGGCGCGTTGTGCAAGAATAAAAGAAGTTTCACGCAAAGGCGCAAAGAGAAGACCAAAGCGCGCAAAGAAAACGATTGAGTATTTTCTTTGCGCCTTTGCGTGAAACCTGCCTTCGCATTATCCTTCATCTATAAGGAGCAATCACATGAAAACTTCTCTGACTGCGGACGCGACGCGCGACGTGACGAGTAGCCTGCGAGAGGCCAACACAGCTTTCGCCATAAAATATCCCGGCGAGACCGGACGCCGCCAGCCCGTGCATACGGTTTACGGCGGCGCGCATCTCTACAAATCCGATTCCGCGCAGAGGCTCGGGACGCTCGCGCGCCGCGCCCTCGAACAGTACGCGCCCGACTTCATCACTTTCGCCAGAGCCATTGAGTTGCCGCGCGCGGGCGTGCTGCCCGAATCAAGAGAGTCGGTTGACGAGTTGAGCGCGCGATTGACCATTGCGCCCGACGCCGTGCGACACGAGAACAAGACAGCCTGGCTGGCTCACATGATTTACCAGCGCGTGCAGGAAAAATTATCGCGTGAGCCGGTCGAAGATTTTCGGATAGATTTCGAGGACGGCTACGGCAATCGTCCGGACGCCGAAGAGGACGGACACGCGTGCGCGGCGGCGGGCGAGGTCGCGGCGGGCATGGCGGCGGGCACGATCTCGCCATTCATAGGCATTCGCATCAAGCCCTTCACTGAAGAATTGAGAGAGCGCAGCATTCGCACGCTCGACATCTTTATCTCGACGCTCCTCGAAAAGAGCGGAGGTCGCTTGCCCGAAAATTTCGTCGTCACGCTGCCGAAGGTCGTGATGCCCGAACAGGTCGCCGCGCTCGCGGATTTGTACGACATCTTGGAACGTGAGTTAAAGCTTGAAGCGGGCGCGCTCAAGTTCGAGATTATGATTGAGACGACGCAGGCGATTATCAACCATAGAGGGGAATCGAACCTGCCCTTGATGCTCGAAGCCGCGCGCGGTCGCTGCATCGCGGCGCACTTCGGAACTTATGATTACACCGCAAGCTGCAACATCACCGCCGCGCACCAGCACATGATGCATCCGGCCTGCGATTTCGCGCGCCACATGATGCAGGTCGCGTTCGGCGGCACGGGCGTGTGGCTCTCTGACGGCGCGACGAACATTATGCCCGTTGCTCCGCATCGCGCGGCGGAAGGCGGCGAAGCTTTGACGGATGAGCAAATAGCAGAGAACAGGCAGACGGTTCATCGCGCGTGGCGGCTGCATTACGAGCATATCCAGCACTCGCTCGAAAACGCGTACTATCAGGGCTGGGACTTGCATCCGGCGCAACTGCCGACGCGTTACGCGGCAGTCTATTCGTTCTTCCTGCAAAGCCTCGATGCCGCGTCGGAGCGTCTCAGGAATTTCGTCGAGAAGGCCGCGAAAGCGACTCTGGTCGGAGACGTGTTTGACGACGCGGCGACCGGGCAAGGCTTGTTAAATTACTTCCTGCGCGCCATCAACTGCGGCGCGATCACGGAAGAGGAGGCGACGCGATTGACCAGCCTCACGCTCGCGGAATTGCGCACAGGCTCTTTCGTCAAAATCTTAAAAGGTCGGCAAGGATAATCTGTTTTCTTTGCGTCTTTGCGCCACCAGCGTGAGAAAGGTTTTCCCGCTGGTGGCGCAAAGACGCAAAGGAAAGCGAAGTTATGAGCAGCAATCATAAGGAACAATTTATTGAAGCTTTGTCGCAGAGTCTTGACGAGGGCTTCTTCGTGAAATTGTCGCTTGGGAAATACAGGGGCGAGGATGCGAACCTGCAAAAGATTCTGATTCGTCTGATACAGACCAAGAAGGGCACGCGGCTCTTCTTTCTCTATCGCTATAACACGCGCGACATGGTTAAGAATTATGCTTTTGACGAGGGCACGCGGATGGTGCGCGAGATGCTCGGCTCGGCTTTCATGAGCGCGCATCTGTTTACCACGCAGCAAGACGTGCAGATCGAGTTCAGTAAGAAATCCAAATCGAGATTGAACGCGAGCAAGCCTACCTTTCAAGCAACGCCCGCGACCGTGCATAACCGCGAGAAGCGTTGGCAGATTGAGCCGCGCGACAATTTTTATCTCAAAGCCTTAGGCGTCACGGACGACAAGGGCGAGATTAAAGAGCGGATGGGCGACAAGTGGAAACAGATTAACAAGTTTATAGAGATTATCGGCAAGCTGTTCGACTCTTCCGCGCTCTCTGAAAAACAGGACATCAGGATTGTTGACATGGGAGCGGGCAAAGGTTATCTGACCTTTGCGACCTATGATTATTTCAATCACGTGCGCGGCATTAAAGCTCAGGTGACGGGCGTTGATGCGAGAGAGGAACTGGTCAGCCTGTGTAACGACATCGCGCGCGCGGCGGATTTTGAAGGGCTTGAGTTTCAGCGCGGCTTGATACGCGATTACGAGATTGGCGAGACGGACATCCTGATTGCCCTGCATGCCTGCAACACTGCGACCGATGAAGCGATTTACAAAGGCATCGCCGCGCGGGCTTCTGTAATCATCTGCGCGCCCTGCTGTCATCAACAGATTAGGCCGCAGATCGTCGCGCCCAGTGTGCTGCACAGCGTGTTGAGGCACGGCATCATGCTTGAGCGCGAGGCGGAGATTGCGACGGACGGGCTGCGCTCGCTCTTGCTTGAGCAGCATGGCTATGCGACCAAAGTCTTCGAGTTCATCTCAACCGAACACACGCAGAAGAACACGATGATCGTCGGCGTCAGGCGTGAGCAGGCGGCGCAGGCCGATGACATCGCGCGGCAGATTGCGGAGCTAAAAAATTTCTACGGCATCAAAGAGCATCACCTGGAGACTCTGCTGACGA
>DASWRG010000046.1:0-4257 GCA_036403295.1 Pyrinomonadaceae bacterium
GCTCCCGAAGCGAAGACATCGCCTGTGCCTGTGAAGATGATGGCCGTAAGCTCTCTGCGATTTGTGAGAGCAGAGACGGCTTGCTCTAATTCTTCGAGTGTGGAGCGGGAGAGAGAATTGCGCTCTGCGGGGCGATTGAGACGAACGATGGCGAGCGAGTCTCGCTCTTCGACGATAATCGCGCCTGCTTCGCTCGCTTCAATCCTCATTCGCGTGGCTTGACGTTCTCGCGCAGGAATCGAACGATCTCTTCGGTCGAAGTGCCGGGCAGAAAAACCTCCGCGACGCCCTGCTCTTTGAGGCGCGGAATGTCGTCCTGCGGCACGATGCCGCCGACGAGGACGAGGCAATCATCCATCCCTTCCGCTTTGAGCAGCGAGATGATGCGCGGACACAGGGTGTTGTGCGCGCCGCTCAAAATCGAGACGCCGACCGCATCAACATCTTCCTGCACGGCGGCGGCGGCGATCATCTCCGGCGTCTGCCTGAGCCCTGTGTAGATGACTTCCATTCCTGCGTCGCGCAGTGCGCGCGCGATCACCTTCGCGCCGCGATCATGACCATCGAGACCCGGCTTGGCGACGAGAACGCGGATTTTTCTTTCGCTCATAATTAGTCCAAAGTTATTGAACCAGACTGGCCGCCGAACCCTTGCGCTTGAGATACGGACTCAGCTCGGCATAGCTGAAAAAGTATTCCCCGACGGGTTGCAAAGCTTGAGCCACATGAGGGAATCCTGCATCGTACAAGAAGGTGATGCCCTTATCGTTGATGGAAAAGTTGTCCAAATCCTGCGGCCCGATCTTCAGGCTCTCGAACATCTCGCGAATGCTTTTTTTCGCTTCAGCATCGTAATCTTTGTCCCGAGCAACCTCATCGAGCGTTTCTTTGATTTCGGCTTGCAGCTTTTTATCAACCATCGCCGCCAGATTTTCCAAAGAGTCGGATTTGAAAACATCAGCCGCTTTGATGAGCCTGCCCGTCTTGAGATTGATGGCGAGATGCTTGTTATCCGTGCTTGGATATGCGCCGGAGCCGCTCTGCGTGAATGTGATGTCGAGAATATAGTTCTTGTTGTAATTAACTTTGTAATCGAATTCCGAGAGCCACGTGTCCTGTCTGTATTCTTCGATGGAAGTGTCGAAGATATTTTTCACGCTCAGGAGCGAGCGCACTTTGCTCAAGACGGCTGGACTGCTCAAGCCGCCTGTGACGACCGGATAGCTGACGGTAGCGCGCTTCTTTTCGGGAAAATCGCGCGTGACTTTTCCGCGCCGCACAATCACGAACGTCTTTTTTGCAAGGACAACTCCGTCTTCTCTCACTGGCCTCGTGGTCGCGGCGAGAATGTTCGAGCCGCACAGCATGAGCGCAAGCAGAGAGAGGAGCGATGTCAAATAGCGCATTCAGTTTTCCTTTTATCGTGAAAGATAAGCTTAAAAAGCAGGCTCTTCATAAAGACCGTACACGTCGCGCAGGGCGTCGCAGATTTCGCCGAGCGTCGCGTAAGCTCGTACGGCTTCAATCGTCGCGGGCATCGTGTTCTCATTCCTGCTCGCCGCACGCTTCAACTGTTCGAGAGCATTGGCGACCGCTCCTTTGTCGCGCCGCGTCCGCGTCTGTTCGAGCCGTGCCATCTGGCTTTCACGCACGCCCTCATTAATGATGAGAATCGGAATCTCCGACGATTCGTTCGTCATCTGATATTTGTTGACGCCGACGATGGTCTGCTCGCCGCGCTCGACGGCCTTCTGATATTGATAGGCTGATTCCTGAATCTCGCGTTGCGGAAAACCCTTCTCAATCGCTTCGACCATCCCGCCCATCGCATCTATCTTCTCAAAGTAATCGAGCGCGCCGTCCTCCATCTTCTTCGTCAGAGCTTCGACGAAGTAAGAGCCGCCGAGCGGGTCAATCGTGTTCGGCACGCCCGTCTCTTCGGCGATGATCTGTTGCGTGCGCAAGGCAATCAGAGCCGCGCGGTCCGTGGGGAGCGCGAGAGCTTCATCGTAAGAATCCGTGTGCAGTGAATTCGTCCCGCCGAGCACGCCCGCCAATGCCTGTATCGCCACGCGGACGATGTTGTTGAGCGGCTGCTGCACTGTCAGCGAAACGCCAGCCGTCTGCGTGTGGAAACGTAGCTGAAGCGTGCGCTCGCTCTGTGCGCCGAACCTCTCGCGCATGACGCGCGACCAGATGCGACGAGCCGCGCGATACTTCGCAATCTCTTCAAAGAAATCGTTGTGCGCGTTAAAGAAGAAAGAGATGCGCGGCACGAACTCGTCAACATTCAAGCCAGCGCGCACGCCCCAGTCAACATACTCGATGCCGTCGCGCAAAGTGAACGCCAGCTCCTGCATCGCGGTCGCTCCGGCTTCGCGTATGTGATAACCGCTCACGGAAATCGGATTGTAGCGCGGCACATGTTGTGTGCAGAACTCGAAGGTGTCGGTGACGAGCTTCATCGCGGGACGAATCGGATAAATCCATTCCTTCTGCGCGATGTACTCTTTCAAAATATCATTTTGCAGCGTGCCGGAAATCTTCTTCCAATCCGCGCCCTGCTTTTCGGCGACGACCAAATACATCGCCAGAAAAATCGAAGCGGGCGCGTTAATCGTCTGCGAGACTGTGACCTCTTCGAGCGGAATGTCGTCGAACAGAATCTCCATGTCAGCGAGCGAAGAGACCGCGACGCCGCACTTGCCGACCTCGCCTTCGGACAAAGGCGAGTCAGAATCGTAGCCCATCAAGGCGGGCAAATCATAAGCGACCGACAGTCCGGTCTGTCCCTGATGCATCAGGTATTTGAAACGCGCGTTCGTCTCTTCCGGCGTGCCGAAGCCCGCGAACTGTCGCATCGTCCAGAGCTTGCCGCGATAGCCCGTCGGATGTATGCCGCGCGTGTAAGGGAATTCGCCCGGAAAAGAGATGTCGCGTTCAAAGTCTATCTCTGCCGTATCGGCTGGCGTGTAGAGACGATTGACCTCTTCGAGCGAGACAGTCTCGAACCTCTTTTTTCTCTCAGGCCGTTTCTTCAAGACAGGCGCGAGCGTTTCCTGCTCCCAACGCTCGACGGCGGCTTGCTCTGGCGACGTGACCTCTTTCGTTTCAGGCATAGTCCCTCTTTTTAAATGCAAAATTATAAGAGAATTCGATATTAGTTGACGGTCAACGGAGTGTCAACCACATGTTCTGTGAGTGATTTGACAGGCTCTCGTAAAAGAGGAGCGCGACGCGAGGTGGCAGCCTCGCGTCGCGCACGAACGGAAGGAATCCTTGTCAGCAGGAAGCAAAGCAGGGAAGCGAGCGGAGGGCGACAGGCAGGGCACATATCCCGTTTGGCCTCCAAGACGAATAAAGCCCTTCCCCAACGGGCTTTATTCGACGGGCACAATGATTTCGTTGGCGCGCACCATGTTCAAACGCGTGCGCGCAGCAGACTCTATGGCGCGCGGGTCGTCGCGCAGACGACGGACTTCGCCCGCCAGAGCCGCGTTGTTGTTGCGCAAAGTCTCGACTTCGGAATTCATCTTCTCGTACTGCTGCGAAGCCGAATTCATCTCGGCGTGCGTGCGCATCGTGACCGATACGCAGAGCGCGAACGTCGCCAGAATGATAGTCGTAAAGATAACCCACGACGGAATAATGCCGCCGCGAAGGCGAACCTCCGCGCGCGTGCCGATCAGCTCGCGCGAGAGATCGCGTGCCGGAGTCAGAGATGGAAGCGCGCGAGGAGCAACGCGTTGCGCACGCAGGCGATCATCAGTCCAATAAGTATTTGCGGCCTTGTTCAAGGAGCACCTCCAAGTCTTTTTGTGTCTCCGCTTCAGCGTAAATACGCACGAGCGGCTCTGTGCCGGATGGACGCATCAACAGCCACGCGCCATCATCAAAAATAAACTTCACTCCATCAGCGCGATTCGTGCGCTCGATGTGTCGCCCGCCGATTTCCGACGGCTCGCGTTTCAATTTCTCTGTGAGAGCGGCGGCAATCTCAGGCGTCAGGCGAACGCCGATGCGGCCTGATTCGATGCGACCGACGCGTTTGTACAAATCTTCCAACTGCTCGGTCAGACTCGCGCCGCGCGCCGCGACAGCCTCCGCCGCGAGCAGGCACGCAAGGATGCCATCTTTCTCCGGATAGTGACCTTTGATTGAAAGCCCCGCCGATTCTTCGCCGCCGAGGATGATCTTGTCTTCATTGATTAACTCTCCGATGAATTTGAAACCGACCGGCGTTTCGTAAACAGGCAA
>DASWRG010000047.1:0-3637 GCA_036403295.1 Pyrinomonadaceae bacterium
AAAATATGCGAGCGGGTGGCGGTGCAGGTCTATCACGAAGACGCGGCGGCGCGCGACGCGGCTCAATTCACCGAGCACGCTCACGACGCCCGCGTCTTTGAAGTGATGCGTGAAGAGCGAGCAGATGACGTAATCGAAAACATTATCCGCGAAAGGCAAACTGAAAGCGTCGCCGCGCAGTGCGCTGATTTCCGAAAACCCTTGAGACTCTTCGAGAATGGCGCGAGCCGAACGCGCATTCAATTCGACGCCGACGAGCCGCGCGCGTCTCTCATTTTCGCGCGACCAATTCGCCACGACGCGCAACAACTCGCCAGACCCCGCGCCGACATCCAGAACGGAAAAATCTTTCACACCTGCACGCGCAATCTCTTCGAGCAAGGAACGACGCAAAGCTCCCGCGTCTCCCAAAAAGCGATTGATGCGCCGCAGCTCGACCATGCATCCCTCGTACTCTTCGGGCGTGTAATCGCCCTTGTCCAGATGCTCAAGCTCCTCACTGCGATGACGGAAACGGTCGAACATAAGTGATGAGTGATAAATGATGAGTGATGAGTACAAAGAGAAAAGCATGTCTCTCATTACTCCTCACTCCTCACTCATCACTGCTTTTCTATTACCAATGCGCTGTTCTTCGAGCCGAAGCCGATGCAGTTGCAGAGGGCGCGGCGGACGCGTCCTTCGCGCGCCTGATTGGGAACGTAATCGAGATCGCAGGCGGGGTCTGCTTCGTCCAGATTGATGGTCGGCGGAATCAGGTTGGTGTGCATGGCGCAGAGAGCCGCGCCGATGCCTGCCGCGCCGCTCGCTCCCTGCGGGTGTCCGATCTGCGATTTGGTCGCGGACATCGGAATGCGTCTGGCCTCGTCGCCGAAGGCTAGCTTCAAAGCATGTGTTTCAATCCGGTCGTTGAGCATCGTTGATGTGCCGTGCAGGTTGACGTAATCAATCTCCGACGCGTCGCGTCCGGCATCATCGAGCGCAAGCTGCATAGCCCTCGCAGGCTCTTCGCCAGTCTCTTCGAGGCGCACGCGATGATAGGCGTCGCACGTCGCGCCGTAGCCGGTAATCTCCGCGTAAATCTTCGCGCCGCGTCGTTGTGCGCGCTCGTATTCTTCGAGCACGTAAATCCAGGCTCCTTCGCCGAGGACGATGCCCGAACGATTCTTTGAGAAGGGACGCGACGCGCGATGCGGCTCGTCGTTCCACTCGTTCGTCAAGACCGTCATCAAGTTAAAGCCCGCGAGAATGCCCGGCGCAATCGGAGCGTCAACGCCGCCCGCGAGCATCGCCTCCTGACGACCGACCGCGATGTGCTCAGCCGCGTAGGCGATGGCGTCGGTCGAGCTGGTACAGCCCGTCGAGACGATGTGCGAGAGGCCGCGCAGGCCGAAGGCCATCGAAAGCTCAGAAGAGAGTCCGCCGTGCGTGGAGGCAGGAATAGTGTAAACGCTCGCCTTCTGCGGATTGCCGACGAACCAGTATGCATACTGTTGCTCTGTGAAGGCTAAGCCGCCGCCGCCCGTGCCCAGGACGACGCCGACCTCGCGCCGCTCTGTGAGCGTGAAATCGCTCGTTTGAATTCCGGCATCATCTAAGGCTTCGCGCGCGGAGGCCAAAGCCAGTGGGACTGTGCGCGGGACGTGCTTGCGGTCTTTCGGATTCAGCACGGCCTCCCAATCAAAGCCGCGCACTTGAGCCGCGATCTTGACGGGCGAGGCCGAGACATCAAAGCTCTCGATGCGCCGGACGCCGCTCTCTCCCGCTTGCAACGCGCGCCAGTAAGCCTCGCGCCCGATGCCAATCGGCGTTACACAACCCATCCCCGTGATGACCACGCGGCGCGGCTTCTTTAAGCGTCTGAGCATGATGAGCAAGCTCCTGTGTTGATGACAATCAAACTATTTTCAGGAGAGAGATTTTTAAGTCTAACTGCGAAAGAAAAGCCGAAGACGTTTGCGCGGCGCTGCCGCAACGATGTGCGAAAGGTCTGTGACCTTCCGATAGCAAATCGTTCCAACTATTCCCGGAGTCACTTGGCACACACACCTTACTACTTTTTGAGCTTGCGCACATAGGCGACGAGGGCTTCAATCTGCGCGTCCGAATACTTCTTGCCGAAGGCGGGCATCCGATCTTTCCCGTTGGCGATGGAGTTGAACATGCGCTCGTCGCTCACCTTCGCCTGCCACTTTGCATCCGTCAGATTACGTCCGCGTAAAGATTTTCCGCCGCCGTCCGCGCCGTGACACTTCGCGCAGCTTTTGGCAAAGAGCGCGCCCGCGTCCACGTCGCCCTGCGCGACCGGCTCTCCCTTTAAGGTCGAAGCAGAGGCGCGCGAAGAGCTGTGCCAGATAAAGATAACTAAAAGAGCCGTGATGGAGAGAGCGAGATATTGCGCGTGTCTTTTCATAACCCTGAAAATTCTCCTTTGTTCTGTCATCGGATGTCGAAACAAAAAGAACCGGCTGCGCGATTAAAGCACAGGCCACCGGTTCTTTTTATGTCAGTCAAAATTTTAGAAGCAGGAAGAGCTAACCCGCGTTGTCTATCTTTGTGCCACACTCGTTACAGAACTTCGCGCCCGCGCCGACCTCCGCATGACAGTTCGGACACTGAGGCTTCTCCTGCTTGCTTCCGCACTCGCCGCAAAACTTCGCGCCCGCGCGAAGCTCCGCGCCGCATTTGATGCACGGCACTGTCTCGCTTGCGACTTCGAGCTTTGCGCCGCACTCGTTACAGAACTTTCCTGCGCCGGTGTTGGCCGCACCGCACTTCGGACACTTGACCGATTGAGAGCTAGCCGCCGCGCCGCCCTGTGCTTGCTGCTGTTGCTGCGGCTGATTCATCGAGCCGAACGCGTTCGCCATCTGGCCGCCGACCGCGAAGCCCGCGCCGAGTCCCGCGCCGAGTCCTGCGCCGCCCGAAGGATTTTGCGCTGCGTCGCGCATGGCGTCCGCCGCTTGAAACTGCGCGTAACGCTGCGCGTCGCCGAGCACGCCCATCGAAGTCCGCTTGTCCATCGCGGCCTCGACCTCCGGCGGCAGGGAGATGTTCTCGACGAAAAACTTCGTCAGCTCAAGGCCGAACGAGGCGAACTCTTCGCGCAGTTTAGTCCGCGCGATCTTGCTCAGCTCATCGTAGTTCGATGCCAAATCGAGCGCGGGGATTTTCGATTCGCCGAGCGCGTCCGTAAAACCGCTCACGAGCGTGCGCTTTAATTGTCCCTCGATGTCTTCGGTATCGAACTGGCTGTTCGTGCCCGCGACCTCTTTGATAAAAGCGCGCGGGTCTGCGATGCGCATGGTGTAGATGCCGAAAGCGCGTAGACGCACCATCCCGAAATCCGCGTCGCGCATCATGACGGGATTCATCGTGCCCCACTTGAGGTCTGTGAACTGCTTCGTGTTGACGAAATAAACTTCGGCTTTGAAGGGCGAATTGAAACCGTATTTCCACGCGCCGAGTTTGGACAGGATGGGCGTGTTGCCGCCGTCAATCGTGTGCAGGCCCGGAGGAAAAACGTCGGCGATCTGTCCTTGAAAAACGAAGACGGCGACCTGCGATTCGCGCACCGTCAGACGCGCGCCGTTCTTAATTTCCTGATCGTGGACGGGGAAACGGTAGAGCATCGTGT
>DASWRG010000048.1:0-18922 GCA_036403295.1 Pyrinomonadaceae bacterium
AGCTTGTCTCTCAAGCTTTTCTTGCCATTCTGTGACGGGAGGATTATCGTGTGTGCGCTCTGCTGAAGACAGCTTTTTGAACGGAGGCGTCTCGAATTTCTTATGAAGCAAATCCCCGTATTGATAGTTTTGTCCCTCGCCGTCTCGCTCTGCAATCTGACTCAGAAACTGACCGGCAACAAAAACGATAACGCGAACTCGAACTCGAACCAGGCCAGCAGCAACACGAAGGACGGCCTGCCTGCGGCAGACAAGCCTGAGCCGACCGCCGCGCAAACAGCCGCGCTCGAAGGCGGCCAAGCCGTGAGCTGGAATCAGCAGGGCATCACGTGGATGATGCCCGCGAAGTGGAGCGAGGTGAGCAAGAGCACCAACACTTCGTTCAATTGGAAATCGCCGGGGAGCGCGGACGCCGCCTTCGTCATCGGCAGCATCTCGAACATGAGCGGCGATTTCCCGACCGACGTGAGCATCAAGGCGTTTTACGATCAGGCCGCCGACCGGAAGAAGAACGGCGAGGTCGCGGAAGTGCGCTGGCTTGAGATTGACGGCCTGCGCGGCGTAGAGTTCCTAGAGACTCCGCCCGAATCCAGGGACGGCATCCGCCGCCTGCAATGGATGACCTATCGCAAGTACGCCGGACAGACGCAGCTCGTCAACCTCATCCTGAGCACCGAGGGGCAGTATTTCGACAAACACAAGGATGAGCTCCACGCGATTCTGTATTCGACCAAGCTCGTTCATCAATAGTCACGGAAGATTAACCACAGAGGACACAGAGAAACACAGAGAGATTTCAAATCTCAAATCTCAAATTTGAAATCTTCTTAAACCTCTGTGTCCTCTGTGGTGAAATGCTTTTTCAGTCTGCGGCTTCTGTGAGGTAAGAGGTTGGAGCGTCCGCGTGCGGGACGAAGCAGCTACGGCAGCGCGCTTCGTACATGCCGCCCGCGCCGACCGCGACGCGTTCTTCGGATTCAAAGGTGCGTTGAGAATAGTTGGCCGTCTGCCCACAGCGCACGCAGATGGCGTGCGTCTTGGTGATGTACTCCGCGATTGCCAAGAGTTGCGGCATCGGCTCGAAAGGCTTTCCGGTGTAGTCTTGATCGAGTCCCGCGATGATGACGCGCAGGCCGCGCTGGGCTAACTCATTGGCGACTGCGATGAGCTCCTGGTCAAAAAATTGTCCCTCGTCAATCCCGACGACCTCCGTGCCATGCTCAACTTTTGAGAGCAGCTCCTGTGCCGTCTCGACCGTCGAAGATTCGTGTCGCATCTCCGAATGCGAAACGATGTGGTCGTGCGAATAGCGCACATCAATCCTCGGCTTAAAGACCTGTACTTTCTGGCGCGCGATCTTGGCGCGGCGCAGGCGTCGAATCAACTCTTCCGACTTGCCGGAAAACATCGAACCCGCGATGACTTCAATCCACCCGCTCTGCGGCCTCAGATGTATCAGATGCTCATCGTTCCCTTGTGCAGTGAGTTCATCCATTCTTCGATTACCTTCATGAAAATTTTAAGAGCGCATTTCAAAGCTTCGATTGATAGGAGTTTAATCTTTCTTTGCGTCTTTGCGTCTTTGCGTGAGAAATAGTTTCACGCAAAGGCGCAAAGCAGAAGAAAAGCGCAGGCGAGAGGCTATAACAGAGAAGCCGCGCACGTCAAAGAGAGCGGGCGAGATGTCTTGCTTGACATTCAATGCGCTGCTTGCTGTAATTAATTTTCTCTTTGCTTAAGCCTGTTTGTGCCGGAATTTATTGTGTTAAAGAGGTAAACGGAAAGTGCATGTCAACGAGCTCGTTTACGATTGGAATACCATCGAGCCGAGTGCGCCCGCGCCCGGACGCAAGATCAGTTTTGATGACGAGACTTTGCGCGACGGCCTGCAATCGCCTTCGGTCTGCGAGCCTTCGGTCGAGCAGAAGATAGAGTTGCTGCATCTGATGGACGCGCTCGGCATAGATACCGCCGACATCGGCCTGCCCGGCGCGGGCGGCACGCACGCCGAAGGCGTCGAGCGTCTGGCGCGCGAGATCGTTGACAAGAAATTGAGGATTCGTCCGAACTGCGCCGCGCGCACGCATCGCAATGACATCACACCGATTGTCGAAATCTCACAGCGCGCGGGCATCGCTATCGAAGCTTGCACTTTTATCGGCTCATCGCCCGTTCGCTTTTACGCCGAAGACTGGACGCTCGACAAGCTCTTGCGATTAACCGAAGAGGCCGTCACCTTCGCCGTCAAAGAAGGTTTGCCCGTCATGTATGTCACAGAGGACACGACGCGCGCAGACCCTGAGACGATTCGCGCGCTCTACACGTCCGCCATCAGGGCGGGCGCGCGCGCCGTCTGCGTCTGCGATACGGTCGGACACTCGACGCCGGACGGCGCGCGCGCGGTCGTGCGCTTCGTCAAAAATATTATTGAAGAGCAGGGCGAAAAAGTGCGGCTCGATTGGCACGGGCATCAGGACAGAGGGCTTGGCGTCATCAACTCCATCGCGGCGATTGAAGGCGGCGCGGATCAAGTGCACGGCTCTGCGCTCGGCGTCGGCGAAAGGGTCGGCAACACGCCGATGGATCAACTGCTGGTCAATCTCAAATTGATGGGCTGGATTGAGAACGACCTGTCGCGCCTGCGTGAATACTGCGAGTCTGCCGCCAAAGGTTGCGGCTGGACGATTCCGCTCAACTATCCGGTGTTCGGGCGCGACGCTTTTCGCACAGCGACGGGCGTGCATGCGGCGGCTGTGATTAAGAGTTACCGGAAAGGCGATCCGGGACTTGCAGATTTGGTTTATTCGGGCGTCCCCGCAGGACTGTTCGGCCTCAAGCAGGTGATAGAAATCGGCCCGATGAGCGGCAAGTCAAATGTCATCTACTGGCTCGAATCGAGAGGCTTTGAAGCCAGCGAAGAGCGCGTCGCGCGTATCTTTGAACACGCCAAAAAATCCTCGTCAGTTTTAGAAGAACAAGAGGTCATGCGGCTCATCTAAAGTGATAAGTGATGAGATAAGACTTTAAAGCTTTTTCTTATCACTTATCACTCATCACTTATCACGCGTCTTATGTCTTCAACTGCAACGCTGACGCCGGAATTAATCGTGCGAGAGCTGCTCTCTCTTGAGGGCGTCTCTCGCGCTTTTCGCTTTTTCGAGGAGCGCGCCGGAGAGCTGATAGAGGAACAGATACGCCTCTGCTCGATTCCCGCGCCGCCTTTCGGAGAGGGCGAGAGAGCTTTGTATCTGCGGCGTCAGTTCATCGAATGCGGACTTGATGAAGCTTATCTGGACGCGGAGGGCAACTGCGTCGCCTTGCGTCGCGGGCGCGAGGCCAATCCGCTCGTGGTGGTCAGCGCGCATCTCGACACGGTCTTTCCGGCGGGCACGGATTTCACCGTCAGACGCGGGCAAGCGAAGCTCTTCGCGCCCGGCATCGCGGATGACGGATGCGGCCTCATTGCGCTCATCGCCCTCGTCAAAGCTCTTGAGAGCTGTGCTATTGAGACCGAAGGCTCTTTGATCTTTGTCGGCACGGTGGGCGAAGAGGGCGAGGGGAATTTGCGCGGCGCGCGTCACCTGTTAAGCGCGGGCGAGTGGGCTGGAAAGGTTGACGCCTTCATCAGCTTTGACGGGCCGGGCGTCGAGCGCATTACGAACGCGGCGTTAGGCTCGCGTCGTTATCGCCTCAGACTTCGCGGCACGGGCGGGCATTCGTGGGGAGACTTCGGCGCGGCCAATCCGGTTCACGCCCTCGGCAGAGCCATCGCGCGGCTCGCAAGCTATCCCGCTCCGAGCGAGCCGCGCACGACCTTCAACGTCGGACGCATAGAGGGCGGCGCGGGCGTCAATGTGATTCCGACGGAGGCCGCGATGGATGTTGACCTGCGCTCGGCTTCGGCTGAAGAGCTGCAACGGCTCGACGCCTTCTTTCGTCGCGCGGCGCGCGAGGCCGCAGAGGATGAGAACGCCTCTCGTCGCGCGGGCGACCCGCCGCTTGAGCTTGATTTGAAACTCATCGGAGACAGGCCGAGCGGCGAGACTCCGAAGGATTCTCTGATCGTGCGTCTGGCCGAAGAGTCCACGCGCGCCGTCGGCCACGCGCCGCGCCTTGACCGCTCTTCGACTGATTCCAACATCGCCATCTCGCTCGGCATTCCGGCGGTCACGCTCGGCGCGGGCGGCAACTCCGGCAACTCGCACACTCTCGAAGAATGGTACGACCCGCGCGGGCGCGACACCGGCCTCAAGCGCGCACTGCTCCTCCTGCTTGGCTTAGTTGGAATAAAATTGTGAAGATGAAGCATGAAGAGCGGGGTCAAGCCGCCCTTCCCAACCATTGAGACATTCAAGCATGAGAGCTAAGCTTTCAGGCTTGAATGTCTCTGAGGTCAGGAAAGGGGCTTGACCCCGCTCTTCCTTATTCTATTTTTCAACTGCTTTTGCTTGTTTAGAAGGGCGAAGAGGGAATCGCTACATCACCGCTCCCGCCGAGCGGGTGTGACCGCAGGCTGTTATTCGAGCTTTGCCAGATATACCAGATGCCCTGACGAAAGACAGCGAGATCGGTTTTGCCGTCGCCGTCATACTCTCCGGGTACGGGCACATCTCCGAGACTGCTCAAGCCCCGGACTTGCGTTCTGCTTGAGCCGTCAAAGCTGCTCCTGATTGACCAGACGCCGCTCGCCGGATTCCAGACCGCCGAATCATTCCTCCCGTCTCCGTCAAAGTCGCCGCCGGGACGCGCCGTATGAAAAGCGAAAACATCGCCGCGAGCATTTGTGTCGTTCGGCACGAGGTCGCTGGCAAAGCTGCTGAAGACCACCACGCCGCCATTGTCGCTGATGCGCGGAAGCAGGGAGCTGCCGTTGCCGCCATTCGTGCCCGCGCTATTGACAGTCGCAAGATAGGTGACGCCCGTGTACAGGTCGCGGAAGAAGTTATGATCGTTCGACCCTTGCAGAGCGATGGCCGTCAGATTCTTGGCTCTGCTCCGAAAGGCCACGAATCTGCCGTCCGCGCTCATGACGGGAGCAATGTCTAAACGAGCATCGCCGCCGTTAGTGCCCGCGCTGTTGACGCTGACATCCTTGTCCGCTGCCCGAAGGCCGAGGGAGCGATGAGAAGTATGAAAATACCGATGACGAAACTTGCGAGGTTCGACTGCTTCATTGAGATTTCCTTTCAAGTCAGCTTGTATGTGATGAGAGCGACAAGATTGAAATGAGAAGAGGGACGACCAATTCCATTTCGGTCGTCCCTCAAAAGCTTGCTCAATAGCCGTGCGAACGGTCTTTCAGTTGACCGGAATCGTGACGGTGGCCGAGCCTGCCTTGCCCGCCGGAAAGCGTTTCTGGCGCGCGATACGCAGGGCGTTGGCGTCACCGCCCGAAGCCTGCGTGACGCGTCCCGCTTCGTCATAAGTCACCTGCACGGTCGTCGTTTTCGGCTTGGCCGGTTCGGGTTTCTTCGCGGCATCGGCTGACGGCGCGGCGGATGCGGTGGCGGCATTCGCGCCCGGATTGGCGGCGTCCGCTTTCTCCTGCGCGGCCTTCCAACGCTCGCGGTCGCGCGCCTCGCGCTCGCGTCGTGCGGCCAGAGCCGCGCTGTCGTTGACGGGGCCTGCGCCCTGTTCCGTGGCTGAAGGATCGGCAGTGTTTGATGCTGGCTGGTCGGCTGGATTGCTGCCCGCGTTGTTGGTCACTTGCTGCTGGGCATTAACTGCGGCTGGCTGCGGAACGTCGGCTGCTTTCTTCTTGCCGTACCATCCGGCGGGAAAGCCTACGGCGGCGACGCTGATGATGACGGCAGCCGCGATAGCTGCGTAAACCATCACACGTCTTCCGCCTCCCGAAGCGTTTTCGACCGTCAGTGACAAAGGAGCTTGCTCGTCCGCCGCTCTCTCTCGCACGCGCTTCGGCAGCGGCAAGACGTTTTCGCTCTCGTCCTCTTCGGCGCTCTTAATCTCGTTCGATCCGTCCGCGTCATCCATGTAAGACGCGGCGTCGTAGCCTTCGGGAAAGGCTTCGCTCGGCGCGATGCCTTCGTCCATCCGGCGCAAGCCTTCGAGCGCGACCTGCGCCCACGGCTGATGGATGGTGCGGCGCGTCGGCTCGAATGACGCGCTGAACTTGAACGAGGCGTTCTCCAGGGTCAGCGCGTAGTAGACAGCTTCGACGCCGCACAGCGCGCCGATCTTCGCGTCCACCAGCCCGCCCTTCTGAAAATAGAAGAAGCCGGGAGCGCGCGGGTACGAGACTTTCAAACGTCCCGACTTGCGCTGGTTACAAAAAAATTCGATCAATTCCGCCAGCGAGAGATCGCTGAGTTGTCCACTGAGTGCCATGAGTCGCTCCTGCTAGCTTGAGGCAAAGCCGTAGATTGTTAGTGAGCGCAGACGCGCCCGAAGGATTATTTGCTGAGAGAGAAGTTGTAGTTAATCACGCCTGCGACTTTGACCGGCTGGCCGGACAAAGTGGTTGGCGAAAATCGCGCACGCATGGCCGCTTGCATCGCCGCCTGTTGCAGCGTCGCCGGTCCGCCAGTCGCTTTCGCAGAGATGACCTTGCCGTTGACATCTATCACGACCTCAACCGTCACCATTCCCATGATGCGTCCACGCTTGGCGATCTCAGGATATTCGGGCGAGGGCAGTTGCAGTGCCTTGCCGTTGAGCACGCCGCCGGAAACGGGTTTCAGCAGGGGCTTCGGCGCGGGCTTGGCCGGAGGCTCTGACTCCATCACGACGCCTGAGCTTGAGCTTCCACCGGGCAGAGCGGATGAAGTCACCGGACTCGAATTGGTCGTCGACTTGCTGAGCGCGGAGAGATTGGCTGAAGGCGGCGCGGCGACAACAGACTTTTGCATATTGGCTTGAGCCGGAACGCTGGCGTTCTCTGTCGCAGGCTTAGCCGCGTTCGTTGAAACGGGATTCGTCGCCGGAGACGCGACCGCGTTTTGAGCGGGGGGCTGAACCATCTTCGCTAAATTCTCGTCGAGATAATAAGAGATGGTGCGGTAGGTGACTTCGGTCTGCTCAAAGCTCAGCTTGCCGCCTTCGATCACGGCCACAGAGGTCGTCATCTTCGTCCAGTTGCCGACGAAGTCGTACTCGTAAGTGTAAACCTCTTTGCTGAGGAGCGAGCCGTCCGCGTTGTAGAGCGTCATCTCGCTGATGTTCCCCTTGTCGTCGTACTTGTACATCTCACGACCTGTGAGCGTCGCCCCTCCGGCAACCGGAAAGTAAGCGTTCTCGACCTTCGCGCCTTTCAAATCATAGGCCGCAGTCTCCAAGACCTGCTTCTGTCCCTCGGCGGGCTTGCCGCTCTTGTTCGTCAGCTTGGCCGTCTCAGTGCGTATCCGCCGGACAGGGCCGAGCAGCCCGTCGCGTGTGCGATCCGTGTCCGCCTCAGCGTCGAGCAGCGTCAGACTGCGCGTCAAGAGATGTCTGGTTTGCGCCGACGCCGAAAGGCTCAAAGCCATCACAAACATCGCCGCGAAAGAGATTAGATAGTTGCGTTTGAACATGATTTTATGCTCCTGCAAAGTTCATGTATGCGTGGGTTGGCTTCGCAAGTCCGGGTCTGGGTGAGAAGCGCGAAAGGTCGCCACGACGGGTGACCTGAACCGGACTGCCGCCGGATTGCGCCGAGAGCCGCACGTCTGGCGGCAAAATCATATTACCTCGCAAAACATTGTTTGTCCAGCGAAAACATTTGCCATCATAATTATTTTGCGAGCTTTGTGAAAGAGCCGTATAAAAGTTCGGGCAAAGCTCTTTTGAGAGGCCGAAGTTGTCGGAATGAAAGAGCTTAACAGGTAAGCTCAATGTTGGCTGGCGAGGAGCGAGGCGATCCGGTCAATGACGGGGATGCTGCTTGACGGCGTGGTTTCGTTGTTGCAGATGACGGAAAAGGCCATGGTTTCGCCCGCGCCGCTGACGGCGTAACCGGATAGAGAGTTGATGTATGTGAGCGTGCCGGTCTTGGCGTAGATGCGCCCGCCCTCCGCGCGCAGGCGCGAGCGGAGCGTGCCGTCGCGTCCGGCGACGGGGAGCGTGTCGTGAAAAATGTTGGCGGCGGAACTCTTCGTGATGGCCGCGAGCAGTCGCGCGGTGGCTTCCGGCGTGACGAGATCAAGTCTGGAGAGGCCAGAGCCATCATGCAACGCAAAGCCTGCGGTCGAGATGCCTTTTTGTTCGAGCCACTGGCGAATGACTGCCAGCCCCGCTTCATCATCTCCGCGCGTGAGCATCTTGCTCGCGTCGCTCGCCGGAGCAGTCGCGCCGCGCTCTTTGCCGAGGGCACGCAGGATTAGCTCGGCTTCAAGATTGAGGCTCTCCTTATTGGTGAGGCGCGCGATGTCTCCGAGCGTCTTGCTTGAGATGTATGCTAACTCGATTGCGCCTTGCGGGTCGAACCGGTCGCTCTCTTTTGTGACGCGCGAGTCTTTCGTCAGAGCCTCGCCTTCGACCGTGATGCCGTGCGCGCGCAACTCTTCACGGAACATGCGCGCAGCCCAGAGCGCGGGCTGATGAACCGAGAGACGCGCGCGAAATCCGCTGCTGTTCAAAGGGAACTCGCCCCACACGCGAAACACGTTATCGGAGAGGCCGCGATTGATGCCGATGGTTGCGGGCTGGCCGCGCTCTGCGGTCACGGCGTCGTTGACCACGCGCACGAAATCCGTTTCAGGCTCAAGCTTGATGTTGGCCGCCTCGCCCGCTTTACCGGCTGGCGCGAGACTGAGGCTCACTTCATTGCCGCCGATTGAGAGCGCGCTCGCTTCCGCGCCGAAGTACCATTGCACATCATTCCACAGCCAGCCGTCACCGAGCGGCTCGCCGCGAAAATAGCTCTCGTCGCCGACGACGTTGCCGCGCACACGCCGCACGCCGCGCCTGTAAAGCTCGTCAGCCAATTGACTGAGCGACGACTGGCTGCCCTTGATGCTCAAAGCCAGGTCGGGCGCGCCGCGTCCGTAGAGTGTCAGGTCGCCGTTAATCGTTCCATTCTTGTCAGCCTCGCTCGCGCCGTAAACTGAAGTTCGCCAGCGATAGTCCGCGCCCAACAGGTCAAGCGCGACGGCGGTCGTGTAAACTTTCATGTTTGAAGCCGGAATGAAAGGCTTATCTGCGTCGCGCGCGTAAAGCACGCGACCGTCTTTGAGGCTCATCACAAAGACGCCCCACCGCGCGGAGTCGAGGCCGCTCGAATCAATCGCTTCATCAATCTTGCGTCGTAGCTCCACGTCTGCGGGAGCGTTTGAGAGAGCAATCGGAGCAGTCGCCCGTGCGGAAGCGTTTGCGTCAACGCGAGCGGACTGTTCATGCGTCGGCGCGGCGGTCTCCTGTGCGCGCCCGCTCGTCTGTTGCCGGAAAAAAATTATCGAGAGGAGCAGCAGAGGAAGGATTGCGCCTGAGATGAGCAGGATGCGGCGCGTGCTGCGAGAGTTATGCATCATCAAATATCTCTCAAGCTTCAACTGGCGAAGAGCGTCTCAGTCCGCCCGCTCGCCAGCAGCTCACGCGCAGCCCCGTAGACTTCGTCAATCGTCAAATCCTCAATCACGCTGCTGTAAATAATCTGGTGACGACCTTCGACGGGCAGATAGCTATCGGGCGCGCGGCGGTCGAGCAGCAGGACGACGGATGCGCCGACGGATGCGGCGATGTGCATCGGCCCGGTGTCGTTCGAGACGAAGACGGAGAGCCGCGCCAGCGCGGAGGCGAGCTGCGGAATCGTGAGCTTGTCAAAGATGACCGTGCCTTTCGGAAATTTCGAGCGCATCTCTTTGACCAGAGCGCGCTCCTCCGGCCCCGCGAAGACGATGATGCGTACCTCTGTTTCGCGCGCCAGTTTTCCGGCCAGCTCCGCAAAGCGTTCGAGCGGCCAGCGACGGCTCGGATGTCCCGCGCCGGGAAAAAGCCCGATGAGCGGCACGCCCGCGTCGGCTTTTTCTTTCCTCAATAACTGCTCGACCGCCGCGTCGTCTGCGGGACGCGTGCGAAGCTTTGGCACGCGCGGCGCGTCCTTGATACCGAGCGGCGCGAGCACGCTCAGGTAACGATCAACCGCGTGCTTCGACCTGTCCTCTTTGCTGGCGTGCGGGCGAAAGTTTGAGAGAAAGTCCAGGGAGCGTCCCGGCCTGCGCGCAAAAAGCCTGTGCGACGCGCCGGAGAAAAAACCCAGCAAGTTCGTCTCGGACAGGCTGTGCAGGTCAATCACGAAATCAAAGCTCGCGCGCCTGACCTCTTTGACGAACTTGAAGATACGCATCACAGCCCACGGCTTCGGCCCGTCACGCAGCGCGACGCGATCAACCGCGAGCGTCGCATCCGCGTAGCCCGAAAGCTCCACGACGGGCGCGCAAGATTTGCCGACGGCGACCGTGATGCGTGCGCGCGGGAATCTCTGACGGATGGCGGCGAGCGCGGGCAGGCTCAAGACCACGTCGCCGAGCTGGCCGAAGTCTATGACGAGTATGTTGCGCGGATCGAAATTCAATGGCTGTGACAAGTCTTAAATTAAACGAGAAACGCGAAAATTTGTTCCGTGAGGATTTTATCATGAGAGTTAAGAGTTTGGAGAGTTCAGAGAGTTAGGGGAATTCGTAGAGTTCAGAGAGTTAAAGAGAACAAGCGTCAAACTCCCAAACTCTCCGAACTCTATCGAACTTAATTAACGTTCAGTTCGACGTTAAGCTTTCAACCAGCCTGCGCCAGCAGGCGACACAATGTAGCCCCACGCGTCAGCGTGGGGACAGCGCAATCAGAGATAGAGACTGCGTGAGCGGGCGACAGATGAGATGAAGAAGCATCTGTCGCCCGCTCACGCAGTCTCTTTGAATCTGAGGTGCCTCTGTCCCCATGCTGACGCATGGGGCTACACTCTGGCCGCCTGCTCGCGCAGGCTCTTTGAGTTTCGTTATGTTGATGTCGAACTGACGTTAATCAGGGTTTCTCCGGGGCGGCATTGCTCGCGGGCGCGTCGGTGCTCGGCTGCGGCGCAGCGCCTTCGGCGAGCGCGATAAAATATTCCACCTGTGCTTTGCGTTTCAGCTCTCCCGCGCCGACACACCGGCCTATTGCTTTTGTCTAAGAGATGAAATTTTCAAACATTGGTTGCTTCGAGGGGCAGGAATATATTTTTAGAGCGCCATTCAATTGAGCGGACGACTGTCAGGGCCGGGCTTGTCCCTGCCCGTATCGTTCGTGAGGACGATGAGCAAGATTCGCAATCAGTCAAGCTTGAGTGTCAAAATAAATTGATTCGCGCTTTCGCGCGGCAGGCAGGGCTTGTCCCTGCCCCTACTATATCTCTCGTAAATCGCGCCCGGTCATCTCCGCAGGCTGCTCGACGCCGAGCAGGCCGAGCATGGTTGGGGCGACATCTTCGAGGGCGCAATCTTCGCGCAGCTTCGCGCCGCGCGAGGCTTCGTCTATCAGGTGAAAGGGAACGGGATTGGTGGTGTGCGCCGTGTGCGGCTGTCCGGTCTTGAGGTCGAGCATCTGTTCGCAGTTGCCGTGATCCGCCGTAATCAAAGTTAGCCCTCGCGCCTGCCGGATGCCCTTCGTAATCCATCCGAGACAGGTGTCAACATACTGCACGGCTTCGATGGTCTCTTTGAGCTTGCCCGTGTGCCCGACCATGTCCGGGTTCGCAAAGTTGATGATAAAAACATCCGTCTCGCGTTCCTCAATCGCGCGTAAAACTTTGTCCGTCACTTTGAAGGCGGACATCGCAGGCTCTAAATCATAAGTCGCAATCTTCGGCGAAGGCACGAGCAGGCGTCTCTCGCAGTTAAATTCTTTCTCGACTCCGCCGTTGAAAAAATACGTGACGTGCGCGTACTTCTCCGTCTCCGCCATTCTATAATTTCTCACGCCGACGCGCGCGAAGACTTCGGCGAGCACGTTCTTGTGCTGCTGTTTGGAGAACGCGACGGCGAGCGGAAAGGTCGCGTCGTAAAGCGTGAAGCAGACGAAATCAATCTTCGGCCTCTGCGGCGTGGGAAAGCCGCCGAAGCCGGGGACGGCGAGCGCGTTGGTGATCTGCCGCGCGCGGTCTGGGCGAAAGTTGAAGAAGATAACGGCGTCATCCTCTTGAATAGTTGCGACCGGCTCGCCTAACTCATTCTCAATCACGATGGGTTCGATGAACTCATCCGTCACGCCGCGCTCGTATGACTTTTTGATCGCCGCGACCGGATCAATCGCGCGCTCGCCCTCGGCTTTGACAAGCAAGTTATACGCTCGTTCCGTTCGCTCCCAACGCTTATCACGATCCATCGCGTAGTAACGCCCGACGAGCGAAGCGATGCGCCCGCAACCGATCTCCGCGCACTTGACCTGCAAGGCTTCGACATAGCCGAAGGCGGACATCGGCGGCACATCGCGCCCGTCCAAAAAGCAGTGAACGTAAACACGCCGAAGGCCGCGCTCTTTCGCCATCTTCAGAAGCGCGTACAGATGCTCCTGCGAAGAATGCACCTGCCCGTCAGAGACAAGCCCCATCAAATGCAGAGCCGTCTTGCGCTCTTTCGCGCCGTCCATCGCTTTGACTAAAACTTCGTTCTGAAAAAACTCTCCGGTTTTGATGTCATGGTCTATGCGCGAGACATCCATGCGAATGACGCGACCCGAACCGATGTTCAGATGGCCGACTTCGGAGTTGCCCATGATGCCGGAGGGCAGCCCGACGCGCGTGCCCGAAGCTTCGAGGAGCGTGTGCGGATAATTCTCCCGCAGCTCATCATAAAAAGGAGTTTGCGCGAGCGCGATGGCGTTGCCTTCACGCTCCGGCGTGTAGCCCCAGCCGTCTATCACAATCAGCGCGAGCGGCCCCCGTTTGTTAGTCAAGACACATCTCCTTTTATGTGTTCACATGAAAACGCGTCCCGCACATCGGACATTGCGCGAGCTGTTTGACGCCGCTAATCGGAAGCACGGGGATGATGAAGAAGAGAGTGATAAACTGCATCCCTTTCTTCAAAGTGAACTGGCCGACCGTGCGACACTTGCCGCACTGCATCTGCTGCGGCAAAACGTCCGACCCCCAGGTGAAAAAACGCGTGCCGATGATGAAGAAGAAGAACATCTCTTGAACCCCCTTAAGATAAAAACTATTGCCACAGTGGACACAGAGCACTCAGAGATTTTCGAGTTGGTCATCTCCAATTTGAGATTTGAGATTTGAAATTATTTTACCCTCTGTGTGCTCTGTGGCTAATCCTTAATTTTTACGAGCCGGTATCGTTCGCCCAGTAATCCGGACTCTCCTTCATCTTCGGATCAGGCCGCTCCATCCATCTTTCGGGTCGCTTCAATTCCTGAAAACCGTATTGACGATAAAGCTCGTGCGCGTCTTTGGTCGCCAGCACCCAGCGTCGGAATCCTTGCAATTCAGGATGAGAGAGAATCACTTCCATCAGCCACTTCGACAAGCCCTGACCGCGATATTCATTCAAGACAAAGACATCCGCGAGCCAGGCGAAAGTCGCGCGGTCTGTCACGACGCGCGCGAAGCCGACCAGCGCGCCATCGTGATAGATGCCGAAGGGGAGCGAGTTGTCAATCGAACGCCGCACAGTCTCAACGTCTCTGCCGGTCGCCCAGTAAGTTTCGGTTGACAAAAACTTGTGTATCGCTTCGATGTCAAGCCGCGCACGGTCGTCGCTAATCTCGTACTCGCCGCGCTTCCATTCATGAGCCATGACAGCATTCCTCTCAAAAAAAATATCTCACGCAAAGATGCAAAGAAAACCATTCAAGAAAAAGAATCACCGCAACGTCTTTGCGCTCTTGCGTGAAACTTCTTATTTCTTCGCTGCTCTTGCCTTCTTCTTTGAACTGCCCACAGGCCGCGCGATTTGATAAAAGGCTTCGCGCCCCGGATAGCGCGCCGCGTCGCGCAAATCTTCTTCGATTCGCAGCAGTTGGTTGTACTTCGCAATGCGATCCGTGCGCGAGAGCGAGCCGGTCTTAATCTGCCCCGCGTTGGTGGCGACCGCGAGGTCTGCGATGAAAGAGTCTTCGGTTTCGCCCGAACGATGAGAGATAACAGCCGTGCGCCGGTTCACCCGCGCCAGCTCGATGCAGTCGAGCGTCTCCGTCAGCGTCCCGATCTGATTGACCTTGATGAGAATCGAATTCGCCACGCCGCGCTCGATGCCGCGACGCAGGAACGAAGTGTTGGTCACGAAGAGGTCATCGCCAACGAGCTGCACGCTCTGACCGACCGCATCGGTCAGAGCCTTCCAGCCGTCCCAGTCGTTCTCGGCCATCCCGTCTTCGATGGAAATAATCGGATACTGCTCAGCCCAGCTTTGCCAGTACGCGGCCATCTCATCGCTCGTGAGTTTTCTCCCGTCCGATTTTTTGAAGACGTAATTTTTGCCGTCGTAAAACTCGCTCGCCGCCGGGTCGAGCGCGAGCATGATGTCACGTTCTGTTTTGTATCCGGCGGCGTCAATCGCTTCCAGGATAGTCTCAATCGCTTCATCATTAGATTCCAAATCCGGCGCAAAGCCGCCCTCGTCGCCGACGCCCGTCGCATAGCCGCGATTCTTCAAGACGGTTTTGAGCGCGTGGAAAATCTCCGCGCCCATCCGAAGGGCTTCGCTGAAACTCTCCGCGCCGACGGGCATAATCATGAACTCTTGAAAGTCCACGTTGTTGTCCGCGTGCGCTCCGCCGTTCAGAATATTCATCATCGGAACGGGCAGCGTGCGCGCGTTCGGCCCGCCGAGATAGCGATACAGCGGCACATCCATGTAAGCCGCGCCCGCGCGCGCCGTCGCCATCGAGACCGCGAGCAGAGCGTTTGCGCCGAGCTTGGATTTATTCGCAGTGCCGTCGAGCGCAATCAGCATCGCGTCAATCTCCGCCTGATCGAGCGCGTCCATGCCTTCGATCATCGGCGCGATTTTTTCGTTGACGTTCTCGACGGCCTTTGAAACGCCTTTGCCGCCGTAACGCTTCTTGTCGCCGTCGCGCAGCTCGACCGCCTCATGCTCGCCCGTTGACGCGCCCGAAGGCACAGCCGCGCGTCCAAGCTCGCCGCCGATCAACATCACTTCGGCTTCGACCGTCGGATTGCCGCGCGAGTCCAAAATCTCGCGCGCGTGAACCTGATCTATTAAGCTCATCATGCTCCTTGAATATTTGTTTTGAGATTTAAAGCTTTACCCCGCCGCGCCAACTTTATCTTCCTGCGTCTCGTTCTCTTCCGCTTGCTTCTCGGCTTTGGGTTCGAGACGAACGCGGACGACGCGTCGCTTCTCAACCTTCTCGATGTGAAACAGCAGGCCATCGTAGGCGACTGTTTCGCCGGGTTGCAGCAAGTGTCCGGCCTCCGTCATCAAGAATCCGGCGATGGTCGTGTAGGCTTCGGACTCCGGCAGCGCGAGCTTCAGGCGGCGATTGAGATCGCGCACGGCGAGCGCGCCGTCGAGCAAGTACGTCCCGTCGCGTTCCTCTTTGATCTGCTCGTTGACCTCTTCGTCGTGCTCGTCCGAGATGTCGCCGACGATCTCTTCCAAGAGGTCTTCGAGCGTGATGATGCCTTCGACGCCGCCGTGCTCGTCAACGACGAAACCGAAATGGACTTTGGCTTTCTGCATCTGGCGCAGCACGTCTTCGAGCCGAGCCGTGTCAACCACATAGAGCGGAGCTTGCAGCACACGCTCAAGCCGAAAGCTGTCGGGCTTTAAGAGATAAGGCATCACGTCTTTGCTGTGTACGAAGCCGATGACATCATCGAGCGATTCACGATAGACGGGCAGGCGCGAGTAACCGTGCTTTTGAAAGGCGCGCGCGATCTGTTCAAAGCCGCAGTCGCTTGAGATGGCGGCCATCTGCGTGCGCGGCACCATCGCTTCGCGCACTAAAGTGTCGGAAAACTCGAAGACGCGATTAATCAAACGACGCTCGTCGGCTCTGAGATGACCGCTCTTGTGCGAGATTTCGATGAGCTGCCGCAGCTCTTCTTCCGTGTACACAGCCGCGTGCTCAAGCGATGATTTGAGTCCCAATATTCTGCCCAGACTCGCGCCCGTCTTGTTCAAGACCCAGATGACCGGGCGGAAAATTCTGGCGAAGAGGACGAGCGGACGCGCCGCCAGCAGGGCAAGGCGTTCGGCGCGGTCGAGCGCGATCATCTTCGGCATCAATTCGCCGAGCACGATGTGCAGAAAGGTGATGGTCATGAACGCGAGGACGGTGGCGAGGAAGTGCGCGGCGACGTACATCGCCGTGCCTTCGAGGCCGACGCGGTTGGCGAGCGGGGAGAGCACGGCTTCGACCGTCGGCTCTCCGAGCCAGCCGAGCGCGAGCGAAGAGAGCGTGACGCCGAGCTGCGTCGCCGAGATGAAGATGGTCGGATTGTCTACCAGATAGAGTGCGGCTCGCGCTCTCTTGCTGCCATTGGCGGCGCGCGCGGCGAGCTTCGGTCTACGCACGGAGACGAGCGCGAACTCCGAGGCGACAAAGAAACCGTTGGTGGCAACCAGCACGAGGACGGCGGAGAGTTTGAGAATCGCTTCGAGAGTCGAGACGGGCTGAATGGGCGCAGCCGCGTCGAAGAAAAGCGTTAGAAGATAACTCGCAGGTTCGTCCATCTGGCGGCAAAAAGCGTGTGTAAAACAGACTCGAAATGTTAGAGCTTTGAACGTGAAAGATTATATCACGCCTCGCGCGGCTGCAACCGGAGATACAGCATTTCAAATTTGAGATTTGAGATCTGAAAATTATTGTGAGACAGACCAATAGTGCGCGGCCTGAGCGGCCTGCCCGGTTTGCGATTGTAGTTGGTTGATAGGCTGCCGCCGGTCAGTGACCAGCCACCGCACCGACAGCGCGCGCGCGCGCGGGGCGACGCTCATGCTTGGCGCAGGCGCGTGCGAGCGCCTGTTCGACGCGAGGCTCGATGTTGCATTCGGGCTGGCGACAGACCGCCGCCAGTTCGGAAACAACCAGATAGCGCGCGCGCTCAAGCATACGTTGCTCACGGAAGGAGAGCGGTTTGAGATGACTCAAGAAGGTTAAGTTCTTGAGCACGTCTGCGGCTTCGAAAATATCGCCGGTGCGCATCTTTTCCGAAAAATCTTTGAAGCGATCTTTCCAATCATGCGTGGGGGTCGTGAAATCATCTGCCAGACTTTTCAAGAGCAGCTCGCATTCGCCACTTGAAATCGGGGAACGAAGACCAACTTCCGAAGCATTGGCGACCGGAACGAGAACGACAGAATTGGTGGCAGCCAGGCGCAGCGTGTAAAAGGGAAGTGAGGTTGCGCCGATTTGTTTCTGTTCGATCTGCTCGATGGTTCCGATCCCGTGATTGGGATAAACAACTTTTTGGCCGACTTTGAAGCCCACCATTTCACCTCCATCGATTACAAAAATCAGACTACGCCGCACGCAGGAGTCAGAAAGGGGGACTCTTCGGCGACGCAGCAAGCGTCGGGTTCCGCTTTTAATCTGACAAAAGTGTAACAAGCCGCCGGATGAAGCGTCAAGGTTTATGGAGCCGTGATAGATGATGGATGAGAGGTGATAAGAAAAGCATCAATAAGTGCTGAGTATAAGTGATGAAAGACAAGCGATGAGAGATCGTTTTTCTTTTATCCCATCACCCATCACCTATCACCTATCGCCTGTTTTGGCAGCTCGATGATAAAGGTCGAGCCTTCGCCGGGAGTGGAGTGGACGGTCGCTTCGCCGCCGTGCGCGCGCGCGAGGTGTTTGACGATGGCGAGGCCGAGACCCGTGCCGCCCAACTCGCGCGAACGCGCGCGGTCTATCCGATAGAAGCGTTCGAAGATGCGTTCGATGTGTTCTGCGGAAATTCCATCGCCAGTGTCCGTGATGCTGATGCGGTCGCGCTCTGCGGTCGCTTGATGTCGAATCGTGACGCGACCGCCTACGTGATTGAACTTGATCGCGTTGTCAATCAGATTGGTGAGCATCTGTTCGAGCCGCCGCGCGTCGGCGTAAACCGTCTCGCCGCCTGCGACCTCGTTGTGCAGCGTGACCTCTCGCGCAGAGGCGCGCGAGGCGAGAGCCGTCGTGATGTCTTCGATAAGGGCTGCGAGGCGGACGGGGCGCGGCTCGACCTTGACGATTCCGGCTTCGATGGATGACAGCTCAAGAATGTCGTCGATCAGATTGTGCATCCGCTCCGCGTTCTTGCGAATGACGTTGAGAAAGCGGCGATTGTGCTCGTCGTCCTCAATCGCTCCGTCCTCAAGCGTCTCGACGAAAGCGATGATCGAGGTCAGGGGAGTTCTGAGTTCATGCGAGACGTTGGAGAGAAATTCCTGTCGCACTCTTTCGAGCCTTTCGAGCTGCGTGATGTCGAAGAAGACGCCGATGGCTCCGCGCGCCCCTGCCGCGCCTTCGAGACGAAGCGGCGCGACGCCGAGGTCAAAGATGCGACGCTCTCCACGGCGCATCTCGACTTTGACTTCGGCGCGCACGCCCTCTTCGAGCGCGGCGCGAAACGTGTCGTGAATCAGAGGATTGCGCGTCAGCTCGCTCAAGCGTCGCGTCTCAAGCTTGCCTTCAATCTGCTCAAAAATATCGCGCGCCGCCGAGTTGGACGAGATGACGCGCATCTCGCAGTCCACAATCAACACGCCCTCGCGCATGCTGTTCATCGTCGCGTCGAGCAACGCGCCCGGCGACACGCCGTTAGTTTGAGCTAAGCTCTCAACCGCAGGAGGCGTTGAATGCACGGCTGGCGCAGCTTGCGTCTCATCAGTTTTACGAGAAGTGAGCAGCCGCGCGAGAACTGCCGCGACCAAAGCCACGGAGAGAGCCAGGAGCGCGGCGAGCGGATTCCAAAACGCGGCGGCGATGAGAGCCGCCACACCGACTCCGCCCAAAATCAACGCCAGCATGTAACGACCAGACACGATATTCA
>DASWRG010000049.1:0-9974 GCA_036403295.1 Pyrinomonadaceae bacterium
CTTCACGCGGCGTTGCTGGGTCAGGCTTTCGCCCATTGCCCAAAATTCCCGACTGCTGCCTCCCGTAGGAGTCTGACCCGTATGTCAGTGTCAGTGTGACCGACCGCCCTCTCAGGCCGGTTACAGATCGTCGCCTTGGTAGGCCATTACCCTACCAACTAGCTAATCTGCCGCAGGCTTCTCTTCAGGCGCGAGGTCTTGCGATCCCCCGCTTTAACAACTGTCTCGATGTCGAGCCGCTGCATTATGCGGTATTAGCTCAAGTTTCCCTGAGTTATTCCCCACCCGAAGGCAAATTACCTACGTGTTACTCACCCGTGCGCCACTCTACTTTCTCCCCGAAGGGAGATTTCGCGTTCGACTTGCATGTCTGAGGCACGCCGCCAGCGTTGATTCTGAGCCAGGATCAAACTCTCGTTAAGAATTGATTCTGGAACATAATCTTATACTGGTTAAAAGTATCCGATTATGACTCTTCAAAAAGAGTTTTACGCGAACTTTATCGTTCAGCGTTTGACTCCTCAAAGTCATTAACATGGACACGCTCTATCTAGTTTTCAAAGATCGCTTCCAACTTCACAGACGAATATTTCTCGTCTCAAGCAAAAAGGCATATTACCGAATTGCCTTCCGCTTGTCAAGCGACAACCTCACATCCTTGAAATTTATTTTCAAGGACGAAACAGCCGCTCCCTCGCAATGAAACTTCTATCCAACGAGAAGCGGCTTCACCGACCGAATGTGCTGTGTTGAGCTTGAATGTCAATCGCCATGTTTCAGGCAAAGAGGCATTATAAACATCAAAGCTTTTTTGTCAAGCGCGGTCGGGCTATTTCTTTTTCCTCGACCTCTGCGCCTCGCCCGGAGCCGCCACTTTGAGGTTGCCCCGGTCGTCCCTGTAGACGCTGTACTGCGCATCTTTGACCTGTCCGTCGTCACCCTGAATTCTGACCGTGAAAGTTTTGTTATCGCCTTTGCCCTGCACGCGCAGAGGCAGGAAGCCTTTGACATCGGGGCTGCGATACGCTGTGTAGTGCTCCTGATTATATTTGTCGTAGCCGAGCACGTAGATGCGGTCGAAATCCGGCTCGTCCAATTTACGCGGCTCGTTCGAGCTGCTCTTTTCGAGGATGACCCAGCTTCCGGGCTTGATCTCTTTCCCGGCGTCTTTATCTTTCGTCTCGGCGGATTTGTTCTCCGTCTCCTCGTCCAATCTTTGCCACGCGACGAACTCGCGCCCGGTGCGATAAAAGATGATGTCGCTCGGCACAGTCAGCTCGACCTGTTTGCCGTAAATCCAACCGGCGGGCGCGGGCGAGATGGAGGGCTGTAATCTGACTTTGTACCACAGTTCGTTGACCTCTTCAGGTTGTTGCGGCTCGTCATCCTCCTGACTCTTTTTTCCTTTGCGCTGCTGGACGCTGCCGGCCTTCGGCGCGTCATCGCTCTCGGTCGTCTCGGAAGACTTCGGCGCGGGCACTCGTTTCCAGCCGACGATCTCGAAGCTTGAGCCGCTGTCGAGTTTCATCATGATATTGTCCGAGCCGTTGCGGTCGGGCGTGAGCCGCAGGTTTGTGCTCGCGCGAAGCTGTCCCGTCCCTTGTGGCGGAATATCTTTGTCCTCTTCGGAGAGCTTGCGCGCCTGATCGAGCACGTCCTGCAACATCACATTGCGCGCCTCAATCCAACCTTCGGTCGAGGCTTCGTCGCGCGCACGCACGTGAAACCATTTCTCGCCGTTCTCAGCCGTAGACGAATCGAGGATGTCAACTTCATCTCCGCGATTGACTTCCAAAAGGTCTGCGGCGACGACCGCGACTGAGCTGCGCACCTCGGCGCGGCGCGCGATGACGACGCCCGTGTTATCTTTTTTCGCCAGCGTGCTACAGCCGTTGGCGGCGGCCAGAATCAGCGCGAGCGTGATGAACTTCAAGCCTGTTATCGTCTGCAACTTATTCACTTAACTTCAATCACTCCAAGCAAAATATTTTAGATAAGAATTACGAGACCCTTTTTCCCGGACGCTGAGCGTTTTCATTATATCCAAATGCGCTCAACAAATCCCGTTGCTGGCGGCTTAATTTAGCGGCGACGGAAATTTGCGTTCTGATGCCGAAACGCTCGACCGTCAAACCGAACGGCGCGACGGCAGCTTGCAGATCAAGCTCGCCCGCACTTTCGATATAGCTCCGAACGAAGCCCTGCATTGGCTCCTGACTTTTTAAGAGGGCGAGCACGACTTCGTTCCCGTCACTTCTCGTTTCCGTTTTGGCAGACCGCTGCATGAGTGCGCGCTGTTCAAAGAACGTGCGCTGTTGAAAGAGAGCGCGGAAGCTATCGTCGAGCGTGTGCTTGCCGCGAGTCATGTATCTCAAAGAAAGATCATAAAGGAAAGCGACGAGCATGCCCTTCTGATAAACCAGAGCGGTCGCGCCAGTCCATCTACGCTGTGAGGCTTCGAGCAAAGATAGCTTGCGTCCGTCGCTCGCCGCAAGATAAGCATCATAGGCGCGCCCCAACGCATTCAGATAATCCTGAAACATCAAAAAATGCAAACGCACGCCCGCGCACAATGCCTGATACAGCGTGAAGCCTTCATAAAACCAAGCGTAATTTCCGTCGAGCTTGAGTCCGTTCGGAACCCAGAGATGAAAAAGCTCGTGCGTCATGGGAGAGCTGAGCTGCGCGAGACCCGCCAGCTTTGAAGGCGATTGCCCCGACAGCAGCATGACAGTTCCGCCGCGCGTCTCCGCGCTCCAACGCTCCGCGCCGACGCTGCGCGGAAACGGGCTGAGCATCAGCATCGCGCGCGGTCGCGGCGCGACGCCGGTTCTCGCGGTGTAATCTTTCAAGATGCTCGCGGCCATGCTCAAAACGTCTTGCTCCGTGAAAGCCCACGTCCCCGAAGTCGCCAATGAGAACTCCATTTGACCGACGCGCTCGCGCTTCTCGCGCAAGTCCGTGCCGACAAAGAAGACTGCATCCTCCGTCTCCATCGTTTCAAACTGTCCGTCGCCGCGCTTCGTTTCATTCGAGATAACATTCCAGTTGGCGGGCAAGCTGAAGCTCACACGCGCCCCATTATTTGAAGCCTGTTTTTCATCAACCTTCAACGGCAACAGGTCGCCGAGCATCAGCAGGCCGCGCCCGTCCGCGAGCCATGAAGCGTAAGCGGCATCGGACACGAGCGCGGGCGCGTCGAGCTTCACCTCATAGCTCCAACGCGAAGCCTCGCGCGCGGCTTCATACTCGCCCGCCGCCAATTTTTTGACCGGAACATTGACGCCCTTCTCATCGGCCAGCGAAAGATTTTCAATCCGCTCGCCGAGTCCGAGCAAGCTGCCGTAGGCATTGCGAAACGACCACACGCGCGTCGCAAACTCGCGCCGTCCCTCGACCCGCACGCGCGCCGGAGAGATAGAGAGCACAGTGATTCGCGCCTCCGTGCTTTGAGCGCGCGCACTCTCTGTTTGACAGCCGAAAAGCAGCAGCAAGACGCAGGCGCAGCCGAGAGAAAGAGCGGTCTGGCGAGAAAGCATATCTCTTATTTTTGCGGGAGTTTGCGGCAACAAAAAGCTATCAAAGCGCATCTATCTTGACTGTACCGCGCGACGTGTTAAGATATTGATTCCGACCCCTTTTTGGACTGTAACATAACGCTCAACGAAGTGACCAGCCACAACACATCGTCTCTCTCTAAGCAGCCCGCGCTCTTCGCGCGTGCGCTGGCTTTTGTGTTGCTTGCCTTCGTAACTTACACGGCGACGGCGGCTCTCACGCACAGCCACGGCACGCGGCTTAACAGTCAGAGAGCGGCGGCGGCAGAAGCCGTCAACTTCAGCGATCCAGGGCAATCAAGCTCCACGTCGAAGGACTTACGCGCCGAAGGCGAGTGCTTGATTTGCCAGCTTCATCAGCATCTCTTCGTCAGTCTGCTTCAAGTCGCGCCGGGCGTCGAAACTCCCGTCGCGCAGCACGCTCAAACGCCGGAAGCAATCTGCTTCTATCTCTCGCCATCGGACGCGCCGCACAGCGGACGCGGTCCGCCTCTCAGTTCCCTGCTCTGATCCGCCCGGTTCGCATTCGGGCAAGCTCTTGCGCACACCTTTGCGTGAAGCTCTGTTCTGGCGAACATCTTTTCCAAACGCTTTGATGTCCATTCCCCTCGCTTTTCAAGCGACGGGTTTGTTTGAGCATTCGGCGTTCAGATCCGGCAGCTACTTTCTGAGAGGTTAATCATCATGATTCATAAAACTATTCGCACGATTGCATTCAGTTGTGCTCTTCTTGTAACTATCTTTTCAGCTTTTCACGCCAACGCTTCGGCGCAAGCACTGGGCGGCGCGGGAACTGTCGCGGGCGTTGTGACAGACCCCAACGGCGCGTTGATTCCGAACGCGAGCGTGACCATCGCCAATCCTGTGACCAACTACACGCGCACGGCGACGACGGACGCCGATGGCAATTTCCGCTTCGACAATGTGCCGCCGAATAATTATCAACTGAGCGTCAACGCCAACGGTTTTGATGTGGCGACGCAAAGCCTGACGGTGCGGACTTCCGTCCCGATGAGCCTCAAAGTTCAACTCACCATCGGCTCGGCTGCCGCCGCCAATGTGGATGTCACAGCCATCAACGCTTCCGATGTGCTTGAGAATATTCCCTCGGCACATGTGGACGTTGACCAGACGTTGATTCAAAAGCTTCCGGTGAGGTCTCCGGGCAATGGCCTGAGCGACGTGGTGACGCTGGCCGCGCCCGGCGTCGTGGCCGACTCGAACGGACTCTTTCACCCGCTCGGCGATCACGCGGAGAGTTCCATCTCGCTCGACAACCAGCCGATCTCAGACCAGCAGAGCAAAGCCTTCTCGACGCAGATTCCCGTCAACGCGATTCAATCAATGGAAGTCATCACGGGCGCGACTCCCGCCGAGTACGGCGACAAGACGAGTCTGGTGGTCAACGCGCAAACGCGTTCCGGCCTCAATCAGCAGAGGCCGAGCGGCAGTCTCAGCTCGATGTACGGCACGTTCGGCACGTTTCACGAAGAGGCGGCGCTGGCTTACGGCAACGCGCGGCTGGGAAATTTCGCGGCCTTCAACTTTGACCGCTCAGGCCGCTTTCTAGACACGCCGGAATTCACAGTGTTGCATGCTCGCGGCACGGGTGTGAGTCTTTTTGATCGCATTGATTACAGCCCGAATGCGGCAGACACTTTCCACTTGAACCTGTTTCTGGCGCGCAACAAGTTTGAGACGCCGAACCAGTTTGACCAGCAAGCTTTCGGGCAGGATCAGCGACAACTCGTGCGTAGCATCAACATCGCGCCCGGCTATGTGCATGTCTTCGGCCCGACGACCGTCCTGACCATCAACCCGTATTACAGATTAGACCTCGTCAAATATTTTCCGAGCGCGAATCCCTTCGCAGACCAGCCGGTAACTTTCAGCCAGCAGAGGCGTTTGAACAACGTCGGCATCAAGGCCGATGTGGCTTACGTCAAAGGCATACACAATCTCAAGGTCGGCGCGCAGGTCTCGCACACTTTTCTGACCGAAGCTTTTCAGTTCGGCATCACAGACCCGGCGTTCAACGACCCCGCAAGCGGCACATTTATTCCCGGCCTGCTGCCTTTCGATTTGACGCGCGGCGGCAGACAGTTCATCTTCAACGGCCACACGGACATCAAGCAGGAGGCCGTTTACGCGCAGGACAATCTGACGCTCAACAATCTGACGCTCTCGCTCGGCCTGCGCTTTGACAACTACGACGGCATCTCGCACGGCAACGCTTTGCAACCGCGCCTCGGCGTCTCTTATCTGTTCAAACGCACGAACACGATCTTGCGCGCCTCTTACACGCGCAACTTCGAGACGCCTTATAATGAGAATCTGATTCTGTCGAGCGCGACCGGCGCGGGCGGCCTCGCCAACGGCGTGTTCACGGATGTCAGCAACCAGCCCTTGCCTCCCGGTCGGCGCAATCAAGTCAACTTCGGCTTCCAACAGAGCGTCGGCAAGCATGTGATTATTGACGGCGACTATTTCAATAAGCGAACCGACAACGCTTATGATTTCAACGTGCTCTTCAACACTTCGATCACTTTCCCTATCTCCTGGAAAATGTCGAAAGTTGACGGCGCGTCCATTCGCGTCAATCTGACGAACTACAAAGGCTTGTCGGCCTTCATGACCGCAGGCCACACGCGCGCTCGTTTCTTCCCGCCTGAATCGGGCGGCCTCTTCTTCAACTCCGATCTTCCGGCTGGAGTTTTTCGCATTGACCACGATCAGAAGTTTGAGCAGACGACGCAGGTGCAGTATCAGTTTCTGCGGTACAAGAAGCTCTTGCCTTACGTCAACTTCACCTGGCGTTACGATAGCGGCCTCGTGGCAGGTTCGGTGCCGGACTTCGCCACAGCTTTGACTTTCACGGCTGACCAGCAGGCGCAGATCGGCCTCTTCTGCGGCAATGTCTTCGCCACCCTGACGCAACCGATTACGAGTTGCACGGATCCGCATCGCGGCGCAGTGCGCGTGCGTATTCCGGCGGACGGGACGGCGAATGACGACACCAATCCGCCGCGCGTCGCGCCGCGAAGCCTGTTCGACTTGAGCGCGGGAACGGATAATCTGTTTCGCACTGAGCGCGTCCGCACGACGCTCAGATTCACAGTCATCAACCTGACAAACAAGGAAGCTCTGTATAACTTCCTTTCGACTTTCAGTGGCACGCATTTCGTGACGCCGCGAACTTTTCAGGGGCAGATCGGCATCACCTTTTAAAGCAGGATTTCAGGTAGCAGATTTGAAATTTCAAATCTGCTATCTGAAATTTAGATAGCCTCTTTTTCAAATTCCGCCGGAACTGGCGCGGCTCTTCCGGCGTAATGACTTTTATCGGGTTCAGGGCGCAGTGGCGAGGGATGGTTTGCGTTGACAGCTTGCGCCCGCACCAATAGAATTAGCGTTGCTGTTCGCCTTCCGTTTCCGGCACTGTCCTTCATGTGTGAGGAGCCAAATCGTGAGCTTGGTTAAAATCATCATTATCACGCTCGCCTTAATTCTGAGCATACTGCTCTTAGGGCGTTTTTTCTTTTAGCCCCAGCGTCCGGCGGCATGATTCACTCTTTCGAAGCGTTGCAACGGTCAGACCAGCCTTCACGCTTCGCCCGCACGCATTTTTCCATTTGCCTCTCTCTCATCTTTCTGTTCTTAGTTTTCCACGCGAACGCACACGCGCAGGATGATTCGGACATCGAGACGGTGCGCGTGCGGACAGACCTTGTGACTGTGCCCGCGTTCGTCACGGATGGTAAAAGTCGCCGCATACAAAATCTGACGGCTGCGGATTTCGAGTTGCGTGATGACGGTCGCGCGGTCAAAATCGAATACTTCGCGGCGGGCACGGAGCGCGTCGCGCTCGTTTTCGCTCTGGATGCTTCGGGCAGCACGCAAGAGATTATCAGTCAGCAAAGAGAGACCGCGCTCGCTCTGTTCTCGCGTTTCGGGCGCGCCTCCGAAGTCGCGGTCGTGCGTTTCGCAGAGCAAGCCGAGTTGACCGCTCCGTTCTCCGGCGCGTCAACCGACGCTCTCAAAGCTTTCGCGTTGCCCGCTCTCAGAAATCATCGAACCGCGATCTTCGATGCTGCGGCAAGCTCTATCAAAGCTTTCGAGACGCGGCGGACAGACCCGACCGAGCGACGAATCGTCATTTTAATCAGCGACGGTTTGGATACTGTGAGCCGCGCGCGTCCGCGCGAGGTGATTAACTTTGCGAGAGAGCGCGGCGTTTCGATTTACGCGATTCAGATTCCGCTTTATGCTCCGCGTGACGGGCGGCTCGCCCCGCGCCCCGCGACCAAAGGATTCCGCGAGCTGGCGGAAGAGACGGGCGGGCGTTATTTTATGGCTGGCGACGCGAAAGCGGCTCTGGCCGCCGAGCCGTCATACGATCTCGCGCCGATTTTTCAGGCCATCGAAGAAGATTTACAGGGACAGTACGTACTCGGCTATTATCAAGGCGAAGAGGCGCAAGCTACAGGCCGCGCTCATCGCCTCGCTCTCAGCTTAACCTCGAAGGACAAACGCAAGCTTCGCGTCAGGTTGTTGCGCGAAGAATACAACTTAAAGCAGTGACAAGTGACGAGTGATGAGTGACAAGCTCTAATGCTTGTCTTAAACTTGTCACTCATCACTCGTCACTTGTCACTTAAAATATGACTGAAGAGAACAAAGGACTCAGAAAAGTGCGGCGCGCGTTGTTGAGCGTGTCGGACAAGAGTGGCATCGTCGAATTCGCGCGCGAGCTTGAGCGATTCGAGGTGGAGATTATCAGCACGGGCGGGACGGCGAAGGCTCTGCGCGAGGCGGGCGTTAGTGTGCGCGACATCTCGGACGTGACAGGTTTTCCTGAGATGATGGACGGACGCGTCAAGACCCTGCACCCGCGCATACACGGCGGCCTGCTGGCTTTGCGTGACAACGAAGCTCACGTCGCGGCGATGCTCGAACACGGTATCGAAGCGATTGACATGGTCGTCGTCAATCTCTATCCGTTTGAAGAGACGATTGCGCGCGACGGCGTGACGCTCGAAGAGGCCGTCGAGCAGATAGACATCGGCGGCCCCGCGATGATTCGCTCGGCGGCAAAGAATTTCAGAGACGTGGCAGTCATCACCTCGCACGAGATGTACAGGCGCATCCTCGATGAACTGCAAGAGCACAACGGCGCGCTCACTCTTGGCACTCGCGGACAACTAGCGCGGCTCGCCTACATGCGCACCGCTTTTTACGATTCGACGATCTTCTCTTATCTCACAGACGAGTTGTCGGAACAGGATGCTGCACAATGGAAAATTCTCCCATCCATACCTGTCGTCGCATCCATCATGGAGATTCACGTCAAACTTTTCGCAGAGGCGATGAAAGACTTAGAAGTAGAAAACACGAATGGAGCGAATGGCGAGGCGGAAGAGTTTGATAGCTTCACCGATCTTTACTTGAACAAGTTGACGGATTTGCGCTACGGCGAGAATCCGCACCAGATAGCCGCGCTTTACGAAGTTGAAAACGAAGACAGGGGCGGCGTGGCACATGCCGAACTGCTCGGCGGCAAGGAGATGTCTTACAATAATTATGTGGACGCGGACGCGGCGTGGCAGTTCGTCTGCGATTTTGAAGAGACGGCGTGTGCGATTATCAAGCACACGAATCCGGCTGGCGTCGGCACGGGCGCGTCGCTCGAAGAGGCTTACCGGCGCGCTCTCGCCACCGATCCGGTTTCGGCTTTCGGCGGCATCGTCGCTTTCAATCGAACGGTTGACGAACCTGCGGCGCGCGCCGTGACTGAGATTTTCACGGAAGTCATTATCGCGCCCGATTATGAAGAGCAAGCTATTGAGGCTCTGCGTGCGAAGAAGAATCTGCGGATTCTTCGCGCGGGCGCGGCGGGACGCGTCGAGGGCTTTGAGTACAAGCAGATTATGGGCGGGATGCTCGCGCAGACGCGCGACGCGCATCAGTTGACGCGGGATGATCTCAAAGTCGTCACGCGGCGTGCGCCTACGGATGAAGAGATACGCGCGCTGCTCTTCGCGTGGACTGTGTGCAAGCATACGAAGTCGAATGCGATTGTCTATGCGCGCGAGGGGCAGACGGTCGGAGTCGGCGCGGGGCAGATGTCGCGCGTTGATTCGGTCAAGCTCGGAGCGATGCGCGCACAGCTTCCGCTCGCCGGCTCAGTCCTCGCGTCCGATGCCTTCTTCCCTTTCCGCGACGGCGTGGACGAAGCCGCGCGGCACGGCATCACGGCCATCATTCAACCCGGCGGTTCAGTCCGCGACGAAGAGGTCATCGCCGCCGCAGATGAGCATGGACTGGCGATGGTTTTCACGGGCATTCGACATTTCAAGCATTGAACATTCCATCTCAGAAATAGCCACAGAGGACACAGAGAGCATAGAGCAGAAGAAG
>DASWRG010000050.1:0-164405 GCA_036403295.1 Pyrinomonadaceae bacterium
CCACGTTTCGTGGCCGCACTCAGTCTCGTCGCCAGCCTCTGTTTGATGAGCAACATGAACGCCCGTGCAGGCCGTCCGGCGGCGAGTCCAGCCGCGACGGATAGCGTTCTGCAAGCGATACTCTCTTTCCCGAACTTTGCGGCGGGCGACAGATTGGGTTACAGCGTAGCCCTGAGCGGCAACACGGCGATTGTCGCATCGCTCAACCATCGTCCGACGGGAAGTCCCGCGCAGGGCACGGCGGCTGTCTTTCAGCGCACCGGCCTGACCTGGAGCTTACAGGCCGAACTGGTCTCGAACGAAACCCTGCTGCCGAATCTCTCTTATGGCAACAGCGTGGCGATAGATGGCGACATCGCGTTGGTCGGCGCGCCGCGCATCCTGCCGGGCGGCGGCGGCATACCCGGAGTCGTTTACGTCTTTCGCCGCAGTGGCGGAGTCTGGACGCAACAGCAAAGGATTGTGGGCGACAATAGTTCATTTGGCTTGAGCGTCGCCATCAGCAGCGATACGATTGTCGTCGGCATCCCGTACAGCAATAGCGCAGGGGAAGCGGTGGTCTATCGCTACAACGGTTCGACGTGGACGGAAGAGGCGCGCGTGATCGGGCCTGAGAGGACGCCCGGCGATGAGTTCGGTCACAGCGTGGCGATTAACGGCGACACGATTGTCGTCGGCGCGTGGGCTGATAACACGAATGCCGGTTACGACACAGGCTCGGCCACAGTCTTTGGACGCAACGGCACGACGTGGACGCAGCAGGCTTTTCTCACTGCGAGCGATCCGCACGTAGAGGATTTCTTCGGCAGCAGCGTGGCGATTAACGGCAACACGATTGTCGTCGGCGCGTCCTCCGCAGACGCGCCGGGCGTCCTCAACTCCGGCGCGGTCTATGTCTTCGGGCGCAACGGAGCGACCTGGAGCGAGACGACCAAGCTCGTCGCCACAGATGCTCACGGGGGTGACAAACTCGGCTCCAGCATCTCCATCAACGGTAACACCATCGTCGCCGGAGCTAACTTCTACGACCTGCCGAACAGGCAGGACACCGGAGCAGCTTATATTTTCCAGCGTAACAACAACGTCTGGGCGCAGAGCGGTGTGCAGTTCACAGACGACGGCGCGGCCAATGACATTTACGGCAACGGCGTCGCCATCAGCGATAACACGATCATCACGGGCGCGCCGCAATTTGATAAGGACGGCGCGCAGAATTCGGGAGTGGCCTATGCTTATCTCACCCGCCCGAGCATTCGTAACGCGAGCGACTTTGACGGCGACGGTTTGAGTGACCTCGCCGTCTTTCGTCCAGCTGACAACACCTGGTACGCGCGGCAAAGCTCAAACAGCTTAACCTTCATCCGCCAGTTCGGCGCGAGCGGTGACAGCCTCGCTCCCGGCGATTATGACGGCGATGGAAAAACCGATGTCGCAGTTTTCCGACCTTCAACCGGAACGTGGTACAGCCTCAATAGCTCATCAAATTCTCTGCGCGTGCGACAGTTCGGCGCGATGGGCGATGTGCCCGTGCCCAGTGATTACGACGGCAACGGCCTGACAGACATCGCCGTCTTTCGTCCTTCAAGCGGCGCTTGGTACATCACGATGGGAATTGATGATGTAGTTCGCACAGAGCAATTCGGCGCAACGGGCGACCGCCCAATACCCGGCGACTATGACGGCGATGGCAAGACAGACCTCGCCGTCGTCCGTTCATCAAACAACACCTGGTATATCCAGCAGAGCGGCATCGGCTCGCTTCGCGCTCTCAACTGGGGCGCAAATGGTGATGTGGCCGTGCCCGCCGATTATGACGGAGACACGAGGATGGATGTCGCAGTCTTTCGTCCATCTGACGGCGGCTGGTATATCCTCAGAAGCACGCTCAACCAGTTTTCCGGACAGTTGTGGGGAACTGCGGGAGACGTACCTGCGCCCGCAGATTACAATGGCGACGGGAAAGCAGACATCGCGGTGTTTCGACCATCGAACGGTTACTGGTACATTCTGCAAAGCGGCTCGAACAGTTTAAGAGCGGAGCAATGGGGCGCAAACGGCGACGTGCCCGTTCCAGCTTCGTATAACCAGTAATTGGCTTAGAGAAAGTCTGTAGGGGCAGGGCTAGTCCCTGCCCGCATCGTCCGAAGAGGACGATCAGCAAGTTTCACAATCCTTCAAGCTTGGCTGTCATCGTCAATTGATTCGCGCCAGAAGCGCGGCGGGCAGGGACAAGCCATGCCCCTACTGTTTTATCAACGCTTAGTCTAAAAAAGGGCAGAGAGAAATTCTCCCTGCCCTTAATTTTTTGTCTCGCAAATAATCTTTACTCGGTCATCGCGGCCTGAAAATTATTGGCCTCTTCGCTCTGCGTCGCGGCTGAAGCCGAAGCCTCTTTGACCTGCGCTTTGCTGTGGCCGTTGTTTCCGGCGGGGACTTGCGCGACCTCGTTGACGTAGGTCAGCCACGGGCCGGGAGCTTCGCGCTCGCCCGAAGTGATCTCGAAGAAGATTTCCTGCAACTTGCCGGTAATCTCGCCGCGCCTGCCGTTGCCGATGGTGATGCGGTCAACCGTGCGAATCGGCGTAATCTCCGCCGCCGTGCCCGTGAAGAAGACCTCGTCGGCGATGTAGAGCGCGCCGCGTTGCACGCCGCCTTCAATGACCGGAATGCCAAGCCCGCGACAAATCTCGATCACGCTGTCGCGCGTGATGCCCGGCAGGATGGAGGACGAGAGCGGCGGCGTAATCACTTTGCCGTCGTGGACTAAAAAGATGTTCTCGCCTGAGCCTTCCGAAACGTAGCCGCGATCATCGAGCGCGATGCCTTCGGCGAAGCCGTTGAGGAGTGCTTCCATCTTAATCAATTGCGAGTTCATGTAGTTCGCGCCCGACTTCGCCATCGCGGGCATCGAGTTCGGCGTCAAACGATTCCACGTCGAGACCTGCACGTCAACGCCCTGCTCAATCGCTTCGTCGCCCAGGTATTTGCCCCAGTCCCACGCGCCGATGTAGCACGCCAGTGGGTTCGGAAACGGATTGACGCCGAAGGCCGGATGCTCTTCATCCAGACTGCGAAAGATAATCGGACGGATGTAGCACTGCTCCATGCCGCTCCGTCTGACAAGCTCGACCGCCGCGTCGCTCAACACGTCGCGCGTCCAGTCCGTGTCCATCCGGTAAATCTTCGCGGAGTTTAAAAGACGCTGCATGTGCTCTTGCAGGCGAAAGACGGCAGGCCCGCGCTTGGTCTCGTAACAGCGTATGCCTTCAAAGACGCTCGACCCGTAATGCAGTACGTGCGACATGACATGCACGCGCGCGTCGTCCCACTTGATGAACTCGCCGTTGCGCCACACGTCGCCGGCGATGCGAGGGGTTTTCACGTCTTTTGATTTACCGTCTTTTGAGAACATTTTAATTCTCCTTCCGGGGGTTTTTGAAGCGTATGAAAGGCGCTGCGATAACCTGCTCTGTCACAATTCAAGATCGCCGAAACGATATGATGAGACTCCCGCTCGATTTGTTTGCATGCAGCCTGTGTTATAAGACCGCACAATACCGTAATTTCAGGCGGCTTGGCAAGGCGAGCTTGATTCCGCCCGCGCCCCTCGCGTACCATCACGGAGCAAGCCTAAATTGCTACTACTTTGGTTTCAATCTTTTAGATGAAGCAGCGCGCGCAACTTCTCCGAACAATTATTCCGGCGGCGTGCGTCTGTCTTTCTCTGTTATTCTCGAATTGCCGCATGTCACAAACTTCCGAACCCAAAAACGCCAACGCTCAAACAGCTTCCGTTTCAAATAAAGCGAACGACGACGCGCTCTCGATTCATCGCCGCGCGATTGCGATTGACCTGCACGCCGACACGACGCAAAGGCTCGTCGATGAAAATGTCGACCTCAACACGCGCCTCGCTGACGGCCATCTCGACGCCGTGCGTATGAAGGAGGGCGGCCTTGACGCGCAGTTCTTCTCCATCTGGGTCGAGCCTGCGCTTTACGGCGCGGGCGGCCAGAGCGCGACCAAAAGAGCCGACGTGCAGATCGCGGCGGTGCGCGCCCTCGCGGAGAAACATCCTGAGACGTGGGAGCTGGCGACGAGCGCAGCAGACATTCGCCGCATCTCATCTGAAGGCAAGCTCGCCGCCCTGATGGGACTCGAAGGCGGCTACGCGATTGACGAAAAAATTGAGAACGTCGAGCGTTATTACAAGCTGGGCGTGCGCTACATGTCCGGCGCGTGGAGCGTCAGCACGAGTTGGGCTGGCTCAAGCGGGGACGAAGCTGGCAAGACGCGCGGCCTCACGGATTTCGGCAAGCAGGTCATCCGCGAGATGAATCGTTTGGGGATGATGATTGATGTCTCGCATCTCTCGGACAAAGCCTTCTGGGACATCGTCAACACTTCATCAAAACCTGTCATCGCCACGCACTCGAACGCGCGTGCCATCGCCAACGTCCCGCGCAATCTGGACGACGACATGATTCGCGCCCTCGCACAGAAGGGCGGCGTCGTGTGCGTTCTCTTCTATCCTGAGTTTTTAGAACCCGGTTGGAGCGAGAAGAAGAAACAGGTGGACGCGGAAATCGCTCCGCTCGTCCAACAGGCTTCGGACAACGAGCCGGGCGACATCGCACACAAGAAGATGGCGCGCGACCGCGTCCGCGTCGTCGAATACGCAAGGCGTCTGCCGCCCGTCACCGTCGCGCGCGTCGTTGACCACATAGATCATATCGTCAAACTCGTCGGCATAGATCACGTCGGCGTCGGCTCTGATTTTGATGGGATTCAAGCAGTTCCCACCGATCTCTCAAGCGTCGCAGACCTGCCGAATCTGACGAAGGAGCTTTTGGAGCGCGGCTATACGGAAGAAGACGTAGATAAGATTTTAGGCGGCAATATCTTGCGTGTCTTCGAGGAAGTCGAAAAGAAGTGACGAGCGATAAAGGGATAAAAGGCAACGTGCCGTTGATTGGATTTCACGCGCCGGTCGCGGGCGGCTTGCAGAACGCTTTGCTGAAAGCGAGCGAGCGCGGCTGTGATACTGTGCAGATGTTTTCGCGCAATCCGCGCGGGTGGATGGCGAAGCCGCTCGCGGATGAAGAGGTTGAAAAGTTTCGCGCCGTGCGCGAGGAGACGGGGATTTCTCCGGTCGTGATTCACGCGAACTATCTCATCAATCTCGCCGCCGCAGATGAAGTGATACGCTGTAAGTCTATCGCTTCATTTCGTGAAGAGGTCGAGCGCGGCATTACGCTCGGCGCGGATTATCTGGTCGTCCATCCGGGCAGCGCGAAGGGAGCGTGCGAGGCCGATGGGATACGAACCTGCGCCGAGAGCTTGAAACGCGCGTGCGATGGAATTGATTTCAGCTCGTTTCGTATCCTGCTTGAGAACACGGCGGGGCAGGGCGCGTGCATCGGTCATCGCTTTGAACATCTGCGGGAGATTATCGAAGCCTGTCCGGAATTAAATTTGGGCGTCTGTTTCGACACGGCGCATGCTTTCACCGCCGGTTACGACCTGCGCGATGAGGATGGCTTCATAGCGACCATCGAATCGCTTGAGAGAAATATCGGGACGGAAAAAGTGCGCGCGGTGCATTTCAATGATTCAAAGGCCGCGTACAATTCGCGCGTGGATCGCCACTGGCACATCGGCCTCGGACACATCGGCGAAGACGCCTTGCGCCGCGTCGCTCAGCATCCGAAGCTCGCGCACGCGGCCTTCCTGCTCGAAACGCCGCAGGATGATTTGAGGGATGATGTGCGCAATCTTGAAGTGTTGAGGTCTTTTGTGAGCGAAATGAACGGTTCACGCAAAGGCGCAAAGGCGCGAAGAAAAGCACTCAAGAAATAAGCAGCACTCAATAACTTTGCGTTCTTCCTTTGCGCCTTTGCGGGAAACTTTAATTTTCATGAAACGAACAACCATCATATTTACTATCCTACTTACGCTTGCTTCCTCTGCCGTCGCTCAAGCGATAAAGCTCACGCCGCATCGCATTTCGCTAAAAAACGGCAAGACTTTTTCGCTCAATCTTCCTCAAGATTACGAGATACGCGTCGCGGCTGAGGGCTTGAAGCGCGTGCGCTTTCTGGCCGTGAGTCCCGACCGCAGAATTTTTGTGACGGACATGTACAACCTCACGGACAACACGCGGGGCGCGGTTTACATCCTCCAAAATTTCGACGCCGACGCGGGGCGTTTCGGCAAAGTCACGCCGTACCTGACCAAGCTTCACAATCCGAACAGCATCGCTTTTCACACAGACGAGGGCGGCCAAAGTTGGTTTTATCTCGCGCTGACGGACAAGCTGGTGCGCTATAAATATAGAGCGGGCGAGATGTCTCCTGCGGGCGCGCCGGAAGTCCTGGCGACGTTTCCCGATTACGGCTTGAGCTACAAGTATGGCGGCTGGCATCTGACGCGCTCGATTGCCTTCGGCGCGAACGGCAAGCTCTACGTCGCGGTCGGCAGCAGTTGCAACGCCTGTGTCGAGAAGGAGGATGTGCGAGCTTCCGTTTTGGAGATGGATGCGGACGGCAGGCATCGCCGCATCTACGCGCGCGGCCTCAGAAACGCCGTCGGCTTGAAGTTGATTAATGGTCAACTGTACGCGACCGACATGGGCGCGGATCACTTGGGCGCGAACAAGCCGGACGACACGATGTACGCTCTGCGCGGAGAGACGGATTACGGCTGGCCTTATTGTTATGAATATCGCAGGCGCGTTTATTCGGACAGACAGTTTAAGGCGGGCGCGAAGAGATGTCCGTCAGTGCCTCTCGCTGACACGGCTTTTAGCGCGCATAGCTCGCCGCTCGGCTTTGAATATTTTGATGAGAGCAGCGCGGATGCGAGGCTCAAAGATAGCTTTTTGGTCGCGCTTCACGGCGCGTCAGACCTCAAGCTCAAACGCGGCTATCGCATCATGCGTGTGAGAGAAAAGGGCTTGCCCGTGGATTTCATCAACGGCTTTTTGCAGAACGGTGTGGTTTACGGCAGGCCATGTGATGTGATGAAGATGGGCGCGGACGCTTTTCTCTTTACGGACGACCACGCGGGAGTGGTCTATTACGTCTTCAAAAAATAGCTGATTCAGTTAAGGAGATTATTATGCCGACTCAACACTGTGCTTTCCCTTTGCGCCTTTGCGCCTTTGCGCGAGAAAGTTTCACGCAAAGGCGCAAAGACGCAAAGAAAGCCGTAAGCTTTAAGCTCATCGTGTTTATTTTGATGATGTCATTGCTCTTGCCTTTTGTCGCAAACGCGCAAGTGAAGAATGAGGCCGTGCCGGTGATGGACGCGGAGGGCGGTTGTCTGATGGGCGGCTCAAGCGGCGGCGGTTGGCTGAAGGCCGAAGAGATGGGCAAGCGCATGAGCGGCGGCGACAAGTATCGCCTGTATGATTTGAAAGGATTGTGGAAGAACGTGACGGGCGGCAAGGCTGCCTCGCAAGGGCCGCCCTGCGAGGACACTCTGTACGTCGAGCTGCCGAAGGATTTTGAGGAATCAGTTCCCGCAGGCGCGCATTACATCGGCGTCGCGGGCACCTGGAATCCGATGCCGCGCGCTCCGAAAATCGAGAGCAACGATAATCCGACCTATCGCAAGCTGGTCGCAGACCTCCTCGTGCGAAAAGGGATTCGCCAACCGCAGGTCAACATCACAAAGGTCGTGCGCGTCGACCTCGAAGGCGACGGCACTGACGAAGTCATCATCAACGCGACGCGCGTGCATCGTTTCGAGAACGGCAGTATCACGCCCGACCCGGATGCGGGCGATTACTCCATCGTTATGCTCCGCAAAGTGATTAACGGGAAAGCGCAGACCATCATGCTCGATGAAGAGTATCATCCGAAGGCCGCGAAGTTTACCGCGCCAAATGCGTATGACCTGGCCGCCGTCCTCGACTTAAACGGCGACGGCGTGATGGAGATCATCGTCGCCGGAGGCTATTACGAGGGCGACTGGAAGACCGTTTACAGTATTAAGGGCAACAAGGCTGTTGATGTGCTTGGCTGCGGTTGCGGAGCGTAAAGAAAATATGCGACCGCCAGTCAAAATATCTGTGGCCTTATCGAAAACAATCTTGTGATGTATTCTCATCATGAAAGTACGCGATGTGCTTAAATAAGTGAATCAAGAGATAGAGGAAGCGCGTTTTCAGTCACGGAGTGACGACATAACAGTAGCCCATAGCGCAAGCTATGGGTTAAAGACAGGCAAGCTGTTCGGAGCTATCTGTAGATAGCGGCATAATCTGTTGTGGATGAGAATCAGCTTGAAATTATGCCGCCCTTTTCAAGGGCTTTGAATTCTCCTCTTGCCATTTGTTCCACAGCTTGCGCTGTGGGCTACTGATATGTCGCTACTCCGTAGCTACAGGAGAGATTGAGATGCGTTATGCTATCGTCATCGAAAAAGCTGAAAACAACTATGCTGCTTATGTGCCGGACTTGCCGGGATGTGTGGCGACCGGAGCAACGATAGAGGAGACAGAGCAGCAAATCCGCGAAGCCATTGATCTGCATCTGCGCGGGATGCGCGAAGACGGCTTGCCGATTCCAGAGCCGACCAGCCGCGTTGATTATGTAGAAGCTGCATAAATATAGTCTCACGCCCGATATGAAGGATACATTCATGACGGAAAAACAGGTGAAGCCGTATGGCTCTTGGAAATCGCCGATCACTTCGGACTTGATCGTCTCGGGCACGATTGGCCTCAGCGAGACGAGTTTTGACGGCGAGGATATTTACTGGCTCGAAGGCCGTCCGTCGGAGGGCGGGCGATACGTCATCATGCGCCGCACGCCCGACGGCGAAGTGACGGAGTTGACGCCGCCTCCGTTCAATGCCAGAACGCGCGTGCATGAATACGGCGGCGGCTCATACGTCGTCGCTGACGGCACGGCGTACTTTTCAAACTTCGCGGATCAACGTCTGTACCGGCAAGCGAGGAATGAAGAGCCGCAGCCGCTCACGGCGGAAGCGTCGCTGCGTTACGCGGACGCGGTCGTTGACCTCAAACGTCGTCGCCTCGTCTGCGTGCGCGAGGATCACACCGAGAGCGAGCGCGAGGCGGTCAACACCATCGCCACGGTTGATACTGAAAGCGGCGAGTCGCAGGCCATCGTCTCAGGCCGGGACTTTTACGCCGCGCCGCGTTTGAGGGAAGATGGCGCGCGGCTCGCGTGGCTTGAGTGGGATCATCCGAACATGCCCTGGGACGGTTGCGAATTGTGGGTCGGAGAATTCGATGAGAACGGCGCGCTCGGGAACACAAAGCGCGTCGCGGGCGGGCTTCGTGAGTCGATCTTTCAGCCCGAATGGTCGCCCGACGGCTCGCTCTATTTTGTGTCGGAGAGAACGGGCTGGTGGAACTTGTATCGCTTGAATGAAGACGGCGAGGCCGAACCGCTGCATGAGATGGCCGCCGAGTTCGGCTGGCCGCTGTGGGTCTTTCGCATGTCGAGCTACGCGATTGAGTCCGCCGGGCGTATCGTCTGCGCGTACAACGAGAATGGAAACTGGCGGCTCGCCACGCTCAATCCGCAGACCAAAGAGTTCGAGCAGATCGAGTGTCCTTACACGGACATAGAATACCTGCGCGCGACTTCCGGGCAAGCTGTTTTCTGCGCCGGCTCGCCGACCGAGCCGAATGCGGTCGTGCGGCTCGATTTGAAGACGCGAGAGTTTGAGACCTTGCGCCGTTCGAGCAGCGTCGCGGTTGAGGAAGGTTATTTGTCCGCGCCGGAGGCGATTGAGTTTCCGGCTCAGGACGGCGCGACGGCGCACGGATTTTTCTACGCGCCGAAGAATAAGGATTACGACGCGCCGGAGGATGAGCGTCCGCCGCTGCTCGTCATCAGTCATGGCGGGCCGACCTCTGCGACGACGACCGTCTTGCGCCTCTCGATTCAATACTGGACGAGTCGCGGCATCGCCGTGCTCGATATGAACTACGGCGGGAGCACGGGCTATGGCCGCGCGTATCGTGAACGCTTGAGAGATAACTGGGGCATCGTTGACGTGGACGATTGCGCGGGCGGCGCGCTCTATCTGGCGGAGCAAGGGCAGGTGGACAAGCATCGTCTGGCGATTCGCGGGGGCAGCGCGGGCGGCTACACGACCCTGGCCGCGCTCACTTTCCGCAAGGTGTTCAGCGCGGGCGCGAGCCACTTCGGCGTCAGCGACGCGGAAGCTTTGGCGACGGACACGCACAAGTTTGAATCGCGTTACCTTGACGGCTTGATCGGGCCGTATCCCGCGCGACGCGACCTCTATCTCGAACGCTCGCCGATTCATTTCACCGAAAAACTCTCATGCCCGATGATTCTCTTTCAAGGCTTGGAAGACAAGGTCGTCCCGCCGGATCAAGCCGAACGCATGTTCGAAGCAGTCAAAGCCAAAGGCTTGCCCGTCGCCTACGTTCCCTTTGAAGGCGAACAGCACGGCTTTCGTCGCGCCGAAAATATCAAACGCACGCTCGACGCGGAGCTTTACTTCTACTCAAAAGTTTTCCATTTTGAGATGGCCGATCAGGTTGAGCCGGTGAAGATTGAGAATCTATAATGCTTCCGCCCTTTGCGAGCTTTGATCTTATCTTTGCGCCTTTGCGTGAAACTAAAACGGTTCACGCAAAGGCGCAAAAGGAAAGGCCAAAGCTCGCAACGGCTTGAGTGGTAAAAGAGGTGCTGCATGAGCGAAACCGAACGGACACGGCGTTTCTCTCTCGTCCTTATCAAACCTTCACATTACGATGATGACGGCTACGTCATACAGTGGTTTCGCTCCGCCATTCCCTCCAATTCGCTGGCCGTCCTCTACGGCTTGGCGCGCGAGTGCGCCGGGCAGAAAATTCTCGGCGAAGATGTTGAGATAGAGATTCACGCCTTTGATGAGACGAACACGCCGTTGCATCCCGGGCGGATTGCGTCGCTGGTCGAAAGCGCAGATGCCGGGATGGTGATGCTGGTCGGCGTGCAGTCGAACCAGTTCCCGCGCGCCCTAGACATCGCAAGCCCTCTGCGTGAGCGCGGCATCACAGTCGCCGTCGGCGGCTTTCACGTCTCAGGCACGATTGCCATGCTCAAGGAGCGCGACCCCGATGTCGTGCGAGCCGCAGAGATGGGCGTCACGCTGTTTGCCGGAGAAGCCGAAGGGCGTCTCGCTCAGGTGCTCAAAGATGCCTGGGAGAAAAAGCTTGAGCCGCTCTACAATTTCATGAACGATCTGCCGGGATTGGAAGGCGCGGCGATGCCTTTGCTTCCGGCTGAGCGCGTGATGCGGACGGCGGGCGCGAACACGAGCTTCGACGCCGGTCGCGGCTGTCCCTATCAATGCTCTTTCTGCACGATCATCAATGTGCAGGGGCGCAAATCGCGTTATCGCTCGCCGGATGACGTGGAGCGAATCGTGCGCGCGAACATCGCTCAAGGCATCAAGCGGTTCTTCATCACAGACGACAACTTCGCGCGCAACAAAGATTGGGAAGCGATTCTGGATCGCCTCATCACCCTGCGCGAAGAGGAAAAGCTTCCGATCAATTTCATCATCCAGGTGGATACACTATGTCACAAGCTTCCGAACTTCATCACAAAGGCGGCGCGTGCCGGAGTCAAGCGCGTCTTCATCGGTCTTGAGAACATCAACCCGCAGAACCTGCTCGGCGCGAAGAAACAGCAGAACAAGATTACCGAATATCGCCAGATGCTGCTCGCCTGGAAAGCCGCGCACGTCTTGACCTATTGCGGCTACATCCTCGGATTTCCCAACGACACGCCGGAGACGATCCTGCACGACATCCGCGTCATACAAAAAGAGCTGCCCGTAGACCTGCTCGAATTCTTTTACCTCACGCCGTTGCCCGGCTCAGAGGATCACCGCAAGCTGCACGAGGCCGGAATCGAGATGGACGCGGACATGAACCGTTACGATCTCAATCACGCCGTCACCGGGCACTCACGCATGTCGCGCGCAGAGTGGGAGCGTGTCTACCACGCGGCGTGGGAGACTTACTACACACACGAACACATCGAGACGATTCTGAGGCGCGCGATAGCCACAGGCGTCAGCCCCGGCAAAGCCTTATTCCTGATCGTCTGGTTCAAAGGCTGCATCGGCATCGAGAAAATCCATCCGCTCGAAGGCGGCTTCCTCCGCCTCAAGTTCCGCCGCACGCGCCGCCCCGCACAGCCGCGCGAATCCATCTTCCTGTTCTATCCGAAATTTCTGCTCGAAACAATTGGCAAGCAACTGCGCTGGATTTCACTCTACACGCGCCTCCGCCTCATCTATCGCAAGGTCAAGCACGACCCGCGCAAACACGAATACACAGACCTCGCCATCACGCCCGTCACCGATGATGAAGTCGAGACCCGTGAGCTATTCCAATCCGAAGTCGCGCAAGCCTACGTCGGCCAAATCCAACGGCTCAAGAAAATGCGCGAGGGTCAAGCGGTTTGAGCTTGCGGCCAGCTTATTGATCGACAAGCTCGGCAATCTGAGCTAAACTTGACAGCGATTTTTCAAGGATAGAGCGAGATTTATCATGAAACGTTTCCAACATCCTTCCAAACTTTGCCTTACGTCGCCGCTCGGCAGCCGCGCCTGATTCGTGCGCGGTGTTGAAGCGGCGTTCCCGCGTCACTCAATAGAAAGTTCATCAATAGCGAAGCGCAAGTTGCCCTCTCGCGGGCTTTGTGCGGTTGGCTGTTTCGTGATTAAGTGTCAGGATAATCGTAGAGGCAAACAAACAATGGACGAAAAATATTACCCCGAAAAGATAGAAGAGAAGTGGCAGGCGCGTTGGCGTGAGTCGGGCGCGTTCGAGGCCGATGAAGGCGACCCGCGCGAGAAATTTTATTGCTTGGAAATGTTGCCCTATCCGTCAGGGTTTTTGCACATGGGACACGTGCGCAATTATTCCATCGGCGACGCGCTCGCATGGTACAAACGCTTGCGCGGCTTCAACGTGCTGCACCCGATTGGGTGGGACAGCTTCGGGCAGCCTGCGGAACAGGCGGCCATCAAGCGGGGCATCATGCCGCGCGAGTGGACGGAGAAGAACATCGCGCACATGCGCGGGCAGCTACAGCGTCTGGGCACGAGCTATGACTGGCGCAGGGAGATCGCCGCGCACAGGCCGGACTATTACAAGTGGGATCAGTGGTTCTTTCTGAAGATGTACGAGCGCGGTCTGGCTTACAAGCGCAAGTCTCCGGTCAACTGGTGTCCGAAGGAACAGACAGTGCTCTCGAACGAGCAGTCTTCGGGCGGCGTGTGCTGGCGTTGCGGGACGCCCGTCATCAAGAAAGAATTGGAGCAGTGGTTCGTCCGCATCACAGACTACGCCGAAGCCTTGCTCGAAGATATGAAAGAGATAGAGGCTGGCTGGCCTGAGAAAGTCTTGAAGCGTCAGCGCGATTGGATTGGCAGAAGCCGGGGCGCATACGTTGATTTTCAAATCGAAGGCACGGATGAAAGGGTGCGCGTCTTTACCACGCGCATAGATACTATCTACGGCGCGAACGCTATCGTCCTGGCCGCAGAACATCCGTTGCTCGCGGAGTTGATGAAGGCGTCGCCTTTGAAAGGGGACGTGGAACAATTCACGCAGCGCGTCCGCGTTGAGCGTAATCGCGCCACCGAGCCGGGCGCGGAAGAAGAGAAGGAGGGCATCAACACGGGTCTCGTCGCCGTCAATCCGTTTAGCGGCGAGCGCGTCCCCGTGTGGGTCGCCAACTACGTCTTGATGGAGTACGGCACGGGAGCGGTGATGGCCGTGCCCGCGCACGACGAGCGCGATTTCGACTTCGCGCAGAAATACACGCTGCCGATTAAGCAGGTCATCGCTCCCGTCACGCACGCGGAAGAGCCGGGCGGTTTTGAACCGCAACCCGGCATGGATCAATCAACCGAGATGAAGTGGGCAACGACCGCTTACGGCGTGCTCGTCAACAGCGGCGAGTGGAGCGGCAAGCTGTCTGATGTCGCTATCAGAGAGATGACGGAGTTCGCCGCCGCGAAAGGTTTCGGCGAGGCGAAGACCATCTATCGCATACGCGATTGGGGCATCTCGCGCCAGAGGTTCTGGGGCGCGCCGATTCCGATTATCTATTGCGAGAAATGCGGGACTGTGGCCGTGCCGGAAAAAGACTTGCCCGTGCAACTGCCTGAACACGCTGAGTTTACAGGGACGGGCGAGTCGCCTTTGGCGGGCGTCGCGGAGTTCGTCAATGTGAGTTGTCCGAAGTGTGACGGCGCGGCGAGGCGCGAGACGGACACGATGGACACGTTCGTTGATTCGTCATGGTACTTCTTTCGCTATTGCGACCCGCGCAACAATGACGCGCCTTTTGATAAAGAGATAGCCGCGCATTGGACGCCCGTGGATCAGTACATCGGCGGCGACTCTCACGCCGTGATGCATTTAATCTACACGCGGTTTTGGAGCAAGATGATGCGCGATCTGGGCTTGGTCAAATTCAACGAGCCGATCAAGCGCCTGCTGACGCAAGGCATGGTCACGAATCGCGTCGAAGGCACTGATGAATGGAAGGCCATGTCGAAGAGTTTGGGCAACGGAGTTGACCCGGACGAGATGATCGAGGCTTACGGCGCGGACGCCGCGCGGCTCTTCGTCCTCTTCGCCGCGCCGCCTGAGAACGAGTTGCGTTGGCAGGAGACGGGAATCGAGGGCGCGGTCAGATTCCTGCAACGAGTTTATAAAATGGTCTGGCGTTGGCGCGAGAGATTGTCTGCGACGCGTGATGATGAGCAGAGCGTCGGAGAGTTCACGTCTGAGGCACGCGCTTTGCGACGCAAGACGCATCAGACGATTGCGCGCATCACAGATGACTTCGAGCAGTTGCATTTCAACACGAGCGTCGCGGCTTTGATGGAGCTGTCAAACGCTCTCGGCGATTTCGAGGTCAAGCCGCAGGATGCAACGGCTTCGGATGTTTACGCCGTGCGCGAGACTCTGGAAGCTCTGGTCGTCATGCTCGCGCCGTTCGCGCCGCATGCGAGCGAAGAGATGTGGGAGAGTCTGGGGCATGCGGGCGGTCTTCTCAATGAGGGCGAGGCGCGTTGGCCTGTGGCGAATGCCGAGTTGGCGCGGAAAGAGGCTTTGGAGATTCCGGTGCAGATAAACGGCAAGCTGCGCGCGCGCATCACCGCGACGCCTGAGACATCGGAAGAGGAGTTGCGCGCGGCGGCTCTCGCTGATGAGAAAGTGCGGGCGTGGACGGAAGGACACGAGGTCGTCAAAGTCGTCGTCGTCCCGCAACGCCTCGTCAACATCGTCGTCAAATAGTCTTGAGCTGACAGAGGGTGTCAGTTTCAAACATAGCGAAGAAAAGACAGTTTCGCGCAAAGGCGCAAAGGCGCAAAGAAGAAGACGCCAAGAGCAAATGGCATTCAACAGCTTGGCGTTCTTCCTTTGCGCGAAACTGTTTTAAAACTGACCTACTACCTCTTCTCCTGAAATCTTGACTTTATTTGAAGCAAGGTGTATTGATTCGCCGGATTAAGAATTTTCCATCCTGCACGGTCGAGCATGGCCGATGGCTTTGGTCTTGAGAGATTGAAGTTGCCTCCTGCGCTTCGTCTCGAAAGGCTCGCGGCGGCTTTGCCGGGCAGCTCTCCTCTTCGTTGATTTACCCTTCTGTAATTCCCCTTCACGGTCAACTGTCAATCCCCTACATCTCGCGTGCGTTGTGTGTGATCGCGTGTGTCTGCTAACTCAAGCGGTCAAAATTGATGGCGACTTTTCGAGCCGCCGCCACCTTTTTTGTGAGTTGAAAAGTAGGAGGATCAATTCAATGCAGAACTTGAAGAAAAAGCGGTCTCCCTTGCCCTTAATAAATTTCATAGAGACAACCTCAAATCGTTCTCAAGCCGTTTGGCTGCGCATGAAGGGGAAGCTGTTCGCGCTTATCCTGTCCGTCGCCGCTCTGGCTTTCGCCGGAGCTTTGCATGAAGCGAAGGCCGCAGGCGTCACTCTTGATCCGACGTTCGGGAGCGGCGGCGAGTTGATGGTTCGCAACGCGGCGGACCTGAACGACAGCGCCAACGCTTTAGTCGTGCAGCCGGATGGCAAGATTTTAGTCGGCGGAGACATCGGCGATTCGCCTCACTCGCACGCCGTGTTGCTGCGGCTCAATCCGAACGGCAGCCTCGATCAGATGTTCGGCACGGGCGGCAGAGTCGTGAGCAGCACGCAGTTGGACGTGGGCGGCATCGCGCTGCAAGCGGACGGCAAGATTCTGGTCGCGGGAGGCATCGCGGGCGAACGCCCGATCAGCTTCGCGCTCGCGCGTTACAACGCGGACGGCAGTCTTGACCAGACGTTCGGGACGGGCGGCTTCGCCACGCTCGGCCCGCAGACCTTCGTCGTCATCCAATCCGACAGCAACGCTTTAGTCGTGCAGCCGGACGGCAAGATCGTCGTCGCAGGCTTCGTGACGATCTATCCGAACGGAGACAAGTTTGCGATTGCGCGCTTCAATCCGAACGGCAGTCTGGATCAAAGCTTCGGGACGAACGGCTCTTTTATCACGACGACGAGCATGAATGATCGCGCGCTGGCCGTCGCCCTGCAAGCTGACGGCAAGATCGTCGCATCCGGTTACGCGACCACCGCGCAGGCGCAGAGAGACTTCGCGCTCGCGCGTTACAACGCGAACGGCACGCCCGATTTGAACTTCGGCATCGAAGGCAAGCTGACGACCAATTTCAGTTTTCGCAATTTCGCGCATGCCTACGGCGTCGCCATTCAGCCGGACGGCAAGATCGTGGCCGTCGGCGGATTCACCAGAGCCAGCGACGGTTTTCTGCTGACACGTTATGACGATCAAGGCCGTCTCGATCAAGGCTTCGGCACGGGCGGCAGAGTCACGAACACTTTCGGCAGTGGCTCGGGAGCCGCCCATGCCGTGAGGCTTCAGCCCGATGGCAAGATCATCGTCGCCGGAAGCGTTTCATACAACGGAACGGGAAACGAAGCGGTCGTGCTGGCGCGTTACAACCGGAACGGAAGCTTCGATCAGAATTTCGGCACGAACGGGTTTCTGATTACGGATTTCGATAGCGGAACTTTAGATACGGCGAACGCGCTCGCCCTGCAACCGGACGGCAAACTCGTTCTGGCCGGATACGCTTCCGAGCCGAGCGGCAGTTATACGGACTTTGCTCTCGCGCGGTATTCGATCTCATCGCCGCGCGCGGCGCTCTATGACTTTGACGGCGACAGGACATCCGACCTCTCTGTCTTCCGCCCGAACGGAGGCGTTTGGTACCTGATGCAAAGCATGGCGGGCTTCCGCGCGCAGGCGTGGGGCGCAAACGGCGACATGCTCGTGCCTGCGGATTACGACGGCGATGGCAAGACGGATGTCGCGGTCTTTCGTGTGGGCAACTGGTACATCTTGAACAGCTCGGACAATACAATGCGCGCAGAGGTCTTCGGGCAGATTAATGACGTTCCGGTCGCGGGCGACTACGATGGTGACGGCAAAGCCGATCCGGCGGTCTTCCGGCAAGGCAACTGGTACGTGTTGCAGAGCGCGGCAGGCTTCCGCGCGCAGGCGTGGGGCTTTGCGTCGGACAAAGCCGTGCCCGCCGATTATGACGGCGACGGGAAGACTGACTTCGCGGTCTTTCGCAGCGGCGCGTGGTACGAGCTGCAAAGCTCTAACGGTCAGCTTCGCACCCAAGCCTTCGGGCAGAACGGAGATGTGCTGGTCGCCGGAGATTACGACGGCGACGGCAGAAGCGACGCGGCGGTCTTTCGTCAGGGCAGTTGGTATGTGCTGTATAGCTCGGATGGCTCTTTCAACGCGCGGCAGTTCGGGATTGAGACGGACAGAGTCGTTCCGGCAGATTACGATGGCGACGGGAGATACGACATCGCCGTCTTCCGTGGCGGCACATGGTACATCCTGAGAAGCTCGAACGGCTCTCTGCGCGCGGAAGCTTTCGGCACGAGCGACGATGTGCCCGTTAGCTCTGCTGTCTACTAAAGCTGGAGCGAGGAGCAGCCGCGCGCTTCAAACCTCGCGGCTGTTCCACATCAATCCGAAGTGAGGAGAAGCGTCATGTCAGCATTCATAACTAATGCGAAGCGTAGCTCATTTTTAATCTTCGCCGCGATGCTCATCCTGTCGGGAGCTTTGCGCGGCGCGCGTGCGGCTGTCGGAGACCTCGACCCGTCGTTTGGCAACGGCGGGATGATTACTACAGACTTCGGGACAAGGGACGACTACGGGCGCGGCATCGTCATTCAAGCGGATGGCAAAATCATTCTCGTCGGGCAGAGCGGCGTCTATCCGTTCTTTCACTCGGCGGTGCTGCGTTTCATGCCGGACGGGAGCTTCGACCAGACGTTCGGCAATCAAGGCTCGGTCGTGGCCGAGCTTGACAGCGGCGGTGATGAGTTGACCTCCGTTGCGCTTCAGCCGGACGGCAAGATCGTGGCCGCAGGCTGTCTCATTCACGATAACTTCACAGTGGGTTTTGTCGTCGCGCGTTTCAACGCGGACGGAAGCCTGGACATGACGTTCGGCAACGGCGGCAAGACTGTGACCACCTTCAACGGCAATGCCGAAGGCAATGCGCTCGTCTTGCAGCCTGACGGTAAAATCATAGTCGTCGGCGACAGCGGCGCAGGTTACGATATTACACACAGAGATTTCACCATCGTCCGTTACAACGCGGACGGCAGTCTTGACCAGACCTTCGGCGCGGGCGGCAAGCTCATCACACACTTTGACGGCGGCTACAACACAGGCTCCAGAGCGAGCGCGGTCGCGCTCCTGCCGGACGGCAAACTCCTCGTCGCCGGAACTTTCAAGCCTGACACGGGCGTCGGCGCACGCTTCGCGCTGGCTCGTTACAACGCTGACGGCAGCCTTGACGCGACGTTCGGCACGGGCGGCAAATTCTCCAACAGTCTCGGCGGCTCGGATGCTTTCGCCTTCGCCCTCGCGCTCCGGGCGGACGGCAGAATCGTCCTCGCCGGATATTTTCTAAGCGGCTATCGAAATCATGACTTCGCGCTCGCGCGTTACAATCCGAACGGCAGCCTCGACACCACGTTTGGCGCGGGCGGACAAGTCATCACAGACCTCTTCGGCGCGACGGATGATATAGCTTATGGCCTGACGCTCGCGCCGGGCGGGAGACTGCTCGCCGTCGGCCACACAGGACAATACCCGAACTTTAAACTTGCGCTGGCGCGCTTCAACAGCAGCGGCCAGCTTGACCAGACGTTCGGCAGCGCGGGCAAAGTGCAGACCACCATCGGCACGAGCAGTAACGCTTACACGGCGGCGTTGCAGCCGGACGGCAGAATCCTCGTCGGCGGATATTCGATTACCTCAAACTCGGATTTCGTGCTCGCGCGTTATCTCGCCACGCCCGCGTCGCGCGTGACGGTTTGCGATTTTGACGGCGATGCTAAAACCGATTTCGCCAGCTTCCGCCCGTCGAACGGCTTCTGGTACGTGCTTCGTCAAACAGGCGCGACGATGTTCACGCAGTTCGGCGCGGCGGGCGACGTGCCTGTGCCCGCAGACTTCGACGGCGACGCGAGAGCGGACATCGCCGTGTGGCGCGCGGGGACTTTTTATGTCTTGCGAAGCACGACCAACACGTTCACGGCGCAACAGTGGGGACAGACGGGCGACGATCCGACCGTGAGCGCGGACTATGACGGAGATGGCAGAGCGGACTTCGCGGTCTATCGTCGCGGCGCAAACGCGTCGGATGCGAGTTTGTGGTTCATACTGCAAACGACTGACGGAGCTTTGCGCGCGGTGCAATGGGGACTCGGCAGCGACGCGCCCGCGCCTGCGGATTACGACGGCGACGGACGCGCAGACCTTTGTGTCAGACGCGGCGGTCAGGCGGCGGGCGATGCTGCCTACTTCTACGCGCTTCAGAGCACGGACAATTCCTTGAGCGCGCGACAGTGGGGCATCAGCAGCGACAACAGCGTGTCCGGCGATTACGACGGAGACGGCAGAGCTGACTTCGCCGTGTGGCGTCCCTCGAACGGCACGTTCTATGTCGCGGGAAGCGGCGGCAGCATGCTCTTCATGCAATGGGGACAGAGCGGGGATCGCGTCGTGCCGGGAGATTACGACGGAGACGGCAAGACGGATTTCGCCGTGTGGCGTCCGGGCGACGGCATCTTTTATGTGCAGAGGAGTTCGGGCGGCATCGTCTCGCAGCCGTGGGGCGCGGCGGGCGATATTCCGGCGGCGTTTTATGGAGTTCATTAAGCTATAGAGTTAAGAAACGATTAAGCTCACGCAAAGGCGCAAAGGCGCAAAGGAAGAACGCAAAGAACTCGAATGCTTATTGTTCCTTGCGTGCTCTTCTTTGCGCCTTTGCGCCTTTGCGCGAAACAAACCGTTTCCATTCCTCTCCGCTTTGAGTTAAATTCATTCCCCAGCCATGTCATCGAAAAACTTTCATCTGAACTCTCGCCTGCAATGCTTTTTGTGTTTGCTGCTCATCGCGGCCTGCGCTGTCGGGCAGAGCGTGCGTGCGCCTTCGCCTCAAACGCAGAAGCTTGCGAGGCGCGTCATCATCATCTCGCTCGACGGGCTTGACGCGAGATATTTGAATCGTCGTGATGAATACCATCTGCGCATCCCTACGCTGAGGCGTTTGATGAGCGAGGGCGCGGCGGCGCGCGGCGTGACTTCGGTCTATCCTTCGGTCACGTATCCGGCGCACACGACGATTGCGACGGGCGCGCTGCCCGCCAGACACGGCATTCTCGGCAACGAGATTTTCGAGCCGCCCGACGCAACGCAGACGGGCGAATGGAACTGGTTCGCGCGCGACATCAAGGCTGATACTTTGTGGAATGCTGCATCACGCGCCGGATTGAAGACGGCGATGATCTCATGGCCTGCTTCGGTCGGCGCGGGCGATTACAGCTTTCCCGAAATCTTGAGTCTCACCAACTCGATGACGGAGACGCTGCAACGCATCAAAGCCAATGATCGCCCCGATGGATTTGTCGAAGAGCTTGAGCGGCGCGACCCGCAGCTTTACAGCCGCTCGAACGCGGACGAAACAGATGACTTGAGGACGCGCTTTGCCGAATACGTCATCGCGGAGAAGCGTCCAGACTTAGTGATGATTCATCTCTTCGACCTGGATCATTTCCAACATGTCTACGGCCCGTTCACGCCCGAAGCGTTTGCGATGCTTGAGAAGGTGGACGGCTACGTCGCGCGCATTCTCGCCGCCGCCGAGCGCGCCGGAACGATGAACGAAACGGCGGTCTTCATCGTCAGCGATCACGGCTTCATGCCTATCAGCCAGCAAGCGAATCCGGGCGTCTTGCTGGTAAAAGCCGGGCTTATTAACATCAGAGAAGAGAAAGACACGCAGGGGCAATGGCGTCTGAGAGTGATGGACTGGCGCGCCGTGCCTTACGTGACGAGCGGCTCATGCTCGATTATCCTGCGCGACCCGAAGGATACGGACGCGCTCGACAAAGTGCGAGCCATCTTCAAACCTCTTGTTGGAAAAAAGGGAAGCGGCATCTTTCGTGTGATTGAAGCGGATGAAATCAGACGGCTCGGCGCGAACCCGCGCGCGGCCTTGATGCTCGACGCCGAAGACGGCTACACGTTCGGCAAGAATCTGAGCGGAGATTTCATCACTCCATCAGACCGTCGCGGCCAGCACGGTTATCTGCCGACCCGCCCCGATTACAAAGCTTCGTTCATCGCTTCCGGCGCGGGCATCACGCGTCGCGGCTCGCTCGGAGACGTGCGAATGCTCGACCTCGCGCCGACCATCGCGCGCGTGCTCAATCTCTCACTGCGCGATGCCGAAGGCAAAGCGATCAAGTTGAAGTGATAATTCGGAAAATGAAATAACGTCAGTCTGACATCAGCAATGAAACTCAAAGAGCCTGCGTCAGCAGGCGGTAAGAGTCTAGCCCCATGCGTGAGCATGGGGTTAACGGCACATCATGTTCAAAGAGCCTGCGAGAGCAGGCGACAGATGAGAGGCCGAGCCAGCATCTGTCGCCTGCTCTCGCAGGCTCAATCTCTCACTTCGCTCTGTCCCCACGCTGACGCGTGGGGCTACACTCTCTCGCCTGCTGACGCAGGCTGGTTGAAGTGTTTACGCCGAACTGACGTTAAAATAGAAAGAGCAGGGGTGATGCTCTTATTCTGACTTCTGTCTCCTGTCTTCTGTCTCCTCTTTCTTATCGACCACCGCCCAGAAGCGCGCGATCAATCTCTCGCGCTCCTGCTCTGTGCGCGGTGGGCGAAAGCTGCGGCGGACTTTGATCTCAAGGCCGGTCGCAATCTCGATCCATTCGGCGGCGGTGCGTTCCGCCCGGCGCGCGGATTCGATGACGAGCGAGGCGAGCGGCGGAGGCTGTGCGGGCATCGTTGACGGGGCTGCGAAGAGCGGCGCGCGGGCTGGCGGAGCTTCCGGCAGGCGACGCCCTGCGGCGCGTAAGTTCTGCTGCGTCGTGCGCGTGCGCGCTTGAGCGGCGTCGGGCTTTTTGTGTGTTTGACGATGCGTGGCGGGCGCGAGCGCGCTGTTGACGAGCTGTTCGAGCGCGGTGATGTCGAGCGCGGACATGAACTCTCTGATCTTCACGACAGACCAGTTGTCTGCCAAAAGTTTTTTGACGGCCAGGAGGCGCAGCAAGTTTCCGTAGTTGAAGACGGTCGAAGTTCCGGCCTGCCCCGTCGGCTCGCCAAGCAGATTTTCGCTCAAATAATGGCGTACTATGCGCGGCGTGAGTCTGAGGCGCACGTTACCGCGCTCAGGCTCTTGAGTGTAACGCTCGACGAGCGCGGCGGCCACGCTCGCCAATTCCTCGACGCCGATAAAGTCCTGCCCCCGATGGGTTTCCAGTGCGCGCATCCGAGGAATATAGTTTTTACAATACCTCTTGTCAATTAAGTTTGTTCTTAGTTCTGTGACCTTTACTTGTGACGCCCGAACGTCGAGTCAAAAGCTCGAAGTTGGAGAGCTTGCAAAGCACGAAGCGCAAAGCGCAAAGTACAAAGCACAAAGAGAATACTTGCTTGACAGGCTTAGAGTCGTTAAAATCAGTGGTGCGCGGATTACAGCCAACTCCTTCTCGGTCGCGTGGCAGCCGTCGCCAAGCTTCAGAGCGGCCAGCGCCTTGGCGACTGCGCCCTGAAAATTTCATTGCGGGCATGCGCTTTTTTTAAACTGTTCATGCCTGCTCCCATAAAAACTCAGGCTGCCCCCCGATCATCTGTTAAGCCGCCTACGCAAGAAACGGGCGGGCTGCCTCTGGATTGAGCCGACTAATGAAAGAATGTCCAGCTTGTAAAAGGTGTTTCCCCGACCACGTCAATCACTGCCCGCATGACGGCGACGCGACGACGCATTCGATTGCGGGCGAGCCGATTCTGGACGGTCGTTATCAACTGGAGAAGCGACTCGGTCACGGCGGGATGGGCGTGGTCTTCAAAGCCCGTCACATTTTTCTCAAGACCGCGCACGCCATCAAAGTCATCCTGCCCGATCTGGTCGGAAACGACCCGATGCTCGTCACGCGCTTTCGTCAGGAAGCTCTGGCCGCCGCCGCCATTCGCCACCAGAACATCATCGCCGTCACGGACTTCGGCGTCGCGCGCGGCACGATGCCTTTCCTCGTGATGGAGTTCGTGCAAGGCAAGTCTTTGCATGACATCCTCGTCGCCGAAAAATCTCTGCCGCCCTCGCGCGCACTGGAACTGATGTCGGCCATCGGCGCAGGGGTAGCCGCCGCTCATCGCCAGAACATCGTGCATCGTGACCTCAAGCCTTTGAACATCATGATTCAGGACGAGATGTCTGTGAGCGAGGGCTTGAAGATTCTGGATTTCGGATTGGCGAAGATTAAGTCGGGCGAGCTGTTGGGTTCATTCGTGCAGGCGAAGACGAGCGGACTGATGGGTTCGCCCTTTTACATGGCTCCCGAACAGTGGTCGGACGAAGAGCCGGACGCGCGCGCGGATATTTACAGCCTGGGCGTCATCGCGTACCAGATGCTCAGCGGCGACGTGCCTTTCAAGGGCACTTCGATTCCTTCGATTATGAAGAAGCATCTGACCGCAGCCCCGGCGACTTTCGCAGAGATGGGCGTGCAAGTGCCTTCGCAGATCGAGGCCGTCGTGCGTCACGCGCTTGAGAAAGAGGCTCTGAATCGTCCGGCCTCGGTCGAAGCCTTTCTGAATGAACTGCGCGATGCCGTGGCGTCCGCTTCGCTCTCATTGAATCGCACGCAGGTCGGCCACGTCAGTATAGACTCGGCGACCATCATCACGCCGCCCGCCGCGCAGACGGGACAACAGCAAGCGCAGAGAACAAGCGATAACCTCGCGGGCACAATCAGCTCAGGCTCGCTCGACGATGATTACGAGCATCAACAGAGTTCCGCTTCGATGGAAGCCGCACGCTTGCGCGAGCAGGCCACCGCGCTCGAAGAGCGTGCTCGTCAGGCGGCAGAGGCGCGCAAGCGCGAACAGGAGCGGCGCGAGCAGGAAGAGCGTGATCGCATCGCGCGCGAAGAGCTTGAGCGCGAAGAGGCCGCGCGCTTGCAGGCGCAGGCCGAAGCCAAGAGGAAGGCCGAAGAAGAGGCCGCGCGCCAACGCGCAGAGGAAGAGGCTCGCCTTCGCGCCGAACAGGAAGCGAAAGAGCGCGCCGCAGAAGAAGCGCGTCAGCGTGCCGCCGAAGAGGCTCGCGTGAAGGCCGAAGCGGCGGCGAAGGAGCGTGCCGCAGAGGAGGCGCGGAGGCGCGCGGAGCATGAAGCGCAGCTTCGCGCGGAAACGGAGGCGCGCCGCAAGGCCGAAGAGGAGACTGCGCGCCTGCGCCTCGAAGCCGAAGCCCGAAAGAAGGCCGAAGCGGAGGCCGCACAGCTTCGCGCCGAAGCCGAAGCGGCTCGTCAAAAAACCGAAGCGGATGCCGCGCGCCGTCGTGCTGATGAAGAGGCTCGCCTTCGCGCCGAAGAGGAGGCGCGGCAGCGCAGAGAGGCAACCGAACGCGAAAGGCAGCAGCGCGAGCAGAGAGAAAGAGAAGAGCGCGACCGCGCCGAACGCGAGCGCGCAGAGCATGAGCGCGCCGAACGCGAGCGTGCCGAAAGGGAACGCGCTGAGCGTGAGCGAGCCGAAAGACAATTGGCCGCCACGTCCATACAGGATTACAACGCTTCGCAACCGCCGGTTGATTTTGAATCCACACAGCAACAGCGCGGCATGGTCACGCAGGCTCTCGGCAATGACAGCTTGCCCGGAGTCGGGCAGCAGCAGTCGCAACCGGGAATCGGGCAGCAGTCGCAAAACGCCTGGCAGCAGCAGAGTCAATCCGGCGGCCTGCACGCGAGCGTCGCGCCCGGCTTTCCCGGCGCGGAAGAGAAGAAGAAATCCTCGCTCCCGTTGATTCTGGCCGCCGCAGTCATTGGTTTCGTCGTCCTCGTCGGAGGAGGCGCGGGCATCTACTTCGCAACCCGTTCGACGCCGCAGCCCGCGAAGCCGCCGGGCGTCAATAACGGGACGGGGACGAATGCGGGTTCAAATACACAGCAGGCGACCAAGAGTAAGGCGGAACTCATCGCCATTCCCGCCGGCACGTTCCAAATGGGACGCAACGATGGGCCGGATACCGAGTCGCCCGCGCACAAAGTGAGCGTGAACGCGTTCGCGATGGATAAAACGGAAGTCACAAATGCCGAATATGAGGAGTTTGTGAACGCGACCAACTATCAGCCGCCGGGTCATTGGGCGGATGGAAAACCGCTCGCCGGTCAGGAACAGTGGCCGGTCACAAATGTTTCCGTTGATGACGCCAAAGCGTTTGCCGCATGGCGCTCGAAACGCGATGGAGTGATCTATCGTCTGCCGACTGAGGAAGAGTGGGAGTATGCGGCGCGCGGCGGTGAGCAAGACACTCTCTATCCGTGGGGCAGCAGTTGGTCGGGCAATCGTGCTGTCGTTGACGAAGCTTCACCGAAGCCCGTCGGCTCTTTCCCTGAAGGTAAGAATCGTTGGGGCGTGCTTGATCTGGTCGGCAATGTCTGGGAGTGGACTTCTTCTAAGGCAGCTTATTATCCGGGCAATTCAGCCAGTGTGACATCCGAATACAAAGATTCGATGGTCTATCGGGGCGGTTCTTATGCGACGAAGACGCAAGAGACGCAAGCCACAGGGACTCTGCGCAATTGGCAGAAGCCGTCAACGAAACATCCGACACTCGGTTTCCGTCTCGTCCGCTCAGGCTCGTAGCCATGAGCGTTGCGCAAAATATGTTCGGCCTTTACGTTAAGGGTTATGCGATGATTAAGCGCTTGGATTATTTGCGCATGATGGTTCTGCTGTCCGCCGTGGTCGCGCTGTGTGGCGCGGCGGCGACGACTCTGCGCGCTCAGGATGGAGACCTCAAGGGCGGCGCTAGTGATTCGGCCAAGCGTCCCAAATCCGCATCGCGCGGTCGTCCGCGCTCGACTTCGCAGCCGAAATCTACCAGGCGCAGTCCGCGAGCCGCTAATGCCTCGTCGCAGCCGAAAGTTGATGTCAGCAAACAGGTGGATGCCGCGCTTGAGCTTGGCAACGACGCGCGCGACAGCAACCCGCCGCGTTACGATGACGCAGAGCGAGCTTACCAGTTGGCGATGCAGCTTGACCCGCAGGACGAGCGCGCCTACGTCGGACTCGGCAACACCTATTTCGACCAGAAGCGTTACGCGGAGGCCGAGATCGCTTTTCGCCGCGCGACCGAGCTTGACGCGGAAGACGCCGATGCCTTCGTCTCGCTCGCTTACACCAACAACGCGCAGGAGCATTACGCGGATGCGGAGAAGGCCGCACAGCGCGCGCTCGCGCTCGACCGGAACAATTACGCCGCGCACGCAGCCGTCGGGTGGAGCTATTATCGCCGCAAGAATTACGCGGAGGCCGAGGCCGCGTATCGCCGCGCCGTCGCGCTCTCGCCCAAGACGCAGGAGCTTTACAGCGAGTTGAGCCTCGTCCTGATGGAGCAGGGACGCTGGAAAGACAGCGAGCCTATCTTGCGTCAGGCGGTCGCGCTCGACCCTTCGGACTCTGTGACCTTAGCGGATTACGGCGTCGTGCTGCACAAGCTCGGACAGCTTGAGCAGGCGGCTCAAACTTACGCCGGGGTCAGCAAGCTCGACCCGAAACTTTCTGCGCCGCATTCGAATCTCGCGCTCATTCAATACACGCTCGGAGATTTTGCGAAGGCGCGCGAAGAGTGGGAGACGGCCATCCGCCTCAGCTCCACTTACGCGCTCGACCACGCGGGACTCTTGATACTGGATCGCAAATTCGCGGAGGCGCGCACGGAGCTTGAGAAGTACACGCAGGCCAATGCTACGGATGAGGACGGCTGGCTGCTGCTCGGCGACGTGCAACGGATGCAGGGCGATGAAGCCGGATCGCGCGCGGCCTATGCCCGCGCCTCTCAGCTTGCGCCCGACTACGCGCAGCACGGGCGTCCGACGATTCCCGCGCCCGTCGTCGCCAAAGCCGCTCCGTCGCCCGAACCGAAAGCGGCTGCGAAAAATTCGAGCAACAACAACCAAACGCGCCAGCCCGCCGCCACGAAAACATCTCAATCCGGCGAACAGTCAAAAGCCGCCGGGCCGTCAAAGTCCGCCGCGTCGTCGAAAGAGCCGAGCCTGCGTTACGCTTCGAGCGTGCGCAATCTCAAGGCGACCAACATCACACGTCCGACGACCGCGACCGGCGTGATCTCAGTCACGTCAATTGCGAACGCCACGGTTCTGATCGAACCCGTCGGAGGCGGCGAAGCGCAGATGAGCATCGTGCCGTCCGAGTTGACGGTCGTGGCCTTTAACCAGCTCAGGCCGGGCGAGTATCGCGTGGTCGCTTCGCTTGACGGCTACGAGACGGTCGAGACCAAAGTGTTCGTTTCCGCCACGAAGATCATCTCTCTCAAGATGAATCTTCGTCCAAAGTCTTGAAGAAATTTATTCATTTACTCAAATGAATAAATCAGTCACTCAGTTGATGAGCAAATGAATAATTTTTTTGAGGAGAGATATGAAGTCCTATAGCCGTATACGCATTACCTGCTCGATGATCGCGTTGCTGTTGTGCGCGATGCTCGCGGCGCTCGTCCCCCAGGTGCGTGCGCAGGAGGCAGGCGGCGAACTGGGCGGAGGCGCGGGCATCTTCCGCCCGAAGAATCCTGAGACTAAGAGCAAGCGACGAGCCACCGGCGTGAGGCCGATTCCGCCCCCGAATCGCAAGCCTAAAGTCAACAAGCCGACCGGCCCGACGCCCGAAGAGATTGAAGAGATGGTCGAGGATAAGCTGGACGAAGGCAACGAGGCGCGTGATGCGCGCAATTATCCGGCAGCCGAAAAAGCTTACCGCGAAGCCGCTCAGCTCAAGGCCAAAGACTATCGAGCCTATTACGGTCTCGGCAACATCTACACAGACCAGCAGCGTTGGGAAGAGGCCGAAAAGGCTTATCGTCAGGCAGTGCAGTACAATCAATTGAGCGCGGACGCGCAGGTCGCTTTGAGCTATGTGCTGGTTCAGCCGAGAAGCGGCGGCGCGCTCGCCAAGCGCCTGGTTGACGCGGAGTTGGCCGCGCGGCGCGCGATTCAGTTGCAGCCCGCCAACGCCGTCGCGTATGACCGTTTGGGAGTCGCGCTCGAAGGGCGCGGCCTCACCGGCAGCGAGACCGAACAGGCTTATCGCAAAGCGGTCGAAATGGACGCGCAGTTCGCCGTCGCGCATGTGCATCTGGGAAGACTCTTGAGAAAGACCGGACGCGCGAGCGAGGCCGAGCCTTATTACAAACGCGCGATTGAGCTGGCGAACGACGCGCCGACGCTCGTCTTTGTGGCCGAAGCTTTGGATTCCGAACAGCGTTACGCAGAGGCCGAGCCGCTCCTGCGCCGCGCGCTTCAGATGGACGCCAGGAATGTGAGCGCGCTCTATTTCTTGGGCAAGCTGCTCGTCGCCCTGAGGCGTTATAATGACGCCGAGCCTGTCTTGCAAAGCGTCATCGAGATCAGCCCGCGCTCCATCGCGCCCTACTCGCTGCTCGGCTCGGCCTATCTCAGGCAGGAGCGTTACGAGGACGCCGAAAAGATGTACACGCGCGCCGGAGAGTTCGCCTCAGCCGGAGAGCGCAAGAATCTGGCAGGCTCATTCGGCCTGACCGGCGTCGGCGACGGCTACATGAAGGCCGCTCGCTCAAGCGATGCCCTGCGCGTCTATCAACGCGCCCTCGAATGGGATTCCGCCAACGCCGAGTTGCCGAACAAGATCGCGCGCGCGCGGGGAAATTGAAAAAGCAGTTGGCAGTGAGCAGTTGGCAGTTGGCAGTAGAAGACAGAAAATGTTTTTGTTTTCTACTGCCAACTGCCTGCTGCCAACTGCCCACTTGATTGAGGTCATCTAATGCTTCGTTGCCCGAAATGTAATCGTACTTATCAGGATGACATGCAGAAGTTCTGCACGCACGATGGCGGAAGACTCGTGCCTGACTTTGAGCAGGCGAAGCCCTTCGACCCGAACGCCACGGTGCATGCTGACTTGTCGAATCTTGACATCCCCGTCACGCCGCCCGCGCCGCGCTCGCCCGCGCCCGCGCCTGATTTGAATGCGACCATCGCCGGGGCGCAGCCGCCACCGCCGCCCGCGCCTCAACCGACGCCGCCTCAACCTCAGACGCCGCCGACCTCCAATATTCGCGCGCCCGAAACCGGGCCGACCAGTTTTCCGCAGACGACCAGATTGACGCCGCCCTCCGCGCCGCCACAGCAGCCGAATTATCCGCCGCCGCCCGTGCAGCAGCCGCAGCAACCGAGGCCCCCGGCCTCGCCGCCTAAGGCGTCGCAGCAGATGCCGACGCTGTCCGGGCCTCCGCCGACGCCTTCGGGAGGCTTTCCGAGTTCATCGGCGGGCGCGCCTAATCAATCGGCGGGCACGCCTAATCAATCGGCAGGCTTGCCTAGTCCATCGGCGGGCGCGCCGATAAGCTCGGCGGCTCTGCCGACATCATCTGCGCCCCTGCCGGGTTCGTCGGCAGCCTTGCCGACAGGCTCGGCGCAGCTTCCGAGTCAATCTGCGCCTCTGCCGAGTCAATCGGCGAGCGCACCTTTACCTTATGCGCCTTTGGTTACGCCGAAGAAAAAATCGAAGGTCGGTTTAGTGCTCGCGCTCGTCGCCGTGCTGCTCCTGCTCATCGTCGCGGTGGGCGGCACAGGCGCATACTTCTATTTCAAACGCAGCAAGGCGGTTGAGAGCAACGCCAACAATGGCGGCGTCACCGTCAACCAGACGCTTGATAACAATAGCAATACGAACAACAATTCGACGACCACCACGACGGGCGGCCCGACGCTCAAGCCAAAGGTCGAAGTGCCGCCCAACTCCGTCAAGTTTGAAAACTCGGCGTCGAATCTGGACGGCAAGCTGGCCGAGCATTACGTGGATTTCTATTTCTATTATCCGCAGACGTGGCAGAAGAGCGCGAAGGCCGGAGTGCCCGGCGCGGCCAACTTCGCGGAGGTCGAACGCTTTATACCGCCCGATTTCACGCAGGAGAAACTGGTCGTCGGTTACTATCTCAGCAACGGGACGGTCGAAGCAGACCTCGCGGGCAAACTCCCCGATGTGATTAAAGAGCAGGATGCGAAATTAGCTAAATTCTATCCCGAATATCAGAAAGTTTCCGAAGGCAAGACGACCATCAACGGCATTGACGGTTACGAGTTTCGCTTCAAAGCCATGTCGCGCAACACTGATAAGGGCGACATTACTTTTTGGGGACGCGTCGTCTTTCTGCCGCCCGGCGACGAGCAGAGCAACAAGGGCGTCACGCTCTACATGCTCACGACCTCGCTCGCGCCCGAACTGCAAAGCGTGGACGACGTAGGCGTCAAGGGCGAACTGCCCGTCATTCTCAATTCATTCACGTTAGGGAAGAGTTAAAACTGCGCAGAACCCGGAACTCAGAGCTCAGGATTCAGAATGAAAGCCAGGCTGTTTTTATTCTGAGTCCAGAGTCCTGACTCCTGAGTCCTGCTTTTCCAGAGACCCAATATGAAAATCGTTTTAATCGAAGAGCACAACGGCCAGGCTAGGCCGGAGCGAGCTTTTGAGCAGCAGACCATCAAGGTCGGACGCGACCCGTCCGAATGCCTGGTCGTCTTTGACCAGACCGAATGGCCTATGGTTTCGCGCAAGCATGCCGAGATTCGTTTCAAGGACGGACGCTATCTGCTCGTTGATACCAACTCAAGCTTCGGCACTTTCCTCAACGGCCGACGCGTCACCGAGCCGGTTGAGATTAAAGCGGGAGCGAACATGCAGTTCGGCGCGGGCGGCCCCGTCATGCGCGTCGCGCGTATCGAAGAGGCCGCGCCCGCCGCGCATCCCAGCCCCGCTGAGTTGGAAACGCACCGCGACCTGCCATCCGTCGCGCCGCAAATGAAAGAGCCTGTCGCCGTCGCCGCGCCGCCCGCGCCTCCGAAGCCCGCCGCGCCGCCGCCGCCACAGCAACAAGCCGCGCCGCCGAAAGCTGTCGCGCCGCCGCCCCGGCAAGCTCCGCCTGCTGCGAAGCAATCTTCCGCGCCTCCGGCTCAACCGACCATCGAACTCATGCGCTCGGCGACTGGCAAGATGGAGCGCGTCACCATCAGCGATAAAGAGGTCGTGCTTTTGGGACGCGATCCTTCCGTGGATGTCGTGATTGATGCCGACGCAGCCGTCGTCTCGCGTCGTCACGCAGAGATTAGAAGACGCGACGGCCAATGCGTGCTCTTTGATCTGGGAAGCTTCAACGGCACGCTGATTAACGAGCAGCGCATCACGCAACCGACGCCGCTCTACGATAACGACCACATCCAGCTTGGCATGGGCGGCCCGATTCTTCGTTTCAGCGACCCGGCTCATCCCGCTCTGGCAGCCGGACAGATGCCCGCCGCACAGCGCGCCGTGAGCGGAGCAGTGCCCGTCGTTTCGACCGCACGCGCGCCAGCAGGCGAAGGCATCGGGATGCACACGATGGTCATCAAGGCCGGTTCGGGTTCTTTGAATCAGCAGATGCCGCGCCCGATGGAGGGCGGCCAGCAGCCGCAGCTTTTGATGCAGCTCGCCTTCAACGGTCGCCAGCAGATTTCCATCGGTCGCGCGCCCGACAATGACATCCGCCTCGACGGCCTGCAAATCTCGAATCATCACGCGCGGCTCAGACAGGACGGCGGCACAGTCTCAATCGAAGACGCAGGCTCGACCAACGGCGTCTACATCAACGGTGCGCGCATCACGGGTCGCCGCCCGATACAGAATCAAGACGTAGTGCAGATCGGCCCCTTCGTTCTCCAGGCCGACGCGCAACGCGGCGTCGCCATCTTCGACACGCGCTCGAAGACGCGCATAGATGTCATAGACATCACCAAAGAGGTCAAGAACCGTTCGGGCGGCGGGATGATTAAGCTGCTCGATGATGTTGATTTGACGATTCAGCCCAACGAGTTCGTCGGACTTTTGGGGCCTTCGGGCGCGGGCAAGTCAACGCTCATGGATTCCCTGAACGGGATGCGCCCCGCGTCGAGCGGCCACGTGCTGATTAACAATCTGGATTTGTACCAGCATCTCGACTCGCTCAAGCAATCCATCGGCTACGTGCCGCAGGACGACATCATCCACCGCGAGTTGACGGTCTATCGCACGCTCTATTATGTCGCGCGCCTGCGGCTTTCGCGCGACGTGTCGACGGCTGAGATAGATCAGATCGTCAACGAGGTGATGGACGTGACGGGGCTTTCGGAAAGACGCGACGTGCCGGTCGGCCAGCTTTCGGGAGGGCAGAGAAAGCGCGTCTCAATCGCCGTCGAGCTGATTACGAAACCTTCCGTCATCTTCTTGGACGAGCCGACCTCGGGACTCGACCCCGCGACCGAAGAGAAGATCATGCGTCTCTTCCGCCAGATTGCGGAGAGCGGGCGGACTGTGATTTTGACGACGCACGCGATGGAGAACGTGCGGCTCTTTGACAAGATCGTCGTCATGATGCGCGGCAAGCTCGTCTTTTACGGCGCGCCGCAGGAAGCTCTCACGCACATCAAAGCCGACAGCTTCAAAGACTTGTATGACAAGCTCGAAGCTCCGATTGATGATCGCATTGCGAAGCTTCAGCCGCTTGCGCCCAACGCCACGCCGAAACAGAAATCGGATTTCAAACGAAGCAAAGAGCAAATTTCCGAAGAGGTCGCGGAGGAATGGAAGCGTCGTTTTCAACAGACGCCGCAGTATCAGAGCAACATCGTCCAGCCTTTGAGCGGCCTCAAGCGCGAACAGCAGGTCGCAGCCCCCGCCAAGCGACGCCCGACCGTGACCGACTCGCTCCGTCAATGGGCGACGCTCGCGCGCCGTTACATGGAAGTCCTCGGGCGCGACAAGTTCAATCTCTTCATCCTGCTCGCGCAAGCTCCGATTGTCGCCATCCTGACTTATCTGGTCGTCGGCTCAGACCAGCCTCGCGATTTTCCGTACTTCGTCCTCGCTCTCGTCTCCGTCTGGTTCGGCACCTCGGTCGCGGCGCGCGAGGTCATCCGCGAGCGAGCCGTTTACAACCGCGAGCGCATGGTCAACCTCGGCATCTTGCCTTACATCGGCTCAAAGCTCCTGGTGCTCTCGCTGATCGTCGGCTTCCAGTGCATCCTCTTGTTCGGCACGCTCAAGCTTTTCGATCTCGCCGGAATGATGAGCTTGCCGGGCTACGTCCTCGGCGTCCCGCAACTGATCGTCATGATTATCACGGGGATGGTCGGCATCGCGCTCGGCCTCTTCGTCTCGGCGGTCGTCAAGACCTCCGAGATGGCGACGAGCCTCGTGCCGCTAATCTTGATTCCGCAGATTCTCTTTTCGGGTCTGGTCGGCGTGCCGAAAGGATTTTCGGTCAAAGCCATCGGCTCGTTCATGCCCGCCACCTGGTCTTTCGACGAGATGAAGCAGCTCTCCGGCCTTGATACTTTGAGCAAAGAAGGCTCGGACGAGAAAGGCCCGAACGAGGGTCTCGGACTCTACAAAAAGATTGAGAAGGTCAACGACGAGATCATTGATAAAGCCAAAAAGGACATCGACAAGTACAGAGAGGACGCAGACCGCAAGTCGAAGGATTATCAGAAGGACATGGAGGATTACCAGAGCAACTTGCAGAAAGGCATCTCTTCCGACAAGCCGACCGCGCCGGAGATGGCTCAGCCTCCGCCGATTGGCACGGCCAAGAAAGTGCCCGATAATCTGAGCAACTACGTGGACTTTCTGCATCCGTGGGGCAATATCATTGTGAACCCCATCGTGCTGCTGATTATGTTCTTCGGCCTCGTCATCTTCACCATCGTCGCGCTCCGCGCGCAAGATATAGGTTGACGTTCGATAAACTGTTGACGTTCGATAAACTGTAGGGGCAGGGACAAGTCCTCAGCCCGTATCGCCCGCGAGGACGATGAGCAAGTTTCACAATTATTCAAGCTTGAGTTTCATCATCAATAGATTCGCGCAAGCGCGCGGCGGGCAGGGACAAGCCCTGCCCCTACAATTTTTCCGGCGAAGCTTGACCATGCGCATGACTTTGAAAGCCGCCCTCTTGCTGTGTGCGATTCATGCCACGGCATTTATGTTTGCGAGTCAGGCTCAGCAAACTTTTCCCGCGCCGCCCGCAGACCGCGCTCTCGTTTACCTGGCGGGCGCAGGAGGCGCGCTCGAAGCCTTGCAGTTTGAGGCGGGCGCGACGCCGCTCAAAGCATTGACGGTGGCGTCGAGCGATAAGAGAAGTTATATCGAGTTGAAAGGCGCGGAGGCCGCGAAAGTCATCAGCGACACGTTGCCGCGCATCTATCTTTTCGTCGCGGACGCGCCGGGCGTGCATCCGCCCTTTCTCGTGCGGCTGACTGAGAAAGGCAAGGCGCGGCGCGTGACGGCGATGGCGCAGAAGGGCTTGAAGGGTTACGCTATTGATTCGGAAGAGATCGTCAAGCCGCATTACCGCGTGCTGGGGCGCGAGGGCGGGATGTTATATATGGAAATCACGCCGCGCGAGTCGCTTCTGCCGGGCGAATATGCGATTATCGGTACAGACTTACAGCGCGTTGCGACCTTTCGCGTGGCATCGTCGCCCGTCCGTTAAGCGTTAGATTTGAAGTAAAGGAATCGTCAAGATCATGAGTTCACCAAAGCCATCACGCACGGGGCGTAAAAAATTCTGGACGCCCGCTCGCATCATCTTTACTTGCGCGGTCTTTGCGCTTCTCGCGGCCTTCGGCCTGTCCAGTTGCAACACGACGAACCAAACGGCGAACATCAACAGTAGCGGGCCGACCAAACCGACTACCGTCAACCGGACTGCGCCCGCTCCGGCGGCTCCGACCGGGCCACTGGCCGTGCCCGCCGATGTGCTCAATGCCGAATTGAAAGACATCAACGGCGGGTCGCTCAAGCTCTCGGATTACAACGGCAAGGTCGTCGTCATTAACCTGTGGGCGACGTGGTGCGGCCCGTGCCGGATTGAGACGCCTGAGCTGGTGGCGATGAACAAGGAATTTAAGACGCGCGGCGTCGAGCTGATCGGGCTGACCACGCGGCAGAACGACCCGGACATAGACGCGATCAAGAATTTCGTGCGCGAGCAGAAGGTGGATTACCGAACCGTCTACGATGACGGCAGCTTCGCCAGCTCGCTGACGCAGCTCACGCGCGCCCGAAGCGTCATCCCCCAGAGCTTCGTCATCTCGCGTGAGGGACAGATCATCAAGCATTTCGAGGGCTTTGATCCGAACAGCACTCCGGCGCGCCTGCGTGAAGCCGTCGAGCAGGCGATTAATTATAAGAGCTAAGCTGTCAGAAATATTAGCCACAGAGGACACAGAGAACACAGAGGTTAAATGATTTTCCTTCCTCTGTGTTCTCTGTGTCCTCTGTGGCTAAAACCTTTTTACCTAGCCCTCAATCCTGATTTTCCAACTCGCGCTTGCCTTCTTCCTTTAACTCGCGTCCTTCGCGCTCAAGCTCGCCGTCCTGCAAGCCGTGCGCGACGCGCTCTTTGGCGCGGCCTTCAATGTGTTTCATCTGCGCTTCGACGCGCTCTTCCACTTCGTCTATCGGCGCGGTCTCGCCCGTCTCTTCCTGCGTCACGATCTTTTCTTCTTTAGTATCCACGAGAATCCCTCGGCCTCCGTCTGCTCTATGCTTGGTTTGTTAAGAGTGATGGTCGCACAGGGCGCGCGGGACAGTCAAATTGCCGCTCTCTATTGCCCGCCGCACGCGCTCTGTGCCATACTTGAAGCGCGCTATTCAAAGCCATTTTTCAGCGGCCAGCTCCCCGGCTCGCTGACTCCTCGACAGAGGTTTTTTAAGTGACAAAAGGATTCCCCCAATGCCGGAAGAGATTAGTCGTTTATTGCAAAGCGGCGCGGACGTGATCGTGCGCGAGTGGACACACAAAGTTTCATCTGACAGGCGCGTGCGTTCCGATGCCGGGTTGACGTACCTACAGCTTGTGGATCACGTCCCGCAAATGCTGGAAGAGATCAGGCACGCCATCGTGTATGAGCCTGAAACTGTTTCAGCGACGACGCGGGAGGGCGAGAAACACGGGCGGCTCAGGTGGAAGCAGGGTTACGAGCTAAAAGAGGTCGTCAGGGAATTGATGCTCCTGCGCACGACCTTGCTTGAGTTCATCGAACAATATCGCGGCGCGCTGCAAAACAAAAAAGCGGAGCAGCTCATGCAAGCCTATCGCCGGATCAACGGCTTCATAGACGAAGAGCTGTACCGAACCATCGAAGCCTATCTGGAATCGGCCAGAGCCGAAGAGGTGACGGTGTAGGCGGCAACCGCGAGAATTATTCGGAGCATCAAAGCGCGTCTTTCTTCAATCATGCGGCGTCACTCAAGACTCATCTGCTTGCTTCTCTTCATCACGCTCAGCGCGAGCGGATGGGAGAGCGTGCTCGCCGCAGCCCTCTGCCCGCACGCCGCGCAGAAGTCGGACGCGATGCCCGCAGACCACGCCTGTTGTCATGCCAAGCTCGCGCGCGTCGAGCAGCATTGCGAGAGGGCTTCCGGCCAGAGCGAGATGAGCGGCATGGAGATGCCGGACGCATCGTCGAGCAAGAATACAAGCGTCGTCGAAACATCTGCGCTCGAAATATCTTCGCCAGCTCTCGCGGCCTGCGAGCATTGTTTCAGCAAATCAACTCCCGCGCCGCTTAACACGCGCGAGCAGAATCAAAACTCGCGCGCGGCGGATGCTCTCTTTGAAGCTGACGTGCGAGTCGTCGTCGCCGGGCAGCCTTTCGCGCTGCCGATTCTCAAACGGCAGGGCGCGCCACCCGGCACGCAAATCCGCAGCCACATTCTCAACAGCATTTTTCTCATCTAGCTTTCCCTCTTAGCTCGAAGAATCGAACCGCACAAACCTTTGCGCGCTTTGGTCTTTCTTCGCGCCTTTGCGTGAAACTCGCTTTTCTCGCTAGTGGCGCGAAGATAAAACTTAAGCACGCGAAGAAATGATTTGAGATATTTTTTGAGAGGGAATCATGTTTAAATTTATCTTGAAAGCAAAGCTATTAATCTTTGCTCTCTTCGCTCTGCTCTTGATCGCATACGCGTCATCCGTTCGTGCTCAAGACATGCCCGGCATGAACATGCCCAGGCAACAGCCTGCCGCGTCGCCCGCGCCGTCTCCGAAGTCGCCTGCGACGACGGATGCTTTGCCTCCGTCCGCTTCTCCAACTCCAAGTCCGACTCCGCAAGCGTCTCCGACGCCCGCTCACAATATGGGCGACATGCAGATGAACGGCGCGGAGGAGAAGAAGCCGCAGCCCGCCGCGACGGACGATTCGATGAAGGGCATGGACATGAGCGGTCAGGGCGCAAAGTCTGCGGACGACAATTCGCAGATGAAAGACTCGCAGATGGTCATGTCGGGCGGGAGCATGAACATCCCCGTCGGCGCGCGACAGGGGAATTCAATCGCGATGGGACAGATGGGTTCGGGCACTTCCTGGCAACCCGCGACGACGCCCATGTACATGTGGTACAAGTCGGCTGGCAAGTGGCTGCTCTTCTTTCACGGCGACGTGAAGCTCGGCGTCAACTCGCAGGGCGGCGCGCGCGGCGTGACCAAGTTTGAATCGCAGAACTGGCTGATGCCGATGGCCTTTCGCCGCGTCGGCGCGGGCACACTGCAACTGCGCGGGATGTTCAGCCTGGAGCCTTTCACCTTTCCGCGCGGAGGCTCGCCCCTGCTCTTTCAAACTGGCGAATCGTTCGGCGGTCGCCCGCTCGTGGACGCACAGCACCCGCACGATCTCTTCATGGAACTGTCGGCGAGCTACATCATGCCGCTCGGCGAGCGCGCGACGTGGTTCACTTACGTGGGCTTTCCCGGCGAGCCTGCGCTGGGGCCGAACGCCTTCATGCATCGCATGTCCGCGTCTGAAAATCCATCCGCGCCGCTCTCGCATCACTTGCAGGATTCGACGCACATCAGCTTCGGCGTCTACACGACGGGTTTCACCTATCGCTGGCTCAAGCTCGAAGGCTCTCTCTTCAACGGGCGCGAGCCGGACGAGCATCGTTATAACTTCGAGTTCAATCCCTGGAACTCGCGCTCGGTTCGCATCTCGATTGCGCCGAACGAGAACTGGTCTGCGCAATGGAGCTACGGACTTTTGAAGAATCCTGAAGCCTTAGAGCCGGGCGACGTGCGACGGATGACCGCCTCCGTGAGCTACAACAAGCAGTTCACGCGCGGCAACTGGGCGACGACTCTGATCTGGGGACGCAACCGCGAGTTTCACGCGGAGGCGCAGACGCTCAACGGCTACACGGCGGAATCAACCGTCAATTTTCTGGACAAGAATTATCTATACACGCGGCTCGAATTGGTTGACAAGAACAGCCTCTTGAGCCAGACGGAAGCGCAGGCATTAGGATTCACAAACCAGCATCCGTCGTTTCGCATCGGCGCGTACACTTTCGGCTACGCGCGCGACGTGTGGAACACCGAGCGGCTCTCGGTCGCGCTCGGCACGGATTTCAGTTTCTATTCAAAGCCGGACGTGCTCGATGGGGTGTATGGCAATAACCCGACCTCGTATCGCTTCTTCATACGCCTGCGCCCGAGCCGGATGAGCCACAGTGGCGGCGCACACACGCATTGACGCAGGCTTCATGAAAAGCACGCAACTCTTTGGGTCTCTTTGCGCGTTCCTTCTTTGCGTTCTTTGCGGTTAAGTGATTCTTTAACGCAAAGAGCGCAAAGGTGAAGACGCAAAGAAATCCAAAGAGTTGTATGCCTGTTTTGCTCTACGATCTTGAACTGCGGCTCTCTCTCTCTGTTGGCTGCTCGCAAACACGTGATACAATCCACGGCGAAAGCAAAACCCCTACTGCTGCGGATTAAGCGAACGAACGTTCCCCTCGTGCTAACAGAGTTCGTTAAGACTGAAATGTATTTGAAGATGAGTCACAAATCATGAGGAGGAGAAGCATGAACCGGTTTTTGAAAGTGTGTGCGCGAGATGCGTGCTTGTTGTTGATGGCGTTGTGCCTGACGGCTGAGGCCGCAGAGGCGCAGAAGAATAATAAGCGGATGGCGGATGCCACGCGCCATTCGCAGGCGGCGGCCAAAGTGTTCAATGAGATTATGGGCGTGGCGGATAAATCGATTCCGAGAGAACTGCTCGATAAGGCCGAAGCCGTCGCGGTCTTTCCCGGCGTCGTCAAAGCGGCCTTTATCATCGGCGGGCGCGGCGGGCAGGGAGTCATCAGCCGTCGCACGCCGAACGGCTGGGATGCTCCGGCCTTCTTTAACATCGGCGGCGGCAGTTTCGGCGCGCAGATCGGCGCGCAGAAGACCGATTACGTCCTGCTGATTATGAACGACGAAGGCTTGAACGGACTCCTCAAAGACAAGTTTGAGATTGGCGGCGAGGCGAGCATTGCCGCCGGGCCGGTCGGACGCACCGCCGCCGCTTCGACCAATGCCACACTCGACGCGGGCATCCTGACCTATTCGCGCACCAAAGGCGCGTTCATCGGAGCTTCGCTCAACGGCGCGGCCATCACGCCGGACAATGATCTCAACGAGGCCGTCTATAACGGCAAGAAGGCGAGCGATATTCTCTCGACCGGAAGCGGCATGAAGCTGAAGGACATGCCCGCAGGCGTCCGCATCTTTCCGCAGACGCTCGCACGCTATTCGCCGCGTCGCGGGAAATAGCACAAGGCAAGGTTTAAGGTTCAAAGTTCAAGGTTGAAAGACAGACTCCATGTCTTCAACCTTGAACCTTGAACTGTGAACTTTGAACCCTGCTTGTGAGGATTAGTCTTGACGCTTATCCTCGCGCGCCTTTAGAATCCTCGCTGCATCTGACAAACGCTTTTGCGCGGGCGAGACTCACACGCACGCGGTTTCGTCTTGAAGGATTGGAGAGAAAGTCTCATGCTGCCACGCACCCAACGCCAGAAAGAGATTCTGGAATACATCACGAGCTTTATCGAGCGGCACGGCTACGAGCCTTCATACGCGCAGATCGCGCGCTTCTTCAACGTCAAATCGAAAGCGACCATTGCCAAACACATCGCCGCGCTCGAACGTCGCGGCCTGCTCTCGCGTCATCGCGCCGACGGCGCGTTCGGCCTCGCCGTCAAGGTCGAAGAAGCCCCGTCGGATGCGGTCTGCGAAATCCCGCTCCTCGGCAGCATCGCGGCGGGCGCGCCGATTGATGCGGTCGCCGATGCAGAGCCGATAGCGGTGCCGCGTTTTCTCCTGGGACGCGTGCGGCCTGAAAGAGTCTACGCCCTGCGCGTCGAAGGCGATTCGATGATTGACGAGCACATCTGCGACGGCGACATCGCGCTGATCGAGAACCGCACGGAGGCGCGCGACGGCGAGATCGTCGTCGCCCTCGTTGACGGCACGCGCGCCACCTTGAAACGCATCTTCCGCTTCGGCTCGATAGTCGAGCTGCGCCCCGCCAACTCGCATCTCGCCCCTTTGCGTCTCCCGGCTTCGCAAGTCTCCGTCCAGGGCATCTTTCGCGGCCTCCTGCGCCCGACGACCACATAAATTGTAGGGGCAGGGCTTGTCCCTGCCCGCGTGTTTAATTGGTTGAACGGGCAGGGACAACGCCTGCCCTGACAGTTATTTCTGAGTAAGATTAACGGACGATTCGCCCCCGCACTGTACGGCTTTGCTCCCTCCTTTTCTCCGAATTCCTTAAAGAATAAGGCGACTCGGCTGGCACGCGGGTTGCCAAAATCATTTCGATAAAGCTTTCACGCCACCGGAATATTTTCCATAGCATGCCTCTCATCCTTCAAAAGATTTGAGGCGAAGGAGATTTTGTGATGACTGAGAAAATTGAGAAGAAGAAAGTCGCCATCCTCGTCGAGAAGAACTTTGAAGACTCAGAGTTTCAGATTCCGTACACGGCTTTGCAGGAGGCCGGGGCGGAAGTCACTGTGCTCGGCTCGCGTGTGAATGAAACTTACGCGGGCAAACAGGGCAAGGTCACCATCAAGCCCGACGCGACGACGACCGAGATGCGCGCCGCAGATTTCGACGCCGTCGTCATTCCCGGCGGCATGGCTCCCGACACAATGCGTACCAACATGAAGACCGTGCGTTTCGTCTCAGACGCGATTGAGCAAGGCAAGCTCGTCGCCGCCGTCTGTCACGGGCCGCAGGTTTTAATCGAAGGCGATCTCTTGAAAGGAAGGCGCGCGACCGGCTTTCGCGCGATTCGCAAGGACATGCAGAACGCGGGCGCGCGTTTTGAAGACGCCCCGCTCGTCGTTGACGGCCAATTGATTACTTCGCGGCGTCCCGGCGACCTGCCGATTTTCACGGCGGCCATCCTGCGTCGTCTAGACCTGTCAATCAAAGACACCGTGTTGCCGGATGAAAATAATCTGGACGCGGATTGGTGGCAGCTCGGAGAAGCGTGGGGCGGCTCAAGCAAAGCTGAGATCGTTGACGGCATCAACACGGCGATTCGCGGCGAGCAGTACGCCTTGAGAGCTTTTGAGCATTACGCGGAGAAGGCGACGGAAGCGGGCTTGCGCTCCATCTTTAGCGAGATACGCGCGACGAAAGAGCAGCACATCAGTCGTCTCGAATCGAGACTCGCCGCGCTCGGCGGGCAGAAGACTTTGCAGTCCGAAGGCAGTGGAGCCTGGGCGACGTTCAAGAGCTGGCTGCAATCGAGCGATGACGTGAGCGTGCTCCGCCGCGCCCTCGGCGACCTGCAAACCGGAGTGGTTGACACATACAATCTGCGCAACTCGCTGACAGACCCGGTGACCGTCGCCATCTTTGACGAGATGGAAATCACGCTCGCGGAACAGGAGCAGCAAGTCGCAGAGCTTTATCAATCGCGCACGACGAAAGATAAAGTCAAAGCCGCCGCGCCGACCACAGGCACGGGCGTCAGCGCGTAAGCTTATTCAAACAGGGATGGACAGGATAAACAGGATAGGAATTTGAGATTTCAAATCTGCTATCTCAAATCTTCTTTATCCTGCCTATCCCTGTTAATTCCTGCTTTACTGAATCAGATAACGAGACGCGACGGGCACGTCTCCGTTGTTGCCCCAGTGCAGTTCTATGAAAGCTCCGTTCGAGCTTTTGACGACGTGCCATGTGCCGGTCACGGCGCGCCACACGGCGATGTCCGTCTTGCCGTCGCCGTCGAAGTCGCCGGGTTGCGGCACGTCATCGCTCACGCCCCACGCCATCGAAGTCATCCCTCCGTTCGTACTGCGCAGGATGTACCACGTTCCGCTCTCAGGCCGCCACACGGCCACGTCCGTGCGCCCGTCGCCATCATAATCGCCGGGGACGGCCTTGTCCGTGCTGACTCCCCATCGCAACGCTGACAGCGAATTGTCGGAGCTACGCAAGACGTACCAGGTACCGTTCGCGGGACGGTAGACGGCAAGGTCAGTGCGGCGGTCGCCGTCGTAATCTCCCGGCACGGGCTTGTCGCCGTTCGTGCCCCACGCGACGGCGCGCAGGCTATCCGTCGCGCTCTGCCAGATATAAAAGATGCCTTCGCCCGGACGCCAGACGGCGATATCTGTCTTGCCGTCTCCGTCGTAATCTCCGGGCACTGGCACATCCGTCGAGAGACCGAACGGCTGGCTTCTGAATGAGCCGTCGGAACTCTTCAAGATGTACCAGGCTCCGTTTGAAGGACGAAAGACCGCGAGGTCTAGCTTGCCGTCGCCGTCATAGTCGCCTGAGACGGGCTTGTCGCCGTTCTGTCCCCACTGCTGCGAGGTGACAGAGCCGTCCGCGCTCCGGCGTATGTGCCACGTGCCGTCAGCCGGACGCCACACGGCGAAGTCCGTCGTGAACGGATTGCGCGCCAGCGCGACTTTGCCGTCAGACCGCCCGTAAGCGAACAGGAGTCCGTCAGGAGAGTATTGCGCGGAGTTGATTGACCCTCCGGTCTCTCCCGTGTAAGCCCTCAGCAACGCGCCGTCAGAGACTCGCCAGAAGAGAAGCGTGCCGCGATATGAGCCGCCGAAATCTTCCCCGCCGGAAAGAATCGTTTGCCCGTTCGGATGCAGAGCTACCGAATGAACAAATCCCGACGGGCCTGTGAACGTCCTGAGAAGCTGGCCGTTCGTCGTCGCAAACAGCTTGATGCTCTGGTTCGTGTCGCTGCCGGAGACGAGCGTTTGACTGTTGGAAGAAAACGCAATCGAGCTGACGCCGTAAGTGTCCGTGTAGAGCACTCGATTCTGTTGATAGTCGAGCAGGTTCTGAAGAAAGATCGTGCCGTTGGCTCTGCCTGACGCGAGCAAGTGTCCGTCAGGCGAATAAGCCACAGCGTTGTTCTGTCCCGCGCTGTCCTGATAGATACCTGTATTCTGTCCGTCCGAGAGCCGCCAGTTCTTGAGCGCGTTGTCAGAATAGCCGCCGCCCGAAGTCAGCCATTGATTGTCCGGCGCGAAGGCTACGGAAAGCACAAACTCCGTACTTCCCATCGAGCGAATCAGCGACCTGTTGGAAACATCCCACAGCTTAATGCTGCGGTCTTGACCGGCGGAGGCCAGCATCTCTCCATTAGGCGAGAAGGCGACCGCATTGATGCCATCGTAATGCCCCGTCAAAGTGGCGACGAGCGAGCCATCCGACACGCGCCACAGCTTGACATTATTATCCGTCCCGCATGACGCGACGTATTGACCGTCGGGCGAGATGGCGACTGACGTGACTGCTCCGTTGTGCCCGTCCTTCATCCACACGATGTCGGGCGCGCCCTGCGTCGCTTCCGTTCCCTCTATCACCGTGAAAGTTTGATCGTTGACGCTGATCGTGCCCGTGCGCGTCGAGCCGCTTGAATTCGCCGCCACAGCATAATAGATAGTCCCGTCGCCTGTGCCGCTGACATTACCAATTGGCGTGCCGGACGCGTCTGTGATTGTGAGCCAGGCGGCATTGCTGTGCGACGACCACGCGCAGATGTCGTTGAGGTGTACGTTAATAAACGCGCTGCCGCCGCTCGCCGTAAAGCTGCGACTGGCCGGCGAGATCGTCGTGTCGCAACTGACGCCAGCCTGATTGACCGTCAGCGTTTGCCCCGCAATCGTCAGCGTGCCCGTGCGCGGGTTGAGGCTGTTGTTGTAATCCACATAATAATAAACAGTGTCGTTGCCGATGCCGTTGCTGCCGTAAGTCACATGCAGCCAATCAGCATTGCTCGTCGCAGTCCAGGCGCAGCCGCCGAGCGCAGTCACAGACACGGTTTGCTGCCCGCCTCCCGCGATCACCGCCTGCGTGGTGGTTGAAAGCGTATAGACGCAGGCATCCGTGAGTTGGTTGACGGTGTAAGTTCCATCGCCGATGGTGATCGTGCCTGTGCGCGGCGCGCCGCTCGTGTTGGGAGCGACATGAAAAGTCACGCCTCCATCCGCGATGTGAACATCGGTCGGAGCGGTAATCCAGCTCACATTGCTGATTGGAGTCCAGGCGCAACCGCTCGGCGAATAGACGAAAAAGCTTCCGTCGCCGCCGCTCGCGGCAAACGATGCATTGTTAGGTATTGGCGATTGATAACATCCGTCTCCGTCTCCGCCCCAGTTCACAATAAAACTCTGATTGGCGATGATGATTTGCCCGACCATGCTGTTGTATCCGCCTTCGGGTGAAGCGAGAGAGGGCGGAGTGACCGTGTAAGTCACAGTCCCGTTGCCCGTGCCGCTCGCGCCGCCCGTGACCGTAATCCAATCAACGCGGCTCACAGCCGTCCACTGGCAATCGGGCGAGGCGACGACATTCACGCTGCCGCTTCCGCCGCCAGTCGGGATGATCGAGCTGTTCGGAGAGACTGTCATCGGACAGGAGAGCGGCGGGAAGTTTGCGACGACGACCTGCGACTCGTGCGCGTAGCCAAACCTCTGCCCGTTGGCAGAGACGCTGACAGAATTAGCGGACGTGCCCGTCTGCACATCGTAAGTTTGCAGCGCCGCTCCATCCGAAACATTCCAGAAGCGTATGCAGCCCGTCGAGTCTGTAAAGCCGTTGACGGGGTTTTCGTTCGTGTCCCACGAGCCGGAGACGAGCGTCTGTCCTCCTGCCGTGAAGACGAGCGAAGTGACCGCGCCCGTGCGCGTCATCGTCCGCACTCGCGCGCCGTCCGAGACGCGATAAAAACTGATCGTGTCGTCATAACGATAATCGCCCACGCCGTTGCCGGAGGCGGCTATCAGTTGACCGTCAGGCGAAAAAGCGAGCGCAGACCGCCCGCCGTTCAAGTGACGAATCAGAGTGCCGTCCGCGACGTTCCACATGTCTAAGCCGCTCCCGGCGGCTGCGATGATCTGCCCGTTCGGTGAAAAAGCGACGGGGCTTCCGCCTCCGCCGACGAGGGTGCGAATCTGCGTGCCGTCCGCGACGCGCAGCAAGATGAGAAGCGGATTGTTATAACCCGGCCCTGCCGCCGAGAGGGCGATAGTTTGTCCGTCAGGAGAGAAGGCCATGTTCGCGCCTCCCGCGCTGATCGAGCGAATCAACGTGCCGTCTGCGGCGTTCCAGAGCTTAGTCCCCGTGCCCGTCGTCGCAAGTATTTGTCCGTCGGGCGAAAAGCCGACCGCGCTGACCCCTCTGCATCCGAGACCCGAGCATTGCGTCAAGGTGCGGAGCAGCATTCCATCAGAGGCTCGCCAGACTTTGGTCGTTCTGTCCGTGCTGCCCGAAGCGACTAGCTGCCCGTCCGGCGAGAAGGCCACAGAGTTAGCGTAATTAGTATGAGAGCCTTGCCATGCGATGTTCGGCGTCCCTTGCGCGAAAATGGAATTGGCAAGCATGAATATCAACAGAGACAAGAAGAGACCTCGCTTCCACGCGTCGAGCGTTGAAGAGGTGTGGTTCATGGCGGTCACCATCCTTTCAAAGGGCAAGCTGTGATTAAATTTTAGGAATTGAAGCTCAACGCTTCGCTGTAGTTATGAATAAAAGGAAGGTAGCGACCTCAGGCTAGCGAAAAGACAACGACGCAGGAATCGCTCATGATTAGGGCTAGTCTCACAGCTACTTCCGCAACAACGGGACGAACAGTCTGACCGGTTTGAGATAGCCTCAAGCAAAAATTATTCCCGCGTCCCCCGGCGGCGTAAAGAACTGAGGTGCAACAGTTTAGCAGGAAAATGCGGCGGCCAAACGAAATCAAGTCCTGTATGAGAGTGAAACGTAATCGCAATCTATTTGCATGAAAATAAAACGAAGCAGAGACGCTCTCACCTGTATTGCAAGCAGTGCATGAGGAGTGTGATAAACTTGCCATCCGCATCACTCGAATGCAGAGTTATCTAAGATGGAGGCTGCTATTACGCATTAGCGTATAGTCTCGCTGCTCACGGATTTTGAATGGGAGGTACTTAAGTGATGGCAAAAGTTCGTATCGTTCCCAAGTCTGGGGCACTGAAGCAATGCTATCGTTGCAAAGCTTTTAAAGATACGAGTGAGTTTCATAAATACTCACGGAGTCGTGATGGTTTACAACCTTATTGTCGTCCATGCAAAAGAGCTATTGACAATGCACATTACAAAAAGCATCCGCATCGAAATTATGAGCGCAACAAAGCCAATGTGCACAGAAATCAGATGTGGCTTTATAACTTTATTAAAACAAAACATTGTGAATGGGAGGGGTGCACAGTTAATGACCCGGACATGCTCGTTCTCGATCATATAAATCCCAACGAGAAGCGCGCCCATGTGAGCACTATGGTACACACGCCCTTCAGCTTAAAAAGCATTCAAGCGGAAGTTGCGAAGTGTCGCGTGCTGTGCGCTAATCATCATCAAAAGCACACGATTCAGCAGTTCGGCTACAAAAAATGGGTGGTTGAAGATTGAAGCCTGAAAAAAGTTGCCGTATAACTGCTCAACAGCTATACGGCAACTAGAATTTCTGGAGCCACCTGTCAGAGTTGAACTGACGACCTTTCGATTACGAATCGAATGCTCTACCAACTGAGCTAAGGTGGCTTGCTCTCTTGGTGAAGTTGAAAATATACGGATGCGCTGCACGGGCTGTCAAGCGGGCGGGCGCAGTCTACGAGGAGGGAAGCGAGATGCCGAAGGACAAGACGGAAAATATTGACCGCTACAAGATTCGCGGCGGGCAGATTAACGAGTTTGAGTTTCACCGAAATCAGGAGCAGATGGCGCAGGAGGAGCGCGAGCGTTTCGAGCGTCTACAGCAAGAACGCGAAGGCGAATTGCCGCCCGCGCCGCAGACCGAAGCCGAACGGATCGCGCAGTTGATGCAAGAGGTTCACGAGAAAGTCCAGCGCAAGAAAGAGAAAGAGGCGGCCAAAAAAGGCGCAGGCCGCAAGCGCGGCGCGAAAAAAGGAGCCGCGAAGAAGGCCGCGAAGAAGGCTGCGGCTCAGAAACGGGGCGCGAAGAAATCTGCTGCGAAGAAGCCATCGGGCAGGAAACCATCTGCCGCGAAGAAGCGTACTACGGGCGGCGCAAAGAAAGCTTCCGCGAAGAAGAGCGCGGCCAAAAAAGGCGCGGCTCGTCAGTCCTCGAAAAAGGGCGCGGCTCGCAAGGCAGCGAAAAAGCGTTAAGACATCATGGGGAGGTAAAGTTGATGAGTCAGGGAACAGAAGACAGTAATGATGCGCCGCGCAAAGAGGGCGCGTCCCGCGTTGACCCGACCGGAAACGAACAAGAGGACGAGCTTGAGGCCGAGCAGGAATCCGCCGCCGCGATGGATGCGGACGTGCCGCAACCGCCCGGCGCGGATGAAACCACAGAAGGTCAACCTTCGTAAAATCCACGAACTGTAGGGGCGGGGCTTGTCCCTGCCCGCCGCGCGAAGGCGCGAACCAATCTGCTTTGACATTCAAGATTGAAGAATTGTGAATCTGGCTCATCGTCCTCTTCGGACGATAGGGGCAGGGACAAGCCCTGCCCCTACAAACTCTCCCTTAACCTATCACAAAGCTATGAAAACAAATTCCCTCGTCATGCTTAAAAAAATCTCACGCGCTCGCCTGCTCATCGCGGTTCAGTTGTGCGCTTTGTTGCTCGCGCTCACCTGCCCTGCTGCGCTGGCGCAGAAGCGGCAGAAGCTTCCGTCGCCGGAAAAGATTGTGAATGATTATCTGAAAACCATCGGCGGGAAAAAGCTGGTGGCCGGAATCAGGGATGCGACGTATGAATGGACTGTGCGGCAGCATAACGCGCAGGCCGCGCAAACCGGCAAGGCCACGACGCAATCGAAAGCTCCCGCTTCGACGCGTTTGGAAATAAGTTTCAGTGATAAGCAAAGGGCTGAAGCGGCTAATGAGAATGAAGCCAATCAACCCGCCGCTTTTCCCGTCGCGGAATCGGAATTCATCAAGGCCGGAGCTAATGCGCGTTCGGCCTGGATGAAGGATTCCGAGGGCAACGCGCGGACGCTGACCGACGCGCAGGCTCACGCCGCCAAGCTGCAATCCTTGCTCGACGCGAGCCGTCTCGTGGATTATAAAAAATTGAACGTGCTGGCGCGCACCGCCGCCGTCGAAGAAAAGTCGGGCGAGTCCGCTTACCTCGTCGAATTTTCACTGCGCAACGGCGCGCGCTTGCGCTACTGGTTCAGCATGAAAAGCAAGCTGCTGCTCGCCGTCAGCGATGACGCGCAAAAAGTTTCCCGCTCCTTCAAAGATTACAGGGCGGAGAATGGACTGCTTGAGCCGCACACAATCGAGTGGCGCGCGGAGGGCAACCCGCCTCTCACTTTCGAGCTGCAACGCGTCAGCTACAACACCGGACTCGCGGACTCGCTCTTTGACCCGCCGAGCGGCGAGCCGATAGACATCGGCGCATTGCTCCATGAAGTTGATCGCAATCAGGCACAGCTTGACGAGCGCGTCAGCAATTACACGTACACCGAGAAATTGACCGAGCGCAAGATCAACGACAAGGGCGAGGTCACGGAAGAGATCATCAAAGTCTTTGAAGTCTATCCCGTGCCGGGACGCGAAGACGTGCGCAAGCTCATCAGCGAAAACGGCGTCCCTCTCCCGGCAGACAAAGCCGCGAAGGAAGACAAACGCGTCATAGAGGAGATGGAAAAGGCCGAGCGCGAGCGCACGAAGGCCGCCGAAAAGCGTGAGCGCGACCGCGCGAAGGGAAAGCCGGAGAAACCCGAAAACGATGATCCGGGCATCGGCGATTTTCTCCACTCGGCTGAGCTTGTCTCGCCGCGCCGCGAGCGTCTGCGCGACCGCGACACCATCGTCTTCGACTTTCGACCGCGCGCCGGATACAAACCGAAAGGCGACATCGAAAACATCGTCAGCAAATTGACGGGCGTGGTCTGGATTGACCCCGTTGACAAACAGGTGATGCGGCTCGAAGCGCGCCTCGTCGAGAGCTACAAGATGGGCGGCGGCCTGCTCGCTTCGATCCGTCCCGGCACGGCCTTCACCTTCGAGCAGAAACGCATGGACGACGGCGTCTGGCTGCCCGTCTACACGCAGGCCAACATCTCCGCCAAAATACTTTTGTTCAAAGGACTCAATCTCAACGTCACGCAGGAGTTCAGCAACTATCAACGCTTCAACGGCGATGTCAAAGACTACAAGCTCTCCGCGCCCGACGAGAAAGATAAGCCAGTCTCGCAGCAATAGAACGGATTTATTAGCCACAGAGAACACAGAGAAAGGGATGTGATTAATCCTCTGTGCTCTCTGTGTTCTCTGTGGCTAAACTTGTCGGATGAAAACGCTCGACGTACTCACGATAAGCCGCGACCTCGCGCGCGGCTCTCTCTTCGCTCCAGCCCAGATGCTTGCGCGCGACCTCTGCGGCGGCTGCTACGGAATTGAGTCCGGCGTGACGATTCAGGCCGACCATCGTGCGCCGGAACAGGCAATCGGCTAACGTCTCGGCCATCTCAACACGAAAGGCGAACACGACCTCCGAGCCAATCGCTTGAGTTTCATCATCAAACACCCGCATCAATTCGGAGTCCGCTTCTGTCAGCTTCAAGACCATCGCGGCGCGCGTCCCGTAAATTCTCAAAAGCCTTTCGAGCGTGCCGTCGGGAACATCTGTGCAGCTCGCTTTCAACTTTGCGCGCAAAGCTGAAAGGTCTTTCGTCTCCGCTCCCGGCAGCGCGCTCTCCGCCGTCATGCAGGGCGCGCGTTTGCGCCCTAGTTTTTCGTACAGAATATCCACAGCCCCTTCCGACAGATGGCGGTAGGTAGTCAGCTTGCCGCCGACGATGGAGAGCAGGTTGCGAAGCGCGGGCGCGTGATCTTTGATGAAATGCCTGCGCGTGATGCCGCTCTCTTTTTGATTCGTGACGAAAGGGAGCGGGCGCACGCCAGAGTAAGTGTAGAGCACATCTTCGCGCGTGAGGCGCGCAGCCGGGATGACGCGATTCGTTTCGCGCAAGAGATAATTTATCTCGTCCTCGTCGGCGACGACGCGATCCAACTCGCCCTCATAAAGCTTGTCGGTCGTGCCGATGAGATGTTTTTCATTCCACGGAAGAATAAAGAACGGGCGTCCGTCCTCCGCCGCTTCGACGTAGAGCGCATTCCGTGGCGCGCCCGCAAATTCATCAACGATGAGATGACTGCCCTTTGTGCCTCCGACTAATTTCGTCGAAGTCTGATTCGCGCCCGCCAAAATTTTGTCCACCCACGGCCCCGCGACGTTGAGCGTGATTGAGGCTCGCGCCTGATACGTGCCGCCGCCGAGCAAATCCGTGAACTCGACGCCGCGCACATCTCCGTCTTCAACCAGCAATCGCTCGACGCGCGCGTGCGTCAAAATCGTCGCGCCGTGCTCGCGCGCCGCGAGGGCGTTTTCGACGACGAGGCGTTCGGCGTACTCGACCTGCGCGTCGAAGTAAAGAGCCGCGCCGCGCAAGCCGTCCGCTTTGAGACCGGGCGCACGCCGGAGCGTTGCCGCCGGAGAAAGCATCTGATGACGCGCGAGCGATTTGTCGAACGAGAGCAGATCGTAAAGCATCATGCCCGCGCGAATCAGGAGCTTGCCACGCCGCGCGCCCTTGTAAATCGGAATCAGCATGGCGAGCGGCCTGACGAGATGCGGCGCGATCTTGAGAAGCTTTTCGCGCTCGCCGAGGGATTCTCTGACAAGGCCAAGCTCGCCGTGTTCGAGATATCGCAAGCCTCCATGAATCAGACGCGAAGACCAGCTCGAAGTCCCGCCGCACAGATCGCCCTTGTCAATCAGCAGCACACACAGGCCGCGCATCGCCGCATCACGCGCAATGCCCGCGCCGTTGACGCCCGCTCCGATGATGATCGCGTCAAACTTCGCGCTTGAGATGTCAGATGGAATCGATCTCATAGAAAGTAAAAAGGTAAAAGGCAAAAGGCAAAAGGAAGGCAGAAACCACTTTTGATTAAATTGCTTTTATCCGCACTTTTATCTTTTACCTTTTTACTTTTACCTTTCTTCCCGCGCCCAATCTTTCGCGCGCTCGACGGCTTTGAGCCAGCGACGATGCAAGCTTTCTCTTTCATCGCGGCTGAGGCGCGGCTCGAAGCGTCGCTTCACTTTCCAGCGTGCGGCAAGTTCGTCGCGGCCACGCCAGAAGCCGACGGCGAGACCCGCCAGCGAGGCCGCGCCAAGAGAGGTCGTTTCGGTAATCAACGGGACGATGATCGGCACGCCGAGGATGTCCGCTTGAAACTGCATCAGGAAATTATTGTTCACCGCGCCGCCGTCAACGCGCACCTCTTTGAGAGAAATCCTTGCGTCGCGCTCCATCGCTTTGACGACATCTAGGGTTTGATAACAGATGCTCTCAAGCGTGGCGCGTGCGATGTGCGCGCGGGTCGTGCCGCGCGTGATGCCTTGCAGCGAGCCGCGCGCGTAAGCGTCCCAGTGCGGCGCGCCCAGCCCCGCCAGAGCGGGAACGAAATAGACTCCGTCATTCGACTCGATTGACGCGGCGAGCGTTTCCGTCTCAGCCGCGTCCGCGATAATCCCTAACCCGTCGCGCAGCCATTGCACCGCCGCGCCCGTGATAAAAATCGCGCCTTCCAGGGCATACTCGACCGGCTCGTCCTTGATGCCCCACGCGATGGTCGTCAAGAGTCCGGCCTGACTCTCGACGGGCTGCCGTCCCGTGTTCATCAAGAGAAAAGAGCCTGTGCCGTAAGTGTTCTTCGCCATCCCTTCGCCGTAGCAAGCCTGCCCGAAGAGCGCGGCCTGCTGGTCTCCGGCGATGCCCGCGACCGGAACGCTCGCGCCGAAAAAGACGGACGCATCCGTCACTCCGTAAATTTCAGAAGAGGCTTTGACCTCAGGCAGCATGGCTCTCGGAATGTCGAAGATTTTCAGTAGCTCCGCATCCCAACACAACTCGCGTATGTTGTACATCAACGTGCGCGAGGCGTTTGAGTAATCCGTGACGTGCGCGCGTCCGTTCGTCAGCTTCCACACGAGCCAAGTGTCAATCGTCCCGAAGAGAAGCTCGCCGCGTTCCGCGCGTTCACGAAGCGTCGTCGAATGATCTAAGAGCCATTTCAGCTTGGTCGCTGAAAAATACGGATCAACGACCAATCCGGTCTTATGACGAATGACGGATTCGAGGCCGCCCGCTTTCAACTCATCACAGATAGCGGCCGTGCGTCTGTCCTGCCACACGATAGCATTGGCGACGGGCATGCCGGTTCGTCTATCCCACACGACGACCGTCTCGCGCTGGTTAGTAATGCCGATGGCCTTGAGTTCGCGCGCCTGCGCGCCCGATTTCTCCAAAGCCTCTGCGACGAGCTTAATGCTGATGCTCCAAATCTCTCCGGCGTCATGCTCGACCCATCCGGCTCGCGGGTAATGCTGCGTGAATTCGGAATAAGCCAGCCCGCGTATCGAGCCATCATGATCGAAAACGATGACCTTCGTTCCCGTCGTCCCCTGATCTATCGCCAGTATGTAGCCGTCACTCACTTCATTCGCTCCAAAATATTTATTCACCGCAGAGACGCGGAGACGCAGAGAAAACAATAGATAAAAGACAAGCTGTTTGCTATTCCTTGTTATCTCTCTGCGTCTCCGCGTCTCCGCGGTGAAGGTTAAACCTAACTGATAAGCTTGAAACTCGGATTGCTCTTGCGTCGCCAGATAAAGCCGTCAAGCACGTAATGCGTCAGTTGCGGCAGCGCGAGAAGCGGGACGAGCAGCAGCTTGAATCTCTCAACATCCCACGCGCCACCGAAGAGCCAAGCCCGCTCGTGCCACATCCCGCGATGCCAAAACATCTCTTCGACGTAGGCCAGCAGCCACAGCGTCAACAAAAAGAGAATCAGATTGCGCGACAGAAAACGATATGCCTTGCTGCTCGACTCATCGCGCCGCGCGCGTGCGTAAAAGTAGACCAGAGCGAAATACGGGACGCCGTGTATGATGACGTTCGTCACTGTGAAAGCGTAATCGGAATTGTACGCGACGATGCCGACGTACCAGCAGACGGCGGTCGTCAAAACCACAATATCTTTGCCCGGATTGACCACGCCCTTGACCAGCCAACGATACAAAGCATGCGCCGCATACAGCGCGAGCGCGAGCCAGTAAAACGGTTGCACGATTTGAACGACGATGTGAGGCAGCGCGGCGAAATCGCGCGGCAGAAACCACCAGAACGCGCGCGGCAGATTCGCGTGCCAGTAGATAAGCGGATAAATGGTCGCCAAGTAAATCGCCGCGCCGTCAATCGCGCGGCCTGCTCTATCGCGCTCGCCCCGGCGAGCGCGATAGAGCGCGACCCACCCGTATTGCTGCCTCACGAAATGAAAGACAGCCAGGTAAGCCAGCACGCGCCAGAACAGCATGTCGCTCTCGGAATAAATCGCGACTCCGAGGACGTAGCCGAGCGCGGGCACGAGCGCGTACAGCAAAGGCTTGCGCCGCAATTCACCCTTATCAAAGTAGACGCGAAACGCAGTCGCATACACATGCGCGACATCTATCAGGAGCACCGCCGGAACCCAAGCCCAATCCGGCGAATCTCCTTCGAGCGCGCCCGCACGCGCGCCCACCCACAACAACAGCAGCGACACCACCGCGCTGCCGAGAAAGACCAGCACATCAACCCGCGCGTTGAAGAGCCAGTACTTGCGCGATGCGAGGGACACAACCGGGCTTTGAGGCAAGCTCAAAGCTTCCTCTTCAACCGGCGCATAAACTTGTAATCTCTGGCTACTCATATCAAAGGACATTTGAGATTTCAAATTTGAGATTTCAAATTCATTTCTTTGCTCGCCGTCAACACTTCGTCTGCGGCTCGCAATCCATGATCGAAAGCTTCCTCGAACAGCGCGACGCCGCTCAAATCCGTGTGCGCGAAGTGAATCGAGCGGAAAGGTTTTTGCGCCTGTGCCCGTGCGCCGCCCCAGATGAAACCGGGTCGCGGGCGAATCATCGCGTGTCCCCAACGCATCACGTCGAGCCTCTCGGTCAACGCGCGAATCTCCGCGTGCGCGCGTCCCAAATCAGTCAGAGCCACATCAGCCCACCCGCGCCAATCCGTGCCGAGCAATCTCGCACGCGCCGCGCGCGGGTCGGCATCGCAGAGCGGGTAATAATAAGTGAAGACCGTCGCGCCTCTATCAATGCCGCGCTGGTGCGTGGCGACGACATAGCCGAGCGACGGACTCTCATAAAGTACGTTATCCCACGCGAGCGGAAACCCGCGCCCCTGCGGCCTGTCTCTCAAAAAAAGATTCGCCACCATCCACGCGCCGTACTGAAATTCCGCGACGTGCGGCGGCGCACTTGCGCGGTAATCACGTATCAGATAACGCGACAGAAAATGCGGCGCGGCGAAGATAACCTTTTGGGCGTGTATGCCCGAAGCATTCTGAGCATTGCTGTCAACCAGCACGACATCAACGCCGCTTCTATTATTTGTTTCAGTCGGAATAAGCTCTGCGACCGCGTGTCCCAATCTCACTTTCGCGCGCGTTTTGTCGTAAAGATAATTGACCAGATGCCCGTTGCCTTCCGGCCAGGTCATCAACGGCTGCGACTCGTCGCCCGGCTTCGTCACGCGCGAAGAAAAATAAAAGAGACCCGCCCACGCGCTCGCCTGTTCCATCGTCAGCCCGTAATCATCGCGGCAAGCATAATCAATCAGCCAGCGCAGTCTCGAAGACGTGAAGCCGCGCCCTCTCATCCATTCATCCATCGAGACGCGATCAAGCGCGGTCACCTCCGCGTCATCCGAACAGGCCGCGACCGGAATCGTGAACGCGCGCCGCCCCTTCGCGTCCTCCCAGGCGATCCAACGCTTGACCTCTTGATTAAAAGCGTCGAGTTGTCTTTCATCTTCCGCGCTCGCGCCCGCGTGCAGGTACAGCCCTTCGTACCAACGCCCCTTGTAAAAAACTCTCTCTTCCGGGTCACGACACAAAAACTGCTCGCCGACGACAGGCTCGCCTTCCTGGTCGAATCCTTCGAGCATCCCCATCTCGTCAATCAACTCGACGAGAGCCGGATTGTCTTTCGTCGGCGCGGGGACGTAATGCGCGCCCCACGGATAAGAGACAAGCTGTGACGAGCCGCTTCGCGCCGTCCCGCCCGGCGCAGGCTCTAGCTCTATCAGCGCGAAATCTTCAAAGCCCGCCTTCAAAAACCTCCAGGCCGCCGACAGCCCCGCGACTCCGCCGCCGACAATCACCACGCTCTTGTTCTCCCATTTGTCGGGAGATACTTCGACCCGTAATCCATCGCGCAGGCGATGACCCAAGACATCCGATGCTCCCACAATTTCACCGACAGGCATCTGCGGCTGTGCGCGCGAACGACACGCCGCCATCGCCAACGGCGCGCCGAGAAAAGCCGCCAGTATTTCTCTGCGAGTGAACGCGCCCATCTACTCGTACTTTCTCCACTCGCCTTCGTAATAGCGAACCAGCGTTTGATTGTCGAGACGATTGATTTCAACCGGCACGGGCGCGAGGTCTGCGGGGAGAATGAAGAGCGAAATCATCGCTTGGTCGTCAAGAAAACGCAGGCTCAGGTTCGCGGGCGCGCGTCCCGGCGCGTCGAACGGTTTGAGGCGCGCGAGCGCATAGCCCCAGATGCCGAATGACGGGACTGAGGTTTGATATGGCTTGACTTGAAAGCCTGCGGCCTCAATCGTGCGAATGATGCACCAGTATGAAGTGCGCGCGAAGAGCGGCGACGTGCATTGAACGCTGACGGCTGCGTCCGCCGTCAAACGCTCTTTGAGGAGGCGATAAAAGCGCGTCGTATAAAGCTTGCCGAGCGCGAAATTGTTCGGGTCCGGGAAATCAACTATCGCCGCATCAAACGGCGGCACGCTCTCTTCGAGCCAGATCATCGCGTCCTGATTGATGACATGCACGCGCGGGTCGTCGAACGAATGCTTATTCAATTCCGCGAGCGGCGGAAACCTACGCGAGAGCTGCGTCATGTTCGGGTCAAGGTCAACCAGCGTGACCGATTCGACCGACGGATATTTCAAGATTTCTCTGAGCGCGAGTCCGTCGCCTCCACCGAGCACGAGGACGCGGCGCGGCTCTCCGCCTTCGGCCATCATCGCCGGATGCACGAGGGCTTCGTGATAACGATATTCGTCCGTCGAGCTGAATTGCAGGTTGCCGTTGAGGAAAAGCTGAAAGCCCGCGCGCCCGCGCGTGATGACGATGCGTTGATACGGCGTCGTCTTCGCGTAAATAATCTCGTCCGCGAACAACTGGTCTTCGGCCATCGAAGTCAGCGACTCCGACTTGATGACGCCGACCAGCAGCAGCGCGAGCACGACGACGGCCTTCGCGCGAAGCCCCGACACGTTGCCTTTTATCAAAGGCCGCATCAACCAAGTGCCCCACAACGCGACGCACGCGTTGAGCATCCCGAACACCAGAGAGGTTCGCACAAGTCCGAGTCGCGGGACGAGCAGGACTGGAAACAAAAGGGAGGCGACGAGCGCGCCGATGTAATCGAACGCGAGGACGCGAGAAACAAGCTCTTTGAAGTCTAGATTGTCTTTCAGAATCCGCATCAAGAGCGGAATCTCAAGCCCGACGAGGACGCCGATGGCGAAGACTACGAAATAGAGTATGACGTAAAAATAACTGACGCGCGCAAAGCTCAGAAAAAGAAGCGGAGCGGATGTGCCGCCTAAGATCGCGACCGCCAGTTCGACTTCGATGAAGCGTCGCGCCAGAGCTTTGTCAACAAAACGCGAGAGCCACGAGCCGACGCCCATCGCAAAAAGATAGATGCCGATAATCAGTGAAAACTGCGTGATCGAATCGCCGAGCACATAGCTGGCGAGCGTGCCCGCCAGCAATTCATACACGAGGCCGCACGTGGCGATGACCAGCACGTTCAGGAAAACGAGCGGAGTTCGATTCATCTATGAACCTTGAATCGCTGCGGCCACGATCATCGCAATCCCGATAATCACCGCGCCGATGACGATGGCGAGCGCGATGTTCTGGTCTTCTTCAATCTCTTTGCGCACGGAGAAGGGCGAAGCCTTGACGATGATGAAAAAGGCCAGCGCAAAGATAATGATTCCCAGGAGGACGAAGACCAGCGTCGAGAGCAAGACCGAGCGCAGGTTATCGAGCGGGACGACCAGAGCCGCCACCTTCATCTTCATCGCGGCGGTCAACGCCCCGATTGACATTGATTCAATGAGCATCACTTTCCTCCATGAAAACTGGTGTGCCAGAAGCCAAAAGACCTGTAGCCGTTCTGTCGCGCGTCCGGCGGCAACTGATTCCGCGACGGCGTCCCGAATTCCCAGCCGAGCAGAGCCGCCGTCCCGTAAAATAAGATCACACAGACGCCGAACGCCAGATAGATTTTTCTAAACACTTTTGTTTCTCCACCGGTCTTTGTACTTTGTTCTTTGCACGCGACCCAAGCTTGAGTTTCAAAATTCAAGCTGAGCCACACATCAAAGAACAAAGCACAAAATACAAAGTACAAAGCTTTAATCAGAATCAGACCCGCTAGAATCCGTGCCGTCGCCGAACATGCTCTCAGACCAGCGTCGCTTCTCGAAGACGATGTGCCAGATCATGACGAAGAGGGGAATGATTGAGAGGGCGATGAGGGCGAGGATGAAGTTGACGCCGCGCGTCGTGCCCTGTTCAATCCTGATGGTGACGGGCATCGGCTGTTGCCACTTCTCCCATTGGGCTTCGAGCCGCAGGGTGTACTTGCCCGCCGGAAGAGCCGAGAGCGTCGCGTCCGCGTTGGTTCTCCCTTCGCTCCAACTCTCGCCGTCCTCGACGCCGTGATAATACTCAATCTCAAGCGGAAAGCTCTGCACTACTCCCGTATCGTCGTTAATCAAATCGCCTTCGATGTACAGCCATGTGTTATCAATCGTCGAAGCCTCGCCGATGACCATGATATTGCGGCGGCCTTTCAGCTCGAACTGGTCACTGAAGACGACCTGCGTCGCGTCCGCGTTGGCGAGCGGCTGAAGCACGTAAGACGCTGACATCACTTGCTCATTCTTGCTCGTGATGATGGTCATCACGATGCCGAGCGCGAGCAGCGCGGGCAACAGTATGAACCAGTATTTGTAGACCGCTTTGTGCGGGAAAGGTTGATTGGGCGCGACGTTCGACGGGCGCGGCAGGCTGCTCGCGCCGAAAGCTTTCTCAATCTCTTTGACGGGAACGTATGAGCCGAGCGACCAGTTGATCTCGCCCGTTTGCGTGAGCTGCGGCTGCGCCTCCGTCCCGCCGGTTCTGATTTTTTGGGTCGAAACCTCTTTCGAGAGCATCAAGGGCGGCGCGACGTAATCAACGGCGCGCACCTGTTCGCCGACCTCCACTTTCCAGTAAAACTCGCCCGCGACATATTCGACGCGCGCCGTCGCGTCCTGAAAAATCTTGAACCTCTGATTGCGAAATTTGATGCTTTTGCCATTCTCCAAGACCTCGCCCGGCGGGACTGCTTCGACAAAGTTCCAGTGGTCGTCGCTGTCAACGAGCCAGCGAAAGCCGACTTGCGGATGATAGAGCAGGTATTCAGTCCAGAAATATCGCGTGCCTTCCACCTCAACACTGCGCGCGACAAAGCCGATGACGGTGAGCTGCTGCCCGCCCGCGAAGACGCCGATTGAGCCGACGGGAATCAGAGGCTCGAACTGTCCGCGTTCGAGCGTCTTGAGAAATACGAGCTGCCCTTCGTTGACATCAAGCAGCGAGCTGCACTGCGGACAGGTCACGCGCTCAGTTTTGTCCGGCGCGCGAAGCTCAAGGCCGCCGCCGCAGTGCGGGCAGTTGAGATGAGAGGTCTGGACGCGTCGCGCTTCGCGCTCACGCTCCTTGCCGGTCGCGGTGATGCCGAGCGACGCGAGCGTGACTTCCTGTCCGAGATAAAAGAGCGGCGGCTCTTCGCTGTAATCGAGCGTCGCAAACGCGCCGCCCGCGCCCGAAAGGTCTGCGTAAAAATTTGTCTCGCCGGGCACGAGGCGGTACGGAATCTCTCCCTTTGCTCCGAGCGCGCGTGCGCGTCCCGTCTCCGCGACGACGAGCGGCACGTTGCCCTGCACGCCGCTCACCTGCGAGCCGGGCGCGAGCCTGCCGAAGTGCGGAACTTGCTCCGCGTTGGCGAGCGGCTGGCGAAAGGTCATGTAAAATCTCCCCTGCGCCTCCGCGAGCCAGCCGAGCCAGCCGTTCTGAAACGTCGCGTACCACTCGTCCCACACGCCGCCCGATTCGTGCCCGAACTGCGCGCGTCCGGTCAACTCAAAAGCCACGCCCTGATAACTCCCGCGCAGGCCGACTTCGAGCGGCGAGTCAGTCTCTTTCAACTCCGCGACCTTGCCCAAATCTTCAAAGGCGCGGTCTGTGCGCGCGACGACCGAGCGGCAGTATTCGCAGATGACGACGACGGACGAGCCGGATTTGAAAGCGACGGACGCGCCGCACGCCGGACAATTGCCCTCAAGCACAGCCATCAACGCCCTCCTCCGGCGAGAGAAGATTTCGAGAGCTTCGCCTGCGCAGACGATTCGGAATTTAAAGCGGACTCAGTCTCAATAGCTTGCTTTTCATCAATCACGCGATGATGCACGCGGACGCGCACCCCGGTCGCGCCGAGCAACTCTCGCAGCCTTTCAGCCCACGGCCACGCCGGACGCTCGCGGCAGCAATAGAGATTGATCGTCGCGGTTTGAAATTCAGGATAGGTGTGACACGCGAGATGAGATTCGGTGAGGAGCGCGAGACCCGTCACGCCGCCCGGCGCAGGAAAGCTGTGCCACATCTGCTCGCCCACGACCTGCAAATTAAGGTCGCCGATAATCCTCTCGAACAAACGGCGCAACGCCTCCACATCGCACAAGGTCTCAGCCCTGCAACCGGACGCATCCACCAGCCATTCTGTGCCGACAATCATAAAAGAGCGTTCGCAAATGAAAATGCTGCGACTGAAGAAATTTTTTTTGAACCGACTGCCGCGCAGAATAGGATAAAGAAATTGAATTTGCAATATTCTATCGGAATAAAAGGAGTTTCCACAGCTCCGGCAGGATATTCGTTTGCTCTGAAAGAGTCTCCTTTTGCTCTTAGCGGAGTTCCGTTTGCTCTTAGCGGAGTTCCGTTTGCTCTTAGCGAAGTTCCGTTCGCTCTTAACGGAGTTTCGTTTGCTCTTAACGGATGTCCGTTTGCTCCAAAAGCGACTCCGTTTGCTCTTAACGGATGTCCGTTTGGTGTAAAAGGAGTTCCGTTTGCTCCGAATGCGACTCCGTTTGCTGTAAAAGGAGTCGCATTTGCTCTAAAAGGAGCCGCGTTAATGACCGGCAACACTAAGAAATAAAGAAAGACTCAGGAGAGAAGAGAAATATGCTTCTCCTCTCTCCTGAGTCTAGTTAAAGGCTACGCTTTTAACCTTTAGAAGATAAAGCGCAAGCCGAGGCGGACGCTCCGGCTTGAGCCTGCGTTAGCGCCGGGATTCTGGAACGGCCCGACGATACCGTTGGTCGAAGTGCCGAAGGTCACGAACGAAAATTCAGTGAAGGCCGTCGGCACGCCGAAGTTTCTGTGATTCAGCAGATTGGCCGCTTCGACACGAAACTCAAGCTTCGTCTTCTCAGTCAGGTTCGTGGTCTTAAAGACCGCGAGGTTCACCTGATAGAAGGGCAGGCCGTCGAACGTGTTGCGCCCGACATCTCCGTACGGCGACTTGAAGATATTGGCCGTGTCGAAGGCGTTGAACGGAAGCGCGCCGTTGAGCGCGGTGTAGGTCGCAAAGTCGTTGTAGACAAGCCGAGCCTGCTGCAACGCCTGCGACTGCGTCACGACCGTGCCTTGCGAGCCGGGACTCAAAGTGTTGTAAACCACCCACTGATTGAGAGCCGGATCGGGACGGCCATCGCCGAGGATGAGCTGAGCCGAGAGCGCGCTGAAAGCAATCGTGCCAATCGGCGCGTTCGGGTTGCCGTAGAACGGACGCACCGGCCCGGCTGAGCCGGAGAACGCCACGTCGAACGTCGGGTCGTAAGAGCCAGCGATCTGTTGCACCGTGTACGGGCGACCGGAGCCGAGCAGGATAAAGCCCGAAAGCTGGTAGCCGCCGAGCAGCTTGCCTTCCCATCCGCGCTGCTCTTTGTACCACGGCAGCTCGTAGATGAAGTTGGCATTGAAGCTGTGCTTCTGGTGGAAAGCAGAGAGGCCGCGCTCGCCGTTCGTGATGTCGAACGGGTCTTGCGAGAACGCGATGGTCTGTCCGCCACCGAGCGAGCCGAAAATCTCGGAAGCGTTGTCAATCGTCTTGCTCCAAGTGTAGTTCGCATTCATGGTCAGCGAATCCGAGAAGCGCGTGTCAAGACGCGTCTGCAAGCCATTGTAAGTGCCGCTCGCTCCGTTCAGGCGGAGGCGAGCCGGGCCGAAGTTCGGATCAAGTCGCCCGTTGCCGTTCGTGCCCGGACGGCTGTTGAAGCTATTCGCCACCGACGCGCCGGGAGCGATGATGCCGTGCGTGAAACGACCGCCGCAAGTCGCGGGGTCCGCGCCCGGAAAGAGAGTCAGGTCGCATCCGGCGCGCGCCAAGAAGCGCAAGTCAGGATTAGCATTGACGCTCTGAAACTGTCCGACGATGCGCGAGCCGACATAGCGAGCTTCGACCACGGTGTTCTTCCAAATCTCCTGCTGGATGCCGAAGTTGTAAGACATCGTGTACGGGTTACGAAAGTCGTCGGCCACGCGCGTCTGGTTGAAGAGGCGCGGGTCGCCGTTGTTCGTGCCCGGCGTCGTGTTGAGCTGGGCGGTCGTGGTCGGCAGAAACGGGATGCCGAGCATTTGTCCGGCAGTGCCCGGATTGTTCTGGCGAATCGTGCCCGTGCCGACAAACGGAGCCGCCGTCACAGTGTTGTTGACGATATTGAAGTAGCTGGGGTCGTAAGCGACGCCGAAGCCGCCGCGCAGCACCGTGCGTCCATTCGTGAAACGCTCGCCCAGAAAATGCAGGTTCGGCGACCACGCGAAACCGACACGCGGGCCGAAGTTGTTCTTATCGAGCGGAAGCTTGTTCAAAGTGCGCGTCGAGAGCGGAAAAGCCTGATTGAAGATCGCGCTATTCGGGTCTGCCTCACGCGCGTTGAGCTGGTCAATCAGAGCATTGAAGGGCTGCGTCGAGATTTCATAACGCAAGCCGAGGTTCAAGGTCAGCGTCGGGCGAATGCGCCAGTCGTCCTGTATGAAGAAGAAATAGTCGTTCTGGTTGATGTCGCGGCGCGGGCTGCCGAGCGCGAAGCTGATGTCGCGCGGGCGATTGAGAATCAGATTCTCAAAAGCCGTCGCGGGCTGACCCGTGAGCGGCGCGCCGGTGTCGTCATAGAAAGTGTTGGCGGGAACCGTGCCGCTGTTGTTCGAGCCGCGAAACACATAAGCGCCGAGGAAGTTGGGCAGGAAGAAATTCTTCGTGCGCTGCTGACGCATATCCGCGCCAAACTTCAGCGCGTGATTGCCGATGGTCGCGGAGACAGTGTCCTGCTCCTGAAAGACTACGACCTTGCGGTCTTGCGGAAACACGTTCTGTCCGCCAAGAGCCAGACTGGTGAAATTACCGATGAAGTCTCGCTGTCCTGAGAATCCGATCTGTGGCCCCGGCGCGGCCCCGTTCGGGTCGCCGAACGCGACGTACAGGTTCGAGTAGTTGAAGCGCGCCTCGTTGACGAGTTTCGACGACAGCGTGCGCGTGTAAGTGACGCCGAGATTGTGATTCCGCGACGGCACGTCGAAGAGCGCGCCTGCCAGCGCACGCCCCGTGGCGATTGGGAAAACCGTCCGGTTGAAAATGTAACGCGTGCTCAGCGTGTCTTTGTCCGTCAGGTTGAAATCCTCACGCGTGATGATTTCGTTGGCCGTCGAATTGGCCTTCACCAGACGCACAGGCTCTCCCGTGTAGAGCGGTCGCAGGACGCCCGCGCCGTCTCTGACAAACTCGCTCGGTTGGAGGAAGTTCGCCGTCGGCGTGTTGCCCACAGGATTGTTCGGACCGAACAGGAAAGCGTCGGGAATGCCGTCGCCGTTCACATCCGTCACCGGCGGAGCGAGCAGGAAAGTGCCCTGCCCTTGCACGAAAGCCGGGCCGCCGCCGACCATGCTTGAAGTCAGCAGAGCCGTCGCCGCGTTCGGGAACAGCTGCCGCGCGAGCAGCGCGCTCGGCGCGTCAAAGGTGAACTGTCCCGTGTTGAGACCGTTGGCGACCGCTTCGCCGCGCTGGTAAGTTCCCTGATAAGTAAAGAAGAAGAACGCCTTGTTCTTCTTGATGGGTCCGCCGATGCTGCCGCCGAACTTGTTAATCTTATAAGGATCGCGTCCATTGCGATTCGCCAGTCCGGCGAACTGCGAAAAGCCGTTGCGTGCTAAGAACTGGAAGCCGCCCGCGTTGACCTTCTGCGCGTTGTTGAGCGCGTCGAGCGACTGGTTGTTGTGATACTCGAAGAGCGTGCCGTGAAACTCGTTCGTGCCGGGCTTGGTGATAGTGTTGATCTGCGCGCCGGAGTTTCTGCCGAACTCCGCCGAGAAGCTGTTGGTGATGACTTGAAACTCACCGATGGCTTCCGTGTTCGTCAGCGTCAGGCTCGGCCCCGTCACGGAGTTGTCGTTGTTGTCCTGGCCGTCAATCTGAAAATTATTTGAGCGACCGCGATTGCCGTTGGCAGAGATGCCCGTGCCGTTGGCGAAGTCCGTGTCGCCCGGCGTGACCACGCCCGGCGTCAAGAGAGCCAGATTGTCAATCGAGCCGCCGTTAAAAGGAAGCTGCGTCAACTGGCGCGGCGAGTAGCTCTGCGAGAGCTGGCTCTGCGTGTTTTCGATGAGCGGCTGCGCGTCCGTCACGACGACCGTGCCGCCCACTTCGCCGACCGTGAGGGCCACGTCCGCGCTGTTCTCTGTGGCGAGCCGCACGGCGACGCCGTTGACGGCTGCGGGCGAGAAACCTTGCGCCGAAACCTCGACCGTGTACTGGTCGCCGGGCACGAGATTCGTGACGCGATAAAAGCCCTCGGCATTCGTCGTCGTCTCGCGTGTGATGCCTGTCGCCTTGTTGGTGATTTTGACAGTCGCCCCGGCGACCGCCGCTTTGTTCTGGTCGAGCACAACGCCTTGCAGGTTTCCCGTCGTGACCTGCGCCGAAGTAAACGGCGCGGCCAGCAGGAGCGCGGCCAGCAAGAGCGTTGTTCGCACGAGCCAACTGTTAATGCGAAACTTACTCATGTGAAAAAATCCTCCGTGTGATCTCTGAGCCTACTCAGAGGAGAGTTGGCGCGCGGCGGGGAGAAGCCTCGATTTCCGATAGTTTGGAAATCCAAATTGCGAGTCGCGCGCGGCTGTCTACGACTAGCGCAAGAGTCGTTCCGTCACCTGCCTTGAAGCGCAAGCCCTTCACAAATTTCGGGGTTGAGACGTTCGAGCGATGTGTGACCCGACGACGAGGCTTGATGAATTTGGATATTTGAAACTTGAATCTTGAAAGCTTCGGATATGAATGAGGGGAAATATTTTTCCGGGGCGCGTTTGTTTCCAAATTATCGTAAAGGTTGAGAGATGATGAGAAGAAGTTTAGCCACAAGAGGACATAAAGGAAGGTAAAAGTAAAAAGGCAAAAGGTAAAAGTGAAGACAAAAAGCAGTTTTATAAAATTTGGTTTCAGCCTTCCTTTTACCTTTTTACTTTTACCTTTTATCTTTTTCTTCTCTGTGCCCTCTGTGGCTGATTTTAAAGCGTCATCGCCCGCACAACTCTTGATGTCATGCGGGCGATGCTTTTGAAAAAGAAGTGTTGGATGAAAAGTACGCGCGTTCAGGCTCGCCTGCGCAGCTCTTCGACGTTGGCGGCGAGGGTCGGATAGTTATAAAGCTGCGCGGTCGGGCTGATGTGATAGCGTTTGATCTTCGAGTTGAGCGTCGTCACTTTCACATTCAGGAGGCGCGCGGCGCGCATCTGATGGCCGCCGGTCTTCTTCAGCGCGCGTTGAATCAGCTCGATCTCAAAGCGGCGCACTTCGTCATAAAAATCTATGCCGTCCGCTCCCTCCATCTCCTGATTGTCTCCGAGCGTCTGCACCTCGCTCAAGAGCGCGAGCGCCAAATCTTTCAAGACTTGCGCTCTCTGCCGGAGATCGCCGTTTTCGTTTGCGGCCTGCGGCTGCGCGCCGCCGGGGAAAGTGTTCTCCTGCTGTTCCCTGAGTGTTATCTCTTCCATCGCTGTGCTCCTTAGTGTCTTTCAATGAGGGCGACTCTTCGGGCCAGATATGAATAGCCAGCCCTCTCTGACCCGAAGAGTTGTCATTAACCAAGCTCACGCTTGTTTGCCTGTAGCTCTTCTTTCTTTCGGAGGAGAAATGAAGCATGTCGGCGATTACATAATACGAAGCTTCGCGGAGGGAAGGTATATCTTTGTGACGAACAGGCAGAGTTTTGGTATAACTTGGCCTCGCCGTGTGATGAAAGACATGCGGGCGAATTGATGAGGCGGTGGAGCGTCATTAGTGATATTCTTAGCCAGCTTTGTCGTTGAAAGTTGCATCGAAGAGAGCGGCGCGTAAAATGTTTGTTAAGCCGCGACGCTTCATCACGAACGCGCGCCGTCCCGTCACAGGATACGGCCTCGTCGTCACAAAAGTTGCCCGCGCCCGCGCGATGAAGTGCATGATATTACGACTTGGTGAAAGGTCGAGCGTCAATTCCTTTGCGTCTCTTTGCGCCCGTTCCTCTTCGAGTTCTTTGCGTTAACACAGCAACTTGACTGCAAGGCGCGCGAAGAAGAGCAAGCGTAAAGAGGCGCGAAGGGGTTGAGCGACCGGGCTGCTGCTGGCCTGTTCAAGGCGAAGTCAGACTTGAGGTGAAGCATGTTGGAGAAGGCTGAACAGGTCGAGCAGGACAAACCGCTCTGGCAGCGTTGGTGGGCGCAGCTCCTGCTCATCTGGCTGGTCTGGACTTTCATCGGCTTCATCTTTACCAGCCTGATGTACTTCGCCTCGCTCCGCTCTTCAGAACCGATGCCGTGGTCTGACGGAGCGTTCTCTCAATTCTCTTACTGTTATCTCTGGGCGCTGGCGACGCCGCTCGTCATCTGGCTCTCGCGCCGCTTTCACATCGAACGACAGAACTGGAAAAGGAATCTGCTGATTCATATCTTTTTCAGTCTGCTCCTGTGCTGCTGTATCTCAATTCTGGATCAGACGTTCATCTATTTTCATTTCGGTCGCCCGCTCGGTTATCCCTACAAATTTTCCAACGCCATGCGTAACCTCTTCAACAACGCGAGCGAAGAGTTTGCGACCTACGGGCTGATTATTCTGATCTTTCATTCCTTCGGCTATTACAATCGTTATCGCAAAGGCGAAGTCAAAGCCTCACAGCTCGAATCCATGCTCGCGCAGGCGCAGCTCCAATCGCTCAAGATGCAACTGCACCCGCACTTTCTCTTTAACACGTTGCATTCCATCTCGGCTCTGCTGCACACGGATGTCGAGGCGGCTCGTCGGATGATCGTGCGGCTCGGAGATTTTCTGCGCCTCACGTTGGAGAATGCCGGAGCGCAGGAGGTGAGTCTTGAGCAGGAGATGCAGTTCCTCAAAGGCTATCTGGAAATCGAGAGCATACGCTTTCAAGATCGCCTCACCGTGCGGATGGATGTCGAGCCGCAGGCTCTTGACATCAGCGTGCCGAACCTTATCCTCCAACCCATCGTCGAGAACGCGATTCGTCACGGCATCGCCCCGCGCTCGACGCCCGGCCTCATCGAAATCAACGCCCGCCGCGAAAATGGCGTACTTCGGATAGAGGTGCGAGACAACGGACCTGGCCTTCCTGTGAATCATAGCTCCATCAAGCTGTTCAAAGGAGGACTGGGACTGGCGAACACGCGAGCGCGTCTAGACCAACTGTACGGCGCGGAACATCGCTTCGAGTTGGAGAACAATCCGGCGGGAGGATTGACCGTCACTTTAGAAGTTCCGTCAAGAGTCACGAACGGTCACAGCCACTTGCTGAAAACTTCCTGAAGCCGTCAGAGCGAGAGAGCCGTCACCAATCCCGTCCTTCCGAACATTCTGAGCTGCTAAATTTTTGTCACAGAAAAGTAGCGCGCGGTGTTTAGCCAGTAGAGGCCGAAGACCATTTTGACAGGGGAAACGCATTAGAAAGCCTCTCGCGCCCGATTCGGAGGGGGAGCGCATGGCGGATGCAGTTCGACTGCGAGCGATAGTCGTTGACGACGAAATGCTCGCGCGTCAGATTATAGGCGAGATGTTGGAGCACGACGACGAGGTAGAAATCGTCGCCGAGTGCGTCAACGGTCGCGAAGCCATCGAAGCTATTCAAACACACCAGCCTGACTTGCTCTTTCTGGACATCCAGATGCCGGAGGTCGCGGGCTTTGAAGTCCTCGAAGCTTTGAAGGGCGAGCGTTCGCCGATTGTCATCTTCGTCACGGCCTACGATCAATACGCCGTCCGCGCCTTCGATTATCACGCGCTCGATTATCTTTTAAAACCTTTCGACCGCGAGCGATTCGAGATGGCCGTCTCGCGCGCCAAGACTCAATTGAGGCGCGAGCGCAACGGCGAGCTTGATAAACGCATCGTGGCTCTTCTGGAAGCTCTCAAGGCCGAAGCCAGATACGTCGAACGCCTCGTCATCAAAAACGGCGGACGCGTCTTCTTCCTCGAAGCCAACGAGGTCAACTGGATCGAAGCCGAAGGGAACTACGTGCGCCTCCACACGGACAAAAAAGCGCATCTCTTGCGAGAGACCATCAGCAGCCTCGAAGAACAGCTCGACCCGAAAAAATTCCTCCGCGTGCATCGCTCGACCATCGTCCGCATTGACAGCATCCGCGAACTGCAACCGTGGTTTCACGGCGAGTATCACATCATCCTGCACAACGGCACCAAGCTCACACTCTCGCGCAACTACCGCGAACAGTTGCAAGGCGTCCTCGGAAAAAATCTCTGAGTTAAGAGCGAACCTGATTTTCTTTGCGCCTTTGCGCCTTTGCGTGAGATTTAATTTTCAGGCAAAGGCGCAAAGGCGCAAAGAAGAAGAGGCGCGAGTGTAAATAATCGTGCGAGTGTGGTAATCATTTGAGCGTGAAGAAACTCATGCTGGTGATTGGCGCGAGCGTGCGCGAGGGGACGCGTTGGGCGGGGCAGCATCTCTATACTTTGCTGATACTGACGCCGCTCGTCTGCGGCATCTCGTATGCGACGCTCGCGCGCCTGGCCGAGGAAGCTCCCGCGTGGCAGCCCTCCTTCGGCTTGAGCCTGACGCTCTGCGTGAGTTTCGTGCTCTCTCTCATCGGCCTCAGCCTGTCGCGCGCGAGCGCGGAACTCTATCACCTCAGAAGACCGGAATCAGGCTTAGACGCTTTGCCCGTCCAGCCCTCGACATGGCTGCACGCGGCCTGCTTGAAGCGAATCACGCGCGCCGCTCTCTTCGGCTTACTTGTTTTAATCGTGCGTGCTCTGGCGGGCGCGGGGCGTCTGTTTGATACACAAATTTTGCCGCCGCTCGCCTGCCTGATTCTGATTCTCGCGCTGGCCGAAATCTTCGCCGCGCTGAATTGGATTCACTGGGGGCACACGAAAAACTACGTCGCGGCGAGCGGAGCGTTGATGACAGCCATCGTGTCTGCGATGATCGCGGGCGCGCTGCTCCTGCTCATACTGAAGCCCGCATCGTTGCCTGCGGGAATCAATCGCTGGCTCGTCGTGTGTGGAGTTGTAAACTTAACGACGCTTTATCTTTTGACTCGCGCGTTGCATGAGCGTTGGCGCGCAGCCGACATAGAATATGCGAAGCGTTTGCAGGCGGGCGGAAAGTCGAGCGCGTTCGGCGCGCCTTTGCTCACGCGAAGATTCGAGCGCGCCGTCGCCGCGCAGCTCGCGCGCGACTTGCAGCTTACTCGCCGCGCTTTCTCTTCCGCAGTCTACGTCGCCCTCTTTCTGTCGCTGCTCATGTTCGTCGTCTTGATGACGGTGCTGATGACGGGATGGCTGCCCGTCGTCTCAGTTGAAGCGGGATGGTTCGAGGCGACCTGGCTGCCCGCCGTGATGGCCGTGAAGATAGTTTGCGTTTTGGTGTGCGCGGCCTGCTCGATTCTGGTCGCGGTCCTGGTCGCGTATCAGCTTCCGCATTTCTGGCTTGAGCGCGCGACGGGCGCGAGCGGCAAGGCTCTGTGGGAGACAAAGCTGTGGTACGCGCGCCTCGTCAGCCTGCCCGCGCCGCTCATCGCGTGGCTCGTCGGCGTGCTGTCCGGAACAGTGCCGCTCTTTTATGCTCTGCCGCTCCTGGCCGAATGCATCTGGCTGTGGTGGCTGGTGAGCACGATTATCGGTTCGCTCGCTTTTGAAGTGCCGGAGCGGCCTGAGTTGGCAATCGTGTTGATGATTAGCTCGGGGGCTGTGTTCGGCCTGTTCGTGACGCTCTTCTGGCCGATAGGCTTTGTGCCGTTTGCGACGAACACAATGCGCGGGCTGACGCACAGAGGACACAGGCGCGCGAGGTTCTGTTTGCTGACGGAGGGCGATTGAGCACGGAACTGGTCAGCATCGAGGCGGTGACGAAAAGTTATGGCAAGCTGGTCGCCGTGGGCGGAGTCAGCTTGTCTGTCAACGCGGGCGAAGTCTATGCGCTCGTCGGCGCGAACGGCGCGGGCAAGTCCACTTTGATACGCATCATCACAGGCATCACTGCGGCAGATGCAGGCAAAATTTTCGTCTGCGGCGAAGACCTCGCGCGCCGCGCGCCGCTGGTTAAAAGGCGGCTCGGATATTTGCCCGAAGAACTCTTTCTTTATAATCGCCTGACCGGCAGAGAGTATTTGCAGTTGGTCGCGGGACTCAAGGATGCGGCGACGGATTCGATCACGGCGGAGATAGAATTTTTTGAATTGTCGGCGGTCGCGGATAAATGGGTCGGCAGCTATTCGCTGGGCATGCGAAAAAAGCTCGGGCTGGCGGCGGCGTTCACGGGCGCGCCCGATGTGCTGGTGCTTGACGAGCCGCTGAACGGTCTGGATGTCGAGATGATGCGAAAGCTGCGGCTGCGGATTGAGGATGAAAGAGCGAAAGGCCGCGCCGTCATCGTCTCGTCGCATGTGATGAGCTTTGTCGAGCGCATCTCAAACCGCGTCGGCATCATGCGCGGCGGCCTGCTCGTCGCCGAAGGCACGCCGCCCGAACTGCGCGAACGCGCCGCTTTGCACGATCAGCCGTTTGAGGATGTGTTTTTCCATCTGGCAAGATAAATTAAGAATGGAATTCTAAACATTAGCCACAGAGGACACAGAGGTGGAGAAGGTAAAAGGTAAAAGTAAAAAGGTAAAAGGAAGGCGGCTACCAACTTTTTATTAAATTGCTTTTGTCTTCACTTTTACCTTTTACCTTTTTACTTTTACCTTCCTCTGTGTCCTCTGTGGCTAATTAAAATTGAAAGGATAAAAAAGGGATGACTGAAGAAGAGAAGAGGATTCGGATAATCGTGCAGGACGAGCTGATTGGGATTCTGGCGGACGCGCACGAGCAGTTGGGCGTGAAGAAAGACCCGACGGGCATGGCGCGCAAGGCTCTGAATGGCCTGTCGGGGTTGATTCGCAGCCGTCAAGAGGCTTTGAAGGCCGAGAGCGAATGAGCTTGTTTGTCAAACCGAAGCGGAGAAGAGACATGACAGCCATCATTGATGTCAGCCACAGCGTAGAGCATGGCATGATTACTTACAAAGGATTGCCCGCGCCCGTCATCTCGGACTTTATGAGCCGCGAGGCGTCGCGCCAGCATTACGCGGGCGGGACTGAGTTTCACATCGGAAAAATCGAGATGGTCGCCAACACGGGCACGTATTTAGACTCGCCTTTTCATCGTTATCAGGAGGGGCGCGATCTGTCTCAGCTTCCGCTTGAATCTTTAGCCAATCTCGAAGGCGTCACGATTCGCGTGAGCGATGATGAAGGGAAAGCTATTACAGCCTCTTTGTTCGACGGCTATGAACTCGGCGGCAAGGCTGTGCTGGTTCATACCGGATGGGCGCGGCATTGGGGCAGCGAAAGTTATTTTGAGCATCATCCGTTTCTGACGGCGGAGGCGGCGCAAATGCTGGTTGATGCGGGGGCTGCGCTCGTCGGTATTGATTCATACAACATAGATGATGTCGCGGACAAAGCGAGACCCGCGCACTCGTTGCTCCTCAAGGCAAACATTCCGATTGTCGAGCACCTGTGCAATCTCGAATTCTTGCCCGACGGCGGCTACAGATTCTTCGCCGTGCCGGTTAAGGTCAAAGCCTTCGGGACGTTTCCGGTGAGAGCTTTCGGGATTGTTGGGTAGCATTAGCGAATAAGCTTGAATATCAGATGCAAAGAATTCGAGCCAAGCGTGTGAGCGGCTTCGCGCGCAAGCTGCTCACCGAATGGAAGCGTTTAAAACTTCCGCTCGCGGAGTGGCGTGCGGTCGTCGCGGTCTCAGGCGGCGCGGATTCCACAGCCCTCCTGCTCGCTCTCGATGAGCTTGTGCGCGCGGAGAGGCTTGCGCTGAAACTGACTGTCGCTCATCTCAATCACGGTTTGCGCGGAGAAGAGAGCGAAGGGGACGCGCGCTGGGTGGCCGAATTGTCGGAGAAGCTTGGTTGCGACATCGCGCTTGATGAAGTGAACGTGCGCGAGCGTGCGAAAGTGAGCAGGGATAATCTGGAACAGGCTGCGAGACGCGCGCGTTACGAATTTCTGGCGGCGGTGGCCGCGCGTGTTGAAGCCTGCGCGGTGTTGACGGCGCACACTCTGGACGATCAGGCGGAGACGGTGTTGTTGCGCTTGATGCGCGGGAGCGGCGTAGAGGGTTTGGGCGGGATGGAGGCTGTGCGCGCGCTTGATGAGAAGAAAAATATTATGCTCGTGAGGCCGCTTCTAGGTTGGGCGCGGCGGGCGGAGACTGTGGCTTATTGTGAGGCGCGCGGCGTGGCTTTTCTGTGTGACGCGATGAATGAGGACGAGGCGTTCGCGCGCGTGCGTGTGCGGCGGCAGCTTATTCCTTTGCTTGAGACTTTCAATCCGCGCGCGGTTGAGGCTCTCGCGCGCACTGCGCGGCTCTTGCGTGATGACGCGGAAGCTTTGCAGGCGCAGGCTCAGGAATTATTGAAAGCCGCGAGTGTTGAGCACACATCCGTCCAGCCGTCGCTCTGCGTACATATGCTGGCGGGCGCACGCGTTTCCGTTCGCCGTCGCGCGTTGCGGCTGTGGCTCGCCGGTGCGCGAGGCGATTTGCGGCGGCTTGAGCTTGCGCATCTCCTGGGAGTTGAAAAGCTGGTCTTCGGTGAGCGGGGCGGGCGCGTCGCGGAGTTGCCGGGCGGTTGCCGCGTCGAGCGGAGAAAAGCTTATTTGCTTTTTTATGACGCTTAATACTCAAAAGCTACTTCAAAACACGGAACAACCCCTGGCGTGCTTTCGTCTTAACTTTGCGTCTTGGCGTGAAACGTTTTGGTTCTCGCAAAGGCGCAAAGAAAGACCAAAGGACGCAAAGAGTTGAATTATTCAATCTCTTGAGTTTTGAAGCAGCTTCTATCTCGAAGGCTATCGCCGCGAAAAGAGTTGAAAAAGGGGAGTGAAGGCGTCTAAAATCAGAAGCGTGCCGCCGCCGCCACAAACGCGTAGGCGGTTTCGATTTGTGCGACGGTTTTGCCCGGCACTTTTTTTGGCGGGGCGCGAGTGAAAATATGGCCGATCAGATTGTAGAGGTTTACAGCGCGGCGCAGATTGCCGAACGGATCGAGGCGCTCGCGGCTGAAATCTCGGAGGCTTACGAGGGGCGCGAGGTGGCCGTGCTCGGCGTTTTGGAAGACGGCTTCGTCTTTCTCGCAGACCTCTTGCGCGCCATCAAAACCCCGGTCCGCACGGCTTTCCTGCGTTATCAGCATCACACGCTCGCAGGGGTTCAAGACCTTTCATTCAGCACGCAGATGGATTTGACCGGGCGCGACGTGCTGCTCGTCGAGAGCGTGCTTGAGACGGGCGTGACGCAGGAGTATTTGATTAAACAGTTGGAAGCGCGCGGGGCTGCGACCGTCAAGCTCTGCGTCCTGCTCGACAAGCCGGAGCGTCGCCGCGTCTCGCTCATCCCCGACTGGCGGGCGTTCGAGACGAGCGGCGAGGGCTATCTCTTCGGCTACGGCCTCGGCTTTCATGAACGCTGGCGAGAGTTGCCTTTTCTGGCGACCTTGCCCGCCGTGAAGGAAGAGAATAAAAGCGAAGCCTGACCGATTTTGAAAGGTTTCGGACGCGCCTCAAAGAGCACGAGATGGCGCAACTTGCATGGCCGCCAAATGCATCTAAGCTCAGGCTTTGCAGGAAAACGGACACGTTTGCTCCCCCTTCGGGCAAGGCCAACAGTTTGGGGAGCGACAAAAGATGAAGGATGAGTTATCATTCTTCGTCGGAGGCAAGGAAAGATTTGAGTTCTACTGCTAGACAAATAATATTCTGGTTATTCATCATCGTCGGCGCGCTTTTGCTCTACAAATTTCTGGCGCATCCGCCCGGCAAAGGCTCGCCGCAGCAGCTTTCCATCACGCAGTTGACCGAGAAGGTTCGCAGTGGCGAGATCGCCAAGATGACGATCAAACAGAGCGAGGTCACGGCCACGGGGACTGACAAGCAGGACTATCGCACCAGTCTCTCGAACGAAAAGTACAAAGCCGATCTGATGACCCTCGCTTCGGAGAAGAAACCGAACAGCGATCAGCCCAAAGCCGAAGTCGAAGAAGAGCCTGCGAGCAGCGGCTTCATGGTCACCGCGCTTATCACTTGGGCGCCGTTCGTGCTGCTCATCGGCTTCTGGATTTTCATGCTGCGGCAGATGCAATCGGGCGGCAACAAAGCCCTGAGCTTTGGCAAGTCGCGCGCGAAGCTTTTGAATAATCAGCAGAAGCGCGTCACGTTCAAAGACGTGGCCGGAGTCGAAGAGGCGAAAGAGGAGTTGCAGGAGATTATCGAATTCCTCAAAGAGCCGCAAAAATTTCAAAAGCTCGGCGGGCGCATTCCCAAAGGCGTCCTGATGATGGGGCCGCCGGGAACGGGCAAGACGCTGTTGGCGAGAGCCATCGCGGGCGAAGCCAACGTGCCGTTCTTCTCCATCTCAGGCTCGGACTTTGTGGAGATGTTCGTCGGCGTCGGAGCTTCGCGCGTGCGCGACCTCTTTGAGCAGGGCAAGAAGAACGCGCCGTGCATTATCTTTATAGATGAGATTGATGCTGTCGGTCGTCACAGAGGCGCTGGCCTCGGCGGCGGACACGACGAGCGCGAGCAGACTTTGAATCAACTGCTCGTCGAGATGGACGGCTTCGAGTCGAACGACGGAGTAATTCTCATTGCTTCGACCAACAGGCCGGACGTGCTCGACCCTGCGCTCTTGAGGCCGGGACGCTTTGACCGCCGCGTCGTCGTCTCCCGCCCTGACGTGCGCGGGCGCGAAGGCATCTTGAAAGTTCACACACGCAAGATTCCGCTCGGAGAAGATGTTGACATCAGCGTGATTGCGCGCGGCACGCCCGGCTTTACCGGCGCAGACCTTGCGAACTTGGTCAACGAGGCGGCTCTCAATGCTGCGCGTTACAATAAGAAGCTGGTCGCCATGCCGGACTTTGAGCTGGCGAAGGACAAAGTCTTGATGGGCGCGGAGCGCAAGAGCATGGTCATCTCGCCCGAAGAGAAGCGCATCACGGCTTATCACGAAGCGGGACACACGCTCGTCGGCTTGAAAGTCCCGAACGCTGACCCAGTTCACAAAGTGACGATCATTCCGCGCGGCATGGCTTTGGGCGTGACGCAGCAATTGCCCGAAGGCGACCGTCACAACTACTCGCAAGAGTATCTATTGGGACAGATCGCCATCCTGATGGGCGGTCGCATCGCCGAGGAAGTCTTCCTCAGCAACATCACGACCGGCGCGTCGAACGACATCGAGCGCGCGACTGAATTAGCGCGCGCGATGGTCTGCGAGTACGGCATGTCGGAGTTAGGGCCGCTCACGTTCGGCAAGAAGGAAGAGCAAATCTTCCTGGGGCGCGAGATCGCACAGCACAGAGATTTTTCCGAAGACACCGCGATCAAGATAGATCAGGAAGTGAAGAAAATCATCTCTGGTCAGTATGACCGCGCGAAGACGATCATCGAAGAGAACCGCGACACGATGGTTCGTCTTTCCGAGACACTGCTTGAGCGCGAATCGCTCGACGGCGTGCAGATCAGACGCATCGTCGCCGGACTCCCGCTCGACAACGATCCGCCGCCCGCATCGGGCGACGACGAACGCCCGCAGCTCAAAGAGCCGACCGTCAAGCCGTTGAAGCCGATCCTGCCGCCGATTACGGGCAGCAATCCGGCGACGGCGTAGCGGAAGGTAAAAGTAAAAAGGTAAAAGTGGGGAAGGCTTGAATGCTTTCCTCACTTTTGCTTTTAAAAGCAGTCTCGCGCAAAGGCGCAAAGGAAGACCGCTAAGAGGTTGAATATCATTTGCTCTGTGCGTCTTCTTCCTTTGCGCCTTTGCGTGAAATTTTCTTCTTCGTACTCAAATTCGCACCCACCCGAAATTCAAGATAGAATTGCTTTCATGGAATGGAAACTCGCCCGGCGTGTGATAGCTATTGGCGAACGCACGCTCGTGATGGGCGTGCTCAATGTGACGCCGGATAGTTTTAGCGACGGCGGGCAGTTCACAAACGCGGACGCGGCCACGCGTCGCGCCGAAGAGATGATCGCAGAGGGCGCGGACATGATTGATGTCGGCGGCGAATCAACGCGCCCGGGCGGCGAGGCTGTGACGCCCGAAGAGGAACTGCGCCGCGTCATTCCAATCATCGAAGAGTTGACAAAGCATTCGCAAGTTCCGATTTCCGTTGACACGACGAAAGCCGTCGTGGCGCGCGCCGCGCTTGAGGCGGGAGCTGAGATCGTCAATGACATCTCGGCTTTGCGTTTCGATTTTCACGTCGCGGATGAAGTTGCGAAAGCCCGCGCGGGACTCGTCCTCATGCATTCGAGAGGGACGCCCGCGACGCTCCATCGCCTGCCGCCCTCGCCGGATATTTTTAGCGAGATAAAAGTGAGTCTGCGTCGCAGCCTGAACATGGCGGAGAGGCGCGGCGTCCGTCCCGAAGCAATCGCGCTCGATCCCGGCATCGGTTTCGGAAAAACATTCGAGCAGAACCTGGCTCTCATCGCGCGCCTCGATGAGTTTGCCGAAAGCTTCGCGGGTTTTCCGATTCTCGTCGGCACGTCGCGCAAGTCTTTCATCGGACGCATTCTCGAAGACGATGCTCCGGCTGAGGCGCGACTGCACGGCACGATGGCTTCGGTCGCGGCGGCTGTGTTGCGTGGCGCGCACATCGTCCGCGTGCATGACGTGCGCGCGGCAGTCGAGACCGTGCGCGTGATTGATGCTATCAAGCAAGGCGGAAGGATGAAGGCGGAAGGATGAAAGACAGGCTCTTGAAAGTTACGCGTTGCTGTTGAATGAAAGGCAAGCTGTTGACATCTTTCTTTTCATCCTTCATCCTTCCGCCTTCATCCAACGCTCTTAACGGAGAAACTTTCGATGGCTCTCTTTCACAAAACATGGCGCGCGTGCTTGCTCGCTTTAACGCTCATCTGCGTCTCCGGCTTTACGGAATGTTACAAGCCGGTGACGAAGAGCGGCCTGCCGAAGCGCATTCGCACCGTCGCCGTCCCGGCGTTTCAGAACAACGCTCTGCGCTACAAAATCGAGACGCGTTTTACGGACGCGGTGATGAAAGAGATCATCCGGCGCGGGAGAGGTTTGCGCGTGCAGAGCGAGCCGGAAGGCGCGGACGCCGTGATTGACGGCGTGATTAAGAGCTTCAGTTTTTCCGGCGTGCTGCTTGATGATCGCGGGCGGGCGCGCATTTTTGAAGTGACGATTGCAGCCGCCGTGACCGTGCGCGACCAGACGGAGAATCGCGTGCTGTATGACAATCAGAACTACGTCTTTCGCGGCGAGTTTGAGTTCACGAACGACCCGCGCTCCTTCTTTAACGAGGAAGACCCGGCGGTCGAGCGCATGGCGCGCAGCTTCGCCGAATCGGTCGTCTCCACGCTCGTCAACGGCTTCGGAGTCAACGAAGGGAAATGAGCACGCTCAAGCGCGAAGACCTCAAACGCGCGCTCAAATCAGGGCGCGTCGAGCCTCTTTACCTGCTCTTCGGCGCGGAAGATTATTTGCGCGAGCGAGCCGCGCGCGCCATCTCTGAAGCCGCGCTTCACGACGCGCCTTTGCGCGAGTTCAACGAAGCGAGCTACAGCTTGACCAGCACGGATGTGCAGCAAGCCATCGCGGCTGCCGAGCAGTTGCCGATGATGTCCGCGCGGCGCGTCGTCCGCATCAGCGATTTTCATAAGTTGCGCGAAGCGGACGAGGACGCCCTCCTGCGCTATCTCGCGCGACCCGTCGAATCGAGCGTCGTCATCTTCATTTCCGACGAGCTGGATAAGCGTCGCAAGCTCTCCAAGACTCTGCTCGACGCCTGCGTCTCGGTCGAGTTCGCCGCGCTCTCGGACAAAGAGCTGCTGGCATGGGCGAAGAGCCGCCTGCGCGAATTGAAGGCCGACACGGACGAGCGGACTTTGGGGCAAATCGTCGCGCTGGTCGGGAGCGATGTTAGGACTCTCTCGAATGAATTGGATAAGCTGGCGACGGCTGCGCTTCCAACGGGGCGGATCACGATGGAGATGGTGGACGCGCTGGTCTTGCGCTCGCGCGAGCTGTCGAATTTCGAGTTGACGGATCATCTCATCGCGCGCAATCGCAAGCGCGCGCTGCAAACCTTACAGCGACTCCTCGACGACGGCGCGGAGCCGGTGATGCTCATCGGCTTGATTGCGAGCAACTATCACAGGCTCTCTCTCGCCAAAGAACTGATGGCGCGCGGCGCGGCCAAAGAGGAAGTCTTTCGCCTCGTCGCCATGCCTTACCACAAGCGCGAAGATTTTCTAGCCACCGCGCGTCGCACGGAGTCCGCCACGCTCACGCGCAGCATTCGTCGCGTCGCACAGGCGGATGTCGCCCTCAAGACTTCGCAGGCCACGCCGCGCCTCCAACTGGAAATGCTCATCTGCGAGCTGGCCGGTTGAGCGAAAATCAAATTTAAAAGTTAAGCGATTGTAAGTCCGGCTCGACCCACGCAGCCCGCGCCTCTTCGGAGTCTAGAAGCTGCCGGCTGAAATGCGCTTTGACGAGATGAGCTTCGCCGCATTCCGCGATTAAATCATTAGTCAACTCCGCGAGCGCGCGTCCCTTGTCAGCCCCTTCGAGAAAGTGGCCGACGAGCTTCAGCCAGAAGAGCGTGATCGTCTCGTGATAGACGTTAGCTTCGATATGGTGATGTTCGAGAAAGCGAAAGAGATTGGCGCGCAAACGCTCAAGCGCGGCCTGCTCATTCGATTCCAACAGATAACAGAGCGCGACCGTGAGGTGTTCGCGGTGATGAAACTCGCCGGGCGAGAAAAGACACGCCTCGAACTTTCGCACGACCGCTTCCACTTCCTCATCGCTCTCGTATCTCTCAAGCTTGCCTCTCATGATTCGTCTCTCCTCGGATTTTCGTCCTCTTTCGAGCATGAATGCAAAAAGGCGAGGCTGGCTGAAAATGTCTTTCAGCCAGCCTCGCCTGCTAAATTGGATTTTGAAAAAGCTTACTTCGTCGTCGCTTGATTAACGCGCGTCGTCAAACGCGATTTGTAACGCGCGGCGGCGTTGCGATGAAGCACGCCTTTCTGCACGGCCTTGTCAATCGTCGAGATCGTCTCCGGCAGCAAAGTGTTAAGCTGCTCCGCCGCGCCGCCCGCAAGGGCAGTGCGCAATTTCTTAATCGAAGTGCGCAAGCGGCTACGATTGCTGCGGTTGTTGTCGCGGCGTTTCTCGTTCTGGCGCACGCGCTTTTCTGCTGATTTATGATTTGGCATCGAACTCCCCGTCAAAAAACTTTATCTGTCGCTGCATGCGCTTGAGATAGCGAGCGATAGACGCTTTTTCCGCCCCAAGCACAAGCGACAAAGTATAGGTATCGAACCCGCGCGTGTCAAGGCGCGGGAGCAACTTGAAAAGCATGCTTTTCATGCTTTATCCGCATTGACACTCGCGCGCGCGCTGTAGTAGCGTCGCCCTTGTGCAAGCGTTGAACGAAACCCTGCCAACCCCTCATCCGCCCGTGCGCCGTGCGGCGCGGTATGTTCACACAACACAAGGAGACTGCTTTACCTTTTGAAGAAGATAGAACTTCCGCCCAGAGGCTTGGAGACGCTCTTCGGCGTCCACGACCAGAACATCAAATATCTGGAATCACTGCTCGACGTACGCATCAATGCGCGCGGGCAGGACTTGACGGTTGACGGCGACCCGCGCGATGTCACAACCGTCGAGCGCATTCTGGAAGATTTCTCAGACCTCTTCACAGAGGGCAAGACTTTCACAGACAAAGAGCTGCGCGAAGCCTTCGCACAGATCGCCGAAGACCGCGCCTATTCACTCCGCGACTATTTCACTAAGGCTCGCTTCAACCCCGCAGGCAAAAAGCAGGTCGCGCCCAAATCCGCCACACAGCGTCGCTACATCGAAGCGATTCAGAGCAAAGATGTCGTCTTCGGCATAGGCGTCGCGGGTACCGGAAAAACTTATTTGGCAGTAGCGATGGCCGTGCAAGCTCTGATGCAGAAGCAGGTCAACCGCATCGTCCTCGCGCGTCCGGCGGTCGAGGCCGGAGAGAAGCTCGGATTTCTTCCGGGCGATTTGCAGGACAAAGTTGATCCGTATCTCAGGCCGCTCTACGACGCGCTCTTCGACCTGATTGACTACGAGCGCGTGACGAAGCTTTTGGAGAAGCGCGTCATCGAAGTCGCGCCTCTGGCATTCATGCGGGGCAGAACTTTGGCAGATGCATTTATTATCCTGGATGAAGCGCAGAACACGACGAGCGAGCAGATGAAGATGTTTCTGACGCGCATCGGTTTCGGCTCGAAGGCGGTGATTACGGGCGACGTGACGCAGATTGACCTCCCGACCGGAAAACGCAGCGGCCTCGTCGAAGCCGAACGCGTGCTCTCGAAAGTCGAAGACATAGAGTTCGTCTACTTCACCGACAAGGATGTCGTCCGCCACCGCCTCGTCCAGATGATTATCCGCGCCTACGAGGAGCACACGAGCAAGAGCAATATCTGATTATGGCAATCGCAACGACGTGCATGTCGAGATAAGCTGTCAGGCTGTGCAAGTAGCTCGTCGGACGGTATAAATGAACTGTCGAGATGTGCAGGTGACTCGTCAGGGTGTTTAGGTAGGCTGTCGGGCTGAATCTGAGAGGTGTCGAGAAGTGGGGATAGGGTGGCGAGAGGTAAAGACGCTATGCATGGGCATTGATGCGTTGAGGGCTGTTGCCAAAACTGTAGGGGCCGGGCTTATCCCTGCCCGCCGCGCGAAGGCGCGAACTGAATAATCGCAAAACTTGACCATCGTCCTCTTCGGACGATGCGGGCAGGGACCAGCCCGGCCCCTACAATGGTCTCTGTCAGTCGCATCTGAGGCGAATAATGATTGAGGTTGTCAGCCGTCAGCGCAAGATGAAAGTTGATTGCGAGGGGTGGCGGGAATTTGTGTCGAAGGCTTTGAGGGTTGTGCCTGCGGGGAGCGCGGGGGTGACGGTGGCTTTTGTGTCGGATAGGGCGATGCGGGAGTTGAACCGGATGTGGCGGAAGAAGAGTGGGACGACGGATGTGTTGTCGTTTCCGGCGGGAGAGGATGAGTTTGAAAGTGTAGAAGGCAAGTCGCTCGGCGATGTGGTGATTTCGGTTGAGCAGGCGGCGAGACAGGCGCGGGAGCATGGGCTTGAGTTTGAGGAGGAAGTGTCACAGCTTATTCTTCACGGCTTGCTGCATCTGTGCGGTTACGATCATGAGACGGATGAGGGCGAGATGAATCGGTTAGAACTCCGCCTGCGAGGCAGACTTGGAATATAATCGCTCGACGGTTCAAGAGAGTTCATAGAGTTTTGAGAGTTTATAGGGTTCATAGAGTTCGGAAGGTTCGTCGGGCATTGCGCTTGTCTTAACTCTCTAAACTCTCTAAACTCTATGAACTCTATAACTATGAACTAAACTATGGGCATTGAAATAGGCATCACGTGTCTGCTTCTGGTCGCGCTGACGTTTCTCGCCACGGTGGATATGGCGTTCGGACAGCTCAGCGATGTCGGTTTGCGCCGCCTCATCAGCGAAGCCGAGGAGCATCCGGCGTCGCGCTCGACCCCGTTCCTCAAAGAGATTCTGGAGAACAGGCCGCGCTTTCGCTTTACGCTCTCGGCGGTCATCCAAATCCTGCTCGTCGCCTTCTCCGTCCTCGTCACTTCGATCTCGTTTCACTGGTTCTCGAACACACGCTTTATTCTCGTCGCTTTGATCGCCGGACTCGTCCTCGCCGGAATCTTCCGTCAATTCATCCCGCGCCTCGTCACTGTGCGGAATCCCGAAGGCGTGCTCCTGTGGCTCTTGCCGCTCGTGCGTCCTTTCTATCGCGCGCTGACTTTCGCGGCAGACCCGTGGCATCGCTCTTTTGATCGCCTGCGGCGCAAGCGTCAGCTTCCCGAAGGCGGCGCGGATGATGAGGACGAAGACAGCGGCGACGACCTACAGGCTTTGATTGATGTCGGAGCGGCGGAAGGGATTCTGGAAGAGGAAGAGGGCGAGCGGATTCAGTCCATCATCGAGTTCGGCGACACCTTAGTGAGCGAAGTGATGACGCCGCGCACGGAGATCGTCGCGCTTCCCATCACGGCCACCGTGCGCGAGGCGCGCGACCTGATAATCGAATCGAAATATTCGCGCCTGCCCGTCTATCGTGAACAGATTGATAATGTGGAGGGGCTGATTTACGTGCGCGACCTGCTCATCTGCTGGCCTGAGGACAGGGAAGACGAAGCCATCGAAACGCTCGTCCGCCCCGTTTACTTCGTGCCCGAAACCAAGCCCGTCGCAGACCTCCTGGAAGAGATGCAGAAGGCGCGCGTGCAACTGGCGATGGTCATTGAAGAGTACGGCGGCGTCGCGGGGCTGGTCACCGTCGAAGATATTCTGGAAGAGATCGTCGGCGAGATTGAAGACGAGGACACGGAGGGCGAAGAGATCGTCGAGATCGTAGAGGCGAGCGACGGTTATTACGACGTGCTCGGCTCGACCGAAATCGGAAAGATCGAACGCCTGCTCGATCTTGAAATCGAAGACGATGATTTCACGACCATCGCCGGACTCGTCATCAGCGAATCCGGTTACGTCCCCAGAACCGGCGAACGGCTCGCGTTTCGCGGACTTGATCTGGAAGTTTTGGAAGCGGACAGCAAGCGCATCTCTCGCCTGCGCTTGAGGCGCGCGCCCGAAGAGACTGAGAGTGAGGACGACGCGGAATGAGTGACACAAAGTTAGAACTGCAAGATGCAGAGTCTTTCACCCCTGCGAATGTTGCCGAGAGATGCGAAGCCTGCGGAGATGTGTTTACATGCGGGGCGGCATCGGGAAAGTGTTGGTGCAGCGAAGTCAAGCTGAGTGATGATATGCTTACAAACTTGCGCGAGCGTTACGGGCGCTGCTTGTGCCGCCCGTGTCTTGAAAGTCTTGCTCAAGCGGATTCAAACAGGGATAGGCAGAATAAGATTTGAGATTTGAAATTTGAGATTTGAAATCTTTTAAGAGGAGAGCATGGCGAAGAAGCGTAGCAAGTTCTTGCAAGGCAAGCGGATTGACCCCGCGCCGATTACGGGCAAGACCTCTCTGGCAGACCTCGTGGACAACGCCTTTATGGCTTACAACGGCGCGCGGCTGCGCGAGGCGTGCCAGCTTTTGACGCAAAAAATGTTGGAGCCGGACGTGACGGTCGGGCTGTCGTTGACGGGCGCGCTGACGCCCGCAGGACTTGGCATCTCGGCTCTGATTCCGCTCATCCAGGCCGGCTTCGTGGACTGGATTATCTCGACGGGCGCGAACCTCTATCACGACACGCACTTCGGCATCGGCCTCTCGATGCATCAGGGCAACACGCTCGTCTCCGACATCGTGCTCAGAGCGGAAGAGGTCGTGCGTATCTACGACATCTTTTTCGATTACTCGGTGCTGCTCGACACGGACGCTTTCTTCCGTCAGATTATCGAAGGCGAAGAGTTTCAAAAGCCTATGTCAACCGCCGAGTTTCATTATCTCTGCGGGCGTTACGTCCGCGAGCGAGAGCGCAAGCTCGGCGTCGAAAACAAATCCCTCCTCGCGGCGGCCTACGAATATAGCGTTCCGATTTACACTTCGTCTCCCGGCGATTCGTCAATCGGAATGAACGTGGCCGCGAAAGCCTTGCAAGGCAACAAGCTCGCTTTCGACCCTTCGCTCGATGTCAACGAGACCGCCGCGCTCGTCCTCGCCGGAAAACGCGGCGCGATTCACGGGCGCGGCGACAAGGGCAAGAAACACGGCGGCAAATCCGCAGTCTTTATCCTCGGCGGCGGCAGCCCGAAAAACTTCATGCTCCAGACAGAGCCGCAGATACAGGAAGTCCTCGGCATAGACGAGCGCGGCCACGATTACTTTTTACAAATCACAGACGCGCGTCCCGACAGTGGCGGACTTAGTGGGGCAACTCCGGGCGAGGCAGTCTCGTGGGGCAAGGTTGATCCGGACAGGTTGCCGGACGCGGTTGTGTGTTATGTTGATTCGACCGTCGCGTTGCCGATCATCACGGCTTACGCGCTGGCTCGTCACGAGCCGCGCGAGCCGAAGAGACTCTATGAGCGGCGCGGCGAGTTTATGGAATTACTGCAAGCCGAATATCGGAAATCAAAAAGACGGTGAGCGAAGGGATGAGGGATGAAGGATGGGGGATGAAATAAGAGCCATTTGTTTTTATTTCATCCCTTATCCCTCCGCCCTCATCCCTTCCGAGGGGGAGCGATGGGGAGCAAAAAGGTAACTGATGAGCAGCCGCGAATCTATTTCGACTGCTCGAAATGTCCCGCGTTCTGCTGCTCGGTTTACGAGCGCGTGGCGGTGACCAAGCGGGATATTAATCGTCTGGCGAAACATTTCGGCGTGAGCGTCGAGACAGCGACCCGGCGTTATACAAAGATGCATAGCGGCGAGAGGGTCTTGCGGCGTAAGAAGGATGAGCTCTTCGAAGAAACGTGCCAGTTTCTCAACGAGGAAACGCGCGGCTGCGGCATCTATCACGCGCGCCCCGCCGTCTGCCGCGAATATCCGGCGCGCTCGCGCTGCTCTTATTACGACCTGCTGCAATTCGAGCGCAAACAGCAGGACGATCCGAACGTGCTGCCGCTCGTGCAGATCACTTTCCGCCAGGTCGAAAAGAAGGTGGTCAGCAACGGCAACGGCAACGAGAAGATTTGGGAATGGAAAAAAGAGAAGTGATGAGTAATGAGTGATGAGAGACACGCTATCTGGCTTTAACTCATCACTCATCACGTATCACTTATTAATGCTTTTAAGGAGTGAATCATGCAAGAGTTTCTTTCGCGGATGATTGGGCGGCGGATAGATATTTTCTGCGGCGGCGCGTCGAGCTTGCGCGGCGAGGTGATGAAGGTCGAGGGCGGCGTGCTGCATCTGAGGGATGACGAGCAGCGTGTGGGGTATGTGGCGATTGATAAGATCGCGGTCGTCTGGGAGGCGCGCGATGACGAACACCGCGCGGGCTTCGTCTCCGTCGCGCCCAACAATCGCTGACGTGCAGTGAGACGAAGATTTGAAAGCGTTTCCGGTGAGTGAGGGGAAGGTCTGCGATGAGATTGCCGAAGGGCTTAATCGTCAACGAGAAGAATAGTCTCAAGATTATTCTCTTCTTCATCCTGCTCACCACCACGCTCACCGTCGCCGTCATACTGATGTGGGAGAAGGTTCTGCTCACGCCGTTTTACGCCTGGGTGGACGAGCGTTATCCCGGCGTCGAGAACCTTGAGCGGCGGCGCAAGATTCAGCAGCGCACCGAACACTTCTTCATCTCGGTGACGGTGGACAGCATCGTCGTCACGCTCCTGCTCGGCGTCGTCCGCCGCCAGCAACGCCGCTTGAGCGAGAGCGAAGAGCGTTACCGCCTCCTCTTCGAGCACGCCAGCGACGGCATCGGCGTCGTCTCCGTGCCTGACTTCAAGCTCGTGCAGGTCAATCGCAAGTTTGGCGAGATTCTGGGCTACGAGCCGCAGGAATTGACGAGCAGATACGTGCGCGATCTGGCACAGCAAAGCTCCGACGGCACAAAGTCCGTGGAGCTTTCCAATTGGATTGATGAAACCATCGCTCATTCGACTTCGGGTCAGGTCGCGGAGCTTGATATTCGGAAACTTTATCAATGTCCGATTCGCGGCATGCTGGCGGAGCTTTACGCGCGCCTCGCGGCCTTCGTCGTCAGCTCCGCGCCCGAATCAAACGAGCAGGAGCTGAAGATTCAAACCCCTGCGGGCGCAGTCGTTCCCGTCTCCGCTTCGTTCAGCACACTCTCGACCGGCAAGGAACGTCTGGTTATCTTAATCATCCGTGACCTCTCGGAGCGCAAGCGGCTCGAACGAGAGAAGGATGAGATGCAGCGTCAGCTCTTTCAATCATCAAAGCTCGCTTCCATCGGCGAGCTGTCGGCGGGCGTCGCTCACGAAATCAATAATCCGCTCAACGGCATCATCAACTTCGCGCAGCTCTTGAAAGACGAGGAGACGCCGCGCACGGAATTTGAAGAGCACATGATAAGCGGCATCATTGATGAGGGCGAACGTATTAGTAAAATCGTCCGCAACCTGCTGACCTTCGCGCGCCGCGATTCGCGCGAGCTGTCGCGCGTCAATATCGCGGAGACCATCCACAGCTCGACCTCGCTCTTCGGTCATCAGCTCGAAAAGGACGGCATCCGTGTCGAGATAGAGATTGCCGAAAACTTGCCGCCGGTCAAAGCGGACGGCTCGCGTCTCCGGCAGGTCGTCGTCAACATGATTAGCAACGCGCATCACGCGCTCCAGGCGAAAGCGGACGACGAGAAGCTGTTTCGCATCACTGCGCGCGCCGTCGAGCGCGAGGGGCGACAGCTCGTGCGGATTGAGTTTTACGACAACGGCACGGGAATTAAGAGAGAGGATCAGGACAAGATTTTCGACCCGTTCTTTACCACGCGACGCGATCACGGCGGCACCGGGCTTGGCCTCAGCCTCAGCTTCGGCATCATACGCGATCACGGCGGGACGATTGCGGTCGAGAGCGTCGAGGGCAGCTTCACGCGCTTCACGGTCGAGCTGCCAGCCGTGCCAACATGGGAGAGGGAGTATGCCGAAAGTCTTGTTGGTGGATGACGAGCCGAGCATTCGCTGGACGATGGCGGAATTCTTAAAGCGCGAAGGCTATGACGCGGTGACCGCTTCGGATTTCGAGAGCGCGCTCGAATGCTTCCAACAGAACCGGCTCGACGCAGCCGTCGTCGACATCATCCTCCCGCGCAAGAGCGGCATCGAGCTGTTGAAAGAACTTCGCGCGCGCGCGCCCCGCCTCCCCGTCATCATGATAACGGGCGAGCCGAACATCTCGCAGATGCCGGACATCGTGCGCGCCGGAGCCTACGATTTTATCTCCAAGCCCGTCAGCAAACACGTCCTGGTCAAAATCGTCTCGCGCGCCGTCGAGCACAAAAGGCTCAGCGATGAGAAGCTCGATCTTGAAGAGCAGCTTAAAAAACATACGGAGCAGCTTGAGACGACCATCGCCGCGCGCACAACGGAGCTGCGCGAATCCGAGCAGCGTTATCGCTTGCTCTTTGAGAGCAACCCGCAGCCGATGTGGGTCTTTGATTACGACACGCTCCGGTTTCTCGCCGTCAACGACGCCGCCGTCCGACATTACGGCTACTCGCGCGAAGAGTTTTTGAGCATGACGCTCAAAGACATACGCCCCGCCGCAGACGTGCCCGCGCTGCTCGATGATCTGACCAAGACCGGAGCAGAGTTTGAGGCCAAGTCCGGCCCGTGGCGTCATCGAACCAAAGACGGCGCGCTCATTCTCATTGAGGTCAGCACGCACACGCTCGATTTCGACGGCCATCAAGCCGCGCTCGCGCTCCTCACGGACATCACCGCGCGCAAGGCCGCCGAAGAAGAACTGAGACAGATGCAGGAGCGGCTCGTGCATAACGAGAAGATCGCCGCGCTCGGTCGCGTCGCCGCGCAGGTCGCGCACGAAGTCAAGAATCCGCTCGCGGGGCTGCGCCTCTATTCGCTCCATCTCAAAAACAAAGTGGCCGGAAAACTGGCCGACAACGAGATGGATATTATCAACAAGATTGCGGACGGCATCGGACGTTTGACTGAAACGACCGAACAGATTTTAAGCTTCGCGCGGCCAATCAACATGAACCTCACGCGCGTCAATCTCAACACGGTCGTGAGCGACACGGCGCAACTGCTTGAGCCGCAGAGCGCGTCAAACAGCATTGCTCTCAAGCTCGAACTCGCGGAGCCTGCGCCCACGGGAATGCTCGACGAGGCTTCGATACACGCGGCCTTGATGAATCTCATGCTCAACGCGATTCAGGCCATGCAGGGCGGCGGCACGTTGACTGTCAAGACCGGGATGAGAGACGATGCCCTGCTCATCGACATCACAGACACCGGCAAGGGGATGAGCGAGGAGCAGGTCAGAAACGTCTTCGAGCCGTTCTACACCACGAAGGCGCAGGGACTCGGCCTCGGCATGCCGTATGCGAAGAAGATCATCGAACAACATCAGGGCGCAATCCGCGTCGAGAGCCGCGAAGGCGCAGGCACAAGCATTGAGATTGAATTGCCCGCCGGTTCATAAAGCTTAAGAATTATTTTTCACCGCAGAGACACGGAGACGCAGAGAGAAGATAAAAGGGCAGAAGAGAAAAACAGCTTCTCTGCCAACTGCACACAGCCAACCGCCTACTTGCTTTCTCTCTCTGCGTCTCTGCGGTTCAAGGAAATATTAAATGCGAACAGGTTGCAGAATTTTAGTGATTGACGACGAGAGCAGCGTGAGGGATGCGCTGTTGATGATCTTGAGCGAGCAGGGATGCATGGTCGAGACGGCGGGTGACGGGGTTGAGGCGAAACGCTTGCTCGACGGGCCGCCGTTCGATCTGGTCTTCACGGACTTGCGCCTGCCGGACACGAGCGGGATTGATTTGATCTCGCACATCAAGGGCGACAATCCTGAGACGCAAGTGATTTTGATGACCGCGCACGGCTCGCTCGACGTGACGATTGAGGCCATCAAGCGCGGCGCGTACTACTACATCGAAAAACCCTTCACGCCCGATCAGGTCATCATGCTCGCCGAGCGCGCCTCGGAGTTCGGCAAAATCAGGCAGGAGAACAAACAGCTCAAGCGCACGCTCGCGGATGAGAGCGAGGCTTTCGGCATGATCGGGCGTAGCCGGAAGATGCTTGAGATTTACGAGACGATCAGGGCGACCGCCAAATCCGACGCCTCAGTCCTGATTGAAGGCGAGAGCGGGACGGGCAAAGAACTGGTCGCCACGGCTTTTCACATGGAGAGCAATCGCGCGGAGCGTCCCTTCATCCGCATCAACTGCGCCGCCATTCCGCATGAGCTGATCGAATCCGAACTCTTCGGTTACAAGAAGGGAGCTTTCACGGGCGCAGACCGCGACAAGCGCGGATTGATTGAAGCGACGGCGGGCGGCACCTTGCTGCTTGATGAGATAGCCGAGATGCCCATGCATTTGCAGACAAAACTCTTGCGCGTCTTGCAAGAGCGCAAGCTGCGGCGGCTGGGCGACGAGAATGAAATCAATGTTGATTTTCGTCTGGTCTCGGCCACCAACCGCGACACCTTGCAGGCCACGCAGGACGGCACACTCAGGAAAGACCTCTACTTTCGCATCGGCACGATCAAGCTCAAAGTCCCGCCGCTTCGTGAGCGGTATGACGATCTGGCACTGCTCGCCGAAAGGTTTCTGATACGCTTTAGCGAAAAGTACAACAAGCAGATACGCGGCATCTCGCAAGCGGCCTTCGCCGTCCTCTCGCGTTACGATTGGCCGGGCAACATCCGCGAGCTTGAGGGCGTGATGGAGCATGCCGTCCTCTTCTGCCAGACCGCGCAGATCATGCCCGAAAATCTGCCGGAACAGCTTCAAAGCGACCGCACCTCTCCGACCCTGTGCGTCATCCCGCCGTTCATGACGCTCGAAGAGATAGAGCGCGAGACCATCGCGCAGACGCTCGAACGCACCAACGGCAATGTCAAAAAGACTGCCGAGATACTAGACCTCCACCGCCCGACGCTCTATCGCAAGCTCAGAAAGTTCGGCTTCCGAAGCACAGACGAGACGAGCACGGAAGAGGCAGCGAGTACAGAATAAACCTCTGGGGAATAGCATTTGACTTATAATGTTTTGAGTGGGCGAAGCGAAGGCTGCTCTATGCGGGATGAATCAGTAGCCACTCAAAATGTTTTGGGTGGGAAAAACAGTTGACTTTTGGCGTTAGGAATGGAAGCGTAATGTACAAATTAAAATAGGTGTTGCACCAATTCTCCTGCCTTTACTAGGGCGGTGGCTATGCCAGCCGCAGATGCGACGCCCTCTATAACAGTTTTAGCCCCATTGATGTAGGTAAGGATAGTTTGTTTATCCGGCTCGGGCTTTTGTGTTTGTCGAATTGCCTTTGTGAGTTGATATTCAGCGTCCGTAATAATCTCTGCATCTATCGCTTCAGCGGCGGCAGCCTTTGAGAGTTCGGCTTTAAGCTTTTCTAGTTCTTCACGTAGCTCTGCTCGGTCTTGAACAGCCTCAAAGTTAATATCACCAGCCGCGTTATATTGGTAATTCACCTTTTGGTTGCGTTGGTCAAAAATTGCCATCTTATCTCCTTCAGAAATACTGGCTGCATTAACTACATGGTTCGTTCCACCCATTATATAGTTGTGAAACACTTGACTTATTTGCTCACTGGGTATTCTCCTGCCGCTGTTTTTGAATCCTTCAATAGCTTCTTCTGGATAGCGTTCAGCTAATTCTAAAATAAAGGTCAATAACCTATTTCTTGTATTTTCAATGATGCCGGTAATAGACCCTTTGGTGATAATACGCCATGCGTTGAGACATTCCATATTTGCATAGACTCGTCCACTTAACGCTGGAAGAAAATTCGGAGGCCAATGTACAACTAATTTATCTTCTTTCGTTTTTTCAAGAGTTTCAATCTGTGACTCAAGCTCTTTCACGCCTTGAACGACATAGATAATATTTATTCTGCCTCGAATTTTAGCTGGAATATTATTGGGAGGAATAGGAACATCGCTAAGTCTCCATGCCGTATTGTAGAAATGTCCATGTGATTGTGATTGAAGTTTGCGATATTCAGGTAATAAATTTGCATCATCTTTGTAGCCGTTTAATTCATTCTCAACCCAATCTTTGAACTCCGAATTCTCTAAACGATAGGCCAGAACTTTGGCTTTACGTAAAACCGAAGAGAGCGGAGTTGTACTTAGAATGTCATCCTGAATTTCATCAAAAAGACTCACAGCTTGCTACTCTCTCTCTTTTCCTCTTTCTGCTTCGACGGTCTGCCTACTTTACGATTCTCAACAAGCTTTAAGGCTGACTCTTTAAATCATAAAGTTATACCATAGGGAAAATATAGCATATAAAGGAAACGCCGACCTTTTGACAGTATCGAGCGGCGAGCGCGAGCGATAACACGCTAACCCGTCTTCTTCTCCTTCTCTTTGGTCGAAGGCCGTCCGCCTTTCCGCCCATTGGCGCGCACGGCGGCGGCCTTTGCTTCAGACTTGACGCTGCCGCCCCTCCGACCCAACTCCTGCGCGAGCGAAGACATCCACGCCTCGCCGCCGAAGACGCCCGCGATAAGCCCTGCGAGACTGAGATCAACATCAAGCCGCTCCCAGTGGAGGGCTGCGCCGCGCGGCAACAATTCAACCTCCGCGATCAACTTCGGGTCAGCACCGCGTAGTCCCTGCACCAAGTCGGACGGCACGATAAAGGTCGCGCCATTCTTCAATTCAATAACGAGGCGGCGCGTCTTGTCGTCATACGTGGCCGAGCGCGCCTGCGGTTCAGTCTTCAACTTCTCCTTGCCGCGCCTGATGGCCTCCGCATGCTGTCGGCCAAGCTTGGCTTCGTCCACTTCAAATTTTCCAATCTTTGCTTTAGCCATGTATGCGCCTCCACTCTGCGATTAAAAGCTCCTGATTATCGCCAACGATTTCTAATGCGCGCCGCTCAACGCTCGCTCTCATATTCAGATTCTCCCGTACTGACGGCGGCGAGTGTTCGTCGCCTAAAGTAATAATAACTTCACCTTCCGCTTTGAAGACGTGGACGTGCATAGGCAGATGGTCGTTAAGGTATATCCTGCTGCGAATCCATCTCGTTTCATCACCGTCGGCATGGCAAGAAATTAACCTAAGCGATTAGGATTGTCAAGAGATCGGAAAATTTGTAAAGGCGGTGAGATGTGGCAGAGATTACAAAATAGAACATTGACTGGCAAAAGTGTTCTATCGGGCGAGACGCACTACTGCTATCGAGTCGCGCAACACGCCTTTTTCTGCAATATTTTACGCTCCTCTTGGCGGCATGAGACTTGCCGTTATCCTCTATCTCTCGCGGCCTGTGTGTTTTGCGCGGCGTGAGAAGTGCGTTATGAAGCAAGCTGGAATTTTAATTATTGATGATGAGCCGAGCATCGCGGAGGCTCTGACGCTGATTCTCGAAGATCAGGGTTATGAGATTGTCCTGGCGCGTTGCGGGCGCGACGGAATCAGAGAAGCTGTGAGCCGCGCTTTCGATGTCACGATTACGGATTTGCGTCTGCCGGATATGACCGGCCTCGATGTGCTCAAGGCTCTTCGCGCCGAGAACCCGGACAGTTGCGTCATCGTCATCACGGCTTACGGTTCGTCCGAGATGATCCGGGAGCTGAAAGCGTGCGGCGCGGTCGAGGTCTTGAAAAAGCCTTTCTTGCCGTCGGAGATTATCTCGCTGATTGAAGGCGCATTGAAAGATCGCGGCGTCATCGCCTGAAATCATTTCGGATTATTTAACCGGGATAACAGTGCGGCCTGCGCCGCGAAAAATACATGACTCAGTAGAAATCTTTTATACGGGAGTGCATTAAAAGCTTTGTGGTCTTCAGTCGCTAGACAAAATGAGAGCAGGCATCCTATTCTTTCATTACAGAAACAGAACTCCTCTACAAATTGGATGACGATCAGTGATGAAAAACTGGTGCAGGCTTGTCGCGCGGGCGATGAGGCCGCGTGGGAGACTCTGGTCAATCGCTATCAGCGTTTGATCTACACGATTCCGCGCCGCGCAGGGCTTGACGAAGACCAGTCGGCTGAAGTCTTTCAGGATGTTTTTGCGACCTTGCTCAAAAAGCTTGATGGGATAGAGCAGCCCGAAAGAATTCAGGCGTGGCTCGTGACGACCGCGCGGCGGATGACGTGGCGACTCATCACGCGCGAGAAAAGTCACGCGGGTTCAGCCGTTTATAGTGACGATGAGGATGAGAGCGAGGCTGCACAACTCGTTGACGACGCGCCCTTGCCGGACGAAGTTTTGCTGCGGCTGGAGGAGCAGGAGAGAGTGCGGCGCGCGGTCGCCGCGATGGACGAGCGTTGCCGTAAGCTCATTCAAATGCTCTTTTACCAGACAGTCTCTCCGGCTTATGCCGAGATAGCGGAGGCTTTGGGGACGACCGAGGGCAGCATCGGGCCGACCCGCGCTCGCTGTTTGCAAAAACTGCTCCGTTTGCTCGAAAATTGATGCGAGATGTATTTTCCGAGGCGCATGAGGCACTGTTGTGTTGAGTGACGGTTTTTGGAAGTTTCACCCCCTGTTAAAAAGTTGGTTAGGAAGATGAAGACTCAACACATTCCATTCGAGAAGCTGGCCGATCTGGCCGAGAATCGCCAGAGCGCCGAAGAGCGCGAGGCCATGCGCTCGCATCTGGCGGATTGTTCCGATTGCGCGGCGCAAATGAATCGCCTCGAACATCTCGTCAAGCTCATGCGGACGGACGCGGCCGAAGACGCTCCGCGCGATGTCGTCTCAAACGCGCTCAACTTGTTTCGCCCGCGCGCGGTCGAAGAGAAGCCCTCGGTTTTGCAGCGCGTGATGGCGGTCTTGAGCTTTGACAGTCGCCAATTGTCTCCGGCCTTCGGCGTTCGCTCAGGCCAGTCCGTCGCTCGCCAACTTCTGTTCAGCGTCGGCGAGCATGACTTGGATTTGCGCGTCGCGCCCGATGACGGCGCGTGGGTCGTGTCGGGGCAGGTCCTGGGCGAATGTGAGCGCGGACGGGTCGAGCTGCGGAGCGAAAGCGTGGAAGAGCGTGCCGAGATGAACGAGCTGTGCGAGTTCACTTTGCCGCGCGTTCCTTCGGGCAAGTATTCGCTCGTCATCAACTTTAAGCAGACAGAGATCGAAGTCCCCGAATTTGAATTAAAGGCATAGCATGGAACGTGCGGAGTTGGCAGCGCGTCTCATCGCGGCGGATGATGCGGAGCGTGAAGCTCTCTTGCAGAGTCACAAAGATTTGGCCGACGCCGCGCTGGCCTACACGCTCAAAGACATCTGCCTCGACTCCTGGGCTTCAGACCCGGCGACTTCGACCGCCTCTGCCGCAGCTCTCGAAGTTTTCACCAAATTTACGGATGACGGCGAGGTGTCGGCATGCGCCGCGTGGAGCGCGGGGCTGGCCTCTCTCGTCGCCGGACAGATGGAACGCGCCATCGAACATCTTGATGATGCGGAGGCGCGTTTCCTCTCTTTACATCTCGAAGGCACGGCTGCCGCGACGCGAGTTTCGGAACTCATCGCCCTCGCCATCCTCGGACGTTATGATGAAGCGGTCGCGTGCGGCCTCAAGGCTCTCGAAGTTTTAGAAGCGCACGGCGATATTCTGGCCGCCGGAAAAATCGAACACAATATCGGCAACATCTACTGGCGGCGCGACCGCTATGATGAGGCCGAGCATTTCTTTCGCGCGGCGCGTGTGCGCTTTGAGGCTCTCAAGGATGATCGGCAGTTGGCGATGATCGAAAACTGTCTGGCCTATATTCAATCCTTAAAACACGACTTTCGCTCCGCCGGGCAGCTTTACGATCAGGCGCTCAAGCGCGCTCAAGCTATCGGGAACATCGTCACACAGGCGGAAATAGAATCGAGCATGGGCAATCTGGCTCTCTTTCAGGGGCGTTATGATCGCGCGCTCGATTATTTGGAACGCGCGCGGCGCAAGTATGCGGAGATGCGTATGCCGCATGAATCCGCCGTCTCCGAGCTTGAGATCGCGGACGCTTATCTGGAATTGAATCTAGGCCCCGAAGCGGCTGAGTTTTACGAGCGCGTGACGCCCATGTTCGCGGAACTGTCAATGCGCGCCGAGCAGGCTCTCGCACTCGCGCATCACGGGCGCGCGGCGATTCTGTTGGGACAGATGACGCAGGCGCAGCAGCTTTTGACCGAAGCGCGCAAGCTTTACGCGGCTGAAGGGAATGCGCTCGGCGAAGCGATGGTCGCGCTGACGATGGCGCAGCTTCATCACGCGACGGGAAATTATCCGGCGACGATGCTGGCCGCCGAAGAGGCCGAGTCGCCTCTGGCCGCGGCGGGCGTGTGGCGAAATTTGCTCATGGCGCGTTGGCTGCGCGGCGACGCTTTGCGCGCTCTCGGCTCGACACATGAGGCGCGAGCCATACTGGAAGCCGCGCTGCATGACGCGTTGGAGCAGGCGCAGCCGCAGGTCGCACAGCGTTGTCACACTTCGCTCGGCCTGCTCGCGGCGGACGCGGGCGAGATCGAAAGAGCCGAAGCCGAGTTCAAGCGCGCGATTGAGTTGATTGAGACTTTGCGCGCGCCTCTGCCCGCCGAAGAATTTCGCGCCGCCTTCTTTTCCGACAAGCTCGTGCCGTATGACGAGATGGCGCGGCTCTATCTGGCGTCTGAAGAGCATGAGCGCGCGGCCGAGGCTTTGAGCTACGTCGAACGCGCTCGCTCTCGCGCACTGGTTGACATCCTCGGCGGCGCGCTCAAAGTCCTGCCGCAGCCGCGCGACGATTTCGAGGCGGAGCTTTTGACTGAGCTGCAAGACTTGCGCGAACAGCTCAACTGGTTCTACAACCAGATCAATCGCCCCGCGCAGAAGAGCGATGCCGCCGAGAGCGCGGACGAGATGGCTGCGTTGCAAAGCGAAGTGAAAGAGCGCGAGCATCGCATGCTGGAGATCACGCGACAGCTACAGCATCGCGGCGAGCAGCCCGCGCTCGCAGCCGAAGTCGAACAGTTAAACCTCCAGGGGCTTCAACAGCAGCTCGGCGAAGATACCGCGCTCGTCGAATACACGAGCCTTGACGGAGAACTCTTGGCCTTCGTCGTGACCGACGAAAGCGTGTCGGTCGTGCGTCACCTGGGCAGCGAGCGCGAGGTCGAAGCGCAGCTCGAACAGCTTAGATTTCAAATAGACACTCTGCGTTTCGGCGCAGAGCGCATGCGAAAACATCTGCCGCACTTGACGAAACGCGCCCTCTCGCATTTGCAGGCTCTTTATGACGTGCTGCTCGCGCCGCTCGAAGAATACATCGGTGAGGAACGCCGTCTCGTCATCGTTCCACATCGCGCGCTGCATTACGTTCCCTTTCATGCTTTGCATGACGGGATTGAGTACGTGATTGAGCGGCGCGAAGTCTGTTACGCTCCGAGCGCGGTCGTGCTGCATCATTGCCTCGCGCGAGAGCCGCGCGCATTGCGCCGCGCTGTCCTCGTCGGAGTGCCGGACGAACAGACGCCGCGCGTGCGTGACGAAGTGATCGCGCTCGCGCCTCTCTTTCCCGAAACTACGTTGCTCCTGGACGAGCAGGGCACGCTCGCCGCCGTCAAAGAGAATGCGGCGCGGGCTGACGTGCTGCATCTGGCCTGTCACGGGCAGTTTCGTCCGGACAATCCGCTCTTCTCGTCTCTGCGACTGGCGGGCGACTGGCTGACCGTGCGCGACGCTTATGAGCTTGAGCTGCGAAGCTGCGAGCTGGTCACACTGAGCGCGTGCGAGACCGGAATGAGCGCGGTCGCTCCGGGCGATGAGTTGATCGGACTGGCGCGCGGATTTTTCTCTGCGGGCGCGCCGTCGCTCTTGATGAGCCTCTGGACGGTGGACGATGAAGCGACCGCGAATTTGATGACGGATTTTTACAGTCGTCTGTGCGCGGGAGCAAGTGCCGCGACGGCCTTGCGTCTGGCTCAGCTCGAATTGATGAAGGAGCAGCCGCATCCGTTCTTCTGGTCGCCGTTCGTGTTGTTCGGACGCTGGTGAGTGGAAAATTCTTCCGAACAAACACGTTCGGCATAAGCTACTTGTCGCGGCTCTGCCGCCCGATGTGCGATGAGGCTGTGCCTCACCGGAAAGCTCTCTTCCGGTTCTCGCGGCTATGCCGCATGCGGGCGCAGCCCGCTTGATGAGAGGCATGCTATCGGAAGGTCAGAGACCTTCCGCACATCGGGTGGCAGAGCCGCGAAAAGAACTTACTTGAGTTACTTAGAAGATGTGATGCATGCTGAAACACAAGCGCGGATTTGTGTTTCAGCACGAATCACAGGCATTCGTCTGCCTGCGCGCTTAAATTGCCGGAAACGCTTTATTGTCATTCGGTTGCAAAAGACGGGAGGGTGGCAACTTGAGGCATGTCTATTGCTTCTAAATGCACCGCCGCCTGATGTGAGTCAACCGTTTTTATTTGTGGCGGCGATGTATTTTTCGACCGCTCGCGCGCACTGTCAAATAGTTAAGAGCAAGCCGGGCGCGACCCTTGAAACCCCCGTACTTTTCTGACCTCAGTTGTATTTGATAAAGCATCAAGCCATGATGAGATTTAGTCGCTTTCCCAAAATCGCGCAGAGGGGCTTCAGCTTCAAGAGGCTGACAGTCCTGCTGTCTCTCATTTTGATTGTCGGCTTCGTCGCCGGGACGCCCGCCAGAATGCAGGAGGGTTCGAGGCCATCCAATGTCGAAGCCCTGACCGTAGCCTTAAACAATCAGCCTTTTGTTCCCCAACAGATAGTCGTACAACTCAATCCCGGTTACGATGTGGCGACGGTGGCCGCGATGTACGGGCTTGACCCTGCGCCGCTCAGCCAGTTTCAGACTGGCGTGCCGCCCGTCACCAATTATCTCTTACGAATCGTTGACGGCTCGACGGTCACGGATAAGGTCGCGCAGTTAAACGCGGACGCTTTGCGTATCGCTTACGTTGAGCCGAACTACAATGCGGGCGCGCCGGAGGCCGCGAGACCTTCTTGGAGCGTCGGCGACTCGTATGCCAACGTCATGGCCGGACGCAAGGCCGTCAACACGCAATGGGCGAGGAGCAGAATCCGGCTCGATGAAGCGCAGCAGATGACGCGCGGCGTAACCTCGGACGGACATCCCATTGTCGTCGCCGTGCTTGATACCGGAATTGATCTGAATCATCCGGCGTTTGCCGGACGCCTGGTTCAGGGTCATGACTACGTTGATAACGATGACGACCCGAGCGAAGAGGGAAGCACAGAGCTTGGGCCATACGGGCACGGCACGCACGTCGCCGGATTGATTGCGATGGTCGCGCCTGACGCGAAGATTATGCCGATTCGCGTGCTCGGCGTGGATGGTCGCGGTAATTTCTGGAATCTGGCGTTGGGAATCAAATACGCGCTCGCACACGGCGCGAACGTCATTAACCTCAGTCTCAGCACGACGAATTCGTCGGAATGTATTCGCAGGCTTTTTTATGATGAGCTGGATGGTCAAGACGGAGTGGCGCTGACAGGCGCGGTCTTGGTCGCCGCCGCCGGAAATAGCGGAGCTGATGTCAGAGAATATCCGGCAGCCGTCTCTCCGAATCCGAATCAGGTGCAAAGAAGCGGGAGATGCGTTCTCTCCGTCGCCGCCAGCAATATGAATGACGGGCTGACTGTCTTTTCGACGCGCGGAACGTGGGTCAATCTCATGTCTCCGGGCGAGCGTATCATCAGCAGCGTGCCTTACAATCATTATGGAATGTGGGCGGGGACTTCGATGGCCGCGCCAATCGTCGCGGGCGAAGTCGCGCTCGTGCGCGCGATGAATCCGTCGGCAGAGCCGAAGGACGTGGTCACGCATATCAAGACTCATTCGACCTTGATTGCGGGACAGCAGCAGCCGCGCATTGACGCCGCCAACGCGGTCACGAATCTCATTCCGCCTCATAACAGAATGCAGCAGAGAAGCATGACAAGATAAAGGGACTGCAAACAAAAGGTCTCACGCAAAAGCGCAAAGACGCAAAGAAGAAGCTCAATTGCTTTTCTTTGCGTCTTTGCGCCTTTGCGTGATAGTTGTTTTTTTGAATGCCCGGATTATTCTGAAGAGCCTGTGCGGGAAGCTCCGGCAGATACGGGACGGGGTTGGTCGCCTGTCCGTCAAGCCGTACTTCATAATGCAGATGCGGGCCGGTCGAGCGTCCGGTCGAACCGACGAGGCCGAGCTGCTGACCGCGCTTGATGGTTTGTCCGACCATCACGTCTATCCGCGAGAGGTGACCGTAACGCGTCGAGATGCCGTTGCCGTGATCTATGTAAACGACCTGCCCGTAGCCTCTCAGCCATCCGGCGATGACGACCGTGCCGTCCGCCGTAGCAATGACAGATGCGCCGTAGGGCGCGCTGATGTCCTGCCCTTTGTGAAACTCGGTTGACGAGCCGCCGAAGGGATTGCGGCGAATGCCGAAACCGCTCTTGCCGAAAGTTCCGGCGACCGGCCAGATCGAAGGCATGTTCAAGTTTGCGCTGCCTGCTAACATTTTAGGTTGAACGGAAAGGCGGCTCGTGACGGGAACATCTTTCGCCTCGGAGATAATGATGATGTCGTTGACCAGAGCGGGGCGCGTCGCGTTCGCGTTGCTCTTGTACGGCTGCGGCGTGGTGGAGATGATGGCGGTCTTTCTGACGCTTGGAATCGTGGCCGTTCTGTTTGCGCTCTCGCGTTTCGCCGCAGGCTCGCGCGTCATCAGCAGATCACGCTTGATGGCTGTCTCGCGGCGGCTGAAATTTTCGCGCCTGCTCAAGCTCTCGCGCCTCGTCTCTCTCCTGTTCGCGGCAACCTCGCGCTTGCTCATCCTGTCGCGGCGGCTCAAAGGCTTTTCAGCTTTCCTCTTCTCGACCGTCACGCGGCGCGCGCGTTCTTCAGTGCGAGAGGAAGAGGAGCGCGCACGCTTGTCATTTGCGGCGCGAGCCGAAGCAGCCGTCGCGCACATGACAAGACAGAGCGCGGCGCAGGCCGTCGATAGAAGAAGCTTGAGTGTGTTTGAATCGGTGCGATTGAAGCTGCGTTGTGAATAAACGTCGGACGCGCAAAAACAGGGGGTCACTTTTTTTATCATTAGCCTTTCCCGGCAAGCCTCGACGCGAAAATATCGAACAGGGGATTCGCGTCGCGCTTGCGAAAAAGCAGAGTCACCAAGAGGGCACGAGGGACAATGCTCAAATTAAATTGTCTGATTATTGCTTTAAGACTTGCCAGAAGGATGCAAGTCATCAAAAAACAGTCTAGCCGCCTCAACCGCTCTTTTCAACCAGCAATTTGACCGTGTGTGTCTGACTCTCGGACGATGTTTCACGAATGTGTGCCTGAGAGCCGCGATTCCGGCCTTCATGCGACCTAAAGTTGGACACTTGTGAGCGATTAATATTTTGTGACTGAATTATAATCGAGTGGTAAACAAAAGGGGGGAAGAGCGATCCACGAGGCCACACGAAACGAAATCAAGCCCGGCTCTTGTCGCTGTTTCGTGTGATTTCGTGGATAGCTTCCTTCCAGAGCGTGCTATCTACGGGGCATACGCTCCCGGCACATTGAGGTCTCCATTTGTTCCGAACGGGTCGGCTCTGAGCGTTCCGGTCGTGCTCTGCAAGATGTAGAATGTCCCGGTCGAGGGGCGAAACACTGCGACATCCGTCTTGCCATCGCCATCGTAATCGCCCGCCGCTGTCTGATCTCCCGGCGTGCCCCACCCGACTGCCGTGAAGCCGAGCTGGCTTTGTTGGATATACCACGCGCCGGTCGTCGGACGATACACAGCCACGTCCCTCTTTCCGTCGCCGTCAAAGTCTCCCGGCACTGGCGCATCTCCATCCGTGCCGAACTGAAACGCCGTAAATCCGGCTGTGGTTTGTAGGATGTACCAGGTGCCGGTTGTTGGACGAAAGACGGCCAAGTCCCTACTGCCATCGCCATCGTAATCGCCTACGATAGGAATGTCGCCCTCCGCGCCGAACGGGTGTGCGAAGAGCGCGCCATTGGTGCTCTGCAAGGCGTACCAAGTGCCGTTGCTTGGACGAAAGACGGCGATGTCCGTCTTGCCGTCCGTATCGTAATTACCCGGCACGGGGATGTCGCCCGCCGCGCCGAAGGCCACTCCGCTGAAAGCTCCGTTCGAGCTATTGAGGATATACCATGTGTCGTTGCGATAGACCGCGACATCGGTTTTGCCGTCGCCGTCATAATCGCCGGGGACTGGACGGTCGCCGTTCTGTCCGAAGGCGATGCCGGTAAAGCCTGCGGTGGAGCGCAACAGATACCATGCGCCGTTCGAGGGACGAAAGACTGAGACATCTGTCTTGCCGTCGCCGTCAAAGTCCGCGACCGCCTTGCCCTTCGTCAACTCGAATGCGCCGCGACCGTAGCTTGCAGCTTGAATTAAACCCGTCGCCTGCGCGTCTAACTTGGTAATAATGGTCGGGGGCAAGCCTGAGTTCAAGCCAGCCCACGTTCCACCGTCATTGGTCGAGCGATAGACGCCAACGTCAGTTCCGACATACAGCGTGGCCGCGTTCTGCGGGTCAATCAGCAAGGTGTTGACAGGGATGTTCGGGAGATTGTTGCTGATGTCATTCCACATCATGCCCGCGTCGGTCGTTTTGAAAACGTGGCCGGAATCGAAGCCGGAGACGGTCAGATAGGCCACAGACGGATTTGTCCGACTGACGACGATGCTCTTGATAAAGCGATTCGGGAGTCCGTTGATTCTCTCCGTCCACATCACCCCGGCATTCGTGCTCACCATCACGCGCCCGTCGGAAGAACCGGTGTAAATCGTACTCGTGTCCGTTCGACTGACGCCGATGGCAGACAGCGTCCCGCCGTTAGTCAAATCCGTTGCGCCGCCGGGAGGATTCCATGTAGCGCCGCGATTGGCGCTGATGTACAGGCGATACGTGCCGAAGTAAATGGTTGAGTCCACGCCGTTCCCGGTGAACGGCGGATAGAAAGCGACGCGGTCATTGTTAAAGATCGTGTCACTGCCGATGGTGCCGTTAAATGAGCTGCCGTTGTTTTGCCAGCGCGTGATTGAGGTATAGACATAAGTTGAAAAAACGATGGTCGGGGTAACCGCGTCAACCACCGTGTTGCCGCCGTCGCCTGAGCTGAACTCCTGCCACGTGACTCCTGCGCTGCGACGTTGCGTTCCGTTGTCCTGCGTGCCGCCGTAGGAGCGCGTGGGGTCTGTCGGGTGCATGGTGATGCCGACGAACATCGTCAATCCCAGCGTGGCATTCAAGGTTTGAAACGTCGCCGCTCCGTCCGTTGATCTCCAAATGCCGCCGTCGTTGGCGATGTAGATTAGATTCGGATTGGTCGGCGAAATGTAGAAGTGATGTTGGTCAGGGTGCGCGTTTGATTGCGTTGGCGTGTAGCCGCCCGTCAGTGTGAAATTCCGCGTGATGTTGGTGAAGCTCATCCCGCCATTCGTGCTCCGCCACACGTCGCGCGTGCCGATATAAACCGTGTTCGGGTCTGTCGGATGAACGAACACGTAACAGTTATAACTGAACTGTGCTACATCGAAGGTGGCCGCGCCCAAGTTCGTCCACATGCCGCCGCCGTTGTTGGTCACTTCCAGACGCGGCGTCGGACTGCCGCCCGTCAAGACGTACAGGATTTGCGGGTTCGAGAGGGAAATAGCAACCTTGATGTTTGAGACGCTGGTCGCCGGAGCGGTGTAAATCGGATTGCCCCAGGTCAGCCCGCCGTCGGTTGATTTGTAAATGCCCGCGCTCCCTCCGGCGACGTTTCCCATCGCCAGAAAGAGCGTTTGCGCTTCCGTCGGATGGCGCACTAAATCTCTGGCCGCTCCCGTCAATGTGCGCGTCCAACTCACTCCGCCATCCGTTGAATAATAAAAGCCGCTCGCAAAGATGTTATTGCCTTGCTGCGTCGTGTACTGGGCGACGTACACGCGATTCGGATTGGTCGGGTCAACTTCGACTTTGGAAATCCGTCCCGGCGAGGGCAGAGAGCCATCACTAACTCGCGTCCACGTTTGCCCGGCATCTGTGGATTTCAACACACCCGATCCCAGATAATTTTGATCTTTATCGCCCATCCCGGCATAGACGATGTTCGCGTCGCCCGGCGCGAAGGCAATCGAGCCGACGGCTATATCAACCTGATTATCGGTCATGGAAACGAAGGTCGCTCCGCCGTCTGTGGAACGCCAGACGCCGCCCGTGGCCGCGCCGATTAAAACTATCTGCGGGTTGACCGGAGAAACTGCAATCGCATTGATTCGTCCGCTCGTGAAATTCCAGTTGCTCATAAAGGCGGAGGTCGTCGGGATGGGGCCGATGGATTTCCAGCTCGATTGGGCGGCGAGGGTCAGGTCTTCCGCCGGACGCGAGAGCCAGGCGTTACGGCGTGCGTCAACCGGTATCTTGTCGAATGGATACATGCGTTGCTCGATGAACCATCTTTCGCGTTCCTGCTGGTCGCCTTCAAATTCCTCTTCTGTCCGGGGTATCTGAGCCTGAGCCGTGCGGGCGAGACGCTTGCGTGCGACTTTTCGTTTGTGTCGTCGAAACTGTGCCGCATGGCGCGAGTTGCGCTTCCAACCCCTGCGATGGGGTCTGTCGTTCTTAGTCCGTCCCACAGAGAGGCCGCCGAAAACGAAGAGACAGAGCACGAGCAGCGTCAAGACTTTTCGGAGTCTTGAAAAACTCAACTCATTGCGGGGCGCCATTTTCTTTTCTCCTTATGCTTATTCCCGATTGGATGAGCGATAAACTTGACGGGTGACAGCGGAGCGCGTCGCAGTCTTGCTTAGTGGTGACAAATATATCACTTGTTGACGCTAAGTCAACGATTATGATGGCTTAACAAAGAGTTGACGGCGCGTGGAGAAAGAGATAAGAATAACCTCGCCCAGTTAAGAATGGTTCGCTTAGATTCCTTAAAGACCTTAAAGCATCTCTGCCTGCCTTTTCCCTTAGAGGTCGTCCGATGGAAATAGATAACGATAACGCGAAGGTAACAGAGACTAGCGAAGAAAGCTCTGCCCCCAATCTGATTACACAAATCATCGCGCAGGCGCAGCCGTCATCCGTGAGCGAGCACGATGACGATGTCCTCTCCGAGCAGATTCATCAGACGCCATCAACCGCCGCGAAAGCTTTAACGACGAAAATCGCTTACGTGCTTTTCACAGACATCGTGGGCTTTGCTAAGCGAAGCACAGAGCAGCAGTCCGAATGTATCGAGAAGTTTCAAGAGATCGTCAGCAACACACAGGAGTTCCAGCACGCTCAAGCTCGAAAGCAGTTGATCTCGCGTTCGACAGGCGACGGGATGGCTCTGGTCTTTTTCGGAGACCACGAGTCGCCGGTTCAATGCGCGGTTGAAATCAGCCGCGCTCTGCTCGCACATCCTGAAATCGGAGTGAGGATGGGCGTCTCAAGTGGCCCGGTCGTCCTGCGCAAAGACATCACCAAGCAGAGAGATGTGACGGGCGACGGCATCAACATGGCGCAACGCGTGATGGACTACGGAGACGGCGGGCACGTCCTGCTGTCAAAGACGGTCGCGGATTATCTGAAGCCGTCGGATAAGTGGGCGAACTCGTTGCACGACCTCGGAGAGGTGGAGGTCAAGCACAAGGCGCGCGTTCATCTCTTCAATCTTTATAATGATGAGTTCGGGAATCGCCATCTGCCGCAAAAAATAATCAAGCGACGGCATGGCAGAATGCTCAAGGCCGCCGCCGCCTCTCTCATCGCCCTCGTCGTGGTCGCGGCTCTCGCCTATTATTTCTTCGCGCAGAGAACGACGCCGCCGATCAACTCTGTGGCGATTCTGCCCTTCGTCAATGACAACGGCGACCCGGCGACGCAGACTTTGAGCGACGGACTCTCCGAAGATGTGATTAATATCCTGGGCAACCTGTCGTATCTGAAAGTCACTGACCGCAACTCCGCGTCCGTGTTCAAGAAGCCGGAGGAGCAGGCGGATTTGCAGTCCATCGGAAACAAGCTCAACGTGCGGGCTGTGCTGACGGGACGTTTCAAGCAGCACGGCGACAAGATTGACCTGCGCGTCGAATTGATTGACGTGCAGGATAAGCGACACCTGTGGGGCAAAAATTACGAGTGGCAGCATTCGGACATTCCCGTTATTCCTTCGGAGATTGCGACCGAGGTTTCAAAGAATTTGCGCCTCAAGCTGACGGGCGAAGAGCAGGGACGGCTCGCCAAGCATTACAGCGATAACGCGGTGGCGGTTGATCTCTATTACAAAGGGCGTGAGTTTTTAACTAGCCGGAAAGACGAGGCGGAGCTGAACGAGAGCGTGGATTTTTTCAAACGCGCGATTCAGGAAGACCCGAATTATGCGCTCGCCTATTCGGGACTCGCGGACGCTTACGGCCTGCTCACTTTCTACGGCAACGGCAAGCGCAAGCCTGCCGAGATGAATAATGAATCGAAGGCGAATGCGCTCAAGGCTCTTGAGATGGACGACCAGTTGGCGGAAGCGCACGCCTCGCTGGCGCGCAACAAAGCTTTTTATGACTGGGACTGGGCGGGCGCGGAAACAGAGTTCAAGCGCGCGATCACGCTCAAGCCGAGCTACGCGTCGGCGCATCACTTGTACGGCGAGTTTCTGGTTTCGCAAGGGAGATTCAAAGAAGCCATTTCGGAGATGCAGGAATCCGTGAAGCTCGACCCGCTCTCGACGGTCAACGGCGCAGACCTCGGCGGCGAAGCTTTCTTCTACGCGCGGCAGTACGGCGACGCGATTGGGCAGCTACAGGCGACCATCAGTCAGGACGCGAACAAGACGTGGTATCCGCATTACCTGCTCGGCTGGGCTTACGCGCAGACCGGCAGGCTTCAAGAGGCGATAACCGAGCTTGAAGCGGTCGCTAAAGATTCCGCGACGGGCGAAGTGCGGCCATCTGCGCGAGCCATGCTCGCATACGTTTACGCTCTGGCGGGCAGGAAGGACGAGGCGCGAAGGATTATCGCGGAACTCGAAAAGTTATCAGCCGAGAGATACGTCGCGCCGTATTATGTGGCGACCATCTACGCCGGACTCGACGAGAAGGAGAAGGCCATTGAACAACTGAGGCTGGCTAAAACTGATCGCTTCATCGGCATGGTCTGGCTCAAGGTGAATCCGCGTTTCGACAACCTGCGCCAGGAGGCAGGCTTCATCGAGCTGATGCAGCAAATGCGCTTTCCGACTTGATGAAAGCCAGGCTCTTCTTTGCGAGCTTTTGCTTTCCTTTGCGCCTTTGCGTGAAACTGATTCTCACGCAAAGCGATTGAATCATTGAAATATTGAGATAAGGGAGAAGAAAGAAAAGATGTTGCTTATCGAAAGCAAGATGTCGGCGCAATCGGTTGACGGCGCAACGCGCCTGTTGCTGCTCGAACAGTTGCAGGAGTCGGGTTTGATTCCGCTCATCCGTTCGGCGCGGCTCGCGGCGTATGAATTAGCTCTCGGCAATCGTGACCGCGTCTCCGAGATGGAACGCAGCCTCGCCGCGCACACCGAAAGCGAGGATGCTGCGCTCTACGTGCGCGGCGACCTCTTCTGCTTTGAAGACTACGCGCTCTTTCTCATCTTCGGAAACAAAGAGGACGATCTGGCGGGGATGCGCGCGGGGATTGTGTATGAAGCGGACGCGGCGGCAGCCGTGAGTCGGCTCGACGCTTTCTGCCGGAACATTTACGCCGCGCTTGAGGGAGCGCGCAGGAGCGCGGGCAGAGAAGAGTTCGCGGGAGTCGAGCTGGCCGAATGGAAAGTTGAAGAGCAAGATATTCAAGCCGGACTCAAGCGATTCATCTCGCGTCACGCGCGCGAGATGAGCAGCAGCGATGAGGCCAGGCTGAAGGAGTCCGGGCGCGCTCTTGAGATTTTGGAGAACGCCGGGGCGCGTCGTTTCCTGCGTCGCGTCATCGAGGCGCAAGCCGAAGGCCAAATAGCACAGCTTTTATCCACACATGGGGATGACGGCGGCGCGATGCAGTCTCTCATCAACAGCCTGGCCGATGTCGGACTGCTCAAACGCGAAGTCTCCGTTAGTTGTCGTCAGGGCGGGCGTTCTCTCTTTCGCCTGCCTTCGCCGGACGCGCTCGCGGTCATCACGGCCAGCAACGCTATGTGCAGCGAATGCGGCGCGTCCATCGCCGACGAGAAGATTGAAGAGACGATTGCTCCGACCGCGCATTCCGCCGCGATGTTGTCGGACGGCTCCTGGCTCACGGCGCAGTTGCGCTCTGTCCTGAACGGACTCGGCGTGAAGGATGCCGCGATTGCCGACGGGCATTCTTTCACGGACGGCGAAGCTCACTTGATGACAAATGTCTGCGGCGAGCCGTTTCTCTTTATCCTGCGCGACGGCGATTTGACTGCGGCACAGACTCCGCGCGCGCTCGACGAACTGATTGAGACTGAAGGCAGGCATCTCGTCGTCATCACGACCGGAAAGATTCAGGAGGAAGCGCGCGTCCGCTTGCGCGAGCACGCACGCCGCCGCGCACGCGAAGGCCAACAGATTGAGATTATCTTAATCGAGGGCATGGAGAGCGCCGGAGCCGAGTTGCAACATGCTTTCGAGCGTGTTTCTCATCGCGCTCTCGCGGACACGCTGTGCGAGCTTGATAGCAGTCTCGGCTTGAGCGTCGGCCATCTCATCTCGACGCGCTTTCGCCTCGCACAAAAGGGCGCAGCCCTCACAGACCTCGCCGCCTCAGCCGTCGGCGCGCTCGCCGGAAGCTTGCGCGAAATATAAGGGAATAGTTGGCGGTTAGCAGTTGGCAGAAAAGGCGGAAGAGGTCTTAAAAGCATTTACGCCTGCTGTCTTTTCTTTCTTGCTGCCAACCGCAAACTGCCCACTGCCCACTGTGGTTATCCACACCCGCAAATCTGCAAACCTGTGACCCTGTTCGCGTCACCTGTGCGGCATGAGGAGGTGCCACAGAAAAGATTATGAGCAGCGAAAGAAATGGACATATTTTTAATGCCGGGTTTGCGCTGGCGGTTGCGCTGGTGCTCTCGTCAATCGTGGGCGCGTGGGCTTACACGCGCTCGAAGAACAATGAGCAGACCGTCACGGTGACGGGTTCGGCGCGCAAGCGCATCAAGTCGGATTTGGTGATCTGGAAAGCGGCGGTCTCGTATCAAGCTCCGCAGCTTTCGGAAGCTTACAAATCGCTTTCGGGGAACATCCCGCGCGTCAAGCAGTATTTGATCTCAAAGGGCATTCCCGAAAACGAAATCACGATCTCTTCGATTTCGTCGAGCACGCTGACGGGCAAAGACGATCAGGGGAACGATACTGGGCAGATTACGGGCTATTCTTTGAGACAGGAATTGGAAGTGCGCTCGGCTGATGTTTATAAGATTGAGAAGATCGCGCGCGAGGCGACGGAGTTAATCAATCAGGGCATCCTGCTGGAATCGATGGCGCCGGAATACCAGTACACCAAAATCGGCGACTTGAAGATAGAGATGTTGGGCGAAGCCGCGAAAGACGCGCAGGTGCGCGCGCGCCAGATCGCCGCCAGCACGGGCAGCACTATCGGCAACGTCCGCTCGGCCAAAATGGGCGTCATGCAGATTACCGCCGCCGATTCTAACGAAGTCTCCGACTCCGGCATGAACGACACTTCGGCTCTGGAAAAAGACATCACGGCGGTCGTCAACGTCAGCTTCGCGGTGGATTAAGCAACCGCTCGACAACCGAAATTTGAGAAGCGCGCTATGCAACAGCACGGCGCGCTTTTCAAATTTGAGCGGGACATTTGCCACAGAGGACACAGAGGGCACAGAGGAATTTCAAACTTAACCTCAAATTTGAAATCTCAAATCTCAAATTTGAAATTGTTTAAAGCCTCTGTGTTCTCTACGGCTGATTCTCTTTTGCTATTTGAGGATTGACAACCGAAAGCCTCGTGCGCGAATCTTAGAGCCACTCGCCGCCAGGGTCGGCTGCGGCTTTCCTGCTTCAAAAGAGGTTTACAAGGTATGAAAAGACGCGCGCTGTTTACGCTCTTGATAGTTTCGTCGGCTGCTCTCCATGCGCAGGCTCAATCAACCCCCGCGCCGGCTGCTTCGACGCAGACGCGCCCGCGCACTGTGATTACTGCGCCGCCGCCGCAGACCGCCACGCCGCGCCCCGCGCCAACCATTCTGCCGCCCGCGACCGTGCCGCAGGCTTCGAGCGTCTTGCCCAAGCCAGTCCCTGCTCCGTTGACGCCTGAGAATAACGCCGCCATCGCACAGACCGCGCGCTCGCTCGGGATTGATAAGATTCGCGCGCGCATCACGGAGGCCGAGCGGCTCTTAAAGACGCGCCCCGCGCCGACCGCGCTGACCGCGATTCCTGCGCCGCCGTCTTCGACAACCACAGCGATGCCGACCGCGCCGGCTTCGCCCTCAATTGATTTCGTCACCATCGCCGCGCTCGACACAAGCGCTTCCAAGATTCATTTCATCACCATGCCGAAAGCTCTTTTCTTGCAGAAGGGCGCGGAGGCGAACGTGACGACCTCCGAAGGGACGATTGTCAACCTGCGCGTCGTCCGCGCCAACGGCGTGAACACAGCCGTCGTCATCTTCGACACTGCGGGTCACAGTCTCGCGCCGCTCGTCGTGCAGTATCCGATTGAGCGCGGCGGCAGATTTCTTGAGATGGCTTATTACACCTCCGCGCATCCGTCGCTGCTCTCGCCCGATGTGGTCAAGGCCGGACAGACTTACGTGCGGACGATGATTGATCTGGCGGCGAAGCGTCTGCAATTGAAAGGCGTCAAGATTGATACGGAGATTTTGAATGTCGCGGAACGCCTCTGCGTCGTCGAGCACACGGATCACGACCGCTTTCGCCGCGAGAACCGGGTCGCGCTCTACGAAGAGATTTTCGCGCTCTACTCTCTGAACGAACTGGACACCTATCGTTACTCGGTCTCGACAGCCGGAGCGGGCGGCATGGTGCAGATGATTCCCGCGACGTACCGGATGGTCAGAGACAAGCATCCGGGCGTCGGCCTCAACCCGGACTTCGTCGTGGGCATGCGCAATCACGGCAACGCCCTGGAAGCGATGCTGCTTTACATGCAGGACACCTGGAACGACCTGGCGGGCGACGAGGATGTGATTTACGCTTTGAGCGCGAAGACTGCGACGAAGGCGGAGCTATTGGCCGCCGGTTACAATTCAAATCCGGCGCGCCTGCCGCTCTATCTCAATCGCGGCGGCGCGGCGTGGCGCACGCTGGTTCCAAGAGAGACGCAGATGTATTTACAAATCTACCACTCGCTCGAAAGCCTCGTGCCGATGAAGGCGCGCAGTTGATAGCTCAAAGCATAACCGCAGAGACGCGGAGACGCAGAGGAAAGAGACAGTAGGCAGTGAGCAGTTGGCTGTTGGCAGTTAAGAGCTTGTATCTTATTCCTTTTATCTTCTCTGCTTCTCTGCGGTAAGAAATAAAAGTAGATATGGCTTTAGCCAAAGGCAAAAAGAACGACGCGCAGCCTGCGTTTCGTTGGACTGCGCTTGACCGGCGAAGCAATACGACTTTTATCGTCATCATCGTCATCGCATATCTGTCGGCCATCTCTTACCTGCAACGCCCGCTTTCCCTCGCCGAAAAAATATTTCTCATCGCAGCCAGCATGGTTTTCATCAGCCTGGGAGTCTTCGGCTTCGCGTATTGCAAACGGCGCGACCGGATTGCGCTGACGCTCGCGTATCTGATTCTGCAAATGCTGCTCGCGCGCTCGATTGTTTTTGTGGCGGCGAACGCGGGCTTTATCCTGTTCATCATGCTGCCGCTCGCGAGCCAGAGCGTGATTCTGTTGCCGCGCCGTTGGTGGATTAGCTTCTGCCTGTTGTTGCTCATGGCGATGGCCGTGCCGGCGGCCTTGCGTTTTGGCTGGGAGGTCGGGATTCGCTCCGGCATCTTCAATCTGGCGGCCATCGCGTTCGTCGTCTACTTCACACAGCTTGCCGTCGGAGAACAGAAGGCGCGCTCTGAAGTCGAAAGACTGGCCGTCGAGTTGAGCGGCGCGAATCGCAGGCTGCGCGAGTATGCCGCGCAGGTCGAAGAGCTGGCGACGAGCGCGGAGCGTAATCGCTTGGCGCGCGAGATTCACGACAGCCTCGGCCATTACCTGACGGGCATCAACATTCAGCTCGAAGCCGCGCGCGCAATCTTTGAGAGCGAGCGCGAGCGCGCTCTGGACGGGATGCTCAAAGCGCAGAGGTTGACGCAGGAAGGACTCGCGGAAGTGCGCCGCTCCGTCGCCGCACTGCGCGGCTCACCGATTGAAAGCCGCACGCTCGCGGAAGCCCTTGCGGCTCTCGCCGAAGAATGCAGCACGGCTGGCATTGAGACGGATTTCATAGTTGACGGCGAGCCGCGAAAGCTTCCGCCGCAGAACGAGCTGACGCTGTATCGCGCGGCGCAGGAAGGCTTGACCAATGTGCGACGGCACGCGCGCGCCGCTCATGCGCGTCTCGCTCTGGATTACAGAGACGAAACGTGCGTGCGACTTTCGATACAGGACGACGGCGTCGGCGGTGAAGAGAGCGGCAGCGTCGAAGAAGGAGGCTTCGGTCTGCTCGGCGTGCGCGAACGCGCACAGCTTCTCGGCGGAGAGGTTCGCATCCGCACAGCCGCCGGTCAGGGCTTTACGCTTGAGCTGGAGTTTCCCGGATGACGCCGATTCGCCTGCTGATTGTTGACGACCAGGCTCTTTTTCGTGAGGGCTTGCGCACGCTGCTCTCCGTGCAGGCGGACATGGAAGTGGTCGGCGAAGCCGCGAATGGCGAAGAGGCCATCAGGCTCGCGCGCAACACAAGCCCCGCAGTCGTCTTGATGGACTTACGCATGCCCATCCTCGACGGCGTGGCCGCGACGCGCAAACTGCACGCAGAGCAGCCGGGCTGCCGCGTCATCGTGCTGACCACTTTTGATGACGACGAGTATGTGTTTGAAGGTTTGAGGGCGGGCGCGGTCGGCTATTTGTTGAAGGACGCGCCGTCCGAGAAATTGTTCGAGGCAGTGCGCGCGGCTGCACGCGGCGAATCTTTCTTGCAGCCTTCGGTCGCGGCCAAAGTCGTCGCGGAGTTTGCGCGTCTGACCAATCAATACCAGCCGCGCGCCCGCTCGCTGCCCGGAAATCTCTCCGAGCGCGAATTGGAAATCCTCTCCCTCGTCGCCACCGGCGCGAGCAATAAAGAGATCGCCACACAGCTTTTCATCGCCGAAGGCACAGTCAAGAATCACGTCACAAATATCTTAAGCAAGCTCGACGTGCGCGACCGCACGCAGGCCGCGCTCAAGGCTAGATCGCTCGGGCTGGTTTGAAAAGGTTCAAGGTTCAAAGTCGGAGTGTATTATAACCTTGAACTTTGAACCTTGAACCTTGAACCTTTCTCCGGTCATGCCTAAACATGACCACGCGGCATGACTTCCGGCACATTCGCGGCGTGCGAAAAAGTGCTACATCAGAGTTCGTCCTATTTTATTCCGGCTTGAGAAACAGAAGAGGAGACTGTCTGTTATGAGTAAGCGAGTTGTCAGAGATTTTATCAGGTGCGCTGTGATTGCGCTGGCGTTCGGCTTTTTAATCGCGGGCTGGTCGTTGAAGAACGCGAGCGCGAATAAGACTGTGAAGCAGAACGCGTTGGAAGCTGTCGAAGCTCAGAACGCTTCGGATGCTCTGATAGACTTCTCCGAGTTGGATAACGTCACGCCGCGCATGTTCGCGGCGCAGGCCGTTGGACAGGAGGACAAACCCGTCGAGCAGACGCGCAAGAACATACAGGTGCTCAAAGGCTTGCCCGACTCGCAGCTTATCACGGTGATGAATTTCATGCGTGCCTCGCTCGGCGTCAATTGCGCTTTCTGCCACGTCAATAGCGGCGGCGACAAGTGGGAATGGGAGAAGGACGACAAGCCTCAGAAGCAGACCGCGCGGCGTATGATTCAGATGGTCTTCGACATCAACAAAAATAATTTCAAGGGCGCGCACAGAGTCTCTTGCTACACCTGTCACAGGGGCGCGGAGCATACCGTCAGCGCACCGCCCTTGCCGCAGGTCGCGCCCGAAGGCGGCCCCGGCGCAGAGGAAAAGCCCGCGCCCGCTCTGCCGACCTCGGAACAGTTGATTGATAAATACTGGCAGGCTCTCGGAGGCCGCGCCGCGATTGAGAAAGCGAAAACGCGCGTCATGAAGGGATCGCAGATCGCCTCCTCAAACGCTTCGAGCATGCCTTTTGAAATCTCGCAATCAGCCCCGAACAAGTTCGTCATCATGCTCACGACGCCGCAGGCTGTGATTGCGCGCGGCTACAACGGCACGACCGCCTGGATGAAGACTCCGCGCGGACAACTTGAACTCACGGGCGCAGACCTTGAGCAGATGAAACGCAACGCGGACTTTTACTGGATGCTCAAGCTCAAAGAGTTGACGAAAGAGCTGCGCGTCACTGGCAAAGACAAGATCGGTGAGCGCGAAGCTTACGTCCTGACGGCGAGGATTGCGCCGAATCATACCGAGCGATATTACTTCGACACGCAGACCGGCCTCTTGCTGCGCGCTATCACGCTCGAAGATACGATGATCGGCTGGATTCCCGAACAGACCGATTATGAAGATTACAGGGACGTGGACGGCGTCAAGATGCCCTTCACCGTGCGCCAATCCTACGTCGACCCGTGGATCGGCTGGACGCGCAAGTTCACCGAGATCAAATTCAACGCGCCCGTTGACGAGAAAAAGTTCGACCTGCCAGCAACGAAGTAAGGGACGAACAGCCCCGTCAGGGGCGGCATATCAGTAGCCCACAACTTACGTCGTGGGCTACTGATATGCCGCCCCTGACGGGGCTGTAATTCGTTTTCACTTCATCCTTCCGCCTTCCGTCTTCATCCTTGCTTTTACATACGCTCGCTGACCGGCTCGTCCGTCATGTGTATGTCGCTGGTGTCGTCGGAGTATTGGAGGCGGTAGAGTTTCCAGTAGAGGCCGCGCAGCATGAGCAGTTCTTGATGCGTGCCTTGCTCGCGTATCTTGCCGTGATGGAGGACGATGATGCGGTCTGCGCGTTGAATGGTCGAGAGGCGATGGGCGACGACGATTGACGTGCGCCCGCGCATAACGCGTTCGATGGCTTGTTGAATAAGCTGTTCGGTCTCGGTGTCAATCGAGCTGGTGGCTTCATCAAGTACGAGCAGCGCGGGGTCGAAGGCGAGCGCGCGGGCGAACGAGATCAATTGCTTCTGTCCGACCGAGAGTCCCGCGCCGCGCTCTTTCACCTCCGACTCGTAGCCTTCATGCAAGCGTTTGATAAAGCGGTCGGCGCGAACTTCGCCCGCCGCCCACTCGACGCGCTCAGGCGTGATTGAGTCGCGCCCCAAGCGTATGTTGCTCTCAATCGTGCCGCTAAAGAGAAACACATCCTGAAGGACGACCGCGAAGTTTTCTCTGAGGCTCTGCAAGTCCCAATCACGCACGTCCACGCCGTCAAGCATCACGCGCCCGCGCTGCACATCGTAAAAACGCATCAAGAGATTCGTGATCGTGGTCTTGCCCGAACCCGTGTGTCCGACGAGCGCGACCGATTGCCCCGGCTCGACGCTGAACGACACGTCCTTGAGCACCCAGTCTTCGCCCTTGTAAGCGAACCACACGTTTTCAAATTCGATGCGGCCTTCCGCGCGCCCCTTCTTTTTCGGCTGCTCAGGCGTCGTGATGGCGACGGGCATGTCCAGGGTCTTGAAGATTCGATAAGAGGCGACGACCGCCGCTTGCAGTACGTTGTACTTGTCCGAGATGTCGCGTATCGGCTGAAAAAGTAATTGGGAATATTGTATGAACGCGACGAGCGCGCCTAAGGAAAGCGCCGTCGCAGCCGTGTTGTGCATCACACGCCAGCCGCCGTACCAGATAATCAGCGAGATGCCGACCGCCCCGATTAAATCAACGAGCGGAAAAAAGATCGAGTAGTAGAAGATCGTCTCGATATTCGCGTTTCGATGATCGTCGTTGATGTCATGAAACTGACGCTGTGATTTCTCTTCGGCATTGAAAATCTGCACGGTCTGCGCGCCCGAAATGTGCTCCTGCAAAAACGCGTTGAGTCGCGCAATGCGCGTGCGCACGCGGTCGTAGCCGACCCGCGCGTGCTTGCGAAACCAGGTCGTCGCGGCGAAGAGAAGCGGCACGGTAATCAAAGTGACGAGCGTCAGTTGCCAGCTCATCAAAAGCATCACGGCGACGATGGCGAAAATCATCACGACATCGCCGAGCACGTCTATCACGCCCGAGGTGAACAGCTCGTTGAGCGCGTCCACGTCCGAAGTCAAACGCGTCATGATGCGCCCGACAGGGTTGCGGTCGTAGTATGCGACTTCCTGATGCTGTAGCTTGTCGTAAAGCTCGCTTCTCAAATCGTACATCACGCGCTGGCCGATAGTGTTGAGCAGGATTTCCTGTATGTAAGAGAAAGCGAACCTGAGAAACCAGACGCCGAGGTATGCGAGCACGAAGACGTTCAGGCCGTCGAGCTTGCGCGGAAGGATGTACCAGTCAATCGCGTACTCCGTAAACTTCGGCTGCAAGATGCCGAGCACGACTTGCACGAGCGTCAGGAACAGCGCGGGCACGAGCGCGGTCATGTAAGGCTTCAGATAACCCAGCAGTCGGCGGGCGACGCGGAAGTCATACGTCTTACCGATAGCTTCCTCTTCATGAAATTGTTTGGCCGTAGTTGACATCTTTTCTTAAATTAAAATTCCGCCCCGCGCTGATTCTTGAAACTCGCCGCCAGGAGATGCTGGCGGCGCGGGAAGTGTACGAACATGAAGAGCACGGAGAGGATGAAGAGCACGTAATAATCGCGTCCCGGCGTCGGCAGGTACATCAACATGCCGAAAATAGCCACCGTTTCGCTCAGGGCGAAGGCGATGACGTAACCCGTGTTGACGAGCCGCACCTCCTGCTTTTCGGCTGCCTGTTCGAGCAGCTTCTTTTTCGGCACGAGCTTCGATGTTGATACTTGATTTGTCCCGACTCATTTGCTGCATCGTCGTTGCTCCCTTCATCAACTCGCCGCCAGCTCCTCTTCGAGCAGCTGCCGCTCGTACAAATCCGCATACTCGCCGCCGCGCGCCAGCAGCTCTTCATGCGTCCCGCGCTCGACAATGCGTCCTTCGTCAAGCACGCAGATGAGGTCTGCATCGCGCACGGTCGAGATGCGGTGCGAGACGATGATGCTCGTTCGCTCGCGCATCACGCCGCGCAGTTGCGCCAGGATTTTCTCTTCCGTGTAAGTGTCGACGGATGAAAGCGAGTCGTCGAGAATCAGAATCTTCGGTTGACGAAGCACTGCGCGGGCAATCGCCGTGCGTTGCTTCTGCCCGCCTGACAGCGTGATGCCGCGCTCGCCCACTAAGGTTTCAAAGCCCTTCGGAAAGCCGCGTATATCGTCCGTCAATCCGGCAATCTCCGCAGCCCATTCGATGTCCGCGCGCTCTGCTTTCATCACGCCAAAGGCGATGTTTTCGGCGAGCGTGTCGCTGAACAGGAAAGTCTCCTGCGGGACGTAGCCGATGCTCTCGCGCAGTTGCGCGAGCGGATAATCCTGTACTGAAATATTGTCAACCAGGACCTCGCCGCGCGGGGCTTCGATGAGACGCGGAAGCAGGTTGACCAGCGTGGATTTGCCGCTCCCCGTGCGTCCGACGAAAGCGACGCTTTGCCCGGCTTCGATGGTGAGATTGATGTCGCGCAAGACAGGCTCGTCCGTCTCTCTGTAACGAAATGTGAGGTTCTTAAATTCTATCCGACCTTGAATCGGCGGTTGCTCGCGCACGTTTTCCGCGTCGGTAATCGAAGGCTCAATCATCTGAATGGAGTTGATGCGCTTGAGGCTCGCCGTGCCGCGCTGGTAAAGATTGACGACGTAGCCGAGCGCGATGAGCGGCCAAATCAGCCGCGAGAGATAGAGGTTAAAGGTCGTGAATTCTCCGACCGTCATCGCGCCGCTGACAGTGAGCGGGACGCCGACCCAGATAATCAGCACGAAGCCCGCGCCGATGAGAAATTGCATCAAGGGGCGCATCACCGCAGAGATACGCACCAAGCCTAAATTGCGTTCGGCATACTCTCGATTCAGCGTGTCGAAGGCGGCGATCTCGGCTCCCTCCTGCGCGTAAGCGCGCACTACGCGCACGCCCGCAAAGTTCTCCTGCGCGCGGGCTGTAATCTGCGCGAAGAAGTCTTGAATCTTCTCGAAACGCACATGCACCTGCTGTCCGAAATATTTGACCGTCAGAGAGACGAGCGGCATCGTCACAAAGAGAAGCAAGGTCAGGCGCACGCTGAGCTTGAGCATCAGAGGCAGAACGAGGACGACGATGAAGATGGTTTGCAGCGTGTACATAATCATCGGCCCCGCGAGCTGGCGCACGGCGGCCAGGTCATTCGTCGCCCGCGCCATTAAATCGCCAGTCCGTCGCTCGTAGAAAAACGCGAGCGGTTGGTTCACCAGATGCGCGTAAAAATCCCGCCGCAGGTCGTACTCGACGTGGCGCGACATGTTGATGAGAATGCGTCGTTGCAGGAAGAGAAAAATGCCGCTCACGAGGCTCAAGACCAGAATCTTGATGCTCGCCATCGTGATCGAAGTCCACGTCACGCCCTGCTTGAGCTCGTCAATCGCGAGGCCGACCGAGCGCGGTATCAAGAGACCGAAGACGACTGAGGCGAGGATACAGAGAATGCCCGTGACGAGATGCAGTTTATAAGGACGAAAATAACGCGCGAATTTCTTCAGGTCGTGCATAAATCCGGCGAGACCTCTGACAGGCTCGCAAACCTCCGCCGTCGGCTCAATGAATAATGGCTGAGCCTATGATGCGCGATTTTTATCCCGAACGCAAAGCAGGCAAAAGTAAAAAGGTAAAAGTAAAAAGAGAGGCGCGGCGGCGGGGCTTAAACTATCAGTGAAGGGAATTCGGTCTGTTCGTCTTGTGTCTCGTCAGTAAGTTCGTTTGCGATTTGTTCAGAGTTGTCGACGGCAAGCTCATCAAGCTCGAACATCTCGTCCGTGAGGATAATCGGCGTGACGTGCGGACTGCGGACGAGATTGCGGCCTGAATTCTTGGCGTCGTAGAGCGCGCGGTCGGCGGTCGAAACCAGACTGTCGCGCGAGTTGGCGTGCAGTGGGAAAGTGGCGACGCCGAACGAGGCCGTGATGTTGCCGACACGCGGGATTTCCATCTTTTCGAGCCGCGCGCGTAAGCGTTCGGCCACGACCAACGCGCCGTCTATGTCCGCCTGCGGCAGAATCACCGCGAACTCTTCGCCGCCGTAACGCGCCGCCGTGTCAACGCCGCGCAGCTCTTCGCGCAAAGCGTCCGCCAGCATACGCAAAGCCACGTCGCCTATTTCATGGCCGTGCGTGTCGTTGACCCGCTTGAAATAATCCACATCGAGCATAATCAGCGAGAGCGGCAGATGCATCCGCGTCGCAAGCTGCAAATCTTTTTCGAGCTGCATCTCGAACGAGCGGCGATTGACGCAGCCCGTCAAGGCGTCCGTCAAAGCCTGTTGCTGCGTCTGCGCGAAGAGGCGCGCGTGATTGACCGCGATGGTGAGCTGGTCTGCGACCGTGCGCAGGAGCAGCACTTCGTTCTCCTGCCAGATGCGCGAAGGATCATCCGAGCGGACGAGCAAAGTCCCCATCGAGCGTTGCTGGTAGATAAGCGACACAGCGGCGAGCGGGCGGATGCTTTGCGCCTGCGGGTCTGCGCTGCCGCGACCGTCCAAAACGTAATTGTTGAGCCGCTGGGCGAGCCGCACGTTGTAGGCGTCAAGGTCGCCGCGCAGCTCAGTCTCTTCGGCTTTGTCGCTATCCACGCCGTCACGAAAATAAAAGTTATTGAGCGGCGCGCTCCCGGCCTCGCCTTCGACTCTCATCGCGCAGTGCTGCGCGCCCAACGCCCGCCCGACTTCGTTGACGGTCGTTTGCAAGATGTCGCGAAGCTCAAGCGAATTACGAATCGCGTTGGCGATGCGATTGACGGCGATCTCGCGCCCGGCCTGCTCCTGCAAGAGCCGCGCGAGCTTGGTCGTGACCGAGACGGTGAGTTGCAGCGAGGTCGCCTTCGGCATGGAGGATTTGACCGCCGCGCTGAAGACGCCCGCTTGAAAGCTGCGCTCGGCGTTGACGCGCGCCATCAGATATTCGAGCGCGGAGTAAACTATGTCAGGCTCGAAAGACCAGATCACTTCGTCGCCGCCGTCATCTTCCGTGCCGCGCACGGAGGCCAGGAGAGCGGAGAAGCGCGAGTCCGCGATGACGACGAAACGCTCGTCCATCTGGTCGTGCTCCGTGCGTTTCAAAAGCACAGGCTCACGATCCTGCTCGCTCATCTTGAGCGGTAAGTCATTGAGCGCGTCTTCGGGAGAGACGAAGAAGAAAGCGCGATGCGCCGCACGCCCGACCTCGCGCACGCGCGCAAGGTCTCTCAGCGCGCGCTCCTTCATCAAAGGTAAGCTCTCGATGACGAGCGCGGCCAGATTGTTTTCCAGCACCACATCCTCAAAATAACGATGAAGCTGCGCGATGGTCTGCTCCGCGCAGCACACAGAGGTAAGCTGGCGCGAGTGCTGAGCGAGCAGGGCGTGATAGAGCGAGTGCATCTCTTCTGGCTGGGCGATTCCGGCTGTAGCGCATACGGCGTCCGTGCCGGGAAAGAATGATGAAGCAGTGGCTGCTGTTGTCGGGTTGAGCAGCCCAAGACAAAACCCATTTTTGCATGGATTAACAGCGTTTGTCCATAAACTTTTTGCGTAAAATTACTGGCCAGGCTTTGTAAGAGCTTTTAGGTCAAGCGGATATAGGTCGTGAGGGCGGTCGCGGCGAGCTTCTCCGACTCGTCAAAAACGTCCACAGCCGCGATAATCACGCGCCGTCCGCCGCGAACCACACGCGCGTGCGCCGTCGCCAAGCCTCTGACGAGCGGGCGCAGGTAATGAATCGTGAGGTCGACTGTGGTGGTCGTCTGGTCTGCTTCGAGCTGTGTGAGGATGACGAAAGCCGCCGCCGTGTCAATCAGCGAAGCCGTCACGCCGCCGTGTATGATGCCGTTGTTCTGCTTGAGTTCATCGCGCAGGTTGAGACGCACGACAGCACGCCCGCGCTCGATAGTGTCCAGCTCAATGCCGAGCACGCGCGCGAACGGAACAGCCGCGAAAGCGTCAAGGATACGTTGCCTCTCAAGCTCTGTCAGCGCGCCGTCCGTCATGAACGATAAGTCTCTCCGGCATCGAGCGGCTCGACGATGACAGCCGTGCCGTAGGCCAAAACTTCGGTCGCGCCGCTTGAGATTTCCGTCGCGTCATAACGCGCGCCGACAATCGCGTTGGCTCCGAGTTCGGTCGCGTGCTGAACCATAATCTCGAAAGCATCTACGCGCGTCTGTTCGCAGAGGCGAGTCCACGCGACGATGTTGCCGCCGACCAGAGTTTGCAAAGCCGCGCCGATATTGACGAAGACATTGCGCGAGCGCACGACGATGCCGCGCACGATTCCCAGGTTCCGCCGGATGCGAAAGCCAGGTATCTCGAACGCGGTCGTGACCATGTGATGCGCCACAGAGTAACGCGGCGCGCTGATGTCATACGGAGCTTTGGGGGCAAGGGAATCATTGTTCATCTTCATTCCTCACTCATCGGGATTGAGAAATTCATTTTACCGCAGAGACGCGGAGACGCAGAGAAGATAAATGAAAGTTAAAGAACACGCTATTAACTGCTGACTGCCTGTTGTTTATTTCTTTTCTCTCCGCGTCTCCGCGTCTCTGCGGTGAATTTAATTGCTAAACAGACTCGGCTGTTCGTCGTCCTGCTTGTCCTGTGCGTCGTTTTCATCAGGCGACCAGCGATACTGGCGCAGGTCGCAACGCGCGCGCGCATCGAACTTGATGCCTTCGGCTTCGAGCATGCGCTGCTGCTTGTCGGGCGGCAGGATAACGCGTCCCGTCGAGCACGCGCCCTGCGAGTTGATGACACGCTGCCACGGGACTGTCTCTTCGTCAGCCGCGTGCATGACGTAGCCGACCGTGCGCGGCGTATAGCCCTCGCCCAAGATTTCCGCGAGCTGCCCGTAAGTCATCACGCGCCCCGTTGGGATGCGGCGCACGATCTCATAAACGCGCTCGCGGTATCCGTGCGTCTCCTGCACCTCGCGCGGGGCTTCGTCTTTTGATTGTATATTTTTGTCTGCCATCGGTTTCCGTCTCACAAATTTTTATTCGAGCGTGCGCAGAACGACGCGAGCGGGCGCGCCGTCGCCCGTCCCGTCCGCCAGCCTGAGCGGCAGACAGAGCAATTCATAATCGCCCGCAGAGACTTCGCGCAAATCGAGTCCTTCGATGATGACGACGCCGCGTTCAAGCAAAGTCAAATGAGTTTGAAAATCCTTCGAGCCGAACTTTTCGACCGACAGATAATCAATCCCGACGAGCCGCACGCCCGACTCGCAGAGCGCGTGCGCCGCGTCCGGCGCGATGTAAGTAAAATCCGTGCGAAAGCTTTTGTCCGCGCTGCTCCAAAAATCGGAATTGCGCGTCTTAAAGAGCACGCGCGTCACGCCTTCCAGCTTGCCTGTCATGACGTGGCTCGCTTCAATCGCCCGCACGTCGTTCGACATTTCAATTACGCGCGCGCGCCCGATTAAGTTCTCCAACGACAAAGATTTGACTTGCGGCGCACCCGCGATAAAGTGCGCGGGCGCGTCAACGTGCGTGCCCGTGTGCGCGCCGAAATGCAGCATCGTGACGTTAGCCGCGTCGCCCTTTTCGAGCGCAGCCCATTGCTCGAACTCGACGCCGGGATCGCCCGGATAGGTCGGCATCGCCGAACTGATGGGAACGCTCACATCGTAAATTCGCATGCGAGCAATGATAAGGAAAAAAGCATGTTCCCGCAAAGGCGCAAAGGAAGCACGCCAAGCTGTTGAATGCCAATAGCTCTTTGCGTCTTCTTCTTTGCGCCTTTGCGCCTTTGCGCGAGGTTCTTTTGCCTCGTCCCCGCTTTTCCTTTTTCCATTCGCATTTTATGCTTAACGCGAGTCACCACAAGTGAAGGGATAAAAGGTTTGCAGGAAAAAGATGCGCCGCGTCTTGCGGCTTCGAGTTATTTGAACACCGCGCCGCTGGTTTGGAGTTTTACACACGGCTCGATGCGTAGCCGTGTCGAATTGTTGACGGATGCCGCGCCCGCGCGATGTGCGTTGATGCTTGAGCGCGGGCTGGCTGATGTCGCGCTCGTGCCCGTGATTGAATACGGGCGCATGGAAAACGTGCTGGTCGTGCCGGACGTGTGCGTCGGCTCGCGCGGGCGCGTGCGAAGCGTCGTGCTGGCGACCCGCCTCAAAGATTTGAAAAGCGTGCGCACCATCGCGCTCGATGCCTCTTCGAGAACTTCGGCCACGCTCATTCAAATTATCTTTCGAGAATTTCTCGGCCTCGCGCCGGAGTGCAAAGCGTCTGCGCCCGACCTGCGCGCGATGCTTGAAGAAAGCGACGCCGCCCTCATCATCGGCGATCCGGCGATGACCTTTCCGCGCGAGGATTTGTACGTGCATGATCTGGCGACGCTCTGGCGCGAGCATACGGGACTCGGATTTGTCTTTGCGATGTGGATGGCGCGCGGGGACGCGATTGAGCGAGTTCGCGGCGTGAATTTCGCGCGGGCGCGCGACGAGGGGTTAGAGCATGTCGAAGAGATTGTCGGGCTTTATCAGCAAAAGCTTGATTTGCCGAGAGAAGAATTGCGTGAGTATCTTTTGAAAAATATCTCTTTCGAGCTTGACGCGTTGATGCGCGCGGGGCTTGAGCTTTATTTCGAGCTGGCGCAAAAACACGGCTTCATCGAATCTTTCAAATCGCTCAGAATGCTCGAAGCTTCAAACATCTCAGAGCATGGATGAGAGGCACGCGATTTGTTATCTCATCGGCTTGTGAAACCGGCGAAGGATGAAAAACTTGCGATTTTGGCCTGAAAAGCTTGAAATTGGGGTTGCGCGCCAAAGTCACATTTGCAATTTGAGATTTGCAATTTGAGAGATTTCAAATTGCGAATTCGTCTTGGCGAATCTACAATCTTTGTATTGGTAAATGTGAGATGAAAAATAGTATGGATATTCAACCGATTCTTGACCGCGCTCTCATGGGCGAGCGTCTGACGGTGGACGATTGCACGGCTCTGCTCGAATCAAATGACATCGCGCGAATCGGCGTGGCGGCGGACGAAGTGCGCAAACGTTTTCACCCGTCGGGCATCGTCACGTATATCATTGATCGAAATATCAATTACACGAATGTCTGCAATGTGGTCTGCACGTTCTGCGCTTTTTACAGGCGACCGGGCAAGCCTGATACTTATGTGCGGACGAAGGAAGAGATTTACGAGAAGATAGACGAGACGATTGCGCTCGGCGGGACGGGCGTCTTGATGCAGGGCGGCTTGCATCCTGACTTCGGCCTCGAATGGTACGAAGACCTCCTCTGCACGCTTCATCAAAAATATCCAGACTTTCAACTGCACTGTTTCTCGCCGCCTGAGATACACAACATACATCTCATCTCCGGCCTCGATTACGAAACGATTCTCAAGCGGCTCAAAGACGCGGGGCTGTATAGTTTGCCGGGCGGCGGCGGAGAGATTCTGGATGATGAAGTGCGAAAACGCGTCTCGACCAAATGCACGACGGACGAGTGGCTCGCGGTGATGCGCGCGGTGCATCGCGTGGGGCTTCGCTCGACGGCGACGATGATGTTCGGCATCGGCGATTCGGTCGTTCATCGCGTTCGACATCTTGAGCGCGTGCGCAGGCTGCAAGACGAGACGGGCGGCTTCACGGCTTTTATTCCGTGGACGTTTCAGCGCGAGAACACGGCTCTCGGCAGACGCATCAAAGAAGAGCCGACCGGAATGGATTATCTCAAGATGCTCGCGGTCTCGCGGCTCTTCCTCGATAACATAGAGCACTTTCAATCCTCTTGGCTGACACAGGGATTAAAGCTCGGACAGGTTGCGCTTCGTTTCGGCGCGGACGATATGGGTTCGGTGATGATCGAAGAGAACGTCGTCTCGGCGGCGGGCGCGCACAATGTCGCGGATGAAAAGATGTTGCGTTATCTGATACGCGAGGCGGGCTTTGCGCCGCAGCAGCGCGACATTCTGTACCGTCACGTCAATCGCACGGAAGCTGCGCGGGGCGATGCGACAGATTCCGCGACGCTCAATGAGCTGAGCGTGGCGTTTGCGGATTGAGTGAGAGCAAAATCGATTTAAGCCACAGAGGACACAGAGAGCACAGAGGGATGTCAAATTTTCAATCTCAGATTTGAGATTATTTTTAACCTCTGTGCTCTCTGTGTCCTCTGTGGCTAATTACTGTGCTCAGCCGCGACGACGCTCAAGCAAGACCATCATCAGGAGGCTCAAGAGGGCGCGCGTCTCTTCTTCGGGAGGCATCTCGGCGTGCTTCTCGATGCTGAAGCTGCGCCCAAAGAAGGAGGGCTGTTTGATGAGGCGCATGAGTACCGCGCCATTAGTGTGCGTGACTTGATAGGACGGGTTGAAGACGTAACCCGTGAACATGCCTAAGATGGGGATTTCGCCGAAGAGGGCGTCGAAGACTTTCGTCCACGGGTTCTCTTCGCTAATCAGCATCACCTGCTGCTCGCCTGCGAAAATATCATAGCGCGCCTTCCAGATTGATTTCATCCCTTGACGCTTGACCGAGCCGACCTGCTGGCCGTTGCGATCCGTGAAGTAAAACCGCGCCGAAAAGTCCATCACCTTATCGGCGTTGATCTGGTAAAGGGGCTGCGTCTGCTGCTCGTCGGCGAAGATGTTGACGGCGTCTTTGAGCTTGAACGCCTTTTGCTTGACGTAAAAAATCAGATTCCCCTGCGCGTCAGTGACCGAAACCTGACGCGTGAGGGCGAAAACCTTGAAAGTCAGTTGAAGCGGATAATTCATTCGTTTCTCCTTGAGCACACGTTCTGGTAAAAAGGGCGTAGAGCGGTAAAGCTTAGATGAAAGGTAAGCTATTCGGGCATGCGTGCGCAATCAAAAATTTCAGTCGCGCTTGTGGGCTGAAACTTTGAGCGGTTCGACTTCCAACAGCTCGGTCGTTCTCTCCGCCACGCTGGATACAGATGCCGGCAGAAGCTCAAGCTGCAACGGCACTGTCGGTTTCGCCCGGTCGGGAGCTGTCGCCTCTTTTGCCTGACGAGGCTTCTTGCCCGTCCCAAGCGTCGCTAGAGAACTGAAGCAGATGAGAAAGATTCCGGCCAGCGCAATCATCGCGCCGACGCCGCTCACGATGTCGTCGTGAATGAACTTTTTGCCGATGACGCCGATAAAGATGCCTGCGAACGTGATGATGACTCCCCATTTCATCAGGTGTCGCCAGCTATACAAAGGGGTGGCGGCGTGTGAGTCTTCCGCCGCGAAAGGGAGGCCATGCGCGGCCAGAGCTTTGGAAACGGCATCGAGATTCATGCCACAGACCCGGCAAAACTTTTGCTCCATCGAAGTCTGCGTTCCGCAACCGGGACAATGCATCTCAGCTCGCTCCTTAAAAACATTAAAGTGAATATCGTATACGACCCAGCGCAGCTTCAAGTTCGGACTCATGGCTCAGGTGAAGCAAAAGAGAGACTCAAGCTCTTTCTTTGAGCTTTTAGATAAGATTCTCTTTATCTAAGATTTCAGTTCGACGTAAAGAGTTCAACCAGCCTGCGCCAGCAGGCGAGAGAGTGTAGCCCCACGCGTCAGCGTGGGAACAAAGCGAAGTTAGACATAGAGCCTGCGTGAGCAGGCGACAGATGATTGCTTTGCCTCTCATCTGTCGCCTGCTCACGCAGGCTCTTTTGAATTTGATATGCCATTACCCCATGCTCACGCATGGGGCTACATTCTTACCGCCTGCTCGCGCAGGCTCTGTGAGTTTCGTTGCTGATGTAGAATTGACGTTAAGATTAATCCAACTCGACGCGCGTGCTTGATTGCTCAGCCCCGACGCGTCCCGGCTCGATCTCGGCCTTGAAATAACTCTCGCCGCGCACGGGCGCGCCCGCCATCCGCCGCAGCAAGGCTATCTGTCCGACGTGCGTGAGCGCGTCCGCAATCGGCCCCTGAAATATCTTTTCGATGGGAAAGCCGAGCGGCGCATCCGAAGCCAGATAATCATCAAACTCTTTGAGCAGGGAGAAGAAACGCGTTGCCTGCTGCTCCCACGTAAGAGAGGCGGAGTCGTGCCAGACGTGTTTGCCTTCGCAGAGCGAGAGCGCCCAATCGAAGAGGTCTCCCATATGAGCCAGAATTTCCAGAGGCGTGCGCGTGGTCTCGCCCGCGCTGAATGCGCCGAAGCCTGCGGGCGCGTCGGCAATCGTCTTCGCGCCGCGATAAGCCAGCGTCGCCACTGTGTGACGCAACAGCTCGCGTTTCACATCGGAAGCCGGAACGGATGCTTCATTCATCTCTTAATCCTCCCTGTGCCCGCGCCGCGCGCTCAAGGTCTGCGGCGACGAAGCGAATCATGCGATAACTGATGTGCGCGGGCAAAGCATCGCGCAAAGGCCGCAGGCGTTCCGTGCCGAGATGCGAGATGGCCTCTTCGATAAGCGCGCGGTCTTCCACTGTGACGTGCCGCGAAACGTCCACGTCGCGGCCTTCGAGAATGCAGTCGGCTAAATGTTTCTCGATGGTGATTTCGGTGAGATTGCGTTGACGGCTAATCTCTTCGACGGACAAGCCTTCACAGTAGAGCGCGTAAGTCTCATCAATCGTGTTGACGGATTTCGCCTTCGTCGCAATCGTCGCGGAAACGTTTTGACCTGACGAATGAGCCAGCTCGCTCAAAGAGGTTGAAGGCAATGCTAACTCCACGTTGGCGCGCTCGCGCATGACATCGTCGCCGAGTTTTGAGAGAGAGACGGTCGGATACGCGCCGCCCGTGACCTGCAAGCATCCGGCGGCGACGAGCGCGTCTATGTAGAGCAACAGTTCGTCCTGCGTCATGTCGTCGAGAATGCCGTAGGTCGTGAGCTTGTCGAGTCCGGCCTGCAAGACATTCCGCGCGCGCGAGCCTCTTAAAACCAAAGCGATCATGGCTTTGCCGAAACGCCCGCGCATGCGCGCGGCGCAGGCGAGAATCTTGCGCACGAGCAGGCTCTCTTCGGAGGTCAAGGCGCGCTGCTCTGTGACGCTGATGGAGCTTGGCTGCCGCTCGGCCTCGGTCGCGGCTTCGGCTTTGACGCGAGCCAGATCAACACGCGCCAGCTCGTTCAAAGCGTCTTCGAGCGCGAGGCCGACGGGCGCGTTCTCTCTGACGAAACGATCAAGATTTGTCGGCGGGTCTTGCGGCGCGGCAGCCGCACGCAAGCTTTTTCCAGCCTCCCGCGCGAGACAGTTGCCGCACGTCCCGCAGACGGGCGCGTGATGTCTGTCCCCGAAATAATCTAAGATAAAAGCTCTGTAACAATTCTCTATGTAGCAGAAATTTATCATCTCGCGCAGCTTGCGCTGTTCGAGAGCGGCGCGGCGCGCCAACTCGTGCTGCGCGATACGCAACTGCCTGACAGGCTGCTCGTCGAGCATCAGCACGCCGCGCGTGCGGCGCGCGGGAGTGTAAGAGATGATTTCGGATGATTGCAGCGAGGCCAGCGCGCGGCGCGCAGCCGCGAGGTCAAGCCCGGCTGTTTCGGAAAATTCCTTGACATCAATCTCTGCGTCCGCGCGCTCGCTGAGATCATAGCCGCCGAGCAATGCGAACAAGGCTTGGCGCGTCTTCGTCTCGCGTTCGCCGAGAGCGGCGCGGGCTTTGTGCGGCGGCATGAGCAGACGTATTGAAGCTCGATTTTCGCCAGCCGCGCCGCGTTCGATGTGCCCCGCCTTTTCCAGGATGATGAGAGCCGACTGAACGGCCATCTCATTCCGCAGACTGGCGCGCGTGGCGATCTCGCTGACCGAAAGCTCTATCCGTTTCTGTCCCGTGGCGACCAGAGCTTGATAGACCTGCGCGATTAAATCCGGCGGCGGATACGAGCCTTCGATAAAATAGTCCTGCGTGCGTTTGTCCGCGTAGTTGAAGAAGAGCACGCAAGTGGAAGGCAAGCCGTCTCGCCCGGCGCGTCCGATCTCTTGATAATAAGCTTCAATCGAGCCGGGCATTTGATAGTGCGCGACAAAACGTATGTCCGCTTTGTCAATCCCCATTCCGAAAGCATTGGTGGCGACGATCATCTGCGTGCGCCCGGTCATAAACTCATCCTGCGCGCGCGTGCGCTCGGCCTCTTCCATTCCGGCGTGATAAGCGACGATGCTCAAGCCCGCAGCCTTGAGACGCGCGGCGACTTGCTCGACGGCCTTGCGCGTCGAAGTGTAGATGATGCCTGAGCCTTTCAACTCGTAAGCCAGAGCTTTGATGTGAGCTATTTTCTCGCGTTCTTTCTGCGTGTGGACGACGTTGATGGAGAGATTCGGACGATCAAAGCCGCTGACGAAAGCGTGCGGCTCGTTTAGGTTCAACTGTTCGATGATGTCGGCGCGAACATACGGCGTGGCGGTCGCGGTGAGGGCGACGACCTGCGGGCGTCCGATCTCTTCGATGGCGCGGCGCAGGCGCAGGTAATCGGGACGAAAATCATGTCCCCATTGCGAGACGCAGTGAGCCTCGTCAACCGCGAAGAGCGAGACGTTAATGTTCCTCAAAGTCTCTACGAAATGCGCGCTGCGAAAACGTTCGGGCGCGACGTAGACGAGCTTGACCTCTCCGCGCCTGATGGAATTGATGCGCGCTTTCTGTTCTTCAAAAGTGATCGAGCTGTTGATAAAAGTCGCGGGCAGATTGCGTGCCTGAAGCGCGTCTACCTGATCTTTCATCAAAGCGATGAGGGGCGAGACGACGATGGCCGCGCCCTCTTTCATCAAGGCGGGCAGTTGAAAACAGAGGCTCTTGCCGCCGCCCGTCGGCATCACGACAATCGTGTCATGGCCTGCTAAAATCGAGCCGATGACCTCGCGTTGTCCTTCGCGGAAATCCTCGAAACCGAAATGCTGTTTGAGCGCACAAAGCGCGTCTTCGATAGTTGCCATGCCGGTGAGCCTTAACCGCGAAGGGACAAGAGGTATTGTAACTCAAAGAAAGGAGAAGACTGAAATCCGAGTAGTAGGTCGGTTTGAGTCATGTTCACGGCGCTTCAGTCGTGGAACACGGAGCGTCGAGCGAAAAGCTCGGAGTTTGCGCGAAATCTGCTCGAAAGTTCGAGAAATTTGCTCGGAATGTCGAGCAAAAAGCTCAAAACTCCGAGCAAAAAGCCTCAAGGTTCGAGCAATCCTGGCACAAGGGTCGAGAAAAATTGTCGGAAGGTGGAGAAAAAGGTTGACAGGAAGCTGTGCGCTGTCATAATTCCGCGCAACCCTCTTTAAGCTCGCATATATTCAAGGAGTATCGTTATGCCTCATTTCAAACACACGCTGAAGACGCCTCTTTTCATCCTCTTCACCTTGGTCGCCGTCTGTGCGACGAGCCTCATGGTTTCGGCTGCGCCGAGCGTGCCGTGCCAGTCGCCCGGCAATTTCCGGCGCATCCCCGGCTATTATCTTTACGAGAGTAGCTACTTGCGATTTATCACGCAGGATTTTAACGGAGACGGAAAGCTGGACATGGCTGGCTTAGGCTTAGAGTTTAACGACACTTTTACTCCCAAAGAGGTTTCATTCTTTCTCGGCGACGGCGCGGGCGGTTTTTCCGCCCCGACCCATTACGTGATCACCACCGACGCGAACCTTGAGCTGATCGACTTCAAACCCGGGGACTTTAACGGAGACGGAAAGATTGACATCGTCACCGTGAGCGTAATGGGTAACGGCTCTTCCGGCATCTGTAGCAGCACTTTCTCCGTCCTCTTCGGGTCCGGGAACGGCGGCTTTCAGCTCTCGCAACCGTACCACATCAATAATCTGTGCCCGGGCGAAATCGAGGTCGCGGACTTTAACACCGACGGCCGGGACGACGTGCTGGTCAGGTCAACCCCGTCCGGGAATCTCGCCAACTCGCGCATCCTGCTCGGTCTCAGCCAGGGGAACGGTAGGTTCACCCGGACGCTCTATGTGCCGAACGGCAGCCCTGCCGATCTGGCGGTAGCCGATTTTAACGGCGACGGGAAGCAGGACGTGATCGCGTTCACCTCAAATTTCGATGGGACTAATAAGCATTTCGATCTCTATTTGAATGATGGGACGGGGATGCTGCTCGCGCCGACGCCGTTCAGCACTTTCAACACGTCTTTCACGGTCATCACCGCCGCCGACCTGAACGGCGACGGGAGGGTCGACGTGGCGGGCTTCAATAACAATCAGGGCCTCTTTTCGGTCTATCTCAATAACGGCCCGGGCGGATTACGGCGCGTGGAGTACGGCGCGTTGCGTGTCCCCTCCCTCCAGAAGATCGTGGTCGGAGACTTTAACGGCGACGGCAAACCGGACCTCGCCTCCTCGAACACGATTCTGTACGGCGACGGAGCCGGGAACTTTATCCGGAAAGACATCAAAGACCCACCCGGGCATTTGAGCTTCGCCACCGGAGATTTTAACGGCGACGGCCGCACTGACTTCGTGCGCAACTTCGGCAACCTCATTGTTTACACCTTCCCACCCATTCTCGGGCGCAACATGTACGCGCTCGCGACCTTCCTCAGCGACTGCACTGTGCCCACCCGCGATAAGATAGATTTCGACGGCGACTGGAAAACAGACGTGGCCGTCTGGCGTCCGAGCACGGGGCAGTGGACGTTTCGCAGCAGCATTGATAACTCGATTCACACGCAGCAGTTGGGCGGCGCGAGCCTCCGCGATGTGCCCGTGCCCGGCGACTATGATGGAGATGACCGTGCAGACCTCGCCGTCTTTCGCACGAGCGACAACGCGTGGTACATCCTCAACAGCGCGGACAACACTTTTCGCGTACAGTTCTGGGGCACGAGCGGCGACAAGCCTGTGCCCGCAGATTACGACGGCGACGGGAAGATTGACATCGCCGTGTGGCGTCCCACGGACGGCGTCTGGTACGTTTTGAGAAGCTCCGACAACTCGTTCTACGTGGTCGCGTGGGGCACGAACGGAGATAAGCCGGCACAGGCAGATTACGACGGTGACTACAAGACTGACCTCGCCGTCTTTCGACCCTCGAACAGTTGTTGGTATATCTTCCGCAGCTCCGACGGCACATTCTTCGCACAGGTTTGGGGCCTGAGCACGGATAAGCCTGTGCCGGGAGACTATGACAGCGACGGTCTGGCGGACGTGACGGTTTACCGTCCGGACTTCAACGCGTGGTTTGTGCACCGCAGCTACAACGGAGAACTGAAGGCCACGGGCGCCCCGAGTTTTAGTGTTACAGCACAGCCCCTGCCGGGAGATTACGACGGCGACGGAGCAATGGACATTGTGAAGCGCGATCCGAGCACGGGCATGTGGCACTTCAATCTCACCTCAGGCAGCCTACCTGATATTATCTTCGGCGCGAGCAGCGACACGGCCGTCTCGTCGGATTATCCGATAGAGTAAATGCGACTCACCGCCGCAGACGCAGAGAGAAGTCACAGAGTTGACGCAGAGACTGCTTGGCTTTCAAGCTCTCTCCGCATTTCCTCTGCGTGAACTCCGCGCCTCTGCGGTGAAGTGTCTTTTCTGCACTGGCCTTGATTGATGGTAAGCTGGGAGACGTGAGCGAGCGGCAGTGGAAATCAAGAACCAAGCGCGACCTGATGATCGAAGTGTGGGAAGCGCTCGATTGCGAATCGGTCGGAGCCGCCGAGCTTGGAGCCATCGAGCAGGCCGTGCGCGAACGCTTTGGCGAAGGCGCGGTCGAGAGCCACGCTTCGGTCGCGCGTCTTCTGGCGGACGAGGGCGCGGAACTGCGTCACGCCGAAGTGTTGGAGCTGGATGTGCAGCAACGCTCCGCAGACCCCTACGACGCAATGTTTCGCAACGTCCTCAAATTCGCGGACTTCAAACAGGCCGCCGCGTCCATCAGAAATCTGGAGAACCTGCGCAAGAAGTTTGCGCGCGAGCGCGACGAGAAGGGCCTGCGCCGCGTGCGCGAGACGGCTATCAAAGGCAAGCAGCGCGCGCAGATGATCGCGGGCAACAAGGCGGTGGATGAAAAGAAGCGAGCCGAAAAAGCGGAGATCGCCGAGTGGTTCACTATCTGGCTGCAACAGCCTGAGATTTTCGAGACGTGGCTCGCACTGCGCCGCAAGTCCGCAGACTTTCGCGCGCGATTCGGCGCGACGGAGCAGGCATGACGGCTCTTAAGCAAACGTCAGCCCGACGTAAAGACTTCAATCAGCCTGCGCCAGCAGGCGAGAGAGTGTAGCCCCATGCGTCAGCGTGGGGAACAGACCGAAGTAAGAGATTGAGCCTGCGTGAGCTGGCGACAGATGCTTCTTCTGACTCTCATCTGTCGCCAGCTCACGCAAGCTCTTTTGAATTTGATGTGTCATCACCCCATGCTGACGCATGGGGCTAGACTCTGGCCGCCTGCTGGCGCAGGCTCTGTGAGTTTCCTTGCTGATGTCGAACTGACGTTAAGCTGTTGAAAATTTATTTTCGCGGCCCGGCTTTGAGCGGTTTGCTCGACAAGTGATGAGTCGTGCGCTCGGTTACGGATGGCGGCGCGATGGTGGACTGTCCGGCGGGCAGAGCTGGCTGCGTGCCGATTGATGAACCTTGAAGCGACTCTTTCTGTTTGCCCTCGCTCAATTGTTCCGGCGCATGCTGCTTCGGCGCGGTGAGCAGGAGGCCGTTAATTATGAGGCCGAGTCCGATCAGAAAAACTATCACGCCGAGCGCGGGGAGAAAGCGCGCGTTCCTCTCAATCGTGGACATCAGGTAAAAGAAGAGCGTCGCTCCTAAGCCGATGGCTGAAGTGATGACGCCCCCGCGAACGTTGCGCAAGCGACGCTCCTCCGGCGACTCCAAAAACTTCTCTATCTCCGGCAGCACGTCCTCCAAATCTTTGAGGCGATCCATGTCTCTAATCCGCTCCGCAATCGCGCGTCCGATCTCTTCGCGTGCGACGACCGCCGAGGCCGTCACCACGTCCGTCTCCGCGAGACTCGCGCGCACGGCGCGCAAATCAGTCCCGCACGCGCGGCAGAACTGCACCGCTCGCTCTTCATTTAACCCGCAGCCGGGACAAAACATTTTGATTGCTCCTTCGGAGAAGATTATCATGCGCGGCCAAAAAACTACTACGCCTGCTTTCAGTTTCGGGTTCTGACTTTCTGACGCGCCATTACAAATTTCATCGCGTCGGAATGCGTGATATGCTTGGCGCAAATTGGTCACAGAGAAACAGGCTGGCGAGGAGAGGCTTTAATGATGGAAGCAGACATCGGAATGGCTGGTCTTGGAGTGATGGGTTGGAACCTCGCTCTGAATATGGAGAGCAAGGGTTTTTCAGTCGTCGTCTGGAATCGTGAGACTCCGGTCGCTGAAAAGATGGCGCAGAGCGTCGGCGAGGGGCGGCGCATCACTGCGGCGAAGACTGCGGAAGAGTTCGTGCGCGCTCTCAAGCGTCCGCGAAAAATCATGATGATGGTCAAGGCCGGGCCGCCCGTGGATTGGACTATCGAACAGTTCAAGCCTTTCCTTGAAGCGGGCGACATCCTGATTGACGGCGGCAACTCAGAATACACGGACACGATACGCCGCGAGGCCGCTTTGAAAGAAGAGGGTTTGCGTTTTATCGGCTCAGGCGTTTCAGGCGGCGAAGAGGGCGCGCTGCACGGGCCGAGCTTGATGCCGGGCGGGGCGCGCGAGGCTTATGAAGAGATACTTCCTATCTGGGAAGCCATCGCCGCCAAGACGGATGACGGCGCGTGCACGACTTACGTCGGGCCGGACGGCGCGGGGCATTTCGTCAAGATGGTTCACAACGGCATCGAGTACGGCGACATGCAACTTATCGCGGAAGCTTACGACATCCTGCGCCGCGTGCTCGGCATGAAGGCCGAAGAGCTGGCCGACACTTTCGCCAAATGGAACGAAGGCTTGCTTGACTCTTATCTGATTCAGATCACATCGGAAATCTTTCGTGTCAAAGACCAAGAGACGGGAAAGCCGCTCGTTGATTTGATTCTCGACAAGGCCGGGCAGAAGGGAACCGGCAAGTGGACTGCGCAGACCGCGCTCGATTTGGGCATCGCGATTCCGACCATCAGCGCGGCGATTGACGCGCGCTTTCTTTCCGCACTGAAGGATGAGCGCGTGGCTGCGAGCCGTGCGATCAAAGGGCCGCAGGTATCCGCCTGGGAGGGCGACGGCAGCTTCCTCGTCGCAGCCGTGCATGACGCGCTTTACGCTTCAAAGATTTGCTCTTACGCGCAGGGCTTTAATCTGATTCGCGCAGGCTCGGACGAGCACAAGTGGGAGATTGATTTGAGCGAGATGGCGCGTATCTGGAAGGGCGGCTGCATCATCCGCGCGAAATTTCTGGACAACATCAAGCGGGCTTATAAGCGTGACGCGCGGCTCGTCAACCTGCTGCTCGACGAAGATTTCCACGCGTGGATGGAGGGCGCGCAGAAGAACTGGCGCACAGCCATCAGCGTCGCGCAGCAGCACGGCGTGCCGGTTCACGCGATGTCTTCGAGCCTCGCCTACTTTGACAGCTATCGCACCGAAAACCTGCCGCAAAATCTGACGCAGGCGCAACGCGACTTCTTCGGCGCGCACACATACGAGCGCGTGGATAAGCCTGAATTGGGAGCGATTCATACTGATTGGGAAGCATCAACTGATTGATTGTTTCAGGCAAGCACCAATGCGTCGGGTATCTTATCCACCTCAAAGGATTGTGTTAAAGTTAAGCTATGAAGAGCACGCGCAAAAAACAGACGCATCAACACAACAAAACAGGTGTTCCCGTGACAGTCGGTAGATACACTTATAACGTCATCATCACGCCAAATGATCCAGACGGCTATCTTGTGACCTGTCCGGCCTTGCCCGGACTGGTGACGCAAGGCGACACGCTTGAAGAAGCGCGTGAGATGGCTGCCGATGCTCTCGCCTGTCATCTGGAAAGCATGATCGAGGATGGTGAAACACCGCCGGAGGATTTGACAATCATCACTCCTGTGAGCGTCAGAGTCGCATGAGCAAACTCCCGCACCTCAAACCGCGCGTAGTTGTTCGCGCGCTTGAGCGTGCGGGATTTGAACTCCGTAAATCCAAAAGCAGTCATCGAACTTACATCAAGGACACTTTACGAGTTACTGTTCCCTATCATGCGACAGACATCAAGCCGGGCACGCTTCGTTCAATCATCGAACAAGCCGGAATGACGATTGAAGAGTTTCTTAGCTATCTCTGAATTAGAAATGCCGGAAACCACAAATGAAAATCCGCTCCGTGCGGGAATGCGAATTGAGCGTAGCGCGCCGCCGTGTTCGATTGTAATCTTCGGCGCGTCGGGCGATTTGACGAAACGCAAGCTCGTGCCCGCGCTCTTTCGGTTGGCGCAGGAGCGTTTGATTCCGGCGGAGTTTGCGATTATCGGAGTCGCGCGGCAGGAGTATAGCGATGAAGAGTTTCGCGCGCAGATGCGCGAGGCCGTGTTGGAGTATGGCGAGGAAGAGCGGGTCAGCGAAGAGGTGTGGGAGAGCTTTGCGCGCGGGCTGTTTTATCGTCAGGGGGATTTCAGAGACTCCGCGTCTTACGAAGCTTTACGCGCTTCCATCTTACAGATTGACGAAGAGCGCGGGACGCGCGGCAATCATCTCTTTTATCTGGCGACCGCGCCGAGCTATTTCGGCCTCATCGCCGAAGAGCTTGGCAAAGCCAATCTCGCTCAACCCGTCGAGGGAGCGTGGACGCGTCTCATCGTCGAGAAACCTTTCGGGCATGATCTCGAAAGCGCGCGCAAGCTCAACGCGGAGCTGGCCGCCGTCTTCAAAGAGGAGCAGGTCTATCGCATTGACCACTATCTCGGCAAAGAGACGGTGCAGAATCTCCTCGTCTTTCGTTTCGCTAACAGCATCTTCGAGCCTTTGTGGAATCGCCAGTACATAGACCACGTGCAGATTACCAACGCCGAAGCCATCGGCGTCGAAGGTCGCGGCGCGTATTACGAAGAGGCGGGCGTAGTGCGTGACATGATTCAGAATCACGTCTTTCAGGTGACCTCGCTGATTGCGATGGAAGCTCCCGCGTCTTTGAGCGCGAACAGCGTGCGTGATGAGAAGGTGAAAGCGATGTTGGCCGTGCGCCCGATTCCGCCGGACAAGGTTGACGAGTACGCCGTGCGCGGGCAATACGGCGCGGGCTACGTGCTCGGCGAAAAGGTGGTCGGCTATCGTGAAGAGCCGGGCGTCAATCCCGAATCTTCGACCGAGACGTTCGCGGCCTTGAAGCTCTATTTCGATAACTGGCGTTGGGCGGGCGTGCCGTTCTACATACGCTCCGGCAAGCGTCTGCCCAAACGCTTGACGGAGATTGCGATTCAGTTTAAGGACGTGCCGCATCGTCTCTTCACACAGACGGACGCGCCGCTTGAGCCGAACGTGCTGGTCGTCAGGATTCAGCCGAACGAGGGCATCACGCTTCGCTTCGGAGCGAAGCTGCCGGGACAGGCCACGCGCATTCGTTGGGTCAACATGGACTTTCGCTACGGCTCTTCGTTCGGGGTCGAGCCGCCGGAAGCTTACGAGCGTTTGCTGCTCGACTGCATGCTCGGCGATTCGACGCTCTACGCGCGGCGCGACATGACCGAGCGCGGCTGGGAGATAGTCACTCCGATTCTGGAAGCGTGGGCTGCGCCCGCCAAAGATTTTCCGAACTACGCGGCGGGCACGCCCGGCCCGCAGGCCGCACACGAACTCATCGAACGCGATGGCCGCGAGTGGCGCAGAATTTGAAATGAAGTCTTTCATTATCTGAAATGCGAGAGTCAATATCCAATCAACGTCAGATTCCGGTTACAGCGACGCTCGACGTGCAGGCGGTTGAGCGCGAGCTGAATGAGCTGTGGATGCAGAGCGCGGGCGCGTCCAGTGTGGATGAAGAGGGCGCGATGTTGCGTGCGCGCGTCCTGAATCTGATGGTGTATGTCACCAGCGAAGAGGCTGTGCGTGAAGTTGACGAGCTGCTGTTGGATGTGGCGGCGGCGCATCCGTGCCGCGCTCTCTTGATGCTCGCGGATTCGGAGGGCGCGGACAAAGACATAGAGATGCTGGTCTCTTCGCGTTGCCGGATTGAAGGCGGCGCGAGCGGGCGGCATCTGTGCTGTGAACAGGTCACGCTTAGCGCGAGCGGACGCTTCGTCATTGAGCTGCCGAGCGCGGCAGTGCCGCTGCTGGTTTCAGACCTGCCTGTCTTTTTGTGGTGGCACGCCGCGCCGCATTTTGATGACGAGCTGTTTAAGAATCTCAGAGGCTCTGCGGATCGCGTCGTGATAGATTCGGCGACGTTCCTCAAGCCATACGAAGATTTGCGGCGGCTCGCGTCGTTTCTGCCGCGCGGGCGCAAAGAGCGAGAGGGCTTGAGCGATTTGAACTGGGCGCGGCTGACCGCGTGGCGCGCTCTCGTCGCGGGATTTTATGATGCGCCGGAGCATCGTGAAGCTCTCTCGCGTTTGAGCCGCGTGCGCGTCGAATACATCGCGCCGCAAAATTCTGAATCAATCGCGCCGAAAGCCCTGCTCCTCGCGGGCTGGCTGGCGAGTCGTTTGGACTGGCGCGCTTCAGCCGCGCAGGCTCAAGAAGTTGACGGCGCGCAGCTCTTTTCAATGGAGAAGGACGGACGCGCAATCGTCTTCGAGTTCGTGCCTTCACAGCACACGGCGGTCGCGCCCGGCGGCATCGCGCGCGTCGAACTCGTGGCCGAGTCAGACCCGTCGGTGAGTTTCATCGTCATGCGCGCGGGCGATAGCCGCGACCTTAAAACTCAGGAGGCGACGGATGCCGACACGCGGACGATGCGCGTCATCGCGGGCGCAGATGAGAGCGAGGCCGAGTTGCTCGCCGTCGAACTCGGAATCCTGAGCCGCGACCGCATCTACGAAGAGGCGGTGGCGAAGGCCGCAGAGCTGCTCGGCTCCGGCTGACTCTTTTTGTTGCGTCGTTCTCGATTGCTTCTTAAAATATGAGAAACAAGGAGTAGGACATCTCTTTGCGTCCTTTGCGTCTTACTACTTTGTGAGCTTTGCGTTAAAAACTAACTTAACCGCAAAGAGCGCAAAGGGAATCTCGCAAAGCACGCAAAGAAAAGCTTTTCAATCTGCCCGGCTTCTCGCGCATTGTTGAACTCGATTCCCGCATGGCACAGCCCGAAGACAAAATTGGCCCGTACACGCTCGTCAGCAAACTCGGACGCGGAGCGTTCGGCGTCGTTTGGCTGGCGGAAAAGCGCACTTCGATTACGACCACGCGCTTTGCCCTCAAGCTGCCGAAAGACGAAGACATAGACATCGAGGCGGTGAAGCAAGAGGCCGCGTTGTGGGTTCACGCGAGCGGGCATCCGAACGTGCTGCCGATTATCGAAGCCGATATTTATGACGACCGGATCGTCATCGTCAGCGAGTACGCGCCTGACGGCTCGCTCGGCGCGTGGCTCAAGCGGCATGACGGCAAAGCTTCTTCGCTCGAAGCCGCCATCGAGATGCTGTCGGATATTCTCTCAGGGCTTGAGCACTTGCACGAAAGAGGAATCATTCACCGCGACCTCAAGCCCGACAATATTTTATTGCAAAGAGAGACGCCGCGCCTCGCGGACTTCGGCATCGCGCGCCTCTTGAAATCAAGCTCACAGAGCAGCAACATCGTCGGCACGTTGCCTTACATGGCTCCCGAAGCTTTTGACGGCAAACGCAACGAGCAGACAGACCTCTGGTCGGTCGGCGTCATCTTTTATCAAATGCTATCGGGCGCGCTTCCGTATCCGCAAAGCGACATGGCCTCGCTCGTCGGCGCAATCACGAGATACGAGCCGCCGCCTTTACCCGCTTCAGTTCCAAACGAATTGCAAGATGTCACGACGCGCGCTCTCAGCAAAGACACGGCAGTGCGTTATAAGTCTGCCGCAGAGATGCGGCGCGCCCTGCGTGAAGCAAGCCGCTCGCTCATCTCATTAACGCAGCCCTTGCCGCGCGAGACGCAACCCGTGCCGCGCAGAGAATCCGCAGAGCAACAACAGGAAACGTTGCCTCTGCCAGATAGGCGAGGCACTGTGCCTGCGAGTCTCAAAACTGAAAAGCTGCCGTTGCCGGTTTCGCAACCTCGTGCGTCGAATCGCTTGCCTTTGATTATCGGCGGCATTGCCGCGCTCGTCATCGCTGTGACCGTGCTGGCGGCTGTGGTCGGAGGCTATCTCTGGAAAACTTCAAGCACGAATTCGGGCGCGCAGTCAAACACTCAGAAAAACTCCGGCGCGAAAAATCCTTCGAGCGTGACGGCCAAGCCGCCGCCGCAGTCTTACATGCTGCGCGCGACGCTCAAGGGACATACGAGTTGGGTGATGAGCGTCGCTTACTCGCCGGACGGCAAGCTGTTGGCGAGCGGCGGCGTTGATAACACCGTGCGCTTGTGGGACGCGCAGACCGGAGAAGCGAAGCAAACGCTGACGGCTGCGGCTTCCGTGCAAGCGGTCGCCTTCTCGCCGGACGGCGGGACGCTGGCTTGTGGAAATGCTTACAGCCAGTTTCAATTGTGGGACGTGGGCACGGCGACGCTCCAAAAGACGGTAAAGATTGAAGCCAACTTGCCGCCGCCGTCTCCGATGGGGCCGACCAATGCGACGCGCGCCGTCGCCTTCTCGCCCGACGGCGGCACGCTCGCGACCGGAAGCGAAGATAACAAAGTGCGTCTCTGGAATGCGAAGAGCGCGGCTTTGGAGCAAACCTTGACGGGGCAGGGCGGCAACATTACTTCGCTGGCTTATTCGCCGGACGGCAAGCTGTTGGCGAGCGGGAGCATCAATAAAACGGTCGTCCTATGGGACGCGCAAACCGGAGCTTTGAAGCAGACCATCGAAATCGGCGACGTGGTTTCTTCGGTCGCTTTCTCGCCGCGCGGCGCGTTTCTCGCGGTCGGCGGCTTGGGCAAGGTGAAGCTGTTCGACGGCGAAACAGGCGAACCGGACTCCGTGCTCACTGTTCCCGGCACCTTCGTTCGCTCGGTCGTCTTTTCGCCCGACGGCAGTTTGCTGGCGGTGGCGAGCGACGAGAACAACATCACAATCTGGGAAGTCAAAACCAGAACGCTCAAGCAGACGCTCACAGGTCATGAGCAAAGCGTTTACTCGTTAGCTTTTTCGCCGGATGGGCAGACGCTGGCGAGCGGCAGCATGGATCAAACAGTCAAGCTGTGGAGATGATTTCTCTTGACGATTCTCGCGGGCGACATCGGCGGCACGAAAGCTAATCTCGCGCTCTATGAAGTGGAAGCGGAGGGCGGCCTCGCTCTGATTGACGAGCATCGTTACGTGAGCCACGATTATGAGAGCCTCGAATTGTTGATTGAAGAGTTTATCAAGGGACATGACCGGAGGCTTCAAGCGGCCTGCTTTGGCATTCCGGGCGCAGTGATTGACGGCGAAGCGAAGCTTCCGAACCTGCCGTGGATGGTCAGCCGGAACAAGCTCGCCGCCGCTTTAAATCTCAACGAAGTACATCTCCTCAATGATCTCGAAGCGACCGCGCACGGCATCGGCGCGCTCGACTCCACTCAGCTCGTGACGCTCAATGAAGGCGAGGCTGACGGGCGCGGCAATCTCGCATTGATTGCGGCGGGCACGGGTTTGGGACAGGCCGCGCTCTTCCGGGACGGCGCGCGTTATCACGTCGCTGCTTCCGAAGGCGGCCACGCGGATTTCGCGCCGCGAAATAAATTGGAGATGGAACTGCTCTCTTATCTGTTGACCAGGCATCAGCGCGTCAGCTACGAGCGCGTGCTGTCCGGGCCGGGACTGGTCAACGTCTACAACTTTTTCAAAGAGAGCGGGCACGCGGCTGTGCCTGCGTGGCTTGCGGAAGCTCTGGCGGCGAGCGGCGATCACGCGCAGACAATCGCCGTAGCCGCGCTCGAAGAGAAAGCGGAGCTGTGCGTCAGAGCCCTGGATTTATTCGTCACAATTTATGGAGCGCAGGCGGGCAATCTCGCGCTCACATTCAAAGCGACGGGCGGCGTTTATGTGGGCGGCGGCATCGCGCCGAAAATCATCTCTAAGCTCTGCGACGGACTTTTCATGAAAGCCTTTAGAGAGAAGGGAAGGCTCGCGCCGCTCGTCGCCGCCACCCCCGTGCATGTCATCATGAACCCGAAGACCGCGCTGATTGGAGCGGCGCATTACGCATCGGCACAACTAAGCAGATGAACAACATTCGCATCAACGGCGCACGCGTCGAAATCTGGCGCGACCTCGCGGAGCTGAGCGAGCGAGCCTCCGAGCTTTTAATCGGCATTGCGCGTGAGGCAGCCGCGCGTGGAGCTTTCACGCTCGCGCTCTCAGGCGGCTCGACGCCGAAAGCTCTCTACGAATTGCTGGCGACCGAAGAGAAGGCCGCGCGCATTCCGTGGGAGGAGGCGCATATCTTTTGGAGCGACGAACGCTGTGTCCCGCCGACCGATTCGCAGAGCAACTATCGCATGGCTGACGAAGCTTTGCTCTCGCGCGTGAACATCTCCGACGAGCATATTCACAGAATGCGCGGAGAGGACGAGCCGCACGTTGCGGCTCAAGCTTACGCCGCAGAGCTTGAGAAACAATTCGGAGCGGGCGACCCGCGCTTCTCGCTCATCCTGCTCGGCATGGGCGAGGACGGACACACGGCCTCGCTCTTTCCGCACACGCCCGCCCTCAAAGACGCCTCGCACACCGTCGTCGCAAACTATGTCGAACAGCTTGCCTCTCATCGTTTGACCATGACGCTGCGCACACTGAACGCAGCCGCGACCGTCATCTTTCTGGTTTCGGGCGAAGCGAAAGCCGCCGCGCTCGACAAGGTGTTTGAGACGCAAGCTATAGAAGATGACGCGCCGCCCGCGCGCCTCGTGCGCCCCGCGCAGGGCGAGCTGATCTGGCTCGTTGACGAGGCCGCCGCAAAGTTAATCAGTTCTCGTTATTGACGCTCGCGTAACTTTCGCTCCCCGGCTTGTGATATATTTGATTGAGCGGAAACCCGGAAAGCTGTAAGAGATGCTTATGTCCAGCCAGCCTAAAACCTATTTGACGCCCGAAGAATATTTGACCTTAGAACGTGAGGCTGAATACAAGAACGAATATTTCGCGGGCGAGATGTACGCGATGGTCGGCGCGAGCAGAAAACACAATCTGATTGCTTCTAATATTGTGTGGACGCTTGTAGATCAGCTCAAGGAAAAACCGCGCGAAGTTTATCCGAGCGACATGCGCGTCAAAGCTCCTGCGACCGACTCGTACACGTATCCGGATGTCGTGGTCGCGTGCGGCGAGCCTGAGTTTGAGGACGAGTATTTCGATACGCTCTTGAATCCCAGCTTGATTATCGAAATCCTTTCCCGCTCAACCGCATCTTATGACCGCATTAAAAAATTCGGTTATTACCGCACCATCGAATCGTTGTCCGAATACTTGCTGGTGGCGCAGGATGAGTACAAGGTCGAGCAGTATACTAAACAAGCAGACGGACGCTGGTTGCTCTCGGATATACGCACGCTCGAAGGCATGGTCGAGCTAAGCTCCGTCGGGTGCATGCTGGCGTTGCGAGATGTCTATGATAAAGTTTCTGTAGGCTGAGTCTCCCCGACTTTAGCGCATCTTAATTTTCACAGCACATGAGACGCTACGCTTTAAGCTTCGTCGCCCTGCTCTTTTTTTCGCTCGTCGCGTTTGATTGTCGAGTCGAAGCCAGAGAGAGCTGGACGAGCGTGCGCAGTCAGAACTTCACGTTGGTCGGCAACGCGAGCGAGCGTGAGATACGCGCGGTCGCGCTCAGGCTCGAACAATATCGCAGCCTGCTCGCGCTCCTCTTCAATCGTGACGCTGTTGCTCAGACAGTTCCGACCACGGTCATCGTCTTCAAAAACGACGACGCCTTCAAACCGTTCCGCCCGCTTTATCAAGGCCGTGTGACGGATGTCGCGGGCTTTTTCCAGCCGGGGCACGATCTCAATTACATCGCCATCTCCGCCGAGCGCAAAGGCGACGATTCATACGCGACGATTTTTCACGAGCTGGTGCATCTGTTTGTGGACAGGGACTTGCGCGGGCTGCCGCTTTGTTTGAACGAAGGGCTGGCGGAATATTACGGCGCGCTCGGGATTTCGGACGGCGGCAAACGGGTGACGTTCGGCAAAGAGAACGCGCAGCACTTGCGGCTTTTGAAGGATAAAGGATTACTGCCGCTCGAAAGCTTGCTGGCGATTGATTACGGCTCGGCTGATTACAACGAGGGCGACGGTCGCAAACTTTTTTACGCGGAGTCGTGGGCGCTCGCACATTACCTTTTGCAGCAGGACGAGCGCGGCGGCTTGGAGCGTTTCAAAAAGTTCGTCGGCCTGCTCGCCGAAGGCGCGAGCGTTCGAGATGGAATGAAGCAGGCTTTCCAATCCGACCTCGCGTTGATTGAGAAGGAATTGAAAGCTTACGTGCGTCATCAGCCTTTGCCGACGAGCGAGACGAGCTTTGATGCGCCGCTCGAATTCGATGAAGAGACGCGCTCTTCGCAGATTGCTGAGGCTGAGGCTCAAGCTTATCTGGGCGACTTGCTCTTGCACATCAATCGCACGGACGAGGCCGAACGCTGCCTGCAAAAATCGCTCGCGCTCAATCCGCAGTTGGCGATGGCGCAAACCACTTTGGGAATGCTCCGCGTCAAGCAGCAGAAGACGGATGAGGCCATTGAAGTCCTGCGCCGCGCCGCCGCGAATAATCCGCAGAACTATCTGGCGCAGTACTATTTCGCCTACGCGCTCAGCCGCGAGGGGATGGGCGAGGCCGGGACTGTGTGGGGTTATCCGTCCGCGATGGCTGAAGAGATGCGCGCCGCGCTCTCGCGCGCCAGACAACTCGCGCCGCGCTTTATCGAAGCTTATCGCCTGCAAGCCTTCGTCAATCTCGCGCTCAATGAGAAGTTGGATGAGGCCGAAGCCCTGCTCACGCGCGCGCTTGAGCTTGCGCCCGAACGGCAGGACATCATGCTTATCCTCGCACAGTTGCATCTGCGCCGGCTCGACTTTGAAGCCGCGCGAAATGACGTGCAGCCGATTCTTCGTCACGCCGCAGACCAAAAGCTGCGCGAACAGGCCGTCGGCTTGCTCGCGGATATTAAGCACACGGAAGAGCAGGCCGCGACGGCTGCGAGTCCTTCATCTCAGCAGAACGAAGTGCCGCTTGCCTCTCAACCATCGTCAACAACCGAGTCGTTATCTGCTGCCGAGCAGGCGCATGCCGGAGGACAACGTCTCGCCAAACGCTTCAAGGGCGAGAGAGTGCGCGGCCTGCTCACGCACATCGAATGCATGGAGGGGGGCGTCGCGCTCTTCGTCAAAGCGGGCGACCGCGTCTTGCGCCTGCACAGTGACAGCCTGCGCGGCGTTTTCTTCGTGACCTACGTGCCCGGCCTTGAGCGCGCCGTCACCTGCGGCGCACGCACGCCGCAGAATCTGGTCGTCCTCACCTATCGCACGTCACAGACTCCGCGCGCAGACTATGACGGCGAAGCCATCGCCATCGAATTCGTGCCGGAAGATATAGACATCGAGCCGTGAATTGATGTCTCACGCAAAGGCGCAAAGACGCAAAGGAAAGCTTTCAAGCCCTTCTTTGCGTCTTTGCGCCTTTGCGTGAAACTTTTGGTTTCGCCTCTATTGCTTCTTCGCAGGAGGAACGGCGCGCGGGATGTCGCCGTCGTCAAGGATGACGGGAGCATCGGGCGCGGTCGTGAGTTTGGGCGGCGAGCGGCGCAGGACGGGCGGCAGCTTCGGCGTCGGAATCTTGACGGTCGGCACGTTGCCGATGCGCCGTAGAATCGCCCCGCCGCGTCCCGCGACCCATGCGTCTGTGCCGCCCAGATAAGCCACCGAAAAGAGCGGGACGCTCGTGATCGTCGGCTGCAACTCCCACGTCTGACCGCCGTCAATCGTCCGCAGAACGCGCCCCTGATCGCCTGTGATGAGCGCGTCGTCGCGCGAGGCGACATCTATCGCAAAGAGATTGACGTTGATGCCGCTCTCCTGATCGTTCCACGTCTGGCCGCCGTTGTCCGTGCGCAGGATGATGCCGTTCGCGCCGACCGCATAGCCGCGCTGTGCGTCCGCGAAAGCGACGTGATAAAGCCACTCTCTCAAGTTCGCCTGAATGGGCTGCCAACTCGCGCCGCCGTCCTCCGTCCGCAGGATCGTGCCGTTCGAGCCGACCGCGACGCCGTGCTTCTCATCAGTAAAGCGCACGTCTTCGAGCCACGCGCCGGTGCCGGAGGTTTGCGCGCTCCACGTCTGGCCGCCGTCCGTGGTGTGCAAGATCGTGCCTCGCGCTCCGACCGCCCAGCCGTCCGCCGATGAGATGAAATGCACGCCGTACAAATCATCGGTCGTGCCCGAAGTGCTTTGCGCCCACGTCACGCCGCCGTTCAAAGAGCGGAGGATGACGCCCTTATCTCCGACCGTCCAGCCCTCGCGCTCGTTGACGAACATCACAGAGTTGAGCCGCGTCGAGATGCCCGAAGCCATCGTCGTCCACACTTTGCCGCCCGAATCCGTCAGGAGAATTTTGCCGCGCGCCCCGACCGCCCAGCCCTTCGAGCCGTTGTGAAAGAAGATGTCCGCGAGGTCGTCGCGCCCGCCTTCGGTCAAGCGTCGCCACTGAAAGCCGCCGTCGTCAGTGCGAATCAAAAGGCCGTCGCTTCCGGCAGACCAGCCCGTGAAAGGGTCTGCGAAATAGAGCGCGACCAGGCGCGGGTTCGTCCGCACGCTCACCGGAATCCAGGTCTTGCCGCCGTCGCCCGTCATCAACACCACGCCTCCGTCGCCCGTCGCCCAACCGCGCCGCTCGTCCGCAAAGCAGACTGATAGCAGGTCTGTCGTGAAGTAGATGTTGACGGCTTGCCACGTCTCGCCGCCGTCATCCGTGCGCAGCATGCGCCCGCCATAACCGACCGCGACCGCGCGCTTCTGTGACAGAAAGGCCACGCTCGTCAGTGGCAGCACGCCCTCTTCGGTGCGCAGCTTCCAGGTCTCGCCGCCGTCATGGGTGACGAGCAGAGTGTTGTTTGCGCCGACAATCGCGCCGTCGCTTTTATCCGCGAAGGAGACTGAGAAAAGATGCGAGCGCGCGTCGCTGAATTGCGGCTGCCAGGTGAGGCCGCCGTCTGTCGTGTGAAGAATGCGCCCGTAAGTTCCGACAGCCCAGCCGCGCGCGTGGTCTCCCGGCGCAAACGTCACGCTGTAGAGATGGTCCGTGATGCCGTTCGATCTCTGAAGCCACTTGCCGCCGCCGTTCTCTGTCGTCAGGACGACGCCGCGCGCGCCGACCGCGACCGCGCTCTTCTTATCTTTGACAAAGATGCTATAGAGCGTCGTGCGCGAAGAGGCGTATTGATTCTCCCATGTGAAGCCGCCGTTGTTCGTGTGCAGGACGACGCCGTCCGCGCCGACCGCCCAGCCATGCTCTTTGTCAGAGGCGAAGCCGAGGGCGTAAATCTGATTGCCCTGCGGCAAAGGGTTCTGCCACAGCCAGCCGCGCTGTGCCGGAGACTGCGCGTGCGCGAAGGCGACGAAAATAATTAACAGGACGCAAGCGTTGAGAGCTGCACGCGCGACAATCCCGCGCCCCACGGATGACTGTGCGCGCGTGAGATTCGAGCTGACAGATGAGACGAATACTCTCAAGCCTTTTGGATTCCGACTGAGCAAAGATGTGCGGCCTGTAGCCAACAGAGACGGCGGCACGCGTCATTTCGGGGAGAGGGAATTATAAAGGCGAAGGCGGGGGAAAGCTAATTGACAGAGCTAAGAGAATTTCAAAATTGAGATTTCAAATTTGAAATCTTCTTAACTAATGCTGACTCTGCTTTTGGCCGAAAGCTGCGCGCCGCGCGAAAGACGGTTGAGATATTTGAGAAAGCGCAGGCGGTCGTTGTCCGACATCGAGAGGATTCGCACGCCGATGAGATAACCGTTTTCGCTGAAGCTGTGATTGAGCCGTTCGTAGCGAATCGGAGTCGCCTGCAAGCGAATCGTCCCGTTGGGAAGCTCAAGAACTATCAGCAGCTTGCGATTTCTGGCGGCGAGATGATGATCGCCCTTGCGTATCGCAGGGACGACGAGAGCCATGCCCGTCTCGCTGACGTTGCGCGTGTAGCCTGTGAGCTTGAGGGCTAGACGCACGCCGCTCCCCGTGCTCGCCGGGTCGAGCATCGAAAGCGTGAAGGGCAGGCGCGGGCTGTAACGCGGTGACTGCCGTAGGCTGCGAACGAAATTGCGGAAACCGGATTCTAACGAGCGGATCAATTGCAACATCTCTAAAATCCACCTGAGCGAGGGATTCAAAGCGCGTGCGCCGTGACTCTTTCATCATGCGCCAGTCGGGTGGTAAATTTCAAGAGAATTGTTGTGAGGCAAGCTGTCAACGCTTCTTTCTTTGCGTCTTTGCGCCTTTGCGAGAAAATAAATCTCACGCAAAGGCGCAAAGGCGCAAAGGAAAACAGGAGTGTTTTAGTTTTCTAGCTCTGTATCTCCGACGCTGTCCACCGCGTCTCTGAGCACGCTCTCGTCAACGCGTTCGAGGGCGGCGATGCGGCGCGCGGCGCGGTCTGCGGCCTCCTGCACGACGTGTCCGGCGTGGCCTTTGGCCCATTCCCATTCGATTTGATGCGGGCGCGCGGCGGCGTCCAATTTCTCCCACCACACGGGATTGGATTTTCGCTTAAAGCGTCCGGACATCGTCTCGACCACGTAACGCGAATCGGTGACGACGCGCACGCGACAGGGTTCGCGCAAGGCTGCGAGGCCGAGCGTCGCCGCCGCAATCTCTGCCTGCTGATTCGTCGCCGTGCCGAGGTAAGTGCCGACCGCGCGCCACAGGCCGCGATAACCTAAGAGCGCGACCGCCGCCGCGCGCGTCTCGGCCTGCCCGTTACCGAGGCTCGACCCGTCGCACACAATCGTCACGGACTTTAAAGCTTTACTCATCTCAGCCTTCAACCAGAACTTCCGTTTTGTTCTCGCTGCGTCTGACGTGAACGATGTGATCCACGTTCTCTTCAAACGTGTCGTCGTGCGAGATGACAAAGAGTTGATCGAAGTGGCGCACCTGTCCGATCTGCTGCGCGAGCCGCTCGCGCCGCTCGGCGTCCATGTTGACCGTCGGCTCGTCAAAGAAGGCGAGGCGAATATCCGAAAGCTGTTTAAGCAGCGCGAGGCGCACGGAGAGCGCGGCGGCCATCTGCTCGCCGCCCGAAAGATTTTGGAAAGAGCGATCATGCCCCTCTTCTTCAAGCACGATCTCGTAATCGCGCGACCAACGCAGAGCGCGCCCGGCCTCGCCCGTGATCTCGCGGAAAAGCTGGTTGGCTTCAATCGAAATGTTGTAAAGATAACTTTCGGTCACAAGCGGCCCGGCCTGCTTGAGCGTGTCGCGGATAAACTCCGTCGTCTCATTCAACTCTTCCAACTTTTCTTTCGCGCGAAACTCATCACGCATCGAATCGCGCACTTCCGCCAGGCGATTAAGCTCAAGCGCGAGCGCGTCTTCGCGCGTCTGCGCGGCCTCCATCTGCGCGGCGGTCGCGGCCTCGCGCGTGCGCGCGTCCATCAATCTTGCGCGTTCCTCATCATGCCGCTCGCGGACGTAGGCGGCGACGGCTGCGTCATGCTCCCCGCGCGCTTTGGCGGCTTCGGCCTCCGTCCGCGCGGACTCTTTCTGAGCCTGCTTTAATTCCTTCTCGCGCGCGGGCAGCGTTGCCGCCAGAGCTTCGACCGCCAGATATTCCCTGTGGCTTGCGCTTGTGCGCTCGCGTTCAGAGCGCGCCGCGTTCCACTCTTCGTCAAGCTTTGCATATCCTTCAAGCTGTGCGGAGAGCGCGCCCGCTTGCTCTTCGAGAGCACGCGAAGCGTCTGCCGCGCCAGCGATTTCTAACTTCAGAGAGACTGCGCGCGAGGCTTCGGCGCGCAAGGCGGCGGCGGAGGCGCGCGGGTCTTCGAGCTTGCGCAAGGCCGTCTCGTTCTCCGCAATATCTTTGTCCAGGCCAGCGACGGCGGCGGCGGCGGCGGCGACGCTTTCGCGCGCGTCACGTTTGGCCTTGCCCTCCTGCTCGATCTCCTTCAATCGTTGCTGCAAAGGCTTGAGTTCGGCATAACGCAGCGCAGCTTCTTGAACCACAATCAGCTCGCCGTCAATGCCTGACAGCTTGGCTTGCAAACTGTTCAAGTGCTCTTTGTCTGCGGGCGGCAACTCGCTCAACTCTTTATCAAGACGAGACAGCATTCTGTCGCGCTCGACAAGTAGCGCACGGGTCTGTGCGAGTTGTGCGCGCGTGCTCTCAAGACGCGAAAAATGTTTCTCGGCTTCGCGCGCCTCACGCACGGCGACAGTGACGCCAGTTCGTTCCTCTTCGAGCGCGGAGAGCTGCGCCGTGTTGGTGGCGTACTGATCCTTAAAATAATCTTCGAGCGTTTGGTCTTCGCCGATGTTGAGACATTTTTCGGAGAGAATCGGACAGAGGCCGTTTTTGACTTCACGATGGAATTTTTCATCACGTGCGATCTCGGCTTTGAGATGCGCGAGCAGTTCCGTCAACTCGCGCTCGCGCGCGATGAGCAGAGTCGCCTCTGCCGCCTGCGCCGAAAATTTTTCGAGCTGCTGCGCCTCCTTCTCGCGCGCCGCGACTTCGCGCCTCAGACGTTCCAGCTCGCGCGCCGCCTCTTTTTTCTGCGCCGAGAGATGTTTCAAGCTGGTCGCGGCTTTCTCGGCGGTGCTGAGTCGCGTTTCGACATTGAGCCGCTCGCTTTGCAGGTCTTGCGTGCGTTGCTGCGCGCCCGCGCCCTTCTCAGCCTCTTTGACGCGCTCTTTAACCTGCGCGTGCTGTTTGCGAAGCGCATCCAATTCCTCATCCATCTGCGACAATCTGTGACCCGCGCTGACGGCCTGCGCGCGCAAGTCTCTGAGCCGCTCGCGCTCTTTTTCCAAATCCCCCTGCTCGACGATCAGTGGCTCAAGCGCGACGATTGAAGCCGTCGCCTGCACGGCTCTTTCGAGAGCTTCTTCGAGCCGCTTCAAATCATTTCTGGCCGAAGCCGTCAAGCCTTCGACGCGTGCGGCTTCATCGCGCAGGCGGTCGCGCGCGGCGCGTTCGGTTTCAAGCTTGCCCAGGCGTTCGAGCGCGGACAGATGCGCCTTGTAGTCCGCCGCGACCGCTTGTTGTCGCGCGAAAGCCGCGCTCGCGGCATCACGCTCCGACCCTCTTTCGCTCAGGCGACGCGCAGCCGCCTCATGCTCGACCTCAAGACGACTCATCAAAGCGCGCGAGTCGTTCACTCTTTGCTCCGCCGCATCCATCTCTTTGACGACGCGCGTGCGCCCGGCTATCTCTTGTTTCAAGGCGGCGAGCGTCGCTTCAAGCTCTCTGGCGCGCGAGGCTGTTTCCGCGTGCTCACGCACCAGCTCGTCATAACGCGCAAGCTGCCCTTCGGCGCTGGCGATTCGCTCGCGCACATGCGCCGTGCGCTCTTCGATGAGACGCACAGTGTCGCGCAACCTTTCAGCCCCGTCACGATATTCTTCGACCTTCAAGAGACGATCAAAAGCGGCTTTGCGCGCGTTCGGCGGCAGGATAAATTCCGCCGTGAAAGAGCCTTGCGGAACTCCGATGGCCGAGCGAAAGAGAGCTTTCAAATCCGTCCCCGGCTCAATCCCCAGATGCATTTGCAGAAAGTCCGAGACATCCTTTTTCTTCTCCGCGATGCGCATGCTGAGGCCGTGATCGAAAACGTGATAACCCGTCCCGGTGTCCCTGTAAACAGTGTACTGCCGCTCGTCCAGGTCGCTTTCAAAAGTGACGCGGACAGAGCCTTTCTTCGCGCCGCGCCGCAGAAAATCGTCCTTGCTGTAATCGAGCGTGTCGAAGAGCGACCACGCGATGGCTTCCAGAATCGTGGTCTTGCCCGCGCCGTTCTCGCCCGTAATCGCAGTCGTCCCGCGCCCGAAATTGAATTCGGAATTGATGTGAGATTTGATGTTGACTAATTCAACTCGTGTGACGTGCATTGGTTAGGCTCTTCATTTGTCGTTTTAAATCTCGAAAGCTGATTCTACTTGCTTTCTCGCGGCACGCCAAACAGCAATGATAACGGCCCTAAAATCAAGAGCCACATCGCCGCCGTCAGCCCGAAGCGTTCGGCCACCAGCCCCAGCCCGAGCGGGATCAGACTGTTAAAGAGTCCGCTCACGTTTCCAATCGTCATCACCGTGCCGCTTCGCCCCTCCATCGAAGCGTAAAGCTGCGCCTTCAGAATCGAGTACCAACCCGCGTTGCCGAAGCCTATCATGCCGAGCACCACGAGTTTCATCCACATGCCCGGCACGAGCAGGAAAGCCGGAAAGAGCAGCAGCATCACCATCGCGCTGAGCCGCAAATAGCTGAGGCCGCGCACGCGCTCTAAGAGCGGCAGCAGGAGAATATCGCCGGGCAGCCTCGCGCGCGCCGAAGACAAACTCGTCCAGAAACTCCGTCGCCAGCAGCGTGAGCGAGAACGAGAGCGCGTACTTTCGCCAAGCCCCGCGCGCACGCAGAGCCGAGACACTTCTACTTTTAAGATTGAGCATTTCAGATGATTCCTCTTTCCTCGAAATTTATGAGATCGCTTCGTTTTGTGTGAAAGCGTCTCTTTCGAGGCGGAGGAATCACCGAGCGGGCAAGATTATACAATAGCCGTCGCTTGAGGCGAGGCTTCTCGTCCGCATGTGAAACCGCACGGGCGGATGCTTACCAGGGAGGGAATGTTAAAGTGATGTTCATGTCAGTACTCTACGCATTTGAATAGCATTCGGCAAGAGAACATCTCACGCAAAGGCGCAAAGACGCAAAGGAAGCGATTGAATGTTTTCCTTTGCGTCTTTGCGCCTTTGCGTGAGACGTTTTTGTTAATCTCTTCTACAAATCTTCAACCCGAAGTTGAGTGTCAGCGTTTTTCCACGCGCTCTCAAACTCTCTCTGGACAGACGCGGCGGCCTCTTTTTTGCCCTGCGCTTTGAGGCTTTCCATGAGGCCGAAGAGCGAGCGACCGTTTCTGACATTCTTTTCCAGATCGGCACGGAAAACTTTTTCCGCTCCGGCGAAGTCGCCGCTTTGCATGAGCGCGCCGCCGAGGCTTTCGCGCAGAGGCAGAAACCACGCGGGCGGCTCGTCATAAGCCAGAGCGTCCTGCATCTCCGCGCCTTTGCTCAAAAGCTCGACTGCGGATTTGTAATCATGAGCCGCGACCGCGATTCGCGCGCTCAAAGTGTTTTCGGCGAGCTTCAAAATACTGCTCGCGCTATTTAAGCCGAACTGCGCGTCGGGCGGAACAGCCTTCGCTCCCGTTTGAAAAAGCTTCAACTCGCTGTCGGCCTGCGCCTGCTGTCCCTTCGCGGCGAAGGCCATGCCGCGCGCGAAATGCCAGACGGATGTCATGCCTTGCAAATTGGCGTCGGGCTGTGGCTGCTTGAGAATCTCGTCCCACTTGCGAAAGCGCACCAGCATCAGCGTCGGCGTGACGGCGAAACCTTCGAGCATCGGTATCTGTTTGACGTGAGGCGCGACGTTGGCTTCGAGCTTGCGCGCCGCCGCAATCGCGCCCGCATAGTCTCCGGCCATCCCGCTTGCGATGGCTAAGAAATGCAGGTTGTGATTGTAGTACATGAGCGGGTACATCCCTTCTGTCCCGCTCGTCTTGAAAAAAGCTTCATCAGCCGCAGCCGCATCCACATTGCTCCGCGCTGCCGCTTCATAGTCGCCCGTGCGCATGTAGATGTGCGCGGGCATGTGTACGAGATGGCCTGCCGCCGGAATCATCGCCGCGAGCTTGGGCGCATAGACGAGAGCGCGTTCGGGACGCGGCGAGGCTTCGACGGCGTGTATGTAGTAATGAATCGCGCCGATGTGATTGGGGTCGCGCCTGAGGACGGATTCGAGGACGGCGATAATCTCTTCAGTCCCTTCGGCAGGCTTGCCGTCATTCGACCACAACTGCCACGGTCGCAAGTCCATCGCGCTCTCAGCGTACAGAGTCGCCGCGTCCAAGTCGTCCGGGTAACGCTTTTGTAGCCCGCCCATCGCGTTCTTGTAATCAACGGCGAGCTTTCTCAAATCCGCGCCCTGCGCGATGGAATATCTCTTCGCCAGCGCGTCGATGTAAGCGCGCTCGATCTCCGAAGCTTTGGATGACAAAGAGAGAGCTTTCTGCACAGCCTCATAAGCAGCCTTCTCGCGCGCCGGGTCAACATCCAGATTGATGTTCGGGCCAAGCGCGAGCGCGATGCCCCAATAGGCAATCGCCAGTTGCGGGTCAAGCTCGGTCGCACGTTTAAAGGAGCGCACGGCCTCTTCGTGATTAAATGCGAAGACATAGGTCAAGCCCTGATCGAAAAACTTCTGAGCCTCCGCATTCGTCGTCGAAACCGGATGATGCATCGAGCCTAAACCCTTCGCCAGCGTGACTGGCTGCTCGCTCGCCATCGGCATCTGCATCGAAGAATTTTGGGCGTGGACGACGGGACTCAGACAGAGAAGAAAAGCGAGGGTTAAGACGGGGGAATAACGCATTTCATTTTCTCCTATCGAATTATTTCATTCGTTGACTTTCAAGACGGCAAGAAAGGCTTCCTGCGGAATCTCGACGCGACCGACTTTCTTCATGCGTTTCTTGCCCTCTTTCTGTTTTTCGAGGAGCTTGCGTTTACGCGTGATGTCGCCGCCGTAGCATTTGGCGATGACGTTTTTGCCGAGGGCCTTGACGGTTTCGCGGGCGATGACTTTGTTGCCGATGGCGGCTTGAATCGGGACTTCAAAGAGCTGGCGCGGGATAAGCTGTTTCATCTTTTCGGCGAGGGCGCGCCCTTTGGCCTGCGATGTCGAGCGATGGAGGATGAGCGAGAGCGCGTCTACAGGTTCGCCCGCCACCATCACGTCGAGCTTGACCAGATCGGATTCCCAGTGGCCTACGAAATGATAATCGAGAGAAGCATAGCCCCTTGAAACCGATTTCAAGCGATCATAAAAATCAAGCACGATCTCGTTCAGCGGCAGCTCGTATGTGAGCATCACGCGGTTGGAGGCAATGTATTCAAACTTTTTCTGCACGCCGCGTTTCTCTTCAAGCAGAGGAAGGATGCCGCCCAAGTAATCATCCGACGTGAGTATCGTCGCCAGGATGACAGGCTCTTCGATCTTGGCGATGCGCGCGGGGTCTGGCATCCGCGCGGGCGAATCAATCTCCAAGACTTGACCATCCGTCGTCGTCACCGTGTAACGCACGCCGGGCGCGGTCGTGATTAAATCCAGATCGAATTCGCGTTCCAGCCGCTCCTGCACAATCTCCATGTGCAGGAGGCCGAGAAAGCCGCAACGAAAACCGAAGCCGAGCGCGGTCGAGGATTCAGGCTCGTAGAAAAATGAAGCGTCGTTCAGTCTGAGCTTGTCGAGCGCGTCGCGCAGCTCTTCATACTGATTCGTGTCCACAGGGTAAAGCCCCGCGAAGACCATCGGCTTAATCTCTTGAAAACCGGGAAAAGGCTCTTTGGTCGGGCGCGCGCTTTCGGTGATCGTGTCGCCGATCTGCACGTCCGCGACCTCTTTGATAGAGGCCGTGAGAAAGCCGACTTCGCCGACGCCCAATGAATCAATCGGCGTCGGGCGCGGGCGATTGACGCCCAAAGTCTCGACCTGATAATCGCGTCCGGTGTTGAAGAAGCGAATCTTCATCCCCTTCTTAATCGTCCCGTCAATCACGCGGAAGAGAACGATGACGCCCCTGTAAGAGTCATACCACGAATCGAATATCAAGGCCGTGAGCGGAGCGTCGGGGTCGCCGTTCGGCGGCGGAACGTCCCTCACAATCGCTTCCAAAACTTCGTCAACGCCCGCGCCGGTTTTGGCCGAAGTGAAGACAGCGTTGTGCGTTTCAAGTCCGATGACGTGCTCTATTTGCTCGATAGCTTTTTCGGGTTCTGCGCCGGGCAGGTCGATCTTGTTGATGACTGGAATCAGCTCAAGATTGTTCTCAATCGCAAGATAGGTGTTGGCGAGCGTCTGCGCCTCGACTCCTTGCGAGGCGTCAACGACGAGGAGCGCGCCTTCGCAGGCCGAGAGCGAGCGCGAGACTTCGTAAGAAAAATCAACGTGGCCGGGCGTGTCTATCAGGTTCAAGACGTAAGCCGTGCCGTCTTTCGCTTTGTAATCGAGCCGCACGGCGTGCGATTTGATAGTGATGCCGCGCTCGCGCTCCAGGTCCATGTTATCCAAGACCTGCGCCGACATCTCGCGCTCGGTGAGCGCGCCCGTCATCTCCAACAAGCGATCAGCCAGCGTGGACTTGCCGTGATCTATGTGCGCGATGATGGAAAAATTTCGTATGCGTTCGGGGTTCATATTAGTTCAAGGCTCAAAGTTCAAAGTTCAAGGTGCTGATAACTTTGAACCTTGAACTTTGAGCCTTGAACTAATTGATAACATAACGGGCGCGAAACCGCACGCGCCCGTCTCTCTGATGGCAGAGCTTTATCTGTAGCTGCAAAGACTTTCAGTCAGATTCGTGTCGTGCTCATTTTAATAGAATCGCTCTTTCATCTTTAAACCCGCGCGTATTTAAAGACGATTGCTTTAATCTCGCGGGTTCTCTCTTTGCCCAAAGTCTCTTCAAGCAGCAGCAGAAAACGATTCTCTCCGACGATCACTTTCTCCGGATCAGCTATTTTCCCCAAACCTCGCCGCACGTCTAATGGCATCTTCTCCGCCCTCAAGGTCAAAATGAGCTGTTCCGTAATTTTGAACCGGGCGGCTTTCGCTTCTCGCCCGGCCATCCTGTTTGACATGTATGAGGCCGCGATGGCGCAGATGAAAGCGATTGGAATCAAAGCGGCGCAGAGCAGTAACCAGGGAAGCACTGCTTCATGATGCCTGCCGAAGTAGACATACAGCCCACATAATAAAAGAGTCAGGCAGACCAAAACCAAGGCTTCACAGAACTGAGCCACTTTGTTGAAATTAATCCGCGTCGTGATACTTTTCTTCATCTCTTTACCTTATCTTGAAGAGAAGGGAATTCAACTCGCCCGTTCACTGCCGTCACGCCTTTTATGGCAGCCGGGTATAACTCAGAATCGTTTTTTTCCACTTCTCAAAATTGCTTTTGGCGTTCTTGAGCATTTGCTCCCTCGTCAAGTCTGGCTGAGATTGTGCGCTTCCCTGTGCCAGCAGCATCTTGTCGACGATGTCCGGGAATTTGCTTTCGATGACTTTCAGAAATTCTTTTTCCGTCGCCGGAGGCTCTCCGCTCATGGACATAAGATCGAGCGCCTTCCAAATGGGAGCGTTCTGCGGGTCCCACTGCATCATATTCTTGAGCTTCGTGACGGCTTGAGGGGAAGCGAGATAAACGTAGCCTGTGCCCAAAAGGCGATGGAAGACATTTCTGCCGACCGGATTGAGCGGTCGTTCGAGATTACTCAGATTGGTATTTAGAGTATCAATCTTCTCAAGACTTGTTTGCAAAGACTTCAGTGTGTCCCCGACCGAAGTAGTGCCGGGGCCTACGAGTCCCGCCAAATCCACCTTTAATGGCTCGGGCGTATTCATCGCATCTTTCAAATTGGCGACGCTGATGTCCTTCGCCGGTGGCGCGGGACTGCTCAAGCTTTCTATCTTAGTCTTCATTGTTTCCAAGAGCCGGGATGAGCTGCCGAAGTAGTCTGACATCTTTTTCGTGGTATCAGCATCCGGCACGAGGGTGGCCGATGGCATGCGGAATCTTGGAAAGATATAAGCCTCGGGCGTGGGCACGTCCACCTGTGGCGGCAGATTCGTGTTAAATGCCTGATAGGTCTGTAACGCATTGAGCAACTCCTCCTGCGTTAACGATTGATTGAGAGCGCCGCCACGGTTCGGTCTCTGCCTGTTGAGGGCCAACTCATACTTTGAGCCTTGATCGGTTGGCGTCTCGCTGACGGTCGGCCTATTGCTGCTGATTGCGACTCCTGTGGCGACAGCCGTCCCGACGCCGAGCGCGGCAACCGAGATGACCGCCGCGCGAGCCGCACCGGCCACAGCCATCTCTTTGCCGGAGATCAGCGCCTTGGCTTGCTCGGTGAAGGTGGCGGCGCTGTCCGTCACGAGCAGTGTGCGGAGCAGCAGGGCTATCATCACGATCAGGCTGAAAACTATGATGACGATGAAACTGATTCTGAAAATCTGATAGATAATATAAAGGCCGCTTTTTTCATCCAGCGTGGGCTGGAGAATCTCTCTGACGGAAGAGCTGTTTCTGAGTCCCCCTTCCGGTTGCGCTAAATCGGTCTTTATCTCTTCCAACTCGTTAGGTCTAATATATTCATAAATCTTGTTTATCTTGTTGGCCGCTCTTGCCTCCGCTTCCTGTCTGTAAGTATTAGTGCTGGCTAGATATTGAGTGAAACATTGGCTGCTGGTTGATTCAGTGACGGGTTGCGGCGGCGGCGCGCTCTTTTTGCTTTTGGCCGGAGACTCTTTTCGGGCCAGAGCCTGCCTTTTCTCTGCCGCGCATTGGTTTAATTCAGTTAGCGCAAATTGCTCATTGGCTCTGAGTTCACTATCCTTTTCTGCGATTACCTCTTCGTTCAAGCGACTGATTAATTCAGCGCCGTTACTGGCCGGGCGGTCGATCCGGGTAACATAATGTTCGATCTCACTCCATGCAGCCTTGCCGCCCTCCACTTTAGCTTCCACCTTGTTTTGCAGCTTATTCCGATAGTTGGCTTCAACGACGATGGGTTTCTCTTTGGAGTCGTCGAAATCTCTTTTAACCGAATCCAAATAGTAAAGGCCATAACATGCGAACGCGGCAAAAATAACTATCGGCAACTTGCGCAATAGTCTGCTCAAAGTTTGTCCCGCAGCTAATTTTAATCTGAGTGGGTTGATAGACATGTCCGCCTCTTTCATACGGTAAAGTGTGTCGGCAGCAACTTCTCAAGTGAAGAGAGCGTTTGGCCAATGCTTCTCTCGAACGCGCCCTGAGAATAAGTCGCCGTAGGTCTTCAGTTGATTATGTTTAAAAAGCCAGAATTATTTCAGGAGATTAAGCAAAACAGATTTATTTTGCTCGTGAGCCGTTGGTTTTGAGAGTTACACTTCTCAGCGAGGGCGAAGTTTAGAGGAAGTTAATTCCGTTAAGCCCTGATGAGACGAACAAAGTAAAAACGCATCTGCTTATACTCCCAATCATGAAAACATGTTAATGAAAAACCCTGGAGGAAAGCGTAAAAAAGCGCGTGCCCTTCGTCGTTTGAACGAAGGGCACGCGGAAGAGGTTGAAGCGGAATGCGCCGGAGCTTTAGACGCCGCTCGGGCTGCCGTTGTCATCGGAGGCGACGGCAATCAGAGCCGCCGCGATGATGCCTGCGGTGATGATAAAGCCGAGCAGGTGGTCGCCTTTGTCAAACCACTTGGCCGCCGCACGGCGGTTGCCGACGGTGGAAGTGGAGTTGGCGTTGGTCGCCAGCTTCTCGCCCGCCGGAGTCGTCAAAGTGCCTTTGACTCCGGTGTTGGCCGTCAAGAGTGCGTTGCCCATCGTGACCTGCACGTCAATGTAATCTTTGCCGAAGGTCAGAGACAGTTGCGTGTTCGGGTCGAGCGAGAGCCTGCCGAGCGCGCCCAACTGCACAGTGGCCGCAACTCCGTCAGGAGTTTGCAGTTGCGCTCCTGAAAAGATGGTGGTGCCGGAAGTCGCGTTAGTCCCGTTGACGAGCGCGGTCTGATTCTCGCTCAGCAACAGTTGACCGAAGCGCAAACTACTCGGCGCGGTGTTGGTTGAAGTGTCACTCGTCGCCGCGCTCGCCTTGGCGGGTTTGACTAAAAACACCTGCAACACGGCGAAGACGAGAAGAAGAGCAACGGGCTGAAGGACTATGCGCCGCTGTGAAACCATTAGGGAATCTCCTTTGAAGTAACTACAGCTAAATTTTGTGTTAATGACAGGAATATCCTGCTCGGTCTGGTCGAATGAGGCGCATCCGCATGCGCCGCCTGCTGCCAGCCTCGAAATCTCCCCGCTTTATGTAGCTCAGTCGGGTAAGGCGGATTCTAAACCGCCTTGCCCGCAATGGCAAGCTTTTTTAGTCGGTTTGAGAGATGAAACTGCGATTCATGGTCGGAAAGCGCGCTGACTCACTATTTTTGCTTGCCCGTCGGCTCAATACTCTCAGCCGGATTCAGGCCGTAACTGTTGCGTGCTCGCACGATCAGCTTAGGGCGCGTGACGCGCACCTTGATGCGCTTCTGCTGGCCGGGCTGCGTCGGCGTCTTTGGATAATAGCCCAAACTGTATTGATGCCTTAGCTCATCTGCGATGGCGGCGAAAGCTTTTCTCAACATGGAGCTGTTGCCCGCCAGAAACAGTCTGCCTCCGGTCTTCTCCGGCAGCATGTAGAGATATTTGTCGGCGGTCAGGCGTCGGACTTGGGACGGGCGACAAAACTGCGCGCCGCGCTCGTCCCGTCGAAGCAAAAGATTGATAAAGAGAACGCGGAAAGAATGAAGACGAGCGCGAGGCAGTTTCTCATGATTCTTTTAGCTGCTCCTGTCTTCTTTGCGTCTTTGCGCCTTTGCGTGAGAATCAGTTTCCCGCAAAGGCGCAAAGAAAGCATTCAAAAAGTCGGCTCTTGAAAAAAGAGATGAGCTTACTTTTCATCGCGTTGCTTTCATCCACTCGATACAGCGCGAGAGATGCGCGCGCATGGCTGCTTTGGAATCGTGATGAATGCGACCGTGACCGGGCAGCACCCACTCGAAATCGTAATCCAGCAGCCTTTGCATCGAGCGCGTCTGCTCAGGCCACGAATACCACGCCACGCTGCGAAAGGCCGTCAGCGTCTCTCTCTCCGGCGACCAGGCGAGATGGTCTCCCGTGAACAGAAATTTATTTTTATAAAGCATGACCACATGACCGCGCGTGTGGCCGGGCACTGGAATCAGCGTCAGGTCCGGGTCTAACGCGACGGCCTCTTCGCCTTCGATGACGCGCTCGATGCCGAGCCTGCGCGCGCCGTCGGCTTCATGCATCACGCGTTCGCATCCGAACTTTTTGGCGAAAGAGTCGTGAGCCGCGATGTCGTCACGATGCGTCAGAAACATCGTCCGCACGCCTCCCATGCGTTCGATGCGCCGGACGAGCTGGCTCGCAAAGCGCGGACTGTCAACCAGCACGTTGCCGCCCTCTTCGATAGGGCGAACGATGAGATAACTCCACGCGCCGAAACTGTCTTTGGACGTGAAGCCGCAGAAATAAATGTTGTCGGCAAGACGCATCGGGAAAGCATCAATCGCGCGTCTGACGTTATGCTTTTCAATTGTGCCGATGGAGGCCGTCGGGCAGGCGATTAATGAAAGCAAAGCTTGATGAGTCTCTTCTTCCGTCTCCGGTTGACGATAGACGCTCGATTGCTCGCCGTGATCGCGGAAGGTCGCGGGCGCAAGCTGCCTGCACGCGTCACAGTCTATGCACGTGTCGTCAACGAAAAAGTCACCCGCTACATTTTGCGGCAGCCGCCGCGCGATGCTCGCCATCTGAGTCTCAAACCTCGCTTTGAGCACATGATGAACCAGCCGCGCGGGTTGGTTCAAGCGGCGGAAACGAAAACAAGTTTCGCGCAAAGGCGCAAAGGCGCAAAGAAGGGGCGCAAAGCTCTTGAGTGCTTCTTATTCTTGCGTGCTTTTCTTTGCGCCTTTGCGCGAGATTCCTTCTTAAAATTGAAAATAGCTAAATTTTTTCGCAAAACGCCCGCGCAGACAATTTCGCAACACTTAGCTGAGATAATATGTCCCGGACGCCACGCCACGCGCCTTCGATTCAGATAGCCGAATATCTATCGCACTAATACCGGAGAACCGAAAAGATGTCACAGGTCAAGCATTCCCCCGTGCTGCGCTATGGCGTCGCAGTGTTGTGCGTGGCGCTGGTCGCCACTCTGACTTCGCTTATCCCGATGTTTCAAGAGCGCGCTCCCTTCACGCTCTTTTTCGCCAGCATCATTCTCGTCAGCGTCTATTACGGTTTCGGCGCGGCTCTGCTGGCAATCGCTTTGTCCGTGCTCGTCGGCGCATACCTCTTTCTGCCTCCGCTTCACACTTTGAGAGTGGGCACTGACGGCGCATTGCGCTTGACGACCTTTACCTTTCTCACGCTGCTGATTAACTTCCTGACTTATCGCATCAAGCGCGCCGAGCAAGCTGCGCGAGCGAGCGAGCAGCAGTTGTCCACCACGCTGATGAGCATCGGCGACGCGGTCATCTCAACCGACACGGACGGGCGGGTCGTCTTCATGAATGCGGTGGCGCAATCCCTGACCGGCTGGACGCTCGATGAAGCGCGCGAGCAAAAGCTCGAAGAGGTTTTCCGCATCCTCAATGAGCAGACGCGGGCGACGGCGGAAAATCCGGTCGCCAAAGTCCTGCGCGAAGGCTCGGTCGTCGGGCTGGCGAATCACACAATCTTGCTGGCGAAGGATGGCAGAGAACTTCCGATTGACCATAGCGGCGCGCCCATCAAAGACCTTGAGGGAGTGACGCGCGGCGTCGTCCTCGTCTTTCGTGATGTCTCGGAGATTAAACAGACCGATGAAAAGCTTCGCTTTCAAGCTCACCTGCTCGACGTGGTTGAGCAGGCCATGATTGCGACGGATATGGATGGACGAATCACTTACTGGAATCAGTTTGCGGAAAAGCTCTACGGCTGGTCGGCTGAAGAGGTCATCGGGCGCGACATTCTTGAGATTACTCCGAGCGAGCAGACTCAAGAGCAAGCGTCCGATCTCATGTCGAAAATGCTGAAAGGGGAAAGCTGGTCCGGCGAATTTCTCGCGCATCATCGCAACGGCGAGAGCTTTATGATCCGCGTCAACAACACGCCCGTCTACGATGAGCAGGGCAAACAGATCGGCGTCGTCGGCAGCTCCGACGACATCTCTCCTCACAAGCTCGCGGAAGAGGAGCGCACGCGCCTCGCCTCTGAAATCGAACGGCAGCGCGAGCGTCTGAACAACATCATCACGAGCGTGCCCGGCGTCGTCTGGGAAGCATGGGGCGAGCCTGACGCGGCCACTCAACGGATTGATTTCGTCAGCGATTACGTCGCACAGATGCTCGGCTACAGCGTCGAAGAATGGTTGTCGAAGCCTAACTTCTGGCTCAGCCTCGTGGATGACGAAGACAAAGAGCGGGCTGCGCGCGAAGCCGCCGCCAAATTCGTGAAGGGGCATGGTACGAGCCAGTTTCGCTGGAAGACGAAGGACGGGCGCGTGCTGTGGGTCGAAGCGCATTCGGTCACCATCCGCGACGAGGCCGGTCTTCCGGTCGGAATGCGCGGCGTCACGCTCGACATCACCAGACGCAAGCAGGTCGAAGAAAAGCAGGCCGAGCTTTTGCGGCGCGAGCATGAGGCGCGCACAGAGGCCGAGGCGGCCAATCGCACGAAGGATGAATTTCTCGCCACGCTCTCGCATGAATTGCGCACGCCGCTGACCGCGATGCTCGGCTGGACGTGGATGCTGCGTTCCAGAGAGTTGGATCAAGAGACTTACCATCACGCGCTCGAAACCATCGAACGCAACGTGCGCGCGCAGGCTCAGCTCATCGAAGACCTGCTCGATGTCTCGCGCATCATCACGGGCAAGCTCCGTTTGGAGGCTGGCCCGGTTCAACTCGATTCGGTGATTGCGACCGCGTTGGATGGAATCCGCCCGACAGCGGATGCCAAGGGTATTAAGATCGAGTCGAAGATAGAACCCGGCGCAGGCGCTGTCTGGGGAGACCCTGCGAGGCTGCAACAGGTGATGTGGAACCTGCTCACGAATGCCGTCAAGTTCAACAACAGAGGCGGCAGCATTGAAGTCAGGCTACAGCGCCTCAACTCTCACGTTCAGATTATCGTGTGCGATACGGGCCAGGGCATCAGCCCGCAGTTCCTGCCCTTTGTTTTCGAGCGTTTCCGGCAGGCTGACGGCTCTATCACCAGAGCGCACGGTGGGCTGGGATTGGGCCTTTCGATAGTGCGTCAGTTGGTAGAGTTGCACGGCGGAACTATTCACGCAGAGAGCGCAGGCACAGGGCTTGGCGCAACTTTCACGGTGGATATTCCTCTGAGAGCTGTGCAGGATGTCGAGAGAAAACCGGGGCTGCTATCTACTTCGACTGAGGAAGCTGCATCAATCGAGTGTCCTCCGGTGCTGGAGAATGTGCGCGTGCTGATTGTGGATAATGAGGTTGATGCGCGCGTAGTCCTGACGACGATTATTGAGCAGTGCGAGGCAGAGGTAATGGCCGTCGGCTCGGCAGCAGAAGCGTTGGAGGCGTTGGGCAGCTTTAAGCCGGATGTGCTCATGAGCGACATCGGGATACCGGGTGAAGACGGCTACTCGCTGATTCGTAAAGTGCGCGCCCTCAGCCCTGAGCAGGGCGGAAAGATTCCGGCTGTTGCCTTAACAGCCTACGCGCGCGAGGAAGACCGCATGCGTGCGCTCAAGGCTGGCTATCAGGTATATGTCGCAAAGCCGGTTAATCCGGCGGAGTTAATCGCCGTCCTCACAGGACTGGCCGGACTGATAGAGCGCGGCTGAACCGCCCGCTACCGGACTTGCCAGTCTTGAATGTCAACCTTATT
>DASWRG010000051.1:0-49253 GCA_036403295.1 Pyrinomonadaceae bacterium
ACACCAACGCCCAGCAGCAAACCGACCCGCTTGATCGTCCGTTCAAAGTGGTCAACGCCGTGGGCACGAGCGCGCAGAGCCAATCCAGTTTCAGTTATAACGACGCGGCGCGGATCGTGACGGTCAAGACTGATAAAGCGACGTATAACGACAATGCGCTCAAGGTCGAAACCTTGTATGACAAGCTGGGACGCACCATCGAGACGCACACTTACGAGAGTGCGACAGCCTTTATCATCAGCAAGCAGGAATATGACGCGCTCGGCAGAGTGAAGCGCACATATAACCCTTACCGCACGACTTCTGATCCGACCTACGGATGGGCTGAGACGACTTATGACGCTTTGGGGCGCATCACCTCCGTCAAGACGAATGACAACGCGCAGGTCTCCAATGTCTATAACAATAACAGCGTGACGATAACGGATCAGGCGAACCGCTCAAAGCGCACGCTCGCGGATTCGCTCGGACGTATCACGCAGGTGATCGAAGACCCGGCAGGGGCGAACTATCAGACCAATTATTCCTATGACGTGCTGGGCAAGCTACGCAAAGTGCAACAAGATACGCAATCCAGATATTTCATGTATGACTCCCTGTCACGCCTGATTCGCGCCAGGAATCCTGAGCAGGAGGTGAACACTTCGCTCACTCCGGCGCTCTCCGACCCGGTCACCAATCAGAACGCGTGGACGGCGGCTTACACTTATGACGCTAACGACAATCTTGAAACGAAGACGGATGCGCGCACCTTCACGACGACCTATGCCTACGATGTCTTGAACAGAAATACGAGCGTCACCTATTCGGCTAACGCCAATACCCCAAACATCATCAACAGCTACGACAATACTGCTGTGGCCTATGGGAAAGGACGCTTATGGAGAACGGAAACGACCGGCGACGCGGGCGCGCTGGTGTCCATCAATAGTTTCGACGCGGCGGGGCGTTCGCTTTCACTGAGCCAGCAGTTCAAGACCGGGGGCGTTTGGAGCGCGCCTTATACAACCCAACGCAGCTATTACGCTTCGGGCAGCACGAACGCTGAAACATATCCCTCAGGCCACACCGTCAGCTACCTCTACGATGACGCCGGGCGACTGAAAACCTTCAGCGGTAACCTGAGCGACGGCGTGTCGCGCAATTACTCGTCCGAGCTCAAATATGACGCAGGCGGGAGGATGATTGAAGAACAATTTGGGACGCAGACGATTCTATATAACAAGCTCCAATATAACATTCGGGGACAGCTCTATGATGTGCGTTTGAGCACGCTCTCGCGCGCCCAGTCTCTCACGGATTGGGATAGGGGCTGTCTGGCCTTCTACTACAGCCTCAACAACCAGGCGTGGGGAGCGAGCGCGTCCGACAATAATGGGAATCTGATAAAAGCCGAGACCTACGTGCCGAATGCGGACGGCAGCTCTAACCTGACGCAGGATAGGTATACCTACGACGCGCTCAATCGGCTGCAACAGGTGGATGAGTACCAGTATGGAGCGCAGTTTGTTTTTATGCAGAAGTATGACTATGACCGTTGGGGCAATCGCACGATCAACCCGTCTTCCTCATTAATCGTAAATAGATTGCCCTTTGACGTAAACTCTGCATCTAACCGGCTGGGAGTTCCGGTTAATCAGTCGGGCGAGATGCTTTATGACAAAGCCGGCAACCTGACCAAAGATACCTACAGTCGAACCGATACGCGCACCTATGATGCAGAGAACCGGCTGGTGACCAACGCCGCCGCCTCTAATCAATTAAGCCGCTATACTTACGAAGCCTCCGGCAAACGCGTCCGCCGTAATATCTATGGACAGGAGACTTGGCAAGTCTACGGGATCGGCGGAGAGTTGCTGGCCGAGTACGCCGCCAATGCCCCGGCCACCAGTGTGCAAACCGAATACGGTTATCGGGGCAAAGAAATTCTCGTCAGCGCAACTCCGACCTCCTTGAAGTGGCTGGTCAACGACCAGACGGGAACAACCCGGATGGTCGTAGATAAGAGCGGGAGTCTCAATTCCATTGAGCGGCACGACTTTCTCCCGTTTGGTGAAGAGGTCTTTGGCGGCACCGGGGGGCGAACCCCGCAACAAGGATACGGATTGGATTCCGTGCGTCAGAAGTTTGTTCAAAAAGAGCGAGATGTGGAGACCGGACTGGATTACTTTGGCGCAAGATACTACTCAAGCAGCGCCGGTCGCTTCACCAGTGTTGACCCTTTGCAGATAACCTCAGACAGAATAGTAGACCCGCAGCAGCTCAACCTCTATGCCTATGCGCGTAATAATCCCATCGCCTTTGTTGACGCGGGAGGATTAGAGGTGCTCAGCATTAAGCTGGTGATAGAGGGCAAAAATCAAGTTCCGGCTCCTACTCAAGAGTTAGGTAAAGTGATCGACTTGGGACCCGCAGTCAAGGGTATCTACTTTGCGATTGCGGTGAATATCGTCGTAGAGGTTTCGGCAGACGATAGCCCGGATAATTATGAGCCGGACCAGCAGAGATATATCATCTCTCCCGTCGGAAAAAATTCAGATCCGTATCGCCCCGGGACATCGGGAATTGAGGAATCGGATGATCCCGAATCAAGCCTTGTGATAACTTCAGGCAGTAAGCTGATCTGGCTTGACAACCCCGGAATATATGGCGAACTAGGTAAGCCAGCCGCAGAGGTAGGAGCTGACAAGGATCATCCTGCCATTGGGATTATCGCGCTGAAATCAACCGTCAAGCCCAAAAAAGGCTCGGCGGGAACGCCTACTGACAAGGTGCTTTATTGGGCAGTGCGGATTGAGGTGGTGAAAGGGGTCATCGTCAAGGGCATTCCCTTCCCGATCACCGAGGAGGAGTATAATAAAGTAACCAAGCAAAGCCCTCCGAAGAAGAAGAAGAAGAAGGAGCCTAAGTCTCCCGAAACGCCGCCTCCGGCGACTAAAAAACCGACATCTTAAGACGCGTGCTGATGGGCGATCAACCCGGCATGACTCACTTCAGTCCCTTGAATTAGGAGAGTGCTGCATGAAAAAGCTTGACTCTGAGACTGCGCTTTGCAATTCTAAAGTGATGAGGAATCTGATGAAACTCTTCATTTCTCTTTCAACTGCGGCATTACTCCTGACGTATGCAGCCTACGCTTGGCCCTCCTGTGAGGCGTCACAAGTAGATTCAGCACGCAGACGAAATGATGAGCTGTCTCAGGTTTTAAGGCAATACGGCGCGCAGAGTCTGGACGCGCGCCATACCGAATTTAAATTAAGCGACAAGGTGTTTTTACGTCTCACCCGTCTCAAAAACATCCTCGCTGCCGTCCATGTGTTTACACAGAATCCGACCAAGCCCTATCAAGTCGCCAAGCTTACCGCAGAGCAAAATTGCAGAGGCCCGTATTGTTGTCTCTCCGGTTCATCTTATAATGAATTACTGAGCTTAATAGACCGCCTGAAACCGATTGGCACGTTCCGGTCGGCCAGCCCCTACGGGGTCGTTGTGACTTCCGGTCGCGTGCATTTCAAAGATGACTATTCTGAGTCTACTATTGTTAAAGTAGGACGAACCTCCTCTGCCGCCGCCGATTCGCCGCCATCAGACTGTATCTCTGAGTTCACAATCTTCTACTGGCTGCCTCTCAGCGGGAGAATAAGAAGCAAGCGGGCAGAGAGTTTTGAGCTCTTAGAACTCAAGCAGTATTTTATTAAAGTCAAAAATTCCGAGATCGGAGTCTCTCAAGCTGATTACGAACGATTAAAGGTAGGGCAAACGGTTAAATTAAGGTTTACGGTGAGCAATGATTTGGCGCAGATCTTAGAAATTAAAAATTAGTCTTGATACATGGCACATGTTCTTTGCATAGAGATATTGATTAGCTGACAAATCTAGCTTCATAAGTTGGCTTTATCAAACTGAACCATCGCCACGCTCACGGAACAAAAGCAGAAGGCACAGGCGCATCCCCATTTGTACCGAACTGCTCGGCTCTCACAGAACCCGTTGTGCTCTGCAAGATATAGAAAACCCCGGCTGATGGTCTGAACACCGCAACGTCCAACTTCCCATCCCCGTCATAGTCTCCGGCGACAGGCACATCGCCTGTCGTTCCCCATCCCACTCCGATGGACGCGTTATCACTGCTTCTGATGGCATACCATGCGCCGGTCGAAGGACGATAGACGGCAATGTCTGTCTTGCCATCGGCGTCAAAATCTCCCGCGATTGGTTTGTCTCCGCTCGTTCCCCATTGGATTCCGCGAACCCCGCCGTCGGAACTGCGTAGATAGTAGAACGAGCTGATTGCTCCCCGGTAGATGCTGAAGTCAGCCTTGCGGTCGCCGTCGTAATCTCCAACGACCGGCACATCGCCTGATTGCCCCCACTGCTGAAAATGGAATGATGCGTCAGAGCTATAGAGCAAATAGAATGTTCCGCTCGACGGACGAAAGACACAAACGTCCGATTTACCATCGCCGTCAAAATCTCCGGGCGCAGGGATGTCTCCGTTCTGTCCAAAGAGGGAAGAGCGGAGTGTGCCATTAGAGCTGTCGAGGCTGTACCAGTAACCGGTTGAGGGACGCCACACGGCAACATCAGTCTTGCCATCGCCGTCGTAGTCCGCCGGCACGATCTTGTCAGTCGACAGACCAAATTGCACACCTGTAAATCCGGCGGTTGATTGCAGTAGATACCAGACACCATTTGAAGGACGAAACACAGAAACATCCGTCTTGCCGTCGCCGTCATAGTCAAACAAGGTGCTCGTCGCCGGAATCATCGCGTAGGCGTGGGTCTGTCCGTTGTAAACGCCTGTTCCGACAATGACGTTGTTATCACTAATTCCAAGAGCCGATGAGGACGTATTCATTGACAGATCCCAATTCGTGCCGGCGGGAATGAGATCCGCCAGACGATATGTGTTGGCACCATCATAAAGGAACGGAATCGAGAACGCAGACGAATCGTTGCCGACTGCCCAACCGGCAGAATTGACGGCGCGCGCCGACCCCTGGGTCGTGCCCGAGGCAAGCGGGATGGCGACCATGCCTGCGGCCTGAGACCAGATGAACGGCAATCCAGAGCCTTGATTCATCATGCTGGAGCCGACCACATAACCGGTGTTGCTGACGGCGAAAGCCAGTGCGCCGTTAAAGCCGTTCAGCGCGCCGACCTCGAATGCGGAGTTGCTTCCGATGTCGTAAACGATACCGACATTGCGCGCGGGGTTGTTCGGATCGATTCCCTGACCGACGACGCGACCGGAATCGTTGACGCCGAAGGCCGTCACAAAAAAGCTTCCATTGGAAGTCGTCTGCGTGATAACCGTCGCGCTGCCGCCGCTGTAAATGACGCCCCGTTGCAGGCTTCCGCCGTTAACCGAACCGACCGCGACACCGGAAGCGTTCACGTCATTAGCATCCCCGAGCGTTTCGCCGTTGGGCAGCGGAAGCTGCGAGACTGCGCCGCTCTGCCAGACGACGGGCAAACGACTTGAGCCGAACAGCGTGGTCGCACACGTCCCCGCGACGAGGCCACTGCTATTCGCACTGTTAGAGACACAAAAGGGGCGCGCGGCGAGATTCGGCAAGCCGACGATGCCGCCGCCCTGCGTCCACGAAAAGGCTTGCGCCCCGCCCGTGCGAACCGAGCGGCCAACCGCGACGCCGTTCGTAGACACGCCGAACCCCTGTGAAGCGGAGTCGCCAGCTTGCACAATGCCAATATCGTAAATTCGATAACGCGGCGGTGTCAGCATCGCCACGGATGACCTGATTTCGGAAACACCCTTCGCCGAACGCACGAGAGACTCGCTCTTAAATATTTCTTTCCCGGACTGAGATGAGGCGATACCGGTAGAAACCAAATTGGCGGTCATTGCGATACTGATTACCAGTACGTAAAGCATCATGCGGAGTCTGGCAAATGTGGCTTGTTTCATATTTGGGGGTTGAACTCCTGGCTCTCAAATGTTTGCGCGAGCATAATGTAAAATAACTTTGAAGTACAGAATTCTGGTAGTGGTTCAGTTTCAAAAATCAGTGAAGAGAAAGACAGTTTCCCGCAAAGGCGCAAAGAGGAAACGGAAGCACGCCAAGTTGTTGAGTGCTGCTTGTTCTTTGCCTCTTCTTCTTTGCGCCACCAGCGCCTTTGCGCGAGACGTTCTTGTGCTCGCTCAGTTGCTTATTTGAAACTGAATCACTTACCTCTCATCTTTTCTGAATTGGATTTCATAAAGCTTGGTATAGAGACCGCCCTGCGCCAGCAGTTCTTGATGTGTTCCGCTTTCGACAACGTGGCCTTCATTGATGACGAAGATCACGTCGGCGCGCCTGATGGTCGCCAGTCTGTGCGCGATGACGATTGAAGTTTTACCCTCCATCAAGCGTGTGAGGGCGTCAAAGACAAGCTCTTCGGAGGCCGCGTCGAGGCCGGAAGAAGGCTCGTCGAGAATGAGTATCGGAGCGTTGCGGATGATGGCGCGCGCGATGGCGATGCGCTGGCGTTGTCCGCCGGAGAGCGTGACGCCGCGTTCGCCAACCATCGTGTCATATCCCTTTGGCATCTGCTCGATAAATTCACGCGCATTAGCCATCTCGGCAGCCCGTATGATCTCCTCGTGGGTCGCTTCCGGCTTGCCATAAGCGATGTTCTGCCAGATGGTCGTGCGAAAGAGCAGAGACTCTTGCAACACGAAACTGATCTGACGGCGCAGTGATTTAACCTTGAAGCCGCGAACGTCCGCGCCGTCAATTTTGACTGAGCCGGAGGACGGCTCGTAAAAGCGCGGAATGAGGCTGATGATAGTCGTTTTGCCCGCGCCGGTCGGCCCTACGAGCGCGGCGACCTGCCCCGGCTCGATCTTGAGGCTCAGGTCTTTCAGAATCGGACGGTCTTTCTCGTAGCCGTAATCAACCCGCTCAAACTCGATCTCGCCTTTGAAGCGCGGAGCTTTGCGCGCGCCCTTGAGATTGCGCCCCTCTTTCTCCGTGTCAAACACTTCCCGAATGCGCTCAAAGCCGACGACGGCTTTTGAGATGGCATCGGTCATCTTCGACAGCTCGCGCATCGGCTTGTACATCTTGCCGAGATAAAGAAAGAAGACCAGCAGCGATCCCGCCGTGAGTTGGCCGCTCAGCACCAGCCGCGCGCCGTACCACAACACAAGGCACGTGCCGACAGCAATGATGAGTTGAACCACGGGCGTCAATTTCGCTTTCAGGCTGCGGGCGCGCAACGCCGCCTCGACGCTCTCCATGCTCTCTTGCTCGAAACGACGCTGCTCGAAGCCTTCGCGCGTGAAGGCTTGAACGATGCGGATTGAGGAGAGAACCTCCTGCAAAACTGAAACCACCTCGCCCTCTTGACTGCGCACCTCCTTCGACGCTCGCTTGATGCGGCGGGTGAAACTGTAGACGACCAGAAAGAGCACGGGCGCGACCGATAAAGCGATCAGGGTGAACTTCCAATTGAGATAAAACATCACGCTGACCATGCCGACCAGCGTGAGCAATTGGACGAGCATGCCGAGCAGCACTTGTGAGATCAGATTTTGGATGGACTCAATATCGCTCGTCACACGGCTAATCAAATCGCCGGTTCTTTTCTGGTCATGATAAGAGAGCGAGAGACGCTGTATGTGATGATAGAGCATTCGTCTGAGGTCATGCGAAACCCACTGGCCGACGCTCAAGGTGAGATAGTTCTCCGTATAATTGCTGACCGCTCCGATGATGGCAATGGCGATCACGGCCACCGCCGCAAATCCCAGAACGGCGATCTTGTCATAGCCCACTATGGAGTTGATGGAAAGAGCCATCCAGCCCTGCATGGGCTTTGAACCGATGACGTAATCGAAGACGATCTTGACCGGCCACGGCTCTAAAAGATCCGTGAGGCTCTCGCCGACCACGGCAATCAAAGCCACACTGAGAGCTTTCCAGTGAGGACGCAGGACTTGAGTTATCCGAAGCTTTTTTATTTTCATCAGCGACGCTTAGTTTTCGTCCACGATATAAGCACGGGATGTGATTGTCTCAATGATAGTTCTTCAGCCGCGAAGGATGGCGCTAAGGCATGAATCATTGGAGCGCCTGCAACGCCTCGACCCTGAACAGAGTTCTATATTTATCATTCTCTCATTAAATTACAAATAGAGATGCTCTTATTTTTTCCAGAACTCTCATCGGAAAGCGGTTTTAAGGTTCGGCGGCCTTCGCCGCGCCCGGCCATAACGGATTCAGCCGGAGAAATTCTTGAGCGAATGACTTGCCCGTGTCGGTGTAATGTTCTATTTTATTTCAACGTATGCATTCCTCATCTGACAAAGAAGAGCCTGCCGGATTGACTGCCGAGGGCGGCATCGTGTCGCGCACAATCGTCGTCGGAGATATACACGGCTGCTATGACGAGCTGACGAGCTTGTTGGAGAAAGTGAATTTCAGCACGCGCGACCGTGTGGTCTCGGTGGGCGACCTCATCGCGAAGGGCGAGAAGAGCCGCGAAGTGCTCGACCTGTTTATGACGGACGCGCGTTTCTCAGCCGTCATCGGCAATCATGATCTGGCGCTGCGTCGTCGTTGGAACGGCGAGAAGTTTAAATTAAAGTCCGCGCAGAAGGCCGCGAACAAGCAGCTTAAAGCGGACAAGGAACGCTATGTCGCTTATCTCAACACGCTCCCCTTCATCATCGACCTCGGGGCGTATCTGGTGGTTCACGCCGGTCTGCGCCCGAATGTGGCGCTGCATTCACAGACCACCGAGGATATGACGGAGCTGCGCACGCTCGGGCCGGATCGCGCGAGCCGCGAGGGCATACCGTGGTATGATGTCTATGACGGTGAAAAGATTATACTCTTCGGACACTGGCCGGCGCGCGAGCCGCGACGCGGGCCGAAGGCCATCGGTCTTGATACGGGCTGCGTTTACGGAAATCGGCTGACAGCATATATTATTGAGACCGGGGAATTAGAGAGCGTGCCGGCCTGCCGCGCTTACGATCCGGCCTGAGTCGCCCCGCCCGCGCATCATCGCGCGGCAAGAGCGACGAATTTGATCCGTCCAGACCTTGCGAGAAATGGTCTATCACGACGCCCATCGGTTGACATCGTTAATTAACCAAAAGAGAAATACATGGCTACCCCTGAGAACCAGTCTTCACTGAATGATGAGCGCGGCGATGCTCGAAACGCCGCTCGTCCTGCGACGCTCTCCATCGAGCACTTGCTCGCCTGGTGCGTCACCAACCGTGACCTGAATCATCTGGAATTCTTGCGGCGCGTGCTGGAAGAGGCGCTGGACGAATCCGAGCCGCTGCTCGAACGATTGAAGTTCCTCACCATCTTCTCCAGCAACCTTGACGAGTTCTTCATGGTTCGCGTCTCCGGGCTGAAGGAGATGTTGGATTACGAAGAGGTCGGGATGATACCCGGCGAGCTGATGCCCGCCGAGCAGTTGAGAATTATCAGAGAGAGACTGTTGCCAGTGCTTGAACAGCAGATGCGTTGTCTGCGCGAGGTGCTGAGCGGGCTGGCCTCGAAGGGCGTCGTCGTCGCGCCCTACGACTCTTTGTCCGACACGGAAAAGCGTGAGCTTGACGACTATTTCATGCAGAGCGTGTATCCGGTGCTGACGCCGATGGCGGTTGATTCCGCGCATCCGTTCCCGTACATTTCCGGCCTCAGCCTGAACCTCGGCCTGAGCGTTGAGCCGCTCCCGACGAATTCCGGGATTACGAAACTATTCATGGATGAGGGTGAAATCAGATTCGTCCGCATCAAAGTTCCGCCAATCGTGCCCCGTCTGATTCCGGTCGATAAAGAAGGCGCAAAGTTTACGCTCCTCGAAGATTTAATCGAAGCCAATATCCATTCGGTCTTTCCGCGAATGCGCGCCAGCAAGGGGCATCTGTTTCGCGTCACGCGCGATGCCGACATAGAGATTAGAGATGACAAGGCGGCTGACCTCCTGGGGCTAATCAAACAATCGCTTCGCGCGCGCCGTTTCGGACAGCCCGTGCGGCTTGAAGTCTCCTCGACGATGCCGCCGGAAATGGTCGAGTATCTGACGACTTCCATCGGGCTTGAGGCGGACGACGTTTACGTGTTGGACGGGCCGCTCAACGTGCAGGATTTAATGGCTCTGTATGATCTGGAGAAATCGGACTTGAAAGACAAGCCATTACGCTCCGTCGTGCCCGAGCCTCTCTGCAAAGGCAAGTCCTTCTTCTCGGCCATCAAGAAGCAGGACGTGTTGCTTCATCATCCTTATACTTCGTACACTACCGTCACAGACTTCATCCAGACGGCGGCGAAAGACCCGGACGTGCTGGCGATCAAGATATGTTTGTATCGCACAGGCCATCATTCTCCGATACCGCAGGCGTTGATGGAGGCGAGCGAGAGCGGTAAACAGGTGACGGCGGTGGTTGAAATCAAGGCGCGCTTCGATGAGGAGAGAAACATCGAGTGGGCTAAACGCCTCGAAGAATCCGGCGTGCACGTCGTGTATGGATTGATGGGACTCAAGACGCATTGCAAGGTCGCGCTCATCGTGCGCCGCGAGAAGCACGGGCTGCAAACCTATGTGCATATCGCAACCGGCAACTACAACCCGACGACCTCCCGTGTCTACACTGACCTCGGATTGCTGACCACGAACGCGGAAATCGGAGACGATGTTACCGACCTCTTTAACTTCCTGACGGGCTTCTCCCGGCAGAATGATTACAACCGGCTGCTGGTCGCGCCCGTCAACCTGCGCGCGCGGATGCTCGCGCTCATTGAGCGCGAGATCACCCATGCGAGCGAGGGTCGCCCCTCAGGCATCGCCGCCAAGATCAACCGCCTGACGGATTTTGAGATCATCAAGGCGTTGTACAGAGCCTCGCGCGCGGGAGTGCCCATCAACTTGATTGTACGCGGAACCTGCATGCTGCGTCCCGGTATTCCCGGACTGTCGGATACGATTCACGTCAGGAGCATCGTCGGGCGATTCCTTGAACATAGCCGTCTCTTCTATTTCGCCAACGGCGGCGACGAAGACATTTACATCGGCTCCGCAGACTGGATGACGCGTAATCTGGATCGCCGCGTCGAAGTCATCACGCCGGTGCTTGATGCGGAGCTGAAGAGATATTTAAAGGATGTGGTGCTGGACACGTACCTGCGCGATAACGTCAAGGCGCGAGTCCTGAATTCCGACGGCACGTACGAGAGCGTGCAGGTCGCTCAAAGTGAAGAGAGATTGAACAGCCAGTTGTGCTTTGAAGGCCACATTAGTCTGGATTCCTAATGCGTCAGAGGTGAAAGACCGAACCGCAGTCCGCGTTGAGATAGGAAAGGGCGCTCTGACATGCATGTTAGAGCGCCCTTTCCTATCTCGCCGCAAGCGCGAATTGATTTAATGATTATCTTGAGCTTGAGCCGGGCCGTTTGGCACCGAGTCGGACACAATCGAGGTGGTCGCCTTCGTGGTCGTCGTGGCCTGTGACTTAGTCGCCGCCTTCACCGTCGTTGTCGTCGGCGTGGCTGCCACTTTGCTGGTCTCCATCCGCGCACAATAGTCTTGCACGAAATCTTTGTAAGCCCCATGACCCCAGCTCGTGTAGAAATCGTATTGCTTCATCTCCTGATAGATTTGATCGAAATGCCAGTGGTAGAACTCGGAGCGATAAACGGCTCCCATCGCGCCCGTGCGATGCCGCCCGCCCGCGCAATGAACGAAGAACTTGCCGGTGTCCGAGTCGTTCACCACCTTGAGAAACTCCTGAACCGCTTCCGCCGTCGGATATGATTTCTCCGGCATGGGAATATTAATGTACTTCATTCCGAGCGCGGCGACCGCCTGTCTCTCATACTTCGGCGTATCGTCGCGCAGGTCAATGATGGTCTTGATGCCGAGCGCGGCGAGGTCTTTGAAATCCGCCTCCTTGGGTTGCCCGCCGCGATAGAATCGCTCGTCCATTTGTCCGAAATTCTTGATTTTGATTTTCGCCGGTGCGCTTTGACTGGCGACATCCTGCGCCGACGCGACGATTGAGAGAGCAATGATGGCGACCAGCACGCCGAGAGCGTGGCGGAAAGATTTTTGATTCAACTGCATGACAGACATCCTCCTAGTCAAGACGGCCACTTTCAACTTGAACGGGGGAGTAAAAGCGCCCGGGTCAATGAAAGTCAAAAAGACTTTTAAGCTGACCCGACGGCTTCGAGATTCCATGATTGGTGACCCCCTCAAATCGAAGAATCTATCAACCGCCGTGTCTGTAGATTACCAAATTCCTATGATGGTTGCACATCAATTTGAACGTTCACTGAGGGGAGAGTCCGGTTTCCAGCACCGCCAATACCCGGAAGTTGGCAGACGAACTTACCGCTCTCAACCCGTAATGGGCGATAACGATAACTCGATGAATCATTTTGATGCTGGATTGCCCGGGCGCGAGCAGTTCTCACGCTTTATTCCCCCTCACTTCTCTGGCGACGAAACGAGCAGTGAAAATTTGCCGAAGAGCATGATATTTATCCGAAGGGCGGAGGCAGGCGTCCGATTGCGTTTTATTTGATTGACTTGGCGCGAGATTGGAGATAGAACCATCGCGGTTTATATGACTCTTCAGGATGATAGAGGTCTCAGCGATGAAGCGATTTCTTGTGGCAGCCATCTTTATAACTGCGGGATTGGTGTTCGCGTTTGGTCAAAAGGCGAGCCGGAATAATAAGGACACTGCCTCGGCTCAGAAAGCCTGCTTCACGAAGGAAGCGCGTGCGCTCGCCGAACAGACCGCGAAAGTCTATCAAGAGCCAGACCCCGGCTATGACCCGGTGCTTGGCTACAACCCCAAGAAGGGGCCGCGCCCCGGCGCGCCTCCGGTGAACTCCAACGGACTCGCCGCGCCCGTCATCTGCGTGGCGAACGTGAAGCCGGACAAAGGCACTGGCACTACGCCGAAATTTTACTGTTCGGTCGTGGGTCTCGTGGATGATAACGGCGACCCTATCCGTTACAAGGTGAAACCACACTTTAAGGGACAGGCGATAGATATGAGGAACGGCGAAATTTACGGCGAGTTTCTCTCTTCGCGTTTCTCGAAGGCGCTCGGCTTTTTCGCCGACGACGAGTGGGTCGCCGATGTCACTTGCAACGATTGCCAGAAGAGCCTCAACAAGCCCTTTCAGGGAGCGAGCTTCACGCCGTTCCAACCCGCCGCCGGAATCGAACTCGCCCTCGGCAAGGGCATCGACGTGGACTGCGACGGCAAGGATTTCGGGTCGCTCGCCGCCTCGCTCGCCAAGCTGCAACAGAACGGCGCGCCCCGCGCTGAGATCGACGCGTTCAAGCTGTGGCTCGCCTTCATCGACCACGGGGATACAAAATCCGAGAATCAGAAGTTCACCTGTCTCAAGTCGAAGAAGAACGGCGACGGCACGCGAATCTGCGAGCCGGGGCAGGCGGTGTACTATGTCAGCGATATGGGTTCGACCTTCGGTTACTCAAGCGCGAGCGAGAAGAAAGCGAGGCTCGCCGCATGGAAGGGCAAAGACCCGATCCGTGTGAGCGGCGGTCGCTGCACTGCCAACGCCAAGAGCGTCGGGGATACAAACGTCAGCGAAGCGGGACGCCAACTCTTAGCCAGAGGTCTTCAGAGACTCCTCGATGAAGAGAGCCGCGACGGAGTAATCACCAGAATCTTCCGCGCCTCGCGCAATCAGGAGCGCGACCAGCCGCCGGAGGCGTGGACGGCGGAATTCAGGCGCAAGGCAGAGACGATCATCAACGCGCGCTGCTCGAATTGAGTGACCGCGAGCTTGGATGCTTGAAGCTTTCAGCAGGCATTGGAGAGCGTTGATGAAAAGTTGCCCGACGTGTCATCGTACATTTGAGGATACTTTTACTTTCTGTCTGGCTGACGGCTCTCTGCTCTCTCCGCCTTTCGACCCGCAAGCGACACAGCGGATTCCCGCTTCACGCAAGACCGAACCGCCTCCGACGGAGGTGATGAATGCCGCCGCCTTCCCAAGCCCTACGCCTCCGGCACAGCCCGCAACGAAAGACGTGCCGCCAACCATCGCCAGTCCTCCGCCGTTCATGTTTGAGCGGCGCGAAAACGCTCAAACATTGCCGACCCGACAGCCGACCGCCTTTTATCTCTCTCTCCTGGCAATGGTCGCGGGCTTGATAGTCGGATTGGTTTTCAGATATGCGGGCTTCAGGTTTTTCTTTGAGTCCCCTTTTTATATGCTTTACGTGGCGGTGCTGTTGGCCTACGGCTCGCTCGGAGTTTTTTTCGGATACGTCCGGCCTCAGAAGGGATGGAAGTGGGGACTCTGGATCATCGCTCTGGCGTGGCTCGTCGAGGCGTTTTTCACCTTGCCATACTTAAAACTTATCATCGAAGTCGGAATGGTGTGGATTCCATACGCTCATTTGATTTTCGCTCCCATCTGCGCCTGTGTCGGCGCGTATGTCGGCGCACGGTTGTCCCGCAGCAGAACCAGCCGATGATGATTTATTTTGTATCTCAAAGTTGATTTCGTGGATCGTAGCCCTCTCTGACGATGCTCTCTGTAATTGCCGATGGCAGGCTTGGCTGAAGGAGGTCTTCAATGGCAGCAATTGAGCTTCGACACAACCCCGGTCTTGATGTTCGTCAACTCGGCGAAGCGTTCGAGAAACAATTTAAGGGTAAGTATGAGGTGTACACTACTTTCAGGCGTCAAACCAGGCGTCAGATTGCTTTTCACGGCGTTCAACGGGTCGTCGTCGTAAAAAAGAACTGGCTCTGCGGCGCGTTCATTCTCGTAGAACAAAAACCGAACCAGACGCGTGTCAAGGTTTGGAGTGATCCACCGTCGGAAGGCTTCTTTAAGGTCGCGCCGCTTGTGTTCCCGCTGCTTTTGATTATCGTGCCCGTTATGAAAATTCTCAGCCGTCCGATCATTCAAGATGTGCGCGACGGTCTGAAGCAGTTTCAAGCATGACGCCTCTGTAGCATCCCTTTCATAATGCGTTATCGCTTCAGTGGCTCACCTGCGTTTTTAAGAAAGAGCATCTCGCCATGCAACTAATTGCTCTCGCGCCTCTTTGACATCTGAGGCACGAGGCGATAACTTCTTCGTACACTCACACATTTTTATTCCGAAGGAGAGTTCTTTAAGAACTTATGGCGAAGAGTGGACATAAGGGCATCAGTCGCATTGATTGCCCGGAGAGAAAAACCGTCGGCTGGTACGTGCGGGTCAGATTAAATAAAGTCACCAAGTCGAAATTCATCAGCGATAACGCGCACGGCGGCAAGGAAGCAGCCCTTGAGAAAGCCATCGAGTGTCGCAATCAACTGGAACAAGAGCTGGGGAAACCGCGCACGGACTGGGTGGTCGTCGGCGACAATCCGCGAAACAATAGCGGCGTGGTCGGGGTTCGCCGCGCCGTCAAGAAATACAAAGGCAAAGACGGCACGATCTACCTCAATGAAGTCTATCAAGTGTCATGGTGCGCCGGGAGAGAGAAGAAGGGGCAGACGTGCGTTTCCATCAAGAAGTATGGAGAGCAGGGCGCGTTTCGCAGAGCGTGCGCGATTCGGCGGCAGAAGGAAGAGGAGATGTACGGCGAGGTCGTCGTGAGCAAGTGGGCTGAGTCGTTGAGCAAGGTTTGCGCCGCCTAACAATTCGTTGAAACCGACCGACCGATAGCATCCCTGTCATTGACGCCTCGCTGATGATAAATGTCAGGAAGGTTTTCGCGCAAAGGCGCAAAGGAAAAACATAAGCACGCCAAGAGCCAGTGGCATTCAAGCCTTTGCGTGCTTCCGTCTCTTCTTTGCGCCTTTGCGCGAAACTCTCTTATCATTTACTAGACAAAATCCGGCGACACGGAGCATTATAGCAACGCTCGCAAACCTAACCGAGATTTACTTTAACAAGCTCGGATACTTCTAACTGCTCTGCTTCACTCGGGACAATCTGGGGACGCGCTTCAGGGGATGTGCTGCCCTCTGTTATCTGCTATCAAGTTGATAACTGTAGTTTGAATCACCTGTGCGTTTGAGCGAACACAAAAAGGAACTGAGGTTCGTTTGTCGAGCCAACCTCTTTCTGTGCCTGCTCTTCCTGTGCTTCGTCACCGGCGCGGCTCAAGAGCACGGGCGATTGTCCGGGACTGTGCTCGATGACGCGAACAAGCCCGTGCCGAATGTCGTCGTGCGCGTGGTCAATCAGGTGACGAGCCGCGTGCGTCGCGTCAAGAGCGGCGGCGACGGCTCCTATTTTCTTCAACTCGAAACCGGAGCTTATCGCATCACAGTCGAATACCCCTTCGTCGCCACGTTCTCGAAAGATAAATCCTACGGCGTCTTCGCCAAAGTGATGCCGGGCGGCCTGGAGAACGTGATTATCAATCCGGGACAGAAGAGGACGCTGGACATTCCGGTTGAGAAGCGGAAAGAAAATTTCTCAGAGCCGCCGAACGCAGAGCAGCCGACCGGAGCTGCGGGCAATGAGAGCGTCAACTCACGGCGGCAAACCGACGCCGACCGGCGCGAGACCAGAGACCGTTGGCGGATAGGCTTTCCCGAATATGATCGCTACGGCGACAAAGGCGCGCGCGGGCGCGACATCCCCTTCAAACGCGGGCGTTGGTATGACCCTTACAATCAGAGCGTCTTGAAGGGCGACTATCCGCTGTTCGGCAATGACAAGTTTATGATTCTGTCAGCCGTCAGCTCGACCGCGTTCGAGTTTGGCCGGACGCCGAAACCGACGGGCGTCAGCAGTGTGAATCCCGGCAGCGCGGAGTTCTTCGGTCGCCCCGAAGCCCTTGCGACGAGCGAGACGCTGCAACTTACCTTTGAGCTTTTCAAAGGACAGACGGTCTTCAAGCCGCGCGACTGGGCGATCAAAATTTCTCCGACCTTTAGTCTGCCAAACTATCTCAACGCGCGCGAAAACGGCGTCGTCAATATAGACGTGCGGCGCGGCACCTCGCGCACGGACACGCAGTTCTCTCTCGAAGAAGCCTTCTTCGAGAAGAAGCTGTTTGACGTGAACGCCAACTACGATTTCGTTTCGGCGCGCGTCGGGATTCAGCCCTTCGTCTCGGATTTTCGCGGCTTCGTTTATTCCGACAACAACCTCGGCGCGCGTCTCTTCGGCGCGTTCGCCAACAATCGTTATCAATTTAATCTGGCCTACTTCAATCAGCTTGAGAAGGACACCAACAGCGGCCTCAATCGCTTTGACACGCGCAAGCAGAACATTTACATCGCCAATATCTATCGTCAGGATTTTATCAAGAAGGGATACACGATTCAGGCCACCGCGCTCTACAACGACGACCGTGGCAGTCGCCATTTCGACCGCAACGGTTTTCTCGTGCGTCCGGCTTTGATTGGAGATGTGAGGCCGCACAGAATCAGCGTCGGCTACTTCGGCATCAACGGCGACGGGCACATCGGGCGGCTCAATCTCACACACTCGTTTTACTTCGCCTTCGGCCACGACGACCGGAATCCGATTGCCGGAAAGCGCGTCCAGATACGCTCTGAGATGGCTGCGGTCGAGGCTTCGATTGATAGAGACTACTTGCGTTTTCGCGCCTCTTTCTTCTGGGCTTCGGGCGACAAGAATCCGACGGACAGCCGCGCGACCGGCTTCGACGCGATTCTAGATGATCCGAATTTTATCGGCGGTCAATTTTCATTCTGGAATCGTCAGGGCATACGCCTCACGCAAACCGGCGTCGGCCTGGTTCAGCCGAACAGCCTCTTGCCTTCTTTGCGGAGCAGCAAACTCGAAGGGCAGGCGAACTTCGTCAATCCCGGCATCTTTATTTACAACGCCGGAGTTGATGTCGAAGTGACGCAGAGGCTCAAGGCCGTCTTCAACGTCAACTACCTGAGCTTTCATCGAACAGAGCCGTTGGAGTACGTGCTCTTCCAAAATCACATACGCCACAGCATAGGCTTTGATTACAATGTGGGCGTGGCCTTTCGCCCGTTCCTAATTAACAACGTCACGCTGACTTTCGGCGCGGCGACGTTGAAACCCGGCGGCGGCTTTCGAGACATCTACACGGACATGTCGCGCAACTGTCCCTTCCCTAAATTTTGTGAGCCGACGATCATCAGCCCGGACAAGCCGCTCTACGCTCTGTTCGCGCAAGTGAAGTTTGTTTTTTAAGGTGGTCTCTAGCATGAAGATCAAAACGTCTCGCGCAAAGGCGCAAAGGCGCAAAGAAAAGCATTCAAGAATCAAGCGGCACTCAACAGCTTAGCGTTCTTCCTTTGCGCCTTTGCGCCTTTGCGAGAGATTTTCTTTGCTGATAACAAATGTTCATGATTACATGGAAAAGCTCAGCAAAACCGAACATTTAAAGCTGACGCTCTGCGTCGTCATCTCCGCCGTCGTCGCAGTGATGCTGTGGAGCGGCAAAGCTTCGTCGTCAAATGACGAGGGGGCGCAGCCCTCTCGCTCAATCGAAGCCGCACAAACGCAAGCTCAATCAAATCAACAGGCCGCGCAGACGGATACGAAGGCCGAAGGCTGTCTCAATTGCCACAACAATATCGAGCCGATGCACAAGTACGGGCCGAAGGGCACGCTCGATAAATTGGATGAAGGCAAGGACGCGCAGGGGATGACCTGTACCGCGTGTCACGGCGGCAATCCGGCGGCGAAGACTAAAGAAGAGGCTCACGTCAGGCCGAAGTATCCCGAAGAGTGGAAGAGGGACGGCAAGTATTCGAGCGCGAATCCGGAACTGACGAATACGCTGCTTGAGCGGGAGTCGAGGGAGTTCGTCCGCTTTATTAATCCGGGCGACCTGCGCGTCGCGGCGCAGACTTGCGGCGAGTGTCATCAGACCGAATCGAACAACGTCGCGCGCAGTATGATGACGCACGGCGCGATGTTGTGGGGCGCGGCTCTTTACAACAACGGCGGCTTTCCGATTAAAGACGCGCGCTTTGGCGAGAGCTACAGCGAAGAGGGCGGGGCGCAAACCTTGCTGCAAACGCCCGCGCCGTCGCGCGAGCAGACGCAGCTCAAAGGCTGGCTCTCATTCTTAGACCCGCTCCCGCCCTGGAATATCTCGCAGCCGGGCAACGTCCTGCGCGTCTTCGAGCGCGGCGGCAAACGTCGGCTCGAAGTCGGCCTGCCCGACAAAGAGGAAGAGCCGGGCAAGCCGGACAAGGGATTAAGCCCTCGCGGCTTTGGCACGAACAATCGCACAGACCCGGTTTTTCTAGGCTTGCAGAAAACAAGATTGCTCGACCCGACCTTAAATTTTTTAGGCACGAACGATCACGCGGGCGATTATCGCTCGTCGGGCTGCACAGCCTGTCACGTCATCTACGCCAACGACCGCGACCCGGTTCATTCAGCGCGCTATGCTGCTTTCGGCAACGAAGGGCGTTCGCAGTCGAGCGACCAAAATATTCCGCGCGACGAGCCGGGTCATCCGATTAAGCATCAATTCACGTCCGCCATCCCGACCTCGCAGTGCATGGTCTGCCACATGCATCCGGGGACGAACATGGTCGCCAGTTACCTGGGTTTGACCTGGTGGGATAACGAGACTGACGGCGCGTTGATGTATCCCTCTCAGCAGGTCACGCCGTCGCAGGATGACGAGCAGCGGAAGCTCAATCGCAATCCCGAAGCATCGAGTTTGAGAGGCAAGTGGTCGGAGCCTGGATTTCTAAATCAGACTGGCACGCGCGAATTTAACAGGCAGTTGAAACGAACTCAGTTCGCGGATTTTCACGGTCACGGCTGGGTCTTTCGCGCCGTCTATAAAAAGAATCGCAAGGGCGACCTGTTGGACGCGAAGGATAACGTCGTCTCGCCCGACGACCCTGACAAATTCGGCAAAGCGGTTCACTTGAAAGACATACATCTTGAGAAGGGAATGCATTGCGCGGATTGCCATTTCAAGCAGGACTCGCACGGCAACGGCATTCTTTACAACGAACCGCGCGCGGCGGTTGAGATCGGTTGCGTTGACTGTCACGGCTCGATTACTCGCAAAGCCACGCTGTTGACTTCGAGCTACGGCGCGCAGGAACTCAATCCCGCCCTTGAGCGCGACAAGCGCGACATCGCCCGCCGGAAAACGAAGCTCGAACGCGCGGGCATTCCTTTCACCGATAAAGATTTGCAGACGGGCAGCGATTTAACGCTTCTTGAAACGCGCGATATTGATGACAGCGCGATCAAGGCTTTTGAGCGCGTTACGAAAGCCACCAAACGCAAAGACAAAGACGGGAACGAAGTTCAACTAAACTCGGGCGACATTGTGCAACACTCTCTCGTCGAGCCGGGTCGCTGGTGGAAAATCAAGCAGACCGCAGACACCATTGATCCGAACTCGCCCGACTACAATGAGAAGTCCCGATACGCGAAGACCATTCGCACGGACAACCAGACCTGGGGCGACGTGCCGAAGGACGACGCGCTCTTGGCGCACCGCGACAGCAGCATGACGTGCTATGCCTGTCATTCGTCGTGGGTGACGGGGTGTTTCGGCTGTCATCTCTCGATGCAGGCGAACCGGAAGATGCCGAATCGTCACTTCGAGGGCGGCGACTCGCGCAACTTCACGACCTACAATTTTCAGGTCTTGCGCGACGACATTTTTATGCTTGGAAAAGACGGTACGGTCACAGGACACCGCGTCGCTCCCGTGCGTTCGTCGTCCGCCGTGCTGGTCAGCTCGCAGAACCAGAACCGCGAGTGGATTTACAGCCAGCAACAGACCGTCTCGGCCGAAGGCTTCGCGGGACAAACTTTCAACACGCACGTTCCGCACACTGTTCGCGCGACGGAGACGAAAGGCTGCTCCGATTGCCACATCTCAAACGAGAACGACAACAACGCCTGGATGGCTCAGCTTCTCTTGCAAGGGACGAACTTCGTCAACTTCATGGGTCAATACGTTTACGTCGCCGCCGATAACGCGCTCGAAGCCGTCGCCGTCACGGCACACACAGAGCCGCAAGCCGTCTTCGGCAGCACCTTGCAACGCCTCGCTTACCCTGACGATTATCGCAAGTTTGAGCAGGGCGGCAGAAAATTGAAGACGGCTTACGAGCACGCAGGCAATCCGCGCGTGTTGCAAGTTCAAGTGCGCGGCGAATACGCTTACGTCGCGGCGGGCGAGGGCGGCCTGCGCGTTTACGACATCGCGCAGATAGACCAGAAAGGTTTTTCCGAGCGCATCACGACCGCGCCCGTGTCGCCCTATGGACAGAGGTTTTATGTTGACACGAAGTACGCGACCGCCGTCGCCGCGCCGTCGACTCTCGCGGTTGACCCGGCGCGTTGGAAACTGACAGTTAACGCGCAAGGGAACTACAAAACGATTTCGCCGGATGAAGCGAAAACGCTTTACGAAAAATATTTGCAGTCGCCCATGCAGGCGACGATGCTCTTGAACGAAGAGCAGCCGATTCATCCGCTCTACGCATATCTCTACGTCGCGGACAAGTACGAGGGCTTGATTCTGGTCAACGCCGCGACGCTGCTCGACGGAGTTCCGACGAACAATTTCCTGAAACGAGCTTTAACTTTCAATCCCGGCGGGATTCTCAGCGACGCCAACAACATCACGATTGCGGGCACGCACGCCCTCATCACGACCGGCAGCGAACTCGTCTTCGTCAACATCAATGACCCGCTCCATCCGTTCATCGAAAAACGAATCGGCGCTTCGCAGTTGAAACACCCGCGCAGTGTGGCTGTGCAATTCCGTTACGCCTTCGTGGTTGACGACGCCGGGTTGAAGGTCGTTGACCTCACGCGCCTGAACGACAAAGCGGACGAAGTGCATGTGGTTGAGAACGCGTTCATCTCTTTGCCGGATGCTGTGGATGTCTATGTCGCGCGGACTTACGCTTACGTCGCGGCGGGCAAAGACGGTGTGGCGATTGTTGATGTCGAACGACCTGACAAGCCTCGCCTCGAACAGATGTTCAATGCTGACGGCGGCTTGAAAGACGCGCATCAAATCAAAGTGGCGATGACGAACGCGAGTCTCTTCGCGTATGTCGCGGACGGGGCGGGCGGCCTCAAAGTTCTGCAACTGACAGACCCCGAAACGATGCCGGACTACGCAGGCTTCAGCCCGCGCCCGATGCCGCGCCTGATCGCGTCTTACAAGACGAAAGGCGAGGCTCTGGCGATCTCGAAGCCGCTCGACCGCGACCGCGCGGCAGACGAGAGCGGCAATCAAGTCTCTGTCTTCGGCAGGCGTGGCGCGCGTCCCTTTAACCTGCTTGAGACGCAGCGAATGATGAAGACGGACGGCGGCGCGGGTTCGTTCTTTACCGTGACGGACAAGCCCGCGACGAAGCCTCTCGACTTTAAGATTTCAGCCGTCACGAATGATTCGGATGGGGAAGCGAATCCTGAAATCGGCTCGTCGCAACGGGGAGGCGACCGGAAATTGTTTGCACAATTGAGTGCGCTTGGTTTATTTATGGCTCTGGCAATTGCTTTGAAAATAAGACAGACACGTTCAGAGCGTTCGTAGCATCTCATTGACAGAGTTGTCTTGAAGCCGTTTCGACAACACGACGAGCAACATCAATGCTCAAACGCTATCCACGCAAAACACAGGAGGCGCGCCCCCTTATGAAACGAAACATCTCCGCCGTCATCACTTTAATCTTTCTGGCTGCGGCCTGTTATTTTGTGGCGCAACCGTTCAGCAGCGCACGCGCCACGAACGCGCGCCCGGACGATACGCCGAAGAAAGAGCTGCCGAAGCAAGTCACGCTGGCTAAAGACAGCCAGTCGGACAAGTACGGCGAAGTCGCTTTCGATCACGAAACGCACAGCACGAAAAATTACAGCGTGGACGGCAAAGCGAATATCGCTTGCACGGAATGTCATCACACGGATCAACCGGCCTCCGCGCTCAAGCCGCCTTTGAAGACTTCAGAAAGAAAGGTCGCGTTGACCGCCGAAGCTCTCAAAGCTCCCGATGCCGTCGGCGTCAAGACGTGTCGCACCTGTCACTTGCAAACCGGCGACGACAGCAAAGAGATGCCGAGCGCGAATTTGGACGGCAAGACCACGCCGACGAAGATCAACAACGAGCTTGCGTACCACCGGAACTGCAACACCTGTCACGACGCGGCGATCAAAACTCGCCCGGACCTCAAAGGCAAAATACCGGGCACTAATGATTGCGCGAAATGTCATAAGCCGATTGAGTGAACCTATGTCAGAAGCTTGCGATTCACGAAATCACACGAAGGAGCACGAAGAAAGTTCTGTGTGTATGTCGTTTCGTGTGATTTCGTGGATCGTTTTTCTCTGATGTCGGACTCGTAACAAAGGCCAAACATGCGTTTCCCCTCAGCACGTTTGCTTTCGCTTTCAGCCGCGCTGATATTCGTCATCGCGTGCTGCTCGCATCAGGTCGCGGCGCAAGCGTTGACGCCGAGTGACGTGCAGACTCTCATCGCGCAAGCAGTCTCAGCCGCCGCGCAGTTGAATCAGAAAGTGACTGTCGCTGTGACAGACCGCGAAGGCAACGTGCTCGGAGTCTTTGTGATGACGGGCGCGAGCGCGACGACGCAGATTCGCAGCGTCGGCGCGATAGGACGTGGGCTTGAAGGCTTGACGGTTCCGGCCTTCGCCGCCGCCATCTCAAAAGCGGGGACGGGCGCGCTCTTCAGCACTTCGGGCAACGCATTCACGACGCGCACGGCGAGCTTTATTATTCAGGAACACTTTCCGCCCGGCATTGATTTCCGCGAGGGCGGGCCGCTTTACGGCGTACAGTTTTCCTCTCTCTCCTGTTCGGACATTAAGAAGCCGGGACTGCCGCTCGGCCTTTCGGGCGACGCGGGCGGCCTGCCCGTTTACAAAAACGGCGTGGCCGTTGGCGGCATCGGCATTGAAGGCGACGGGCTGTACACGGTTGACCGCGACCCGACGGATTTTGACCAGCCGATTGAAGAAGTCATCGCAGCCTCAGGCGTGCGCGGCTATGAAGCTCCGGCGTTGATTCGCGGCGACAACATACTCATTGACGGAGTCCGCCTGCCGTACACCAACATCACAAGTGTGCTCGCGCCGCAGACGATTCCATTCGGCATGCTGCCCGGCTCTGTCCTGTCGAGCTTTCCTGTACGCGGCGCGCCGCCGTCAGCCTTTGCCCCGGCGACAGTCGGCGGCATCGGCGGCGAAGCGAGCGCGCGATTCTTTCCCTTCGTCGGCAGCACGTTCCCGACGGCTGCGCTTGCGTTGACCGCCGCCGACGTGAATCTAATTATCTCTCATGCAGCCCAGACTGCGAACATCACGCGCGCCGCGATTAGACAACCCTTGGGAAGCAACGCGCGCGTTTCAATCTCGGTCGTGGACACGGAAGGCAACGTGCTCGGCATCTTTCGCACGGCTGACGCGCCCGTCTTCGGCTTTGATGTCGCAGTCCAAAAAGCTCGCTCGGCGGTCTTCTTTTCGAGGAGCGATGCGGCGACGCTCTTGCGCAACAACGGCATGGGAAGTTACGCAGACCGCGCCGCTTCTGACAGCGTGCCGCTCAACGGCAGTTTCGCATACAGCGACCGCGCCATCGGATTTCTGCATCGCCCGTTCTTTCCCGACGGCATCAATAACACACAGGCCGGGCCGTTCAGTTCTGCTTTAAGCGAATGGAGTCCGTTCAACGTCGGCCTCCAACTGGATTTAATCCGACCGGCTCTCGTCGCGCGGCCAGTCATCTGTTCACTGCGACCTTTTATGAACAGGCCGCCGTGCACCTGCTCCTCAATTCAAGTTATTCGTAACGGTCTGCAAATCTTCGCGGGGAGCATTCCGCTTTACAAGAACGGCGCGCTCGTCGGAGCTATCGGCATCAGTGGCGACGGGATCGATCAAGACGATTTCATCGCGGCGGGAGGCTCACAAGGCTACGCGCCTCCGGCTGCGATCCGCGCGGATCAACTCATCATACGCGGCGTCCGGCTGCCGTTCGTCAAGTTCCCTCGCAGCCCGACGCTTTAAAATTCAGCCGCAGAGGCACAGAGATGGAAAAGGCAAAAGGTAAAAGTAAAAAGGCAAAAGTAAAGAGGGCTGTGCTGCCTTCCTCACTTTTACCTTTTACCTTTTTACTTTTGCCTTTCTGTTTATGCGCGCTTCCCGTTGTCGCGCATGCGCAAGCGAATGAGACTCAGGCGACGGGCGTCGTGCGATTGCGAGTCAGGCCGAAAGTCAATGATAAAGAGAAGGGACTGGCGCGAAAGCGTTTCTATCTCATCAAGGGCGGCCTCGCTGAGAACAAGGAACTGCTTGAGAAAATCAATCGTCAGACAATTCAGACGCGTGAATGCTATTACCGCAACATTAAGGCGAGCGAGGCTTTCATCAACTGGCTCAAAGAGGGCGATTGCGAATCCGTCTACTGTCGCACGGTCGAAGAAAAATATCTGACGGGCGCGTCTGCCGTCCCTGAATTTCAAGCGGCTTATGAACGCGGCGCGAAAGAATACAAGACGCCCGAACTGGGACGCTTGTGGTTGACGACGAATTTGACTGACGAACTCAGAGACGGCTTCTATCGTCAAAAGCAGGCCGCGCTCAAAGCCTTAATCAGCGAAGCCGAAATAGCCACCAAGGCTCCCGTCCTCTCAGTCATGACAGACCGCAACGGCACAGCCTATTTCACAGACCTCACGCCCGGCAGCTATCTCGTCACAAACCTCTTGCCCGTCGAGTTCGGCGACAAAACTATCCTCTGGACGACGTGCGAAGTGAAAGTCAAAGCGGGCACGGAAATTCCTTTTCTCATGTCAAACTCAAGCTATAAAAATGTGAAGTGCGTCGGCGTCGAAAAGCCTTTGCCCGCGTGCGACGCGAACAGGCAAACGGCCTCCAATTGATGAGAGTTCGACTTGTCATCATCCTCGTCTTCACGGCCCTTGCGGCGGCGGGCTATCTCTTCCCGCGCGTCGCTCTCAATGCGAGCGGCGAGGCTTATCAACAGGGCAATCGAAAAAAACGGGCGGGGCGGACGGCGAGAACAAATCAATCCAACAGGAGAAATCCGGCCAAAGATTACTCGGAATTTTCGCACCGTACTGCTAAGCATCAGGGCGACTGTAACACTTGCCACAAAGCTCCGACGGCCAACTGGCAGAGCGCGGCGGGGTTTCCGGACGTGGCGGATTTTCCGACGCACGCATCATGCGTCGGCTGTCATCGCGCGGAGTTTTTCAAAGGCGCGCGCCCCGTCATCTGCTCCATCTGTCACACCAAAGTCTCGCCGCGCGACGGCGCGCGTTTCGCGTTCGCCAAACCCGCGCAGCCGAGCCAGTTCAACGCCATCTTTCCGCACGACAAACATCAGGACGTGCTCGCCGCCACCGGATTCAACAAAAGATACGAGTCGGCGCATGCCGTTCGCGGCACGTCCGTCGTTCAAGATAAGAGCGGACAGAAATATAACAACTGCGCCATCTGTCACGAGACTGAGGCCGTAACGCCTGTGCCTGCGGGCGGTTTCCCTGACAACTTTCAGCCGCCCGCCGGAACTTTCAAGACCGCGCCCGTCGGCCACGCGTCCTGCTTTAACTGTCATTGGAAGACGCAAGAGCCGACGCACAATGACTGCGCCGGATGTCATCAGCTATCGCAAACGGATGTCATGATGTTGACAGTTCCGCAACGCCTCTCTCTCAAATTCACGCACGCGGGCGAGCAACACGTCGCGGAATGCACGACCTGTCATATCAACATCACGCGTGTGAAAAGTGTGGTCGGCTTGAAACCGGAGGTGCCGATTACTTCCTGCGCTTCGTGTCACAAGACATCAACGGACAACACCATCGCCACTATCGAAACCGAATTCGAGCAGCGAGGCCGCGACGCGAGCTTCGTCTGCGCCAAATGCCACACGTCCGAAGTGGGGCGACGCGCCGTGCCCGCGAGTCATCGCGCACTGTTTACGGAATGAGAAGGCCGGACTAATTGATGCTCATTCAAAGCGCAAACATAAAAAGAGGCTGGCCGACATTCATCGTCATCCTTCTCGGCGCGGGGCTGTTGCTGTTCGCCTATTCTTCGCGCGCGGTTGACAGGCAAGCTGTTTCCGCTCCACCCGTTCGCGCCGACGAAGATTATTCAAAGTTCTCTCACAAATCCGACAGCCACTCGCGTCTGGCCTGCGCTTCATGCCATGCGCGCGCGGACAGCAACATGACGCCGCGCTTGCCCGGACACAAGGCTTGCACCGATTGCCACTTTGCAGAGTTCATCACGCCCAAAGTCCCTTTGTGCAATATCTGTCATTCGAGCTTGTCGTCCGATCATCCGCCGCTCAAAGCTTTTCCCTCCAAATTCAACGAGAGCTTTAATGCGAAATTCGATCACGCGCAGCACAACAAGGGAGACGCGAAGCCCGCGATGGGCTGCGCCGCCTGTCACACAGCCACACTGCGTCGCGGCGTCGCCGTCACCATCCCGTCCAGCATCACGGCGCACAATACCTGTTACCAGTGCCACGCGCCCGGCAAGACAAACGCGGGCGGACGCGACATCAGCTCATGCGCCACCTGTCATGAGCTTGCTTCTTATCGTCGCACGCAGACAAACGCCGTCGCCTTCAACGCGAGCTTCAGCCACGCCGAACACAGTTACAGACAGAGGCTCAATTGCGCTGACTGTCATTCGCTGCTCGCGGGACTGCCACAAACAAGGCAAGTCAGCTCGCCGCGCACGGCGGAACATTCTTCGCCCGCGCGCACACTCAGTTGCGCCACCTGTCACAACAACAAAAGAGCTTTCGGCGAGGCAGACTATGATGATTGCAAACGCTGCCACACGGGAACGACATTCAAGTTCAAGGGCGTGAGTTAACGCGAGTTCAACATCAGCGATGAAACTCAACGAGCCTGCGCGAGCAGGCGTAAGACTGTAGCCCCACGCGTCAGCGTGGGGTACAAGGAAGTTAGGATATTGAGCCTGCGTGAGCAGGCGACAGATGATTGCTTTGCTTCTCATCTGTCGCCCGCTCACACAGGCTCTTTAAATCTGATGTGTGCCGTGACCCCTATGCTCACGCATGGGGCTAGACTCTGGCCGCCTGCTCGCGCAGGCTTGCCCCCGCCCCTTCGTGCTTCATTCGTTTGTTAGCCGATTTTGATTCCGATTGATTCCAGAAACTTGGTCGGGCGGTCGCCTCCGATCATGGCGAAAATATAATCGTTGGCAACGGTCGCCTTGACCTCACTGGTGCGCGCGTTCATCAAGACCACTTCCGCGTCGCGCAGCTCTTTGATGGCCGCGCCGAAGTAGACCTTGATCTTGCCTTCGTCAATACATTGATAGACCTGTAGCTTGTTGCCGAATTTGAGATCGTTCTTCATGTCGCTGCGAATGACGAGGGTGACTTCGTTGATCTCGTCTGCGGGGCGAAAGCTGATGCGGTCGCCCTGACGGCGGGCGACCAGATCAACCGCCGCTTCGATGGCCGAGTTGCCCGCGCCGACGACGATGATCTTCTTGCCTTTGTAAGCGTCCGGGTCGGCCAGTTTGTATTTCACTTTGTCTTCCGCACGACCGTCGCGTGTGACCTTCATCTCTTCGCCGGGCAGACGGAGCTTCATGGGCGTCCCGCGATTGCCGAGGGCGAGGACGACGCGGCGCGCGCGGTAAGTGACTTTCTCCTTTTCAATGCCCCGCTCGGTCTGCACGACGAAATAGTCTCCATCTTCGGCGCGCACGACGCTCTTGCAGCTCTCCCCTTCGTTAATGACCACGCCGCTGCTTTTCATCGTGTCGAGCCAGGCTTGCAGAATCTGCTCGCGCTGTTCGCCCGCTCCTTCGACCGCGATGCTGCCGCGCGAAGGCATAGTATCGGGTTTGAAAAAGATGTACTTGCCTTTCGGATAAGCCTCGATGGTCGAGAGCGTCGTGTCCTGCTCGATGCCGACGCAATTGAGTTGATGTTGTCTGGCCGTAATCGCGGCGGACAATCCGGCGGGGCCGATGCCGATAATCGCCACGTCCACTTCCGCCTTAGGCTCAGGCGCGACGCCGTTTCTCAGTTCATGAGAGATATGCTTGATGACATCCGCTCCCTCGTTGGCGGCGTTCTTGATGAGCGGAGTCCCGGACACGTCGCCGATGATGTAGCAGCCCGGCACGTTAGTCATAAAGGTCGCATCACGCACGGGGGCTGGACGCGATCTGATCTTCTTCGTCGTGTTGACGACGACGCAGGCTTTGGGATTGACCGGACACTCGACCTGGCAGGCCGTGTCCTCCATGCATTGATCGCGCGCGACGACCGTCGCAATCCCGTTCACAATCGCCAGCACGTCGTGCGGGCAGGCTTCGACGCACGCATGGCAGCCGATACAACGGTCGGGGAAGATGACCGGATGCGGATACTCAGGCCCATTCACGTCAATCTGTTTGATAAGCTCAAGGTCTTCTCTGGTGAGCTGTGTGTTCAGCTCTTCGGCTGCAAAACTTTTACCGGCGGAAGCTTTGAGCAGGCGACGCGCGCGCGCCGCGTCCAGCAGCGCGAATGAGGCCGCCACGACGAAGAGCAGACCGCAGACGAGCGTCCACCCACCCCACGACAGCCCGCCCACATGCAGCCCGGCAGAGCCGCCGCCAGACGATAAGCTAATCCCCAAAAGGAGAAGCAGCGCGGCGATGGTGATGAACAGGTAAGACTTTTTCATGCTCTTCGAGAAAGCAAACTATAACAGAAGAAGTTTCACGCAAAGATGCAAAGGAAGAACGCTAAGAAGCTGTTTTGAAAATTCTGACGATGTCATCGAAGATGACGAACATTATAGCGGAGGGTGAAACCCTCCGAGTTTGAATGTCTCTCAGAGGCGACGCTGAAAGTGTCGCACCTCAATGTTCGTCACCTACGGCGACGAGGCGACTTGGTTTACTTCGGTCGTAGCGATGCTCGCTACGCTATAATGTCGGTCATCTTCGATGACAAGACATGGATTTTCTATCTCTCAATCAGCTTCTAAGCTGTTGAATGCCACCTAATCTTGGCCTGCTCTTCTTTGCGCCTTTGCACCTGTGCGCGAGATTTCCTCAGCAAGCAGCTTCGGATTCCAGTGGCCGGGTTCTTTGAGATGCTGTATGTGACACGAAGAGCAATTGGCCGCGTTGGCCGCGATTAATGTGCGTCGCCCCGTGCTATCCACCTGACCATTGTTACCGTTGTGACAACTGGCGCACGTCGTCGCCGGAGTCGCGCGGTCAATGGGATCAAAAGATTTATGGCAGCTTGAGCAGGACAGTTCGCCCTCCGCGTTGCCCGTCAGACCGACTCCGCGCGCGAGCACGCGCTGGACATGCAGCGCATGAAACTGGCGACTGCGCCACTGTTCATCCGTCTCGCCCTTCATGCGCTCTCTCGCTCTCTTGAGAGCCTCCGTCGCATCATTCGGCAACTGCTTCCATGCTTCATCGCTTAATCCTGCCCATTTCCACACACCGTCAACCACCGGATAGCCGACCGTTCCTCCGTGCGGCGTGTGCAGGCGACGGCCATGATAAAGATTTTTATTTTCATCACTGTGGCACTTCGCGCAGATGTTGAGAGCGGCTTCGGCTGGACGAAAATCCGCGCCCTGATGCTCTGCGTGACATGAAGCGCAACCTATTCCGGCTTCCGCATGAGCGGGAATCCCGCTCAACGCGGCATTGAACGCCTCGGTCTGATGACACGACGCGCAGTTAGCTTCCATCTCAACCTTGATCGCGTGACATGACGTGCAAGAGCCTGCGTTCGGTTGTCTGGCAATCGCATCAGCCGAAGTTTTATGAACGAGCGAGACTCGCGCGTGCGCGTTTGAAATCGGCGCGGGCGAGAAAGCTTTCGGATGCCAGAACGCGGCTGCCACGGAGACCAGACCGATGACGATGAGAGCCCAGATAAAGACGGAGAAAGGCCACGGTCGAACGAGGTCTTTGGTCGGCTTCCAGCTGAATCTCGCCTTGCCGGGTTGCGGCGGTTGTCGCGGGTGAAGCGGCGAAGGGCGCGCGGCCTTGTCGCGCGTTCGCTTGTCCCAAAACTCTTTGAGCGCGTCCGCCACCTTCGGCAAAGCGACGGCGGAATCGGGCGCGAGCGGCTGCTCCTGCGCCGCCTCTTCGACAGCCTCCGCGATGTTGGTCGCGATCTCAAACGCGACCTGTATCTTCAAAGCTGCGCCAACGCGGCTCATGTGCAGAAAGAAAGAGCCGATCTGCGCGACATCTCCGTCGGCCAGAGCCTCAGGCTCATTAAGCTCGACCAGCCTGCCGTTTAGTGTGACCGGATGCGACGAGCTGAGATTGATGAGATAGAAACGACCGTCAACTTCGTTGATGCCCGCGTGCAGGCGCGAGACGGTCGGATGATTCAACAGGATTTCGCAATCCGTCTGGCGGCCAACCCTCAACGCCTGCGTCGAGAGCGTGACCGGATCAACCACCTGATCCTCACGCGTGATGATGAATGTGGGGGACAGATTATTCACGAGCTATTCGTTAAGCGGCCAATATTATTCACCGCAGAGACGCGGAGACGCAGAGGAATTAAAAATCAATTACTCTTTGCTGCCCTTTCATGTTTTCTCTGCGTCTCCGCGTCTCTGCGGTGAATGTTTACGTCTCAATTAGACAACTAACGCACAACAAAGAAAACGACCTGAATGATATGCACGAGCATCAGCACGAGCATCAGCGAAGTCGAGATGACGTGCGGCGCGAGCCAGACTTTTAGCAGCCTGTGAAGATAGATGAGGGCGTCCACGCGGCGCAGTGTCGCAGCCGTCTCAATCGCTTCGATCAAGAGCGGACGCGCCGAAGGCTCCCTCAAACCCTGCGTCTCCGTCTTGAACTCCGCCCGCGCTCCGGCCAGCATGTCCGTCAAATCTTCACGGCGCAGGTATTGCCGCAACAGGTATGAGACGGAGAGAAAACGCTTCGCCACTTTCTGCTCGATGACGTGGCGGAGTTGCGCGTCGTCCGCGCCGATGCCGGCCAGCGTCGCGCGCAGCTCTTCCCGGCGCGTCTCAAGGTCTTCGACGAGCAGAGGGTCGCCCTCTATGCTCGTCATGATGCGCGGCACGATGAAATAGCAGGCGATGCCGAAGAGTCCAGACAGGATGACCAGATCGAAAGCTATCATCAGCAGCGAGGTCAGCAGACCGCCCGTCGCGCGCCCGCCGTGCAACAGCAACACTAATCCCGCAATCACTCCGAGATAAACGTGCGCCAGCATCCAGTAGCGAAGCGCGCCCGCCCGCCTCCTGTAAACTTGTTTGCGCGCCGGATAGGTCATCACGCCCGCGATGCCCGCTAGACCGACCAGGCCAGTCGCCCAACGCACTGTCAGCCACGTCTCGCCGAGATGTCCGTCCAGGCCGTAACGACGCGCAGCCCACACGGCAGCAATCATCAAAGCCAGCGTCGCCGCGATGCCGCAGAGATGCCAGAGGCGCGCGACCGTGTCTTTCTTGTGTATGTTGCGCCCGATGGCGTGCGTCTGGTCACGATAGACAAGGCCGATGGCTTTCCCCGCTTCATCGAAATACTCGCGCGGGTTGACGCGCGCCAGCGCGCCGGTCGGGCAATTCTCCTCGCAGGAGTAGGCAGCTTTTCGCGCGCCCGCCGGATTGAGCGAAGTGTTCTCGCAGAGATTACACTTGACCGCGAGCAGGTCTTTGGTTTCAGTGACGGGCGCGGGCATGGCCGTTGGCGCGAGGCTCAACCAGCTTTTGAATCTCATGCGCAAGCTGAGTTGTTCCGGCGCGGGCGATTTGAGCGGAATCATAGAGATCGCGTTATAGGGACATTGTGTCGCGCAGTCGCCGCAGCCGATGCAGGTCTTCGCGTTGATGTCTATCTGCCCGCCCGGAAAACGCGCGATAGCTCCGGTCGGACATCCGGTCAGGCACTCAGGGTCTTGACAATGCAGGCACACGGACGGCGACAGGACGTGCTGCGTGGAAGAGCTTCCCGGCTTCAACGGACGTTTGATGTGTATGCCGCGTCTGAGCAGACGCGATTGCCCATGCACTTTGTGACAAGCCAATGAACAGTTGCCGCAACGCACGCACAAGTCCATGTCCATCACGAGCAGGTTCGAGCCGTCCACGAGGCCGGTCAAAATCTCTTTTTCGGCGGCGGCCACGCTCTCCGTATCCAAAGTCGTCTGAACACGCGCGTCACCATTTTTGGCGTGCAGGAAAATCCCGCGCAACGTGTCGCACAACTCGCGGTCTGCGCGCAGCCCGGCGAGCGGAACTTCCATCACCTCCGTATGCGCGAGGAGCGTCGCAGTGTATTTCCAGTTGGTGTTCGCCTCCAATCCTTCAAGGCCGAGACAGTTGCCAGCCCCCAGAAAATCCACGCCCGCATTCTCTTCACCATCAGCAGAAGAAGTTTTTGAAGCTTGCCTCTCATCATCCGGGGCGCGTTCGCGCTTGAGCCAACCGTTTCTGATGATGAAGAGATGACTGATCGGCTCTCCGGCGCGAAAGAGGACTTGATGCTTACTGTAGATTTTGAACTGTGCGGCTTCGCTGAGTCTCTTGACCAACCCGGCGTTGAGCGGCGCGTCCACCAGATCGAGCACGTCATCAACCGTGCGTCTCAGGCCGTTGTTGCGATAGACCTGATCGAGCGCCTGACCGAACTTCGGCAGCTTGCGCAGCAGACGCAAGGCCGGACGCTCGACCTTGAGGACAGTGGCTTTGCCTCCCTCCGGGACGACGATGGTCGCGGTTCGCGGCAGTCCGGCCAGCACGGACATCTCGCCGAAACTCTTACCGGGCTTCTGCACGTCCACCCACTTCTGTCGTCCGGTTTGATCTTTGACGTACACGTCCAGGTCGCCTTCGACGCCGAAGAAAAAGGTGTTGCCGCCCCAATCGCCCTGACTGATTATCTCTTCGCTCGCGTCGTACACGAGCAGTTGCGCGTAAGGGCCGACCTTCTTGCCTGTGTAGTTGCGCCCGTAGGCGATGACTTCCAGATCGGTCTCGTACTTAAATTTGCCGTCCGTCTCTTCGACCAGTTCCGAGATAATATCCGTGCGCCGGATGGCGTCGAGCACGGCGGTATGATTGGTGATTTCGTGAGGCATAATGCCTTCGTAGTTGCGAAAGATGGAGCGTTGCAGCCCGTTAGCTTTTAGACTAACGCAGCTTTCTTATAACACTTATCGAGAGAAAATAGAACGAATGGAAATTTCAGGTGGTGGTCAGTTTGAAATTCAGGTGAATGACCATCCACAGACAAGAAGCTCGCGCTGGTGGCGCAAAGGCGCAAAGGAAGCACGCTAAGCTGTTGAGTGTTATTTAATGTTACTCGCTTTTCTTTGCGCCTTTGCGCCTTTGCGCGAAACCGTTTTTCCTCTTCTCTATATTTTCAAACTGACCCACAACCAAATCTCTCAAAATAGAAGCAGGAAGGGCGGCTTGCTCCCCCTCTTCTTTTATTCTCAACCTTACTTTAGTTTGCAATCTGGTATTATTAGTCAGCATTGAAAGTTGTCTGAACCGGTAGACGGGATTGAGAGTTGATGCGGATTACTTATTCCTATCAAGGCGATGAACGGGTTTTTGAGCGCGAGGCTTCACAAGTGGTCATCGGGCGTCATAACGACGGCATTGACCTGTCTCCTGATATGAAGGTCTCGCGCCTGCACGCGCGCGTCCTTGTGGAAGACGGACAATTCTGGGTCGAAGACCTCAACAGCAAGCACGGCACGCGGGTCAATAACGAAGAGATCAAAGGTCAAGGCAAGCGGCTGCTTCGTCAGGACGACATCATACAGATCGGCGACACGACCTTAAAGCCGCACATCCCGACAGAGCAAATCCCGGAGACGAGCTTCCCCACGCTCGTCGGCAGCGCCAAGTCTCTGGTCAACGCGAAGGACATTCTGGACGCAGCCGAGTTCAATTTCGCTGCGACCACAGATGCAGCCGCCGCAGAGCTTGAACAGCGACTCGCGCTCTTCTACGAGCTGCCACTGCAACTGGGCGCGCAGACAAGACTGGAATCGCTGCTCCAGCTCGTCGTCGAGCGCGTGGTGAAGATCATCCCTTCGGCACAGCGCGGCGCGATGCTGGTCAAAGATCGCGCGACCGGGAGACTCACGCTCAAGGCGCATCTGCCCCCCGGCAACCCCACCGTGAGCAGAACGATGGCGAAGCAGGCCATGGAACAACGCAAAGCATTTATCTGGCCGCCACTGACGCGCGAAGATGAAGAGACGTTGGCGGATTCGATGATCGATCATCAAATCAAGTCGGCCATGTACGCGCCGCTCTTGTGGAAGGATGAGGCGCTCGGGGTCTTGTGCGTGGACAACTCGGAAACTCATCCTCCTTTTGAATTAGACGACCTGCAACTGCTGCAAGCGGTCGCGCATCATGCGGCGATGGCCGTCGCGCATCACTACGCGCGTGAAGACCTGCGGCGGCACGCGGATTTCACCAACCGTTTTTTCAGCAGTCGTTTCCCGCCCACCGTGCGCGAGAAACTGATGAATCAGGCCAGCTCGGACGCGCTGCCCATCGGGACGCGCCGCTCAGAGGTGACGATTCTGATCTCCGATATACGCGGCTTCACGCAGCTCACTTCGCGCATCGGCGCGCATCGCATGAGCGACCTGCTCAACGAATGCTTTCCGCCGCTCATCGAAGCCATCTTCGCGCACGGCGGGACGATTGAGCGGTTCGTCGGCGACGCGATCTTCGCCATCTTCGGCAGCCCCGAACAGGACGATAACCAGCACGAACATGCCGTGCGCGCCGCGCTCCAAATGCAGGAGGCGATCACGGCTCTCAACGAATCGAGAGAAGCGCGCGAGGCCGAGACCTGCCTGCTCGGCATCGGCATTGATTGCGGCGAGGCTCTGCACGGCTTTATCGGCAACGCCGAGCGGATGGAATACGCCGTCATCGGCGACGTGGCGAATCGCGCCTCACGCTACTGCGCCGGCGCGCGCGAAGGCGAAGTCCTCATCAGCCCCGACATGCATCAATGGGTCTGGAATCTCATCACCGCAGAGCAAACCACCATCGAAACCAAACACGAAGGCAACTTCACCGCCTATCGCATCAAGAGCAAGGATGAAGCTTAAAACTCAATGCCTTCGCTCTCGGTTAATCCCGAAGAGGAAGAAGCCGTGAAGAACTGTCTGAAAGAGATAGAGAAGAGCATGTTGAGGCGTTAGCGCGTTGTGTTAGCTCTCTAATCATTGACTTGGAACTTGCGCGGTCGCTAGTATGCGCCGACACGAAAGGAGATCAAACGATCATGCTGCCGTCCAGAGGAACTCGTTATCTAGCGCTCTTTGCGCTCCCGATTTGCTGCTTGATGTTATCTGCCTCTACTGCCGCAGGTCAGGGCAAGGTGAGTATCTGCAAAGAGATTGATGACGATTGGAAATGCGTCGGACAGTCGAATCAGTGGGCGGCGAACTCGCCCTTTAACGTCCTGTTTGAAAATCCCGCGCCGGTCGGAGTTGACTTCATCGGCATCATCTTTTACAGGCAGGGCGCGGACGGCAAAGACACGGAATTTATCAATGAGTACCAGCAGAACATAGGCGAGAAGAATCGCAAGTACGCGACGGTCGGCGACGAGTTGAAGCTGCCCGCAGGCGTTTACAGCGTTTACATCATCTCATGGGGAAAGCGCGAGACGATGGAACATCGCGGCAACCTGACCGAGTATTTTGCGAAGACGGTATTGACCGTGAAGTGAGAGCATACTTCTCATACTTGTGTTCACACATTAGGCTGTATGAAGTTAATCAAAGTCGCCCTGTTACAATTGACGGGCTGCGGTCATGACAGGGACGCAAGCCTCGCCAAAGGAGACGAATTCTGTCGTCGCGCTCGCGCGATGGGAGCGGACATCGCGCTGTTTCCGGAAATGTGGAGCGTCGGCATGACGTTCTTTGACCCGCAGCAAGAGGGCGCGCGCGAACGGTGGCAAGCGCAGGCTATCAGCCGTGACGACTCTTTCATCGCTCACTTCCGAAATCTCGCCGGAGAGCTAAAGATGGCTATTGCCCTCACCTACCTTGAGAAGTGGGATGACAGGCCGCGTAATGCCGTCTCGCTGATTGACCGTCAAGGGGAAATCGTCCTGACTTACGCGAAAGTCCATACCTGCGAGTTCGACGCGGAATGCGCGCTCACGCCCGGCGACGGCTTTCCGGTTTGCGCGCTCGATACTGAACAAGGCGACGTGCGCGTGGGATTTATGATCTGCTTCGATAGAGAATTTCCTGAGGCCGCGCGTCTGCTCATGCTCGGAGGCGCGGAACTCATTCTGACTCCGAACGCTTGCGCACTGGACGAACATCGAATCGGTCAATTCAAAACGCGCGCGTTCGAGAACATGTTGGGCGTGGCGATGACTAATTACGCCGCTCCGCAAAACAACGGGCATTCCGTGGCTTTCGACGCGGTGGCTTATCCGGTGATAGACGGCGATGCACGGAATACTCTGATCGTCGAAGCCGGAGAGAGCGAAGGCGTTTATCTGGCGACATTCGATCTGGACAGCATTCGCGCTTATCGTGAGCGAGAGTCTTGGGGCAACGCTTACCGCAGGCCGCGTTTATACGCGCCGCTCATTGCTGAAGAAATAGAGCCGCCCTTTGTTCGTTCGGATGCGACAAGGTAATCAAGAGAAGAAAATAACTTGGCGTGCTTTGCGAGATTTCCTTTGCGGTCTTTGCGGTTAAGTTGAGGCTTAAACGCAAAGACCGCAAAGAAGTCAGGCGCAAAGGGGCGCAAAGAAAAGCTTTTAGAAAGCAGGGCATTTGCTTGAAAGTTATTGAAACAGATCGGCTCATCCTGCGTTGGCTTTCAACTGATGATGCGGCGTTCCTCCTTGAGTTGATGACTGATCCCTCTTGGTTGCAGTTCATCGGCAATAAAAGCGTGCAGACCATCGAAGACGCGCGCAACAGTATTTTGAACAAGCATGTTGAGATGTATAAACGATTGGGCTTTGGTCTGTACTTGACTGAATTGAAAGCGGAGGGTGTTCCGATTGGGATTTGCGGTCTGATTAAAAGAGATACCCTGGAAGATGTAGACCTCGGATTTGCCTTTCTTCCGAAATTCCGTGGGAAAGGGTATGCCTACGAGGCTGCGTCCGCTACGATGGAATATGGCAAAAATGTTTTGGGTCTCAACCGCATCGTAGCAATCACCACTGAGGACAACGATGCCTCAATCAAACTCCTTGAAAAGCTGGGATTTCAATTTGAAAAGTTGGTTGAGATGTCTACGGATGAAAAAGAGCTTATGTTGTTTGCGATTCAATTCAGGCGTTAGGCGGCTCACTTGAATTCTACGAATAAGATCGTTATACCCTCAGTCGATGTATTTTGAGATCATTGGTGAAATTACTGAGATTGAAACCATTGCTGTGGGCGGTAGAATCCGTGACCTTGCTCGCCTGCGTAAGCAGTTTGGGAAGGGACGCTGGAGAAAGTTGAAGGGGCTTGCCGCAGTTCGTCTAAGGAATGATAGGATACGAAAGGTCGAATTGCACTGGTATGAGGCGCATGGCATTGGGAAAAGAAAGATGAAGATCAAAAGATACTTGGGTTAAAAATATGAAGCGCAAAAAAACAGAGTCGCAATTTGTCGTTTGTGTGGGCAATGAAGATTGCAAAGATTTAGAGTTGCGGAAGATTTATCAAGTTCTGCCTGATGAAGCTGCGGCTCAAGACGGCTACATCAGGGTCATAGATGAATCGGGCGAAGATTATTTATATCCGGCAGATTATTTCTTGCCAATTCAATTGTCGAAAGATTTAGAGAAAGCTCTGGTGGCAGCTTGAATTTACACTTACACACGGCCTGAATTCAATCCGCCCGATAGCATTCCTTTCATCATTGTCCTTTGCCATAATCTTGAAGGCTTCAGACGCGGGGCGGGTTGATTCCAGCGTTTTATCCTTCATCCTCGTTCTTCGCTACGCTCCAACTCTCTGTCCATGCCGAGGCGTGTGAAAATCGCGCGGGCTTCTTCGCTCATCGCGCGGGCTTCGTCATGACGGCCTCGCTCGTGTTCGTCTCGCGCCCAGTCGCGCAGGGTGCGTGCGCGTCCGGCCTCCATCCCGCTCTCTGTAAATAAGCGCAGGCTCTCATTGAAGCAAGCCGCCGCGTCGAAGGCTTGTTCCTCAATCGAGATCGGTTGCGGCAGTCGCGCGGCGACTAAGCCGAGCGTGCGCCAAGCCTCAGCGATCAGCTCGTGGTTCTCAGTCTTTTGACCCAAAGCCAGCGCGCGCCTCGCCGCTTCGAGCGCCTCTTCAACTTTTCCCTGTCTGAGACACGCCGTCGCCAGGAAACTGTAGGTCTCCGCGAGAACTTGATAGGCTGAAGGGCCGGCCATTGAGATGACTTGTCGCAGGTCTGCTTCGGCGGCGGCGTAATCGCCGAGGCCGAGTCGCGCTCCGGCGAGATTATTGAGACAGATGATTTGCCCCGTATGCTCGCCGATGCTGCGCGCGATGGTCAATGCCTCCTGATACAGTCCGGCGGCGGCGGCATAATCGCCTCGCTGCCTGACAGTCTCGCCCATCGTCATCATCATGTTACTGACTCCGCGCCTGTCGCCAAGCTCAAGATATAAATCTCTGGCCTGCTCAAGATAAGAATAGGATTGCTCGAACTGTCCGAGCATCAAGTGTGCGACGCCGAGAGCGCGCAAGCCTCCGGCACGCTCGCGTCGTCCGCTCTGTCCGAGCGCGGACGAGATGGTCAACGCTTTTTCGCCCATCGCCATGCCCGCCTGCACATCTCCGAGACGATAGAGGACGCTTCCCTGACGGTTGAGAGCGGCGGCCATTTCCGTCAACGCTTCGGGCGTCGGTGACATGCCTCCCGCAAGCCTTTCGGCGCACTTCGCGCTCTCAAGTGAAGCCCGATTGTCTCCCTGTCGCTCCTCCACGAGAGCCATGCCGTTGCACGCGCGCGCCTGCGCCAGCACATCGCCTTCGTCTTCGGCCACTTCGAGCATCGCTTTGTAAGCTTCGACCGCCTCCGAGAATCTGGCCTGCCACCACAAAGCTTCGGCCAATCCTTCATACCACTTTAAACGTTGCGCGCCCCAACTTGTCGTCCCCTCGTCAACCTTTGTCGCAGCTGAAAACTCAAGCGCCTTTCGATAAAAGCCGATGGCCGTCGCCAGCGCGTAGCCTTCGCGCGCCTGTTGTCCGGCGCGGCCATACCATTCGATTGATCGCTCTATCTCCGCGCCGCGCTCGAAATGCCCCGCAATCGTCGCGGCATACTGTCCCGCGCGCTCGCCGCTTCGTTCGACGAGCCATTTGGCGATCTGCTTGTGATACTTGCGCCGTTCGCGCATCAAGACGCTCTCATACGTCACGTCGCGCAGGAGCGCGTGCTTGAAGATATACTCGTTAGTGCCCGCGAAGGCGGAGGATGCGCGCGCAAAGATTAACTCTTTGTTGCGCAGCACTTCCAAAGTGGTATGCGCCGTCACATCACACATATTGCTTCTTATTTCAGCAGCGTCGGCTTCCAAATATTCGACCGCGTTGTCCCAGAACTTGCGCCCGACGACGGAGGCGCGCTGGAGCACGATTTTCTCCCACAGCACGAGACCGTCGAGGCGAGCCTGCAACACGCCCGTCAGCGTCGGCGGCACACGCACCTCCGCCAGACGGCTCGAATCCACATGCCACAGCTCCTCTCCCGGCTCAATCACCTTCTGGTCAATCAGCATCTTAATCAGCTCTTCCAAATAGAAGGGATTGCCCTCTGCTCCGCCGACGATCAGATCGCGCAACTCCTGCGGCACGTTCTCAGCCTGACGCAGAATCTCTTCGACAAGCTGTCTGCTCTCGCGTTTCGACAACGGTTGCAAGGCGAGGCGCGCGTGCTTCGCCAAGCCTTCGCCCCATGCCGGTCGCTGCTCAAGCAGGGTTGGGCGCGATAGACACAAGATGAGGAGCGGAACGTCCGTGCAGGTGCGCGCCACGTGCTCTACAAAGTCGAGCGAGCCGTCGTCAGCCCAATGCAGGTCATCGAGGTAGAGCACTAGAGGTCGCTCGCGCCCGACCGAGGCGAAGAATTGCGTCGCGTAGTGAAAGGCGCGATCACGAATCTGCTTGGCATCATTGAGAATGCCTGAGAGATGCGGACTCGCGGAGAAATCGAGGCCGATCAGGTGGCCGATAAAATGAGCCTGCACCAGAGCCTCTTCGCTCGCGCCAAGAGCGGCGAGCATCCCTTGCTCCAATTTCTCTCGCGCCACCACCTGCGGGTCGCTGTCCAGAATCTCAAAGCGAAATGAGAAGAGATCGTGAGCCAGCGCGTAGGGCAGTTCGCGCGTTGATTCGGTGGCGCGGGCATTGAAGACCTGTATGTGCTCCGGCATCAATTCGACTTTGTTGTCGAACTCATAGAGCAAGCGAGATTTGCCGAGGCCAGCTTCGCCGAGCACCGTCACCATCTGAAGCGCGCGATCTTCGATGACGGTTTGCAAGGCATCAAGCAGATAGTCGAACTCCGAATGGCGACCGATCATGCGCGTCTCGACGCCTTCGACGCCGCGCGTGCCGGGGCGAAAGGCGCGCGGTTTGGCTCGCTCGACGACGTAGACCTGAATCGGCTCGGACTTGCCTTTGACGCTGATGGGCTTGAGCGGCTGAACGTCGAACGCGCCGCGCACCTGACGGTATGTGTCGTGTGCGATGAGAATGCCGCCGATGGGCGCGGCGTGCTCTAAGCGCGCGGCGAGGTTGGTCGTGTCTCCTAAGGCGGTGAACTCTTTCGTCGTGGCGACCGTGCCGAGAATGACCGGCCCCGTGTTGATGCCGATTCGCATTCGCAGCGACGGAGGATTCTCGGCTGACTTGCCAATCCCTCCGATAAAGCACAGGCTCGACGCCACAAAGCCGCTGACCTCCTCTTGCATCAGCAGCGCGGCGCGGATGGCGCGCTCCGGGTCGTCCTCGTGCGCGGTTTGCGCGCCCCAGACGGCCATCACGCCGTCGCCCATGTGCGCCACGACCGTCCCGCCGTGATCGGTGATCGCTTTGTCGAGCCGCGCCCACAGCGCGTTCATCATCTCTTTGACCTCTTCGGCATCAAGGGTCTCCGAGATAGCCGTGTAGCCTGAGATGTCTCCGAAGAGGACGGTCGCCTGTTTGCGTTGTTCGACGGGCGGCGCGTCTTCGAGGGTGGCCATCTTTTGACGCAGAGCGGCGATGGTCGCGTCAACCAGCGCGTCGCCCAGCGTCGGTCGCAATGACTCTTGAATGATTATCGCTTGCTCAAGCTGCTCGCGTTCGCTCATCTCACTCTTCACACTACATAAAGACGGTGACGGAATCAATACTCAATAGAGTAGAGACATTCGGCCAAGATGAAAGAGTATGATAACGTCAGCTCAACATCAGCAACGAAACTCAAAGAGCCTGCGCCAGCAGGCGAGAGAGTGTAGCCCCACGCGTCAGCGTGGGGGATAGAGCGAAGTTAGACATAGAGCCTGCGTGAGCAGGCGAGAGACGCTTCTTCTGCCTCTCATCTATCGCCAGCTCACGCAGGCTCTATAGAATCTGATGTGATGTGACCCCATGCTCACGCATGGGGCTACACTCTGTCGCCTGCTCGCGCAGGCCGGTTGAAGTTTTTACATCGAACCCGACGCCTCAATAGCATCCCTCTCAAAAAATATTTAGCACAAAATCGAGGCGGGCAGTGTTTATCTAAGAGACAAGCTAAATCTGTCTGCTGTTAGTTCTGACAGAGTCACATTTCACCAAGCCGCCATCAAGGAGATTCAATCATGCGACTGCTCCTTTCATGTATCTTGTGCGCGTTCATCGCCTTCGTCTCTTTAGCTCGGAACGCGGGAGGGATTTTTGCCGCAAAGGGAAGAGAGGACGCGCGTGCGACCTCAAACCCTGCCGGGGAACTCGCGGGACTGTGGGAAGCGAAGCGACGCTTCGGGCCTGATATTCGCGGGACGCTGCTGATTAAGCAGACGGGCGGCGCGTGGTGGGCTGAGATTGCGGGGCATCAGGCGCAGGCGAAGTTGACGGGCGACGCCGTCACGTTCGAGCTGCCGGACGGCAAAGGAGCTTTTCAAGGAAGATTCGGGACGCGCCGCACAGAGATCGTCGGCCACTGGATTCAAGAGGCGACCGTCGAGAGCGGTTCGCGCTATGCCTCGCCCGTCACGCTCACGAAATACGGGCGCGACACGTGGCGCGGAGAAGTCGCGCCGGTTGAGAGCACGATGACTTATTACCTGATGGTCAAAGCGAGGGATGACGGTTCGATGGGCGCGTTTCTGGTGAATCCTGAGCGCAACCTCGGCTGGCAACAATATCGCGTGGATCATATCGAGCGCGAGGGAGAAATTGTGAAGCTCGTCGCGGCGGGCAAGGACAACGAAAAGGGGAGCGTGCTGGCAGAAGGCAGATACGATGCCGAGCGGGAAATGCTTATCATCTCTCGCCCATTGCGCGGCGGCACTTTCGATTTCATGCGAGTCGCGGCTAATCAGACGAGCGATTTCTACCCGCGCGGCCTGCCGACTGCGCCTTACGCTTACGCGCCGCCGCTTGCCTTTGACGACGGCTGGCCGACGGCTTCGCTCGAAGATGTGGGAATCTCGCGCGACGCGATACAAAAATTCATTCAAATGATTATCGACACGCCGATGGACTCCGTTCGTGTGCCGCAGGTGCACGGCGTGTTGATTGCGCGACACGGCAAGCTCGTCCTAGAAGAATATTTTCACGGCGAGAACCGCGAGAAGCCGCACGACACGCGCTCTGCCGCCAAGAGCGTGACCTCGACGCTGGTCGGCGCATCAATTAAGGCGGGCATTCCGCTCGAAGTCTCAAGCCCTGTTTATCAAGTGATGAACGGCGGCGCGTTTCCGCCTGACCTTGAGCCGCGCAAAAAAGCTCTGACGGTCGAGCATTTATTAACCATGTCTTCGGGACTCGACTGCGATGATAACGACCCCAACTCGCCGGGACGCGAAGACTTTATGACGGATATGAGCGAGGAGCCGGACTACTACAAGTTCACGATGGCCTTGAAGATGATCCGCGAGCCGGGCGCGCAGGCGGTCTATTGCAGTTGCCAACCGAACCTGATCGGCGGCGTCCTTCAGCGCGCCTCGGGCAAGTGGCTGCCGCCGCTCTTTCATGAATTGATAGCCGAGCCGTTGCAGATCAAAAGATATTACATGCCGCTCACGCCGACGGGCGACGCTTACATGGGCGGCGGCGTGAGATTCCTGCCGCGCGATTTCATGAAGTTCGGACAACTGCTCTTGAGCGGCGGGACGTGGAACGGTCGTCGCATCTTGACGCCGGAATGGTCTCGGCGCGCGACCTCGCCTTTGTACGAAGTCAAAGATTATAAATCCAGCGAGCCTTCGACCTATCTCAAGTACGGTTACCTGTGGTGGGTGATTGACTATCCTTACAAAGGGCGCACGCTGCAAGCTTTTTACGCGGGCGGCAACGGCGGCCAGGTCGTGATGGGGATTCCCGAACTCGATTTAGTGATCGCGCTCTACGGCGGCAACTACGCGGACGGTCGGGTCAGCGGCGCGATCAAGCAGAGTTTCGTGGGGAAATATATTCTGCCTGCGGTGGACGAGAAACGCTGAGACGAAGCGAAGCAAAACTTTCCCGCAAAGGCGCAAAGGAAGACGCGAAGAAAGCATTCAAGCTAAAGAATTGCTCAAGCTCTTTGCGTTCCTGCTTTGCGCCACCAGCGCCTTTGCGGGAAACTTCTTCCGTCTGCTTAATGGTATCTTGCCACTTTTAGCTCTTTTATATTAAGGTTGGACTCCCTGTGTTGGCGCGCGTCTTGTGCGCCCTGAAAGAAGTTTTAATCCGACAGTCCGACTTTAGAAATCAAATGACCCACACTGCTTGCCCCCATTCGAGCGGTCGGCCTCTGTCGGAAACGGCCTCGCGTCTCGCGCTCTCGATCCCGCGCCGGTTCATCAAGACGATGCTGCTGTCTTTAGCCATTGTCTGCCTGACGCTCTCGCTCGCGGCCACGCGTGAGGCGCGCGCGCAGACCTTCGCGGATACAGGCTTTTCAGCCGAGACCGTCACCACGCTGCCGCCATACAAGCCGGTCGGCCTCACTTTCGCGCCCGACGGCAGAATCTTTATCTGGCAGGAGAACGGCATCGTCAGAATCTTTAAGAACGGAGCTTTGCTCACGACGCCCTTCGTCAACATTCAAGCGCGCGTCAACACCTTTAATGATCGCGGGATGCTCGGCCTCGCTCTCGATCCGAACTTCACGACGAACGGTTACGTCTATCTGCTTTACACTTATGAAGAGGGAAGCGATCCGAACAGTGCGATGCCGAAGACCGCGCGGCTGACGCGCGTCAAGGCAGACCCGGCGAATCCTGATGTCACCATCGCCGGAAGCGAGACGGTCATCCTCGGCAGCCTCGGCTCTCCGCCGTGCAGCAACTACGCGGCAGGCTCGGATTGCATTCCTTCCGACGCGGACACACATTCCATCGGCACGCTGCGTTTCGCTCCCGACGGGAAGTTGCTCGTCAGCATCGGCGACGGCGCGGGCTACGCGGGCGCAGACCCTCTCGCACTTCGCGCGCAGGACTTGAACAGCTACGCCGGAAAAATCCTGCGCATCAACCCGGACGGCAGCGCGCCCGGCAACAATCCTTTTGACGACGGCACAAACTCCATTCGGTCGAAGGTCTATTCCTACGGCTTGCGCAATCCTTATCGCTTCACGCTGCAACCCGTGACGGGCGAAGTTTATCTGGGCGATGTCGGATGGAGTTCCTGGGAAGAGGTCAATCGCGGGCGCGGCGTGAATTTCGGCTGGCCTTGCTTTGAAGGACAACAGCCGCAGCCTTTTTATCAGGCGCAGTTTGAGCAGTGCCGCGAGCTTTCGCCGGCGTCGGTCGTGCCGCCGCTCTACAGCTACAGTCATCTTGAAGGCAACTCGGTCATCGGCGGCAGCTTCTACACCGGGACGCAGTATCCGGCGCAGTATCGCGGCAACTACTTTTTCGCGGACTACGGTTACGGCTTTATCCGCCGGATGACATTTGACGCGAGCGGCAACATGTCGGGCATACAAACTTTTGCGACCGATGTGGTCTCGCCCGTCTCGCTTGAGCTGGGGCCGGACGGCGCGCTCTATTACATCTCGCTGCCGACCGGAGAGGTGCGCCGCATCAAGTTCAGCGGCCCCGTGGCGAAAGCCAACGCCAATCCCTTGTCGGGCTATTCGCCTCTCAACATTTCTTTCTCAAGCGCGGGCTCGCTTGATCCTGCGGGCGGCTCGCTGACATATCACTGGGACTTCGGCGACGGCGCGACTTCCAACTCGCAGAACCCCGCGCACACTTACACGAGCGCGAGCGTCAGAGCTTTCAACGCCGTCCTCACCGTCACCGACTCGCAAGCGCAAAGCGCGGTTGACAGAATCACGATGACAGTCGGCAGCACGCCTCCGAACGTGACGATTTCAAATCCTGTCAACGGCGCGGTCGTGACTCCGGGCGACGTGGTCAACTTTCAGGGCGCGGCGACAGACCCCGACGAGACTTTGCAGCCGAACGCGCTCGCGTGGACTGTGCTCCTGCATCACAACGACCACGTTCATCCGTTCACGACGGCGACGGGCGCGGGCGGAAGCTTCACGGTCGAGTCGCACGGCGAGGGCGCATACTCTTATGAAATCATTCTGACGGCGACCGACAGTAGCGGCCTCACCAGTTCGAGAAGCATTAACTTGCCCGTCAGCACATCGCAACTGCCGACGCCGTGGCTCAATCAGGACATCGGCGCGACGGGAGCGGGCGGCAGCGCGAGTTATTTGAGCGGCGCGTTCACGCTGCACGGCGCGGGCGCGGACATCTGGGACAGCGTGGATGCTTTTCATTTCGTCTATCAATCGTTGAGCGGCGATGGCGAGATCGTCGCGCGCGTGGCGACAGTTCAAAACACACACTCGAACGCGAAGGCGGGCTTGATGATACGCGAGGCGCTCAGCTCGATTTCGCGTCACGCGACGCTCGACGTGACTCCGGCGGCGGGCATAGAGTTCTTGCGGCGGCAGACGCCGGGCGCGACGACCGATTTCACTGCGGGCGGAAACGAGAGCGCGCCGAAGTGGCTCAAGCTCAAACGCGTGGGAAACAGTTTCAGCGCGTACAAGTCAGACGACGGCCTCAATTGGACGCTCATCGGGACGGACAACATCAACATGGCCGCGCAGGTTTACATCGGCCTGATAGTTAACAGCCACGCCCCAGGCCAGCTCTGCCCGGCCACGCTCGATAATGTCAGAGCGGTAAGCTTCAACAATCCGCCGACCGTCTCGCTTGCGAATCCTGCGAGCGGCGCGGTCTTCAGTGCTCCGGCGAACATCACGATTGACGCCAACGCCTCGGACAGTGACGGCCAGCTCAACCGCGTAGAGTTTTACGCGGGCATGACGCTCATCGGCACGGACACGAACGCTCCTTACAATTTCGTTTGGAATAATGTCGCGGCGGGCTTTTACACTTTGACCGCGCGGGCGATTGACAACGCTGGCGCGGCGACGACTTCGAGCGCGATCAATATCGCTGTCAACGCGGGCGCGACGCTGCCCTCGCCGTGGCTCAAGCTTGACATCGGCAGCGTGGGCTTTGCGGGCGACGCAGGATTCGCGGGCGGAGTCTTTACGCTGCACGGCTCAGGCGCGGACATCTGGGACAACGCGGACGCTTTTCATTTCGTTTACAGACCCATGAGCGGCAACGGGCAGATTATCGCCAGAGTGACGGGCATCGAGTTGACGGACGGGTGGGCGAAGGCCGGTGTGATGATACGCGAGACGCTCGCGCCGGGCGCGCGTCATGCCGCAGTTTTTCTGACGGCGAGCAACGGCCTCGCGTTTCAGCGCCGGACGAGCGCGGGCGGCATCAGCGAGCACACGGAGGGCGGCTCGTCTCTCGCGCCCGTGTGGGTCAAGCTCATCCGCAAGGGCAATCTCTTCACGGCTTACAGCTCTGCGGACGGCGCGACGTGGACGCAGCTCGGCCAGCCCGTCTCCATCAGCATGACGACGGACGTGTATATCGGTCTCGCCGTGACGAGCCACAACAACTCGCTTTCATGCGCTTCGATCTTCGATAACGTCGGCGTCAAGTTTGGAAGACGCGGCGTCATTACTTCGAGAGCCGAGGCCGGAGCAGAAACGAGAATCCGTTGATGAACGCGGCTGCCAGAGAATTGGTCTTGATTCTGTTCCTGATGGGTTTTCTGCTCATCATCTGCGCGGCTGCGGTCTTCGTCTTTATCAGGCAATGGCGCAGGGAGCGTCAAAGTCAGGAGAAGACTGATTCACCAGAGAGGAACACGGAGGACTCTGAAAGCTGAAATCTCAAATTTGAAATCTCTAAATCTCTTTGTTCTTTTGCGGTTAAGTTTCCTTCCGTTCATTTCAAACTATCCTTCGCCAGCCCGCATCAAAATACGCGTTTGAGAGCCAAACGCGCACCAGACTGCGCCCGTTTTTGTCCCGCCTCACGCCGACTTGCAAACTTTAATGAAGTCAGCTAAAGTGGCCGTTTTGAAGCTGGTAGGATTGTGTCGCCAGTAGAGGCGCGGGCGAGCTTGCGTTAGGCTTCAAGATTTTGACAAAGCGGGCAGGGGTGGTCGAGTGGTTAATGGCACCGGGCTGTAAACCCGGCGGGCTAACGCCCTACGGAGGTTCGAATCCTCCCCCCTGCACCACTGTAGATAGTGATGAGGGCAGAGGGGTAGAGGGATGAACCTTTTTATTTTCCCCCTCATCCCAATGTCATTGAACGGGCGGGAGTAGCTCAGTTGGTAGAGCGTCAGCCTTCCAAGCTGAATGTCGCGAGTTCGAGCCTCGTCTCCCGCTCCAAGCTCTCGCGCTGTATTAGTCAGCGAGTCGAGGCAGTGCCCGAGTAGCTCAGGGGTAGAGCACTTCCTTGGTAAGGAAGGGGTCACGAGTTCAAATCTCGTCTCGGGCTCCACTGTTATTGCTCGCATCTGAAAATTTAGAGAAGAGGTTATCTCCGAATGTCGAAAGAGAAATTTGATCGCAGCAAGCCACACGTGAACATCGGGACCATCGGGCACGTCGATCATGGCAAGACCACTTTGACCGCCGCCATCACCAAAGTCCTGGCCAAGCATAATCCCAAGATTGCCTTCCGTTCATTCGATTCCATCGATAATGCTCCCGA
>DASWRG010000052.1:0-3231 GCA_036403295.1 Pyrinomonadaceae bacterium
TTCCTGGCGCGCACCGTCGAGGCCGCGGGGGCCGTCCGCCGCAAGGTGCTGATCACCATTTTCCAGCGCGGCGCCGTCGACGGTCTCAACATGGTCGTGCCCTTCGGCGAGACCGAGTACTACGCGGCGCGTCCGAGCATCGCCGTTCCGCGCCCGAACGCTGCCGACGGCGCCCTCGATCTCGACGGCTTCTTCGGCCTGCATCCGCGGCTCGGCGGCCTCAAGCCGCTATGGGACGCCCGCCAGCTCGCCATCGTCCATGCCTCCGGCTCTCCTGACGGCACGCGCTCGCACTTCGACGCGCAGGATTACATGGAGTCCGCCACGCCCGGCGTCAAATCCACGCGCGACGGCTGGCTCAATCGTTATCTGCAAAGCAACGCGGACGCGAAGGCATCGCCGTTTCGCGCCGTGGCGATGACGCAAAATCTGCCGCGCACTTTACAAGGGCGCGCGCCTGCGGTCGCCATCAGCAATCTCGCGGACTTCACGATTCAGGCCGGAGCCAGCTCCGCGAGCTTGCAGGGCGGCTTTGAATCTATTTACGCGCAGGGCGTCAACGATGTGCTTCAAGGAACTGGGAAAGAGACTTTTGAGGCCGTCAACTATCTGAAGAAGATTAACCCGTCGCAGTTCAAGCCAGAGAACGGCGCGCAGTACCCGCGCAACCAGTTCGGCAACGCGCTGCTGCAAATCTCGCAGCTCATCAAGGCGGGCGTCGGTCTTGAAGTCGCTTTCACGGACACGCCGGGCTTAAATTGGGACACGCATTTTAATCAGGGCAACTCGCGCGGCCAACTCGCCAATCTCTTGCAGCAATTCGGCGCAGGGATAAGCGCGCTCGTCACGGATTTAGGCCAGCACATGGATGATGTCGTGATACTCACCATGTCGGAGTTCGGGCGCACAGTGCGCGAGAACGGGACGCGCGGGACGGATCACGGCCACGCCAACGCGATGTTCGTCATCGGCAATTCAGTGCGCGGCGGGCGTGTGTACGGCGAATGGCCGGGACTCGGCAGCGATAAGTTGTACGAAGGCCGCGACCTCGCGTTGACGACAGACTTCCGCGATGTCTTTGGCGAGATAGCACAGAAGCATCTCGGCAGCGCGAAGCTGGACAAAGTCTTTCCGGGCTACACGATGAACGCGTCGAAATATCGCGGGGTGATCTGAAGAAGGAAAAAGTAAAAAGGTAGAAGGCAAAAGTGAGGATGGCATGCAGGCTGTCCTCACTTTTGGTTTTTAAAGACCATTCTCGCGCAAAGGCGCAAAGGCGCAAAGAAGACGCAAAGAGCAAGTGGCATTCAATGCCTTAGCGTTCTTCCTTTGCGCCTTTGCGCCTTTGCGCGAGTTCCTGCTTTAATCTCACTTCTCTGATAAAGTATCCCGGTCATTACCAAGCATCACAATTTAAAGGAAACAAAAGATGGATTTCAGCATCCCGCCCGAACTTGTGGAGATTCGCAAGCAGATAGCGGCCTTTATGGACGAGCATGTGTATCCGAACGAGAGCCGTGTGATTGAGGACGAGGGACTCGACGCGTCGCTTGAGCGCGAGTTGCAGGAAAAAGTTAAAGCGCGCGGGCTGTGGGCTGCGAACGTGCCGCAGGAATGGGGCGGGATGGGGCTTGGATTTGTCGGGCAGGGCTTAGTCAATGAGATCATCGGACGCTCGACGATTGCGCCGCGCATCTTCGGCTCGGCTGCGCCCGACGCGGGCAACGTAGAGCTGCTTCATCTCTCTGCGACGCCTGAGCAGAAAGAGAAATACTTGAAGCCGCTCGCGGCGGGCGAGGTGCGCTCGTGCTTCGCTATGACCGAGCCGGAAGTGTCGGGCGCAGACCCGACCGGGCTTCGCACGCGCGCCGTGCGCGAAGGCGATGAGTGGGTCATCAACGGCCACAAGTGGTTCACGTCGGGCGCGCTCGGCTCTGAGTTTGCAATCGTGATGGCGGTCACAAGCCCTTCAGCCGCACAACACAAACGCGCGAGCATGATTATCGTCCCGACTTCGACACAGGGCTTTACTATCGTTCGCGACGTGCCCGTGATGGGTTCGGGCAGCGTCGGCGGACACTGTGAAGTCAGGCTTGAAGACTGTCGCGTGCCGGTCGAAAACTTGCTCGGCGAAGAGGGCAGAGGTTTCGAGCTGGCGCAGGCGCGTTTGGGGCCGGGCAGGATTCAACACTGCATGCGCTGGCTCGGCGCGGCTCAACGCAGTTTCGAGATGATGTGCCGTTATGCTCTCAAACGAGAATCATTCGGCGAGCCGCTCGCGCATAAACAGACTGTGCAGAACTGGATCGCGGATTCGGCGGCGGAGATTAACGCGGCGCGCCTGATGACGCTCAACGCCGCCTGGAAGATGGACAGGGGCGAGGATGCGCGCGTCGAAATCTCTCTGATTAAATTTTACGGCGCGCGTGTCCTGCATGACGTGGTTGATAGAGCGATTCAAGTTCACGGCGCGCTCGGTTATTCAAAAGACACGCCGCTCGAATCTTTTTACAGGGATGCCAGAGCCGCGCGGATTTACGACGGGCCGGATGAGGTTCACCGGATGGTGGTGGCGCGGCGTATTCTCAAGGAGTTTAAGGAAGAGTAAGCAGTGAAAGAAATATTTTCACGCAAAGGCGCAAAGGAAGAACGCTAAGCCGTTGAATGCTGCTTGATTCTTGAATGCTTTTCTTTGCGCCTTTGCGTGAAACCGTTTTTCTTTAATCGTATGAACAACGACACATCTCCCGTCAGACCGCATGAGGAATTGGATATGCCTGCGCTCGGCGCATACCTCGCCGCTCATCTGCCGGACGTGCCGGATAAGCTGCCGTTCGCAGTCTCGCAGTTTCCGGGCGGGCACTCGAATCTGACTTACCTGATACACTTCGGCGTGCAGGAATTTGTGCTGCGCCGCCCGCCCGTGGGGCCTGTCGCGCCGACCGCGCACAACATGCCGCGCGAGTTCAAGCTGCTGAGCACAGTGCATCCGTCCTTTCCCCTCGCGCCGAAACCCGTCCTGTTGTGTGAAGATGTTTCCGTCATCGGCGCGCCCTTTTACTTGATGGAGCGCAAGCGCGGCCTAGTCATACGCCACAGCATCCCGCCGGAAATCGGCGACGACTTGAGCCTGCGTCGTCGCGTCAGCCAGTCAGTCGTGGACACGCTCGTCCGTTTGCACGGCGTGGATATACACTCGACGGGCATCTCGCAGTTAGGCAAGCCTGCGGG
>DASWRG010000053.1:0-19244 GCA_036403295.1 Pyrinomonadaceae bacterium
TCGGTAACGCTCAACGGCGTCCCCCTCCAGGTGGTCGGCGTGCTGTCGTCGACCGGCTCGTCGACCACGTCGAACAACGACGACACCGCCGTGGTTCCCTACAGCACGGCGACGCAACGCCTGCTGGGCGGCACCACCCGCACGTCGGTGGGCACGATCTACGTGGAGGCCACTTCGTCGAAGACGCTGTCGGCTGCCTACCAGGAGACGCAGAGCGAGCTGCTCGCCATGCACCACATCACCACACCCACCGGCGCCGACTTCACCATCACGACCCAGCAGTCGCTCCTCACCACAGCCAACTCGGTGAACAAGACGCTCACTGTGCTGCTCGGTGGCATCGCCGCCATCTCGTTGCTCGTCGGCGGGATCGGCGTGATGAACATCATGCTGGTGTCGGTCACCGAAAGAACGAAAGAGATCGGCATTCGCAAGGCCATCGGCGCGCGGCGCAGAGACATCGTCACACAATTTCTGTTTGAAGCCATGACGCTGACCTTTATGGGCGGCATCCTCGGCGTCGTGTTGGCCGTGAGCATCAGTAAGCTCATCATGCTTTTGTTCCCGTCGCTGCCCGCGCAGATTCCTCTGTGGGCTGTGATCTCAGGACTCACGGTGTCGGTCGGCGTCGGCCTCGTCTTCGGCGTGTGGCCTGCGCGCAAAGCCTCGCGGCTCGATCCGATTGAGTGCTTGAGATACGAATAAAACTTTCTCACGCAAAGGCGCAAAGGCGCAAAGAAGAAGCTCGAATCTCTTCTTTGCGCCTTTGCGTGAGAATTTCTTCGTTGTTATTCAATCGGCTCTGATAGAATAAAAACGAACAAGGATGGCGAAGCTCAAGGACAAAATGGAGAGAGAAGGACGACAGTATGCTTCTTAAAGCGATTTCAAATGAGGGAAAATTTAACCACAGAGGACGCAGAGAGATTTCAACTTCTTCATCTCAAATTTGGGATTTCAAATCTTAAATCATTTTATCTCTGTGTGCTCTGTGCCCTCTGTGGCTGATAAAATTAAATGGCTATTAAACGCGATCTGGTTCGTGAATATCTGGCTTACCTGCGTGTGGAGAAGGGGCTGTCCGCGAACTCGCTTGAGAGCTACGCGCGCGACCTCAAGCGGCTGCAAAACTTTGCTGACGCAAAGAACGTAGGCGTGGCCGAACTCGTCAGAAAAGATTTGCGCGAATGGATCGCACAGCTTTCGCGTGAAGGTCTTTCGCCCGCGACCGTCTCGCGGGCTGTGAGCGCGGCGCGCGGCCTCTTTCGCTTTCTGATGCTCGACGGGCACATGACAAAGCATCCGGCTGAAGATTTAGACGCGCCGCAACGCATGGCCTACTTGCCGCAGTTTCTCACAGAGGATGAGATTGACTTGCTCTTCGCCGCGCCGGACACGGAGACGAGCGAGGGCTTGCGCGACCGTGCGATGCTTGAGTTGATGTACGCGGCGGGCTTGCGCGTCTCGGAACTGGTTTCGCTCAAGCTGTCGGAGATTGATTTGGACGCGGGGCTGCTGGCCTGTCATGGCAAAGGCAGCAAGGAGCGGCGCGTCCCCATCGGCAGAAGCGCGACACACTGGTTGCAGCTCTACATACGTTCGCGCGCGAGGCGCGAAAGCCAGAGCCAGTATCTTTTCATCAACAACGCCGGGCGACAGATGACGCGGCAGGCGGCGTGGGCTGCGATCAAGCGTTACAGCGCGAGCGCGGGACTTGCAAAAGATGTCTCGCCGCACACCTTGCGCCACAGCTTTGCCACGCATCTCTTGCAGCGCGGCGCAGACTCGCGCTCCGTGCAGGCTCTTCTCGGCCACAGCGACATCTCGACCACGCAGATTTACACGCACATCACAGACAGCCACCTCCGCGCCACCTACGACAAACATCATCCTCGCGCCGTGAGCGCGCAGGAGAGAATCGTCGAGACGGATGAAGAGTAAGCTGGCTTTGCTCTTCGCCTGCGGACATACTAAAATCGCGTCATGAAAAAAGCTCTTATCGTATTTATCGTCGTCATCGCCGTCGCGTGCGGAGTGATCGTTTTCTCCTCGAATCGCAAGCCGCAGAAACATGAGATGGAGATGAGCAACGCTCCCGCGATGCAGCCGCAGGCCGCGCGCGTGCCCGCGCATTACGAGGACGCGCGGAGCGCGCAGCCTTTGAAGCCGACGCTCGACCCGCAGCAATTCTTCGGCAAGGCGCGCGAGGCTTATCAGGTCGCGCGCGAGATTCCCGAAACGCTCGCGCAGCTTCCGTGCTACTGCTACTGCGATCAAGGCATGGGTCACAAGAGCCTGCATTCCTGTTACGAAAGCGACCATTCGTCGCACTGCGCGACCTGCGTGGACGAAGCCCTGCTGGCGTATCAATTGGAGAAAGAGCAGAAGCTTTCGCCCGCCCAGATACGCGAGAAGATTATCGAGCGGTTTTCCCGCCGCTGAGACTGATTAAGAAAACTGAGCCACAGAGGACACAGAGGACACAGAGAGATTTCAACTTCTTAATCTCAAATTTGAAATCTCAAATCTCAAATCATTTTATCTCTGTGTGCTGTATGTCCTCTCTATCTCCTCGTGTGGCGCGCGTGAGATTTCTCACCGGGATGGGAGCGTTTCCAGTTTCTCGGATTGACTCCATCGGGCAACTGTGTTAAAAACTCCACCCGAAAGGTTGATTAATGAGTCTCTGTTCGGTGCCGTCCTGTGGGATATTCACTGCACATTCAAGCTTACAGATTCAGCCTTGTTTTGCGTTCGGTCGCGCGGAAGTCTTTCAAGATTGCGAGCGATGAGATTTTTGTAATGATGTCTCAGTGAACTTCAGTCAGACAGCAAACCGGTGTGATTTGATGCTTGCCCTTGAAGTTTCTGGAATAACCGCAGTCTTAACGCATTGATTCCTTCGTTACAAGACTTAAAACTTAAATCAGCGTTAGCTCCGATTTGTACTCCTAAAATCGTGGGCTGAGCTTTTCTCTGCTTAATTCAGAGCAGGAAATTTTTGATGCACTTCGAATGTTTTTGTTCCAACATAGACCACAGCATACTTGATTCTGCATTCGAAGTGAGCTTTCTCCTCCATACACATAATCCTACAAGGCGGCACTAATTTTCGTTCCGCTCGGCGGCGCGAGGCAGAGAGTGTTGTAGCTCCTCTCGCTCTCTTTAAGCGGCTGAGAGTGGTTTTCAAGAAACTGGCAAGAACGTTTTTCGATAAGAGGCGGACACCATGTTTCTCGTTCAGCGTTCCCCAATCCAAAGGCTTTTAGGAGGGCCTAGTTTGATGAAACACAGCTTTAAGATTAGACGGCGCGGAATGTATCGTGCGGCCATCGCGGTCTTCGGACTGCTGGCGCTCGTCACGTCCATCGCGCAACAGTTTCGCACGCGGGCATTCGTCGGCGGCGACCGCCCCGGTGACAACGTCACGCGGAGCTATAACCCTCAGATTCCGAATTACGATATTCGCCTGGATAAGTCTCTCGAAGCTGTTGAAACTCGTGACGGCTTCCGGCAGAAGGCCGGACGCGACATGCGCGCGACGGGCACAGATCGCCAGCGCACCTTGAATGGCATCGCCGAGTTGCAACGCAACGTCCCTGATCTGAAGGTTGAATTCAGCCCTGACCTCGACGCGCCCGAAGTGCTCGGAACGGATGTTCTCAAAAACACGTTCCTGACCTCGCCGTCGAATATGAAGCATGACGCGATGGTCAGAAATTTCGTCACACAGAATCAAGCCGTCTACGGCCTGACCACCTCGCAGGTGAGCGAGCTGCGCACCATCGCGGATTATACCAACCCGACGGGCAATCTCTCGTATGTTGACCTTGAGCAGCGAATCAACGGCATCCCCGTGTTTCGCGGCGAACTGCGCGCCGTCATCACCAATCAAGGCGAAATCGCGCGCACCATCAGCAACGTCGCGCCCGCACTGAGCTACGACACGCTGTCGAGAAACATGGGCAGCCCGGCGGACGCCGTCACGGCAGCCGCCAGGTTGATTAATCATGAACCCACCGGCGCTGACGTGGTCGTCACGGACAGAACCGCCGATGGCCTGAAGGTGACATTTGAGAAAGGCCAGTTCGCCGATCCGACGACCGCCGAGTTGATGTATTTCCCGCTTGAGTCGGGCGTGGCGACGCTCGCGTGGCGCGTCCTGATGTGGGAGCCGGTCGCGGCTTACTACGTCGTGGTTGACGCCGAGACGGGCAAGATGCTCTGGCGCAAAAACATCACCGCCGACCAAGCGCAGCCTTCTACATACAGCGTCTATGCCGACGACAGCCCGACGCCACTCTCGCCCGGCGCTGCTAATCCTACGGCTGGAACGCAAGGTCCTTTCATCAATCGCACGGGCATTTCCGTGATCGGTAATGAAGCTCCGAATCCCGGCATGAACAACCTCGGCTGGATCACCGACGGCAACAATACGACCGACGGCAACAACGTCCAGGCTGGTATTGACCGCGACGGTTCGGACGGTGTTGACCCGGCAGGCATGGCCACGGGCAGCCCAAATCGCGTTTTCACTTTCACCTACAATCCGTCTCCGGGCAGCCCGACTCCGGGCGAAGACCCGATTCCGGGCGCTCCGCTTTCCGCTTACCAGTCGGGCGTCGTGACGAACATGTTCTACTGGATGAATCGCTATCACGACATCCTTTACAACGTGGGCTTCACCGAGCAGGCGAAGAACTTCCAGAACGATAACTTCGGACGCGGCGGCGTCGCCGCAGACCGCTTGAGATCCGAAGCGCAGGACTCTTCCGGCACGAACAACGCGAACATGTCAACTCCGGCGGACGGCGGACGTGGGCGCGAGCAGATGTACATTTTCACCAATAGTCCTGTGCGCCGCGATGGCGACCTTGATCAGGATGTAAATATTCACGAAATCACGCACGGCACGTCGAACCGCCTGATCGGTAACGGCACCGGCCTCGGCAATACGCGCGGAGGCGGCATGGGCGAAGGTTGGTCGGACTTTTACGCTCGCCTTGTCGTTTCGACCGCGAGCGAAGATGTCAACGGCATCTACGCGGCGGGTGCCTACGTGACCTGGAACGTTTCTGCTTTCGGCATCACTACGGACAACTATTACTACGGCATTCGCCGCTTCCCGTATGCGGTGATCTCCAATCTCGGCCCGAACGGCCATCCGCACAACCCCGAAACCTTCGCCGACATTGATCCGGCACAGCAAAACTTGGGCGACGGCGCGTTCGCGGCGAAATTCGTCGGCTCGGCCACCGAAGTTCACAATGAGGGCGAGGTCTGGTGCTCGATGCTGCTGGAAGTTCGCGCGCGCATCATCACGCGTCTCGGCTTTGCCGCAGGCAACCAGCGCATGCTTCAGATTACGACTGACGGGATGAAGCTCACGCCGAGCAGCCCGACCTTCATACAGGCGCGCGATGCCATCATGGCCGCCGATAATGCCGGCTTTGCGGGCGCGGATGTCGGAGACATCTGGGCCGGTTTCGCCGCGCGTGGCGCGGGCTACAACGCGGTTGACGGACCCGCCAACGCCGTCACGCAGTCGTTCGCACTGCCCAACATTCTCCTGGGCACGGTGACCTTCTCTGATGCCACGACGGGCAACAACAACGGCTTCGCCGATCCGGGCGAGACGCTGGTGTTGACCGTGCCGCTTCAGAATCCTTTGTCCAGCCCAATCAATACCGTGATGGCCACCATCGGCGGCAGCACGCAGGACTACGGCAACGTCAACGGTTCGACGACTGTGACTCGTACCTTCAACTACACAGTTTCGCCAGCCGCAGCTTGCGGCAGCACCTTGAACGTGCCCGTCGCCATCACGGGCAGCGCCGGCCCGGTCAACGCGAGCTTCTCGCTGCCCATCGGTCAGTCGGTGGTTGGTCTGTCCCAGAACTTCGATACAGCCGCACCGCCTGCTTTACCGGCGGGCTGGTCGAGCTTGCAGACTTCCGGCACGGGCATCAGCTGGACGACGACCGCGACGACGCCGAGTTCGCCGCCGAACGACGCCACGGCCAACGATCCGGCGACCGTCAACGCGGCGGCGCTGGTTTCGCCGCCAATTCTGGTTACGACGGCGGGTTCGAAGATAAGTTTCAAGAACAATTACAACACCGAAAGCACGTTTGATGGAATGGTGTTGGAATATACGACCAACGGCGGCACGACGTGGACTGACGTGATTACGGGCGGCGGCTCGGCTGTGAGCGGCGGCTACAACGCCACGATCAGCACGGGCTTTATGAGTCCGATTGGCGGTCGTCAGGCGTGGTCAGGCAATTCGAACGGCTACATTAACACCGTCATCAATCTGCCCGCGTCTTTGAACGGACAGACCGTGCAGTTCCGTTGGCTGATGGCCTCGGATAGCTCTGTGGCAGGCACGGCGGTGCGCGTTGAGGACGTTCAAGTCATCAACGGCTCCACCTGCGCGCCGGTCTCGGGGCGAAGGCCGGTCGCGGATTTTGACGGCGACGGTAAGAGCGACATCGCAGTCTTCCGTCCCTCCAACGGCACTTGGTACATCACCAAGAGTTCGGACGGCACACAGCTGACCGTGCCGTTCGGCGCGAACGGAGACAAGGTCGTCGCTGGCTACTATGACGCGGACAACAAGGCGGACATCGCCGTCTTCCGTTCGTCGAACAACACCTGGTATTTGACGCGCAGCACGGATAACGTCGTCGTCGCCCAGCAATGGGGAGCGGCTGGCGATATTCCGCTGGTGGGCGATTATGACGGCGACGGCAATGCCGATTTCACCGTCTATCGTCCGAGCAACAATACTTTCTACGTCCGCCGCAGTTCTGACAACGCGTCAGTGGGGCAGACGTGGGGCGCATCCGGCGACACGCCTGTGGTCGGAGACTTCGATGGAGACAACAAGACGGACTTCGCTGTGTTCCGACCGGGCACAGCCACCTGGTACGTCCTGCGCAGCTCCACCGGCACGCTCCAATCGCAGCAATACGGCGCGAGCGGCGACAAGCTAGTTCCGGCTAACTACGCCGGCAACGGCACGACCGACTTTGCCGTCTTCCGTCAGAGCAATAACACCTGGTACACGACCCTCAACATGGGAACCAATTACGGAGCCGTGGTGTGGGGAGTTTCGGGCGACACGGTCGTGCCCGGAGACTATGACGGCGATGGCAAGACCGATCTGGCCGTCTTCCGTTCGAGCAACAACACTTGGTACATCATCCGCAGCGGCAGCACGTCAATCGCGCAGACCTATGGCGCGAGCGGCGACATCCCTGTCGAATCCGCTTACATACAGTAAGCGGTCTGTGCCTTAACCACACACAAAGGGCTGAGAGTTTATTTAAAACTCTCAGCCCTTTTTCTCTTTGAAGATTTGAAATCTCAAATCTCAAATTTGAAATTTCAAATCTAACTCACGGCGCGCTCGGGCGCGGGCTGCATCGCGTAGAAGTCCTGATAAAAACGGTGCGTGTATTCATGGAGCAGGTATTCGACTCTGAGCGGGTCTGGCGACATGACGATCAATCCGGCGTGGGCGCGCTTGTTCATGCGCCAGACGATCTCCGCGTCATTGTAAGCCGAAGTGTCCGGGTATTCCTGCTTTGCCAGTGAGACGATAAGTCCGGCGTAATCCGTGCGGCAATGCGGCAGCTCGTAGGCGCGCTCGCCGCGCGCGATCTCAATCCGCGCCCATTCAATCCACAGGTTGACGCCGCACGCGGCCTCGACCAGTTCCGCGATATTAGCTCCGCCGACGCGCGCCGCAGTTTCGAGAAAATAGAAACGCCCGTCCGCACGAGCCTTGATGAATTCCGTGTGCGAGACGCCGCGCACGAGTCCCATCGCGTTGAGCACGCGGGCGTTCAATTCAAGCAACGCCGCTTCATCGCTTGAGCCGCGTTTGACGGTCGCAGTCGTAAAGACTCCGCCATGATGAGCCACGTCGAGCGGCGGCTGGCCGTAACGGCTGGCGATGGCGAAGACCGTCTCGCGCTCCGAGACGATAGAGTCAACGTGATAAATGTCTCCCGGCACATAACGTTCGAGGACGTAATACGATTGACGGTCGCCGAGCTTTTCCGCCGCCGCCCAAAACTCGTCCGGCGCGTTGATCTTCTTAATCCCGGTCGCCGAAGCCTCGTTGCGCGGCTTAATCAGCCACGGCGGCGGAGTCTGCGCTATGTATTCACGCAAGCGTTCGTGATTGAGCACATGCACGAACTCCGGCACTGAGATTCCGGCCTCGCGCGCGCGCATTCGCATCGCCAGCTTGTCGCGGAAATAGCGCGTCGTCGTGTCTCCCATGCCGGGCACGCGCAGGTGCTCGCGGAGGGCGGCGGCCTTTTCCAAATCGAAATCGTCGAGCGGCACAATGCGATCAATCATCTCCTTGCGCGCGAGATAGCTCGCGCCTTTGATGACATCATCGAGCTTCCACTTCTTCTCCACATCGGGGACGAGAAAAATCCCGTCAATGCTCTCGCGCGGCCACGCGGCGTCGGCGATGCTTTGCGAAGTCACCAGCAGCACGCGACAGCCCTGCCGCTTACACTCGCGCATAAACTCCTCGCCCTTGTGATAGCTGGCGATGCAGAGAATAGTCAGAGGTCTCGATTCGCTCGTCATGTTGGAAGCTCCTTGATGTAGACGGGGGCGATATTCTATGACAAGAAAAGTCTCACGCAAAGGCGCAAAGACGCAAAGGAAAGCATTCAAGCTCTTCCTTTGCGCCTTTGCGCCTTTGCGTGAGAATTGTATTCTATTTCAAATCAATGGAGGCGCAGCTTGGATATTAAGAGCGAGAAGCAAAGAACCAAAAAAATCATCGGCCTGCTCAAGCGCGAATATCCGGACGCGCGTTGTTCGCTCAATCACACGAGCGCGCTGGAGCTGCTCATCGCCACTATTCTCTCGGCGCAATGCACGGACGAGCGCGTCAATCTGGTGACCGCAGACCTCTTCAGAAAATATCGCGCGCCGGAAGATTATCTGAAAGTCCCTCAGACAGAGCTTGAGACTGACATTCGCTCGACCGGATTTTATCGCAACAAGGCGAAAGCGATTCAGGGCGCGTGCAAGCTCATCAGCGAGGAGTACAACGGGCGCGTGCCCGACACGATTGAAGAGCTGCTCAAGCTGCCCGGCGTCGCGCGCAAGACCGCCAACGTCGTGCTCGGCAACGCCTACGGCATCACCTCCGGCGTCGTCGTTGACACGCACGTCGCGCGTCTCTCCGCGCGTCTCAAATTAAGCGAAGAGCAGCAAGCGGAAAAGATCGAGCGCGATTTGATGCAGCTCGTCCCGCGCGCAGACTGGATTCATTTCTCGCACCTGCTCATCGCGCACGGGCGCAAAATCTGCAAAGCCCGCACGCCACTCTGCGCCGACTGCGTCATCGAAAAGTTTTGCCCGTCATCTTTACTCAAAGATAAAAATTAGCCACAGAGGACACAGAGGACACAGAGAAGATAAATGATTTTACTCTGTGTCCTCTGTGTCCTCTGTGGCTGATTCTATCCAATCTTTAGTCATGTCGCACCAGAGGGCGAGGCCGCGCCAGGAGTTGAAGCGGGCGTAGTGGCGCGCGATCCTGGCGTCGGGACAGGCGCGGCCTTTGTTGTGCAGGCGCGCGAATTTCCCTCTGACCCATGAGTCGAGCGCGAGCACGTCATAGCGTCCGACGAGTTTTAGAAGATTTTCGGCGGCGTAATCTCCGACGCCCTTGACGCGCTTCATCTCTTGTTTCAACTCGGCGGTAGGCAATTCGCTGTGAAGCCAGCCTTCGACATCGAGCGAGCCGGAGGCGACGCGCTCGGCCAGCTCTTTCAAGTACGGAGCGCGATAGCCCGCGCGCACTTCGTCCCGGTAAAAATCCAGAGGGGCTGCGGCCATCGCCTCCGGCGTCGGAAAGTCGCGGCGTCCGTCCGAAGCATGCGCGCCGAGATTGTTCGTCAGCCCGGCGGTCATCTTGAGCGTCAGTGACCAGGAGCAGTTCGTCGTGCAGATGGTTTTCACAAGGTCTTCATAAATCGTCGGCGCGCGAAGCATGCGCCCCGCTCCCGCCCGCGCGATCCACGCGAAGCCGGAATCGGCGCTCATCGCCTCATAAAATTCGTTCAGGTCATCATCCAAACGAAAGATGTGCCGCACGTCGCGCGTGATTTTTTGACGGGCATGCTGACTGAGCTTTGTGCCACGCGGGATGCTGACTTCAATCGCGCTCGCAGCTTCTTTGATGATGACAGAGACGGGCTGCGCCTCGCCCGTGTCGAAGACGCGACGCATCGTCCACGTCTCTTGATTAAACTCAAAGGGAAGAAGCTGACACCAGCCGTGACTGAGGGCTGTGCGTTTGAAGCTGAAGCTGTGCGGGGTTTCGATGGGAATTTTCATGTGCGGCGGTCTGAGATGAATCAGTGCCTCAATTTTGAAACTGCTGCCTTCACAGAGTATCATCAAAGCAAAACTACGCAAGGAGCAAGAGATGAAAGCAACATGGCGCGGCGCGACGCTGGCGGAGAGCGACGACACAATCGTCGTCGAAGGGAATCATTATTTTCCGGCAGAAGCCATCAACAAAGAATATTTCCGCGAGAGCGACAAGCATACGATGTGCCCTTGGAAGGGCACTGCGAGTTATTACGACGTGGCGGTTGACGGCGAAGTCAACAAGGATGCGGCGTGGTATTACCCTGAGCCGAAAGAGGCCGCGCAACAGATCGCCGGCCACGTCGCTTTCTGGAAAGGCGTTGAAGTCGCCTGAGCAAAACTTTCAAATTAATGACTCTTTCAAAATTCGATTCAACACTTTGCGTCTTCAGTTTTATCTTTGCGCCTTGGCGTGAAACTTAAAAGCTTTCACGCCAAGGCGCAAATAAAGAAAGACTCAAGGCGCAAAGCGTTGAATTAGTCAGTCGCTGTTGCTTCTCAATGCATCACAGAAGGGTCACGCTCTACCAATTCTCCTCTAAAGGAAAAGTCGCAGATGAAAAAGATCGGCTCGATACTTTTGACGCTTCTGCTGTGCGGCCTGTGCTATCTCCCCGACACGCACGCGCAATCCGGCAACAACAGTCTTTCGCACTTGACGATTTACAACGCGGGCATCGGCGAGTTTTTAGAAGAGCGCGCGGTGGAATTGCAGGCCGGACTCAATACCATCGAATGGCGCAGCCTGATGCCGAAAGCTTATATCCGAACCGTGCGCGTCATCGCGGACGACGCGGAGGTCGTGCGTCAGGACGTGACGTATGACGGCGCGCAGGTCAACAGCGAGAGATCGCCCGTCCTGCACCTGGTGATTCAGAATCGCGGCGCGGCTGGACGCAAGATTGTGCAGGTGGATTATCTCGCGCCCAATATCTCCTGGAAGAGCGAATACGCGCTCGTGCTTGAGCCGACTGCGAGCGGCGCGCCGCCGACCGCCGCGCTGCTCGATTCATGGGTCTCGCTCTACAACAGCACGGGCGTTGACCTGTTCGCCGGAAAGGTTGATCTGGTCGCGGGCGAGATCGCGCTGCTCACAAACGAAGGCGGCGGTTCGAGCGACTATACTGTGCAGTCGCAGCAGAGCTATGCCAACAACGTAGGCAGTAGCAATGAGGAGGTCGCCTCCAACCCGGAGGCTTCGGCGGAAGTGAGCAGCCTGAGCGCGTTCAATCGCTTTGCGCTCGGCGACAATCTGAGCCTCAACGCCAACGCGCTTATCAATCGCTTTCCGATCTTTCAACACGCGCGGCTCTCCATCGTCCAGCGCAATGTCTTCGAGAATTCGCACGACACGCAGACGCTCGGTCGCGGCGGCTTTATCCTTCTGCCGCGCGGCCTCGAAGTTCGCCTCGTCGCTAAAAATACGGCGAACGCGCCGCTCTCCGCAGGGCTGGTGACCATCTACCAGCGCACGACCGTCGGACTCGCACAGATCGTCGGGCAAGACCGCATTCAATTCACGCCGCAGAACGGAGAGTTCAGCGTCTCGCAAGGCCGCTCGGCGACGCTCTTCGGCACGCGCCGCGTGTTGGAGCGTCGCGTCGTCAACTATCGTGACGCGAAGAATGAGAGCCGGGAAAAACTGGTGACCAAGATCGAAGTCGTCATCAGCAATCGCGGCCCGCTCGCCGCCGAAGCCTTCGTGCGTGAAAGCATCGAAAATTACGAAGACAATCAATGGAAGATCACGGCCAGCAACGTTGAGGGCGAACGCCTCGCGGCCAACACAGTGCAATTCAAAGTCAGCGTCCCGGCGGGCGGCAAAACGACAATCACTTACACGGTCGAGAACGAATGAGGCTAATTGAGCAGATTGTTTTCGCGCACGAAAGTAATGAAGTCCGTGTCCACGGGCGTTAAGCCTTCGGCGCGGAGGGTGAGAGCGATCTGGCCTCTGTGATAGGTGCCGTGATTGGCGACGTGGAGCAGTATGTCTCGCAAAGGCGTGTGATATTCGTCGCCTTTGAAATTTCTGTAGGTCACGGGCGCGTCCAATTCTTCTTCACGCACAGCGGCGAGAAAATCCGTGTAGGCTCGCCGCATCTCGACGGCCAGACTCTCGCATTCGGCGCGCGAATATTCGGGCGATTTGTTAATCTCGGACGTGTTCTGACCTTGTAAGCGAAGCAGCCAAATCTGTTCTGAGACGAGCAGGTGCGCGAGCAGGTCGAGAGCTTTCCGGCTCTCTTGCGGAGCAGCGTTGAGCGAAGCCGTAATGCGCGCCACAGCCCACGCGTCGTAGGCGTACAGTCTGCGAATTTGTTCGAGCAATGTCTTCTCTTTTTCAGAAGTTAAGCGCCGGGAGACAGAAGCTCATTAAGCCTCTGCTCCCGGCGTGGCGGTGCGGTTGAGTTGGGCGTGGCCGAAGCTGTGCCGCCTACTTTTTGACGACCAGCCGATCTTTGTCGGCGGAGGCGACCTGCATCACACGGCTGGGAATATCTTTGTCGCCTTGATAGAAGACCAGTTTGTCGCCGTCTTCAAGCTCCCATCTGCCTTCGGTCGTGGACTGCGCGTCGGTCGGCGCGATCCCGATTTCCGAAAGCATGCCGTGAGGCTTTAACGTGAACCCTGTGCGCCCGCGCGAGCGCGGAAAGTTATAGCCTTCAGGTCGAAAGACCATCTCCGTGTCCGTATCCTCTTCGCGCGAATGCATCCACGTTTGATGAAGAGCATCCTTGTCAAGATTAGCCATGTGTGTGCTCGCCTCCGATCTCTGACTTTACGTGCCGAGTGAGCTGCGCGGGCCGTCCAGCGTCGCCGTCATGCGCGTCACCTGTCCGGCGGTGAACATGAACATCCCCGCATCGTCGGTGTAATCCATGTAGTTCATGAACATATCGCCGTTCGGCCCGTTACTGCAAGTGATGTGCGGGAAGGTCGGCACGCCGAAGTTCGGCAGTTGGGCGTTTGGCGTGTCGGAGACGAAATCCGTGCCTTCGCAGTGTTCCGTGTCGCCCCAGATGTGGCGCAGGTTGAGCCAGTGCCCGATCTCATGCGTGGCCGTGCGCCCGCGATTGAAGGGAGCAGCAGCCGTGCCATTCGTTCCGAACGCAGTGTTGAGAATGACGACGCCGTCCGTGGCCGAAGGCCCGCCCGGAAACTGCGCGTAGCCGAGCAGTCCGCCGCCGAGCGTGCAGACCCAAATATTCAAATACCTGCTGGTCGGCCAGGCGTTTTTGCCGCCGGTCGCGGCATTCTTGACAGAGTCGTTCGCGCCGAAAGAGGTGCGCGCCGTCTGGGTGCGCGTGATGCCGGTGGTGGCGTTGCCTTGCGGGTCTTTGGTGGCGAGTTTGAACTGGACGCGTGAGTCAGTCACCAAGCCCTTCCACACGGTTGGCACTTTGGACTTGTCCGGATTCGTGGCGCGGTAATCTTTATTCAGAGCGGTGATCTGGCTCTTGATTTGACTGGTGGAAATATTCTCGGCGGCGGTGTGGAAGACGACGTGAACGACGACCGGAATGGTCGTGATCCCAGGGCGCGCGACCGAGCCGGAAAACATTCTGCGCGCCACCACGTTTTCCAATTGCATCTGTCTCATGCGGAAACCGGGATCCATCTCCAGGAGTCTCATGTGCGCGATCATCGCGCCGCACTGTCGTCTCTGCGGCGGCCCGGGCGCGACCGGCGGCTGATCTGCTATATAACTGACGCCGGGGAGTGCGCCGGTTGACGAAGATGCTTTTTTCTTCCCACGTGAACTGCGTTTCGATGACTTCCTACTTGGCATAGCTGCTATCTCCTTTTGAGGGGTGTGAATGTCTGGTCATTGTGTGACCTTGTCGAATGAAGCGTTGAGCGCCGGTTGAACTGCCCGCTTGTAGGAGAATAAAGAGTGGACGTGAGGCTCACAAAGATTTCTTATGAGCAAAAAAGTGGCATTGGCAACACGGGCAAGATATTCCCATCGCCACGGCCTGTCAATGTTTCGGCTGTGACTCAATCTCAACTCCTGCGCGTCCGGCTTCGTCAAAGACAATTATCCCGCCTGACTCCTTATCTAAATGTGTATGCAGTTTTGAGACGAAATATTTCGGAAGGCAAAAGAGAGTTTCCCGCAAAGGCGCAAAGACGCAAAGGAAAGCATGCAAGCTTCTTCTTTGCGTCTTTGCGCCTTTGCGCGAGTAATTTTTTTGAGAGCTAGGGCACGTAAGCGGAAGGCACGGGCACGTCTCCACTTGTCCCGAACTGCTCGGCGCGCACGGCATTGGTCGCGCTCTGCAAGATATAGAACGCGCCCGATGCCGGACGAAAGACAGCCACATCCCATTTCCCGTCGCCGTCATAATCCGCCGCCACAGGCACATCGCCGCTCGCGCCCCACGCGATGCCTCGCACGCTATTGTCAGAGCTTTGCAGCACGTACCAGCCGCCAGTCGTCGGCCTGTAAACGGCGAGGTCAGTCTTCCCGTCACCATCAAAGTCTCCGGCCACAGGCTTGTCTCCGTTCGAGCCGAACTGTTGACCTCTGACCGAGCTGTTTGAGCTTTGCAGAATATAAAACGTGCCGCTTGACGGACGGAAGATAGCGAAGTCAGCTTTGCCGTCGCCGTCGTAATCCCCGCCGACCGGAGCGTCGCCGTTCGCGCCCCACTGCTGGAAGTGAAAAGAATTGTCTGAGCTGTAAAGCAGATAGAATGTTCCGGCGGACGGACGAAAGACACAGATGTCAGATTTTCCGTCGCCGTCATAATCTCCGGTTGCGGGCACGTCTCCCGCTTGCCCGAATTGCTGTGAGCGGAAAGAGCCGTCGGAGCTGTTGAGGATGTACCAAGCGCCATTCGAGGGACGAAAGACCGCCGTGTCGGCTTTGCCGTCGCCGTCGTAATCTCCCGGCGTGATGCGATCCCCGCTCGCGCCGAACGGAGTCGCGCGGAAAGAGTTGTCCGCGCTGTTTGAGATATACCAGTAACCGCTTGACGGGCGAAAGACAGAGACATCGGCTTTGCCGTCACCATCAAAATCAAACGCCGCGCGCCTCGCCATCGTCACAGTGATGACCACATCATTCCCCGTCCCGCCAATGTAGCTGATACGAAAATTGATGCCCGCAGGCGTCGTCAAATTCGCGCCCTCCGGCAGTCCCGTGAAAGTTCCAATGACGGCATCCGTCCCGTCATTGTTGATGATGGTGTAGACATCTCCGACGCTCGGCGTGAAGCCCGGAAAGATTGCGGGCAGCAAGACGCCGCCCGTCAAATCAACCGTCCCCGTCACGTTCAGTTGATCGTAACCGCTTCCGGCGGTGTTGCCGTTCAGCTTCGGCGCGAAGGCTGCGGTCGAGCCGAGCATCAAGTTGCCATGAACATTCAGGATGCCCGTCGGCGAAGTCAGAGTCCCGGAACTCAAGACTCCGCCCGTCGCCGTCACAGCCCCGGTCGTGCCCGTCCCGCCGAGCGCGCCGCCCGTCAAGCTCACCGCGCTGCCCTGTTGCGAGCCGTCAATAATCAGCAGGCCGTTGTTAATCGTCGTCGCGCCGGTGTAATTGTTGCTGTTGAAAATTCCGGCGATGCCCAGGCCGTCTTTAGTCAAACCGCCCGAGCCTGTTATCAAGCCGATGATGGCGGTCGTGCCGTTTCCGCCGAGCGTCAAGAGATGGCCGTTGTTGCTGACGGCGATGTTGATGGTCAGGGTCGCGCCCGTGTCGGAAGTGAAAGTCTGATCTGCGCCGAGACGGATGATGAGATTGACTGCGTGCGTTCCGGCGTTCGCCATGATGCCTGAATTGAGCGTGATCGGACTGCCGCCGACCGTGTACGTGCCGCCGGTGAAAGTGATCGAGTTGAAGCTTGTGAAGAACAGGAAATTGTTGCTCGTCGTCATCTGCGCGGCGGCTGCCGGAAACACCAGATCGTCGCCCGCCACCGGAGCCACGTCGTCAACCCAGTTGGCCGCAGTCGTCCATGAAGTATTGCTCCCGCCTCCATCCCAAGTGCGCGTCGCCGCATGAGCCGACAGCGAGCCGCACAGAAAAAGTAGAAATACGATGGCTGTCAAAAAATAACGGCGCACTGCCACCGCGCGAAACAGAAACGTTGATCGCATCATGATGAACTCCAAAAGCGTTAGAGATTTTGATTCTACTCTGCTGCTGCGGCCTGCGACTGCGAAAGCCATGTCTTGATAACTTCCACAACATACTTCTTCTCGGCTTCGGTTAACTCCTGCCCTTTGGCTATCCGGTGCCACTTCTCCAGGCAACCTCTGCAACAGGTCGCGGTCGCGTGCTGCGCGACGAAGACCGGATGATTGCGCCACGGCGTCTGCTTGCCGTCATTGACCGGCTCTGCCGGAGCCAAACGCTTTTCGATAAAGTCCGCCGCATGTTCGAGCACCGTCTCAAGCCCTTTGCTCTCAAGATAATCAAGCTCTTTGCGACGCAATCTTTGACGGCTGCGGAACTCCGATTTTTTCAGCCTCTCAAGAACTTCCCGCACATCCTGCATGAAAAGATTGTAACCCTTGCGCGCGGCATTCGGGATACCAAGCGGATAGGAGGAAGAAAGCAACCTGAAAGAAACCACAGAGCGATGAGGAGAGGCAAGATGAGGGTGTCCGGCTGACTGAGTTGTCAGGTGGCGTGCGCTATAAATAAAGTACATGACAAATTATTCATCGTCTGCAACACGGACTACGCGATCATTTATTTTGACATAACTTTCTTCAGGAGAAAGTGCTGGCGGAAGTGATGAATCTTTAGCTTCTAAGGTTTCTGGAATTTCGCGCGGTGGTTGGAATATTGATGCCATCTGCCCAATTGATTTGATTGGGTCGGCATAAAGCGCCCCACCTGGTATTACTGTTTTTATTCTGTATGTTCTACAAATCGCAATTTTCGGCCTTACTTCTGTTGCTACAACTCTAACTTTTTCACGATCAATTACGTCAAGTACGTCGCCAGTTTCCGGGTCACGAACCTCAAGCGGACTTTCAGATAATACGGCAAACTTCATCTTAGGCTTAATGCCTTTATCACTTCCAATATTAATTACCAATTCTCTCGCGTTAAGAATTTGTGCGACACGCCCCTCCAAAGCACTTTTATTAGGTTTGGTTTCTTTATCGCTCATTGTTGCTCACGTCCTTTGGAAAAAATATTGCGGCAGTGTCCGGTGGTGCAGAAGATTCTGCATTACCTGATTCATGAATGTATCCTAACCATACTGCATTCACGCTACCTTGGCTTCTAGCTATATAATGCTTTGACCGCACCTCGCTTATTTCAAATATACCCATTACAACTCCCTCTAGAGTATCAATAACTCTAATTTCATTGCCAGCCTCTAGCGTTACTCCTCTTTTCTTCTTAAGTATAAGGGTAAGCCTGTCTTTGTAATACTGAACTTTTTCGATCTCGAAACTTCGACCACCGAGAAGCTCCCGCAAAAAATATAAAATAGTTTCTTGTGCTTGTGCCACCTCTTTAGTTCTTTGTTCAGATAGTTCATAAAGCTGCTTATAGCCATGTATTCTATCAAGGGCAACGGTAGCGACTTTGAGCGAAAATATAAGCGCAAGAATCAGAATAGGTGACAATAAGGATGCAAAGCCTACTAACATACGCAGCCATAGCGGATAAGAGATGAGAAGCGGATATAAAATCAATAGAAGAGCAATGACAGCGCCGATAGCTGTAAGCCACCAACTAGATTCGCGCCATGTCCATCGAGGCCAATCTGCTTTTGAGATAAGAGATTCCTCTGCCATAACTCAGACTCACAAGTACAATATAGCAACATATTATATCAATGTCTTTTTCAAATTTTCTTTAGGCACACAACAGCCATCTAACGCCAATTAGGCCGCCTGATGCAGTGTTTTCATTTAAGACGACTGTGGGTTAACGCTCTCTCAAACCGGATTTTACCGCTTTATAATACGTCGATATGTGCGCTCGCGGTGACAGTTGGAGCAGACAACATCACACTTTTCTATTTCTTGTTTGATGGCACGCATCGTCACATAATTAACGCGATTCATCTCAAAAGATTTCTTCTCGCCGTCACGATGATCGAAGTCCATGACGTAATATGGATATTGAATGCCACAGTCAACACAAGGCCGTGATTTCACCTGCCGTAGAAATTCACGCCTCTTGGCAGTTGAGCGTAGACTTCGATCAATGTATTGACGTTTGTTTAGCCTGTAATGGTTTCGAGTAAAAACTTTCCCGCATTCGCGGCAGTAACGGTGCCTTACACCAGTTGAGCGATTCCGAAAATTAAACTCTTCGAGTGGTTTGCCGACCTTGCATTTCGAGCACACTTTTTGACTCAAGGTATTTGAAGAAGAGGCAGGTATATCCATGCGGCAAACTTTAGCACATTGTCGGTTTTGGTTATGAGAAAAAGAAAAGAGGCTATGGTCTTAGCCTCTTTGAGTAGATTCGTGGTGCGCCCGGCAAGGCTCGAACTTGCGACCTTTGGTTTCGTAGTCTAAGGGAGCTTGTTTTACTGAGTTTGGCTGAGTGCTTAAGCATATTGATTTGTTGCTCTTACGCGCTTCGTTGTTATAGTGAGTAAGGGTGAGATTGTTTAGTTTGGATGAGTTGGCACACAATTGGCACACAAGATTAGTGTTCTTATTGTTTACCAACCTTTCATTACCTGTTCCTTTTCAGTAGCCGAGCGACCATTGCTATTAGCTGATCTATATCTTCCGGTTTTCTCAGAAAAGCATTAACGCCTGCCTGCCATGCTTCCTTTTCAATATCACTCGCTGAAAGCATGATGATGGGTGTGCGCTTGCGGTGCGGTAACAGC
>DASWRG010000054.1:0-16017 GCA_036403295.1 Pyrinomonadaceae bacterium
GGCGGCATGCGCTCTGCCAAGTACGGCGTGACGAAACATTACGTGCTCGGCCTCGAAGTCGTGACGCCGACCGGAGAGATTATCAGGACGGGCGGCAAGACGAGCAAGAATGTCGTCGGTTTCGATTTGACCGGATTGATGTGCGGCTCGGAAGGCATGCTCGGCATCATCACGGAAGCGATCTTGCGCCTGCTGCCTTTACCTGAGGCGACGCGCACAGTGCGCGCGACTTTCAAGACGATGAAGGAGGCTTGCGAGGCCGTCACGCATTTCACGCGCGCGCGCATCACGCCCGTCGCTATTGAAGTGCTTGATCGCGCTTCGATCAACGCGGTCGAATCCGAATTCGCTTTCGGTTTGGACAAAGAGGCGGGCGCGCTTTTAATCGTCTCGGTTGACGGCTCGACCGCAGAGGTCGAGCGCGCTTCGCTCGTGGTCGAAGAGGTTTTGAGAGAAGGCGGCGGCTATGCTGTCCTGCGCGCGGTGACGCGCGAGGAGGAGGATCGTTTGTGGGATGTGCGGCGCGCGCTGTCGCCCGCGATGAAAAAATACGGCACGCTCAAGCTCAATGAAGACGTGGTCGTCCCGCGCTCGCGCGTCCCCGAACTGGTCGAGCGCATCGAAGAGATCGGACGCAGGCACAATACTTTCGTCGTCAACTTCGGACACGCGGGCGACGGCAACATCCACGTCAACTTTATGTGCGAACGCGATGACAAAGATGCTGTGGCGCGTGCGCGCGAGGCCGTGCGCGAGACCTTCGCCGCCGCCGTCGAGCTTGGCGGCACAATCAGCGGCGAGCACGGCATCGGCTATGTCAAAGCTCCTTACTTGGACATGGCCGTCACGGGCGCGACCGTCGACGCGATGAAACAGATCAAACGCGCCCTCGACCCGAACGGGATTTTGAATCCGGGGAAGATGTTTATAAAGCAGGAGTCAGAACTCAGGACTCAGAAGTCAGAATAAAAGCGATTTCAACTTCTTCATTCTGAATCCTGACTCCTGAGTTCTGGTAGTTGAGATGCTTTCAACTCTGATCGAGCTTCAACGATTGAAGAGCCTTGCGCGCACGGGTTGGATGTTGCGCGGGCTGGGCGCGGGGGCGGAGTCTGTCGCGGCGCATTCGTATGGCGTGGCGGTCGTCTCTATGCTGCTGGCGGATGAGATGCGCGCGCGCGGCGTGTTGGTTGATGTCGAGAAGCTGCTGCGGATTGCTTTGATGCATGACTGGGCTGAAGCGCGGGTCGGAGATATGCCGCGCACGGCGACCGAGTATTTCGGTGCGGAGGCCAGACGCACGGCGGAACGCGCGGCCTTTGACGACATCGTGCGCGAGCGCGGCGAGCGGATCGCGCGAATTTATAGCGAGCTGCATGATGATTACGAGCGGCGCGCGAGCTTTGAGGCTCGTCTGGTCAAGGCTGCCGACGTGATTGACCTGTTGTTGCAAACGCTGGCCTTCGAGCGTGCGGGAGCGCGCGGGCTTGATGAGTTTTGGGAGGGCGTGACGGATCGTTATTTCCAACTCGACGGCGTGGCCGGAGAGATTGTGAGCGAAGTCGTGCGGCAGCTCTATGAAGTGCGCCGCGAGATGAAGTAAGGATTAAAATATTTCAAAACAACTCGACCCTTTGCGCCTTACGTCTTTCTTTGTTTGCGCCTTTGCGAGAAAAGCAAGTTTCACGCAAAGGCGCAAAGTTAAAACCGAAGGGCGCAAGGAGTTGAATCACTATATTATTGAGCTTTGATATGACGGGATGGTTGGCGAAGTTTTGGTCGTCTTTGACATGGGAGACCGCGCTGTTGGGAGCGGGGCTGTTTCTCCTGTCATTCGTAGTAAGCACCGCGCTGGTTTCGTTCGCGCTGGTGAAATTGCCCGCCAACTATTTTCACTCGTCGCATGCGCGCGAGTTCTGGGAGGATAAGCACAGGGCTGTGCGTTGGAGCGGCGTCATCTTAAAGAATGTCATCGGGCTGGCTTTGATAATCCTGGGGGTCATCATGGCGTTGCCGGGCGTGCCGGGGCCGGGAGTTGTGACCATCCTGCTCGGACTCGTGATGATGGATATTCCGGGCAAACGACCGCTTGAGACGAGACTTGTCAAAAGACCTGCGGTCTTGCAATCAATCAATCGCCTGCGCGCAAGATTCGACAAGCCGCCGCTCGTTTTGGATTAAGAGGGTTCAAGGTTCAAAGTTCAAAGTTAAAGCATGGCCTCTGTCTTTCAACCTTGAACTTTGAACCTTAAGCCTTTGACGGTTCGGGCGGCTTGCGTTGACAAGCGCGAACCTCTTTGTTAGCTTGCCTTGTTCCATTATAATGAATCAGTTATTGCGTTTATCATAAATTTTTGCGCGGCATCTTTTTGTTAATGTTCGATTTAAGTCCTCTGCGTCTGAAAGCTTCGCTCGCGCGCGCCGCGCTGGCGGCTCTCGTCGCCATCAGTCTCGTCGTCATGAGCGGATGCGCGAGTCTGTTCGGCGTCAAGCAGACGGTTTCGGTTCCGCCGCGTCTGGGGCCGCTCGTGGACGCGACCATGCCACAGCTCGTCGCGGAGATTAACCGGCTGGCGACCGTGCGCTCGATACGCGGCAAGGTGGACATAGAATTTCAGGATACTTCGTTTGCCGATAGCGGCTTGACGGACAAATACCGGACGGCGGACGGGACGATCATCTTACAAAGACCCAGCCAGATTAACCTGCGTATCCAAGCTCCTTTGATTGCGACGAGCATCGCCGAGATGACTTCCGACGGCCAACAGTTTCGCGTCGCCGTCTTGCAAGGAGATGAGAAGTATCGCCGCTTTGTGCGCGGGACAAACAACGCCGTCTATCCGAAGCTGTCCGCCGATGGTCAGGCGAGCGTCGGCGGCGTCAAAAATAGTAAAGGGATGACGGAAAAGCGCACGGTCAGTGCGATCTCGAATCTGCGCCCGCAGCATTTGACCGACGCCCTGCTGATTCGCCCGATTCAGTCGCGCGAAGAGTCCGGCTTCGTCTATTCGCAGAGCGAGTTTTATCAGGATGAAGAGGACAAGCGTCCGCGCGCGAAAAAGGGCGGGCGCGTCGTGAGAGGCTATTATCTGTTGGACGAGCTTGCGCCGGGCGGCGATGGCGGCGTGCGCCCGACGCGCCGCTTCTGGTTCGACCGCGTCGGCGGCATCCGCCTCGCGCGCCTGCAAACCTTCGACGCCAAAGGAGCTTTGATTACTGATGTCGAGTACGGCGAGCAGAAGAGTTTCGGCGAAGACGGTCGCATCAAGCTGCCCGGACAGGTCGAGCTGACGCGCCCGCAAGACGGCTACAAGCTGCGCCTGAGCTATCAAGCGCCCGAAGCCGTCGTCCTTGATCGCCAGTACGACGCAGACATTTTCCTGCTCGAAAACAAATGGCAGCTTCCCGAAGTTGATCTGGACAAAAGACAGGGCGGAAATATGGCGAAGTGACAAGTGACGAGTGAAAGACAAACAGCTTGTCTCTCATCACTCACATTCATCACTGCTTTGCTCGTCACTTATCACTTGTCACTGCTTTATGGACAATCTCATCACAGCGAATATTCGCCAGCGTCCGTTTCGCTCGCTCGTGAGCGTGGCGGGCGTCGCGCTCGGCGTGGCTCTCGTGATTCTGTTCACGGGTTTGGCGCGCGGGATGTCGAATGATTTGAAGCGACGCTCGTCGAATTACCGCGCGGAGATTATTTTCGCCAAGCCCGGCTCGATACAGTTGACCAGCTCGGTCTCGAATCTGAACGTCAAGTACGTTGACGAGGTGCTGAAGGTCGAAGGCGTCGAGGCGGCTGTGCCTTCCATTCTCTACATCTCGCAGAGCGGGGCTGGCTTCGGTCTGGAGCGGATAGAGGGAGTTGACTGGGAGCCGTTCGCGCGTATGAACGAGACGCGTCTGGTTGAGGGACGCGCGCCGCAAGCCGTGGACGAAGTGGTCGTGGATGAGACTAAAGCTCGTGACAACAATCTCGCGGTGGGAAGCGTGCTCAAGCTGTTTGGCGACAAGCCCTATCGCGTCGTCGGCATCTATTCGCCGGAGGCCGGGCCGCGCGTTAAGATGTCTCTGGCCGCCATGCAGGACGCGCTGGAATCGCCCGGCAAATGCACTTACATTTATGTCAAGTGCCGGGACGCGAGCCAGGAGGCTCAGGTCGCAAGGCGGCTCGACGAAGCTCTGCCCGGCAATAAGATTCAGTTCACGCGCGATGTCTTCGCCAGCGTCGAAGAGAGCATTCCGTATCTCGGCCTTTTCTTGAAAGTGCTGGTCGGACTCGCGGCTGTCGTCAGCGCACTCGTCGTGATGCTGGCGATGTACACGACGATTACCGAGCGCACGCGCGAGATCGGAATCCTGAAAGCGATGGGCGCGTCTCGCGGCTACATTATCGGAGTCATCGAGAAAGAGGCTCTGTTGATTAGCGCCATCGGCCTGGTCGTCGGCTTCATCGTCGCGCTCGTCGGAGGATTTTTGATTCATCACTTTTATCACCTAGTCTTCGAGTACGGGTGGCGATGGGCTGCGACTGCGGCTATCATAGGACTCGCGGGCGGCGCGCTCGGCGCGCTCTATCCGGCTGTCCGCGCGGCCAATCTCGACGCGGTCAGCGCACTGGCTTACGAGTGATTAATTTGGTTTTTGGACTTAGGTTTTGGTCTTTGCCTATCTAACTCAGCTTGAGTCGCGTGCAAAGATCAAAGTACAAAGACCCAAGACCAGATTTTAAATAATGAGAACTATCTTAAAAGCTGAGAATCTGGAGAAGGTTTATCGCGTGGGGCGGGTGGACGTGCCGGCCTTGCGCGGCGTGTCGCTGGAGGCGCAGGAGGGCGAGTTTCTGGCGATCATGGGGCCTTCGGGTTGCGGGAAGTCAACCATGCTGCATCTCCTGGGCGGCCTGCTGACGCCGACGAGCGGGCGCATCGTGATTGATGGCGAAGATTTGACTGCGGCTTCGGACGCAAGGCGCACGGACATCCGCCGCCGCAAGATCGGTTTCGTCTTTCAACGCTTCAATCTTTTCCCGACCCTGACGGCGGAAGGGAACTTGCGTCTGGCGGAGCGGATACATCAGGCCAACGGCGCGGACGATCCCGAACGACGGCGCGAGGTCTTGCGTCTTTTGAGACTCGAAGACAAGATGCATCACAAGCCTCTGGAATTATCCGGCGGCGAGCAGCAACGCGTCGCGCTCGCGCGAGCGGTCGTCACGCGTCCCGCGATCATCCTGGCTGACGAGCCGACCGGCAATCTCGATTCCGAGAATTCGGCCATCGTGCTCAATATGTTTCAGGAATTGAATTATCGTTTTAATCAGACGATCATCATGATTACGCACAACCCGGAGGCCGCCGCCATGTGTCGCCGGATAGTGCAGATGCGCGACGGGCAGATCGTTCAGCCGACCGCAAGCGTTCAAGTGTAGAGAGTTTTCAGTTTGTCTCGCATGCGCTGAGTTTGAATTCAAGATTGAGCGGCACGCAAAGAACTGAAAACTAAAAACTAAAAACTGAAAACTAATGTTCCGCATCTTAAAAGCCATCTTCTTCTGGGGTTATGCGCGTAACACGTGGCAATATGACGTGTTATGCGCTTTAATTCTGGCCTTCATCTTTTTGACTCCGAAAGGCTGGTTTGAAAATGGCGAACTTCGCTGGCGCGGCGAGCATCAGAACATCTCCGCTTCGTCGCAAATGCTCATCACACCGGACTTTAGCAAGCCCCAGATGAGCCGCAGCGAAATCGAACAGCGCGTGCGTGAAGTGACCGGACGCAGTAATTTAACCGTCACGGATGTACGCGAGCGGCGCGACGCGGAGGGCAAAATCCTCGTTTATGAGGTTGACATACGCTAATCATCCAATATAATTGCCCAGATTTTTTGTCATGGTCTCTGGGCAGGAGTCTGACAGTTTTTTTAAGGAGCTTATATGAAGAGATTCGCTACACTTGGCCTCGCCGTTGCTATCCTGGCGGCCTTCGTAGCCTTTAGTGCCCCCACTCGTGTAGACGCGCAAAATGCCGGTCTGGTCAGCTCGATTCTGAACCGCATGGAGCGCAATCGCCGTGATCTGAAATCGTTGCGCGCAGACATCAGCATGGTCAAGTACGACGCGCGCGTCCGTGATGAAGACAAATATCAGGGCAAGGTGCTGTACATGCCCGCGGCGGGACGCAATGCTTACGTGCGTATTGACTGGCAATCGCCTCAGCGCGAAACGCTGGCGGTGGCCGACGGGCAATACACGCTCTTTCGCCCGCGCCTCAACATGGCCTATCAAGGCAAGTCCAACTCGTTCGGAAAGAATACCAAGGCGAGCGGCCTGCTCGATTTTCTGACCATGTCGGGACAGCAGGTCAGGGCGCGCTTTGAGCCTTTGCAGGACTTGTATGAAGAGACCTTGTGGGGCGGCGTCGGGACGACGCACTTCAAACTCGTGCCGAAGGGCGGGGCCAGCTACAAGTACGCGGAGATTTGGGTGGACGGGAGCGGCATGCCCGTGCAGACCAAAGTGACCGAGAAGAATGACGACTGGACTGCCGTCAGGCTGATGAACGTGCAGAAGAACGCCAGCCTCTCAACCGACGAGTTCAAATTAAAACTCGACGGCAAGGTGAAGATCGTCAAGAGCTAATACCTTTGATAAAGCGAACGGAAGCAGGGCTTCGGAATCGCAAGACCGAAGCCCTGTGTGATTTTAGATTTGAGACTTTGGATTTTGGATTCGGTGATTTGGAATCCGCCGCCTCGCGTAGAATCCAGACAGTCCGAAACTTCTGAAATCCGAAATCGAAATATGAAGCGAAGCAACTTTCTCAGGCTCAAACTACGCGAGGCCAGCTTTATCACGCGCGGCCTCCTCTCGACCAAGCATCCGGTCTTGGCGCACATCATTCCCATGCGCAGGTGTAATCTCGCCTGCGGTTACTGCAACGAATACGACAAAGTTTCAGACCCCGTGCCGCTCGATGTGATGAAACGGCGGCTCGACAAATTAGGCGCGCTCGGAACTTCGATCATCACTATCTCAGGCGGCGAGCCTCTGATGCACCCGCAGCTTGACGACATCATTCGTCACATTCGCTCGCACAAGATGATCGCGGGCTTGATCTCGAACGGCTACTACTTCACGCCCGAACGCATCCGTCGGCTCAACGATGCCGGTCTCGAATACTTGCAGATCAGCATAGACAACGTAGAGCCTGACGAGGTCTCGAAAAAGAGTCTCAAGAATCTTGATAAGAAATTGCAGAACCTCGAAGCGTTCGCCGAGTTTCACATCAACATCAATTCGGTCATCGGCGGCGGCATCAAGAATCCAGAAGACGCGCTAGTGGTTGCGCGCCGCGCCGTCGAGCTTGGATTCTCCACGACCGTCGGTGTGATTCACGATCACAGTGGATTGTTGAAGCCTTTGAACGCCCGCGAGAAAGATATTTTTCAGCAGGTCAAAAAACTGGGCAACCGCGACCACGCGCGCCTCAACTGGTTTCAGGACGCGATTGCCGAAGGCCAAGCCTACAACTGGCGTTGCCGCGCCGGAGCGCGCTATCTCTACATCTGCGAAGACGGCCTCGTGCATTGGTGCTCACAGCAGCGCGGCTATCCGGGCATCCCGCTCGAAGAGTACACGATGAAAGATTTCGCGCGCGAGTACAGCACGGAGAAGTGGTGCGCGCCCACTTGTACGCTGCAATGCGTGCATCAGGTCGGCATCCTCGACAACTGGCGCGACCCGCAAACCAACGCCAATGACATGGCGAATGCCTCCGGCGGCAAAAAGCCCGTCGCAGAGATGCTCCGCGCCGAATAGCTGCTTGACAGGCAAGCTGTCTGTCGTCGGTCTTCATCATCCACGCTCGAACGGATGTCACAGCATGAAATGCTTATCCCGCAAAGCCTTTCGAATAGCGCTGCTCGCAAGTCTCGCCTTGTTTATCTTTGAATCGGCCACGCCTCATCGCGCCGTCGCTCAACAATCTGCTCCGCAAAATTCCACTGCGACCATGACGCTCGCAGTCAGCGTGACGGACAAACGCGGCGCGCATATTTACGGCTTGAAGCAGGACGCTTTCACCCTCTACGACAATAAAACTCCGCAACGAATTACTTCTTTCGTTCATCAAGACCTGCCCGCCAGCATCGGGATTCTGTTTGACTCTTCGGGATCACTGGACAAAGAAAGGCTGGACGCGGCGCGCAAAGGACTCGGTTATCTGTTTCAATCGGGTAATCAGGCGAGCGAGTATTTTCTGATAGGCTTTAATCAACGCCCGCAGCTTTTGATGGATTGGACTAATGACGGCGCGGCGTTGCTGTCTAAGCTGAAGGACGTGCAGCCGCTCGGACAAACAGCCCTCTTCGATGCTTGTTATGTGGCTCTCGATAAGCTCGCGCACGGCAAGCATCAGAAACACATCCTCATCCTGATTACGGACGGACAGGACAACATCTCGCGTTATTCATACGATCAAGTGTTGGAGGCGGTGAAGCGGTCAGACACGGTGGTTTATGCGCTAGGCATACTCAACGACCAGGACCCCGGCAGCGCGTTGGGCATGCACGCGCAGGCTTTGTTGGGAAACCTCTCATCTGTTTCAGGCGGCACGGCTTTCTTTCCCAAAGACCGGAAACTGACCGACGAGAGTTTCGACTTTATCGCGGAAGAATTGCGTTATCAGTACTTGCTGAGCTTCACGCCCGCGAAGGTCGAGAGCGGCGGCAAGTGGCATCGGCTCAAGATTGATGTCGCTCTCCCGCCGGATGCTCCGCCGAAACTGAAGAACGTCAAAGCGCACACGCGCGATGGATATTACGCTCTCGAAAAAGAGAGCCGTTGAAGAAAGACGGGTCAAGCCTGTTACCCGTTTTTTATTTCGCCCGCGCGCTTAACTCTCCGCCGATGGTGTAGAGCGTGACCGAGCTTGATAATCCTAAACCCGACAAACGCCCCGCCATCATCACTAAGGTTTCGCCTTGCTGCACCATCCCGGCCTCCGTCAGCGTGCGCTCGCCCGTGAGCAGCATGTCTTCGGTCGTCTCGCTTTTCGGATGCATGAGCGATTGCACGCCCCAGATGAGCGATAGCTCGTTCATCACGTCTCTGGCGTGCGTGAGTGCGATAATGCGTTGCGGCGGCCTCAGGGCAGAGAGCCTGCGCGCCATCAAGCCCGATTCGGTGAAGACGGCGATAGTCTTGGCGCTCATCTCTTCGGCGGCGAAGGAGGCGGCTTCGCACAGAGCGATGGAGACTCTGCCTGACTGTTTGCCGACCCAACGGCTCAAAGTGTCGCGCATGCTCTGCGGGCTTCCGGCTTCAGCCGACTCGATAATGCGCGCCATCGTGGCGACGGCTGGCACAGGATACTTTCCCGCCGCAGTCTCGCCCGACAGCATCACTGCATCGCTTCCATCCCAAACAGCATTCGCCACATCCGAAGCCTCCGCGCGCGTCGGGCGCGGATTCTCGATCATGGATTGGAGCATCTGCGTCGCCGTAATGACGAGCTTGCCGGCCATGTTCGCTTTTTCGATGATGCGTTTTTGATAGACGGGCACAAGCTCTACGCTCGTCTCAACGCCGAGGTCGCCGCGCGCGACCATCACGCCGTCAGTGACGGCGATAATCTCATCAAGCTTGTCTATCGCCTCGGCCTTCTCGATTTTGGCGACCAATGGCTGGCGTCCGCCCGCGCTCTCGATCAGATTTTTAGCCTCGACACAATCTTCCGCCTGACGCACGAATGAGAGAGCGATATAGTCTGCTTTCTGTCGTACAGCCCATTGCAAATCGCGGCGGTCTTTGTCAGTCAGAGAGGGAATCGGCAATTTCACGCCCGGCAGGTTGATGCCCTTGCGCTCGCCCAAAAGGCCGCCGTTGATGATGCGGCAGATGACATCCGTTTCGGTCGTGCGCTCTACATGAAGCTCAATCGCGCCGTCGTCGAGCAAGAGCCGTGCGCCCGGCTGCACATCGCGCGCCATCCCCGCGTAGTTGGTCGAGACTTCGCGCGCGTCTCCGGCGACAGAGCGCGTCGTGATGGTAAAGAGCGCGCCCTGTTCAAGCTGCACTGGCTGCCCGCCCTTCAAGACGCCGGTTCTGATTTTCGGCCCCGAAAGATCAACCAGCACCGCGAGCGGACGCTTCATCGTTTCAGCCGCCGCACGAGCGCGCCGGATCGCCTCCGCGTGCTCGTCCTGCGTCCCGTGCGACATGTTGATGCGCACGCCGTTGACGCCCGCCGCCAACATCGCCTCGATGACGACCGGCTCACGCGAGGCAGGCCCCAGCGTCGCCAGAATCTTAGCTCTCCTCACAACAACTCCAAAATATCCCTAATGATGAATACAAAAATTATTGGAGCATCATTCATACACGTCTCGCCTATTCCCGGTGACTGTTTTTTGTTTGTCATCTATTTCATAAATGACTCGATAGTCCCCGATGCGTATCCGCCATCCCTCGCGCCCAACCAATTTCCGACAGCCTGTCGGTCTGGGAACTGTCGCCAGCGCGCCCATAGCATCTCGGACACGCTCGTAATCATTGACAGGCACACGCGCCAACTCTTTCTGTGCGCGGCGCAGAATCAGCAATGTATAGTTGTTCATTGACGCTGACTCTCGATTTCCTTTATCGCCTGTTCAAATGGAATTACCTCGTCGTCGGAAGCCTTAGCCTCGTCATAAACGCGGATTGACTCAAGCTCTTCTAGCGCCTCAAGCAACTTCTCATAATACTTGACATCAAGTAGAACAGCAGTGCGCCTGCCGTGTTCATCTATGACATAGCGTTCTTTAGCGACGACCATTCCGTACACCTCCACTCTCTAGGCTACAGTATTCGGTAAATATCATTCATTTGTAAACTCTACGCGCGCGGCGGTCATAACGAAAGAGCGGGCGATGGCAGGCGTGACAGGCGAGCAGGGCTTCGAGCTTGCGCAGGTAAGCCATGACGGTCGTGACCACGGTCGCGTGTGACCAAGTGAGCGGCGAGACGGAGAGCGGCGCGCCCGTCAATGGATCAACCTGCTCGGCTAAAACTCCCGAAGGCAACGCGCGCTTGACAGTCCACTCCAACAGCTCCACTGAACGCTCAAGCTCTTCGAGCGTGGTCGCCTGCGCGATGCGATATTCCGCCAGCCACAGCGTGCAGATAAACCACGGATTGCCGACAGCCTCGCTTTCATCATTCGTCACGCGCATGTAGCCGTCGCCCTCGTAACGCGCGAGGCCGCCGATTTCAGTCTTCGCCCACAGTCTCTCTTCGACCGCGCGCATCGTCGCTTCGACCAGAGGGTCGTCAGCCTCAAAGGCTTTGAAATAGAAGAGACCGAAGAGGGAAGCGTCAACCGTCGCGTCAATCTCGAAACTGCCGTCAGCGTGCGGCAGGATTGAGCGCGCGAAGCGGCCAAGCTCTTCTCGATACAGCAAGCTTCTCATCGCTTCGCGCACTTCCGACGCCGCCCGCTCGTAATCTTCAGCCTGCTCCGCGTCGCCGAACAGCCGTGCGAACTTGGCCGCCGCGCGAAGCCCGCCGACGACCGCCGCACAGGTAAAAGTGTGTACGCCGCGCCTGTCCTCCCACAAATTCCAGGACGGTTGCGGCAGCCGCGTGTCGGCATCACGAAAGCTCTTCATGAAATCCGCCGCGCGCGTGACGAGCGTGTGATAATGCTCGCGCGCAAACTCTATGTCGCGGAACTCGTCGTAGTGATTCCACAACGCCCACACGACGAGCGCGGTCTCGTCCTCCTGTATCGGCACGAGCTTCTGCCTGGTCGTCGCGTCCCACCACGCGTGCCAGCCGGAGGCGAGCGTCCCGTCCGGGTTGTACTTCTGCAAAAAATATCCTTCGTCCGTGATGATGCGCCCGCAGAGGTCGAAGAATGTGCGCGTGATGTTTGAATAGCCCGCGAGGTCTAGCGCGTAAGCGACGAGCGCGCCGTCGCGCGGCCAGAGGTAGCTGTAATGATCCGACGCGCGCAGGGTCACGTCCGAATCGTTGGCGGCGATAATCGCTCCGCTCTCATCAATCTGCGTCCGCACGATGAGCAGCGAGCGTTTGAAGAGCGCGATCACGTCCGACCCTAAGTTGCCGAAGTCAATCTCGTTCTTATTGACCCACGCGCGCCAGTAATCATTCGTCCGGCGAATCAGCTCGCCCGGATGCGTCCGCCGCGCCAACTGATTTAAAGCCGCCACTTCATGATAAGAAGTTCCGGCGGCGATCCAGTAAAACATCTCCGCCTCTGCGCCCGCTTCGAGCGAAAGAGCGCGCCCGATGGTCGAATCCACAGAGCCTTCCGTGATCGCGTGCCCGGCCAAAACACCGTCCTCCGCGTCTCGCCAGGTCCCTTCCGCTCCCTGAAAATCTTTGCGCCCGGTCGCAAAATGCTCGACTCCCGTGTCCGTGCTGACCAGAAAATATCGCGCGCCCTTGTAATGCACCAGCGCGAAAGTCTCAGGGTCGTAATAAGCCGTGTCGCCGACTTTCGATTCGGAGATATAAAAATCCTGATGAAAGAAGAGGCGCAATTCGCGCGGGGCGGCTGAGAGGTTTCTGACGACGAGCTTGCGCAGGAAAAGATTTGAATGCACATCAACCGCATCGTTCGAGACGATTTCAAGAGCCAGCTTCTCATTCGTCAAACGCACATCCGTGACGAGCGTGTCTTTCACGTAGCCCAGCTCGCGTCGCCAGCCCGCGTCGCTCATCCAAGAGAACTCGCCGTCCGCCCACACGCCGAAACGAAACGGATGGCCTTCGGAGTGATTCTCTTTGCCGACGTGCGGAAAATAGATGTCGCGGATTCTGTACCACTCGTCAAACGTGACGAGCAGCGAGCCATTACCGACTGGAATATCACGAGGCATAAGAACAGTGACGAGTGACCAGTGACGAGTGACAAGCAAGACAAGTGATTTAACTTGTCACTCGTCACTCATCACTGCTTTAGTGTGTCTTGAACAATGCGATCAAGCTCTGCTGAGACTTGCGGGTCGAAGCCGACGAAGTGTTTGACGAGTTTGCCTGTGCGGTCGAAGACGAGCGTCTGCGGAATCGTGTCGACGTTGCCCAGGTAAAGATCGACCGTCGCCGAATCAGGATAGCCGAGCGCGTATTGAACCTTGAACTGTTCGACGTAGGCCGGAACTTTAGGGCGGTCATCCGGGCCGCCGACGTTGAGGCCGATGACCTTCAAGCCCTGCGCGCCGTAACGCTTCTGCAATTCGACCAGATGCGGCGTCTCTTCCAGACACGGCGGACAATAGGTCGCCCAGAAATCAAGCACGACGACCTGCCCCGTGTAATCCGAAATCTGACTCCGGCGACTGTCGAGCTGCGTCCAGCCGTACTGGCTGCCGCCGCCCGTCTCGCGCGCCTGTGCGTTGGCGGGCGGCATCGGAAGGTTTGTGCGCGGCTGCGCGCTGCTCGTCGTGCTCGAAGCCGTCGGCTGCGTCGCGTTTGACGGCGCGTTGCCGCAGCCGCTTGCGACGACGAGCAGCGCACAGGCACACAGAAGAGAGAGCGTGCCTCGCGTCATCAAGGATTTGAGAAGAGCTGTGTTTGTCATGCGAAAGCTCCGGCGGATGTTTGAATGACCACGCGGATATTCTACACGAGGCTGGGCTGCGAGGGTAAAGGGAAGACTCCCTCAAATCTCAAATTTGAAATTTAAGATTTCAGATCATGAGATTTGAAATTTAAAATTCGAGATGTGAGATTTGAGATTATTTGAGAGCGAAGCTTAACCCTCTCGGTCTTCATCAGCCGAGGGGGCTTTGTCATGCTCGGCGTGCTCGGACGAATGATCGCTCGCGGTCGGCACGCGATATTCTTCGTCAGCCCACTTGCCGAAGTCTATCAGCTTGCAGCGTTCGGAGCAGAAGGGGCGATGCGGGTTGTCTTGCCACACGGTCGGCTTGCCGCAGAGAGGACAGTTCATAAAAAGGTAAAAGTAAAAAGGTAAAAGTTAAAAGTTAAGAAAAAGAGAAAGGCAAAAGAGAGGGAAGCCTTCAACGCCTCTTCACTTTTGCCTTTTACCTTTTTACTTTTACCTTGGGTTCATGCTGCCGAGAGCATTTCGGGACGCTTGATTAAAATTTTTCGGTCGACAAAATCTATCGTACCCTCGCGGCGCATGACATTCAAGCGGACGGTCACGCTCTCGCGGGTTGAGCCGACGATGGAAGCTATCTCGCGGTGCGGCAAGGGCAGGTCGATCAGGACGCCGCCGGTTTTCGAGACGCCGTAACGCTTTGAATATTCGAGCAGCAGTTTTTCGAGCCGCGCCGGAATCGCGTCGAGCGCAAAGTCCGCGACCCGTCGCTCCGCGCTTGAGAGGCGTTGACCGATGAGGCGGAAGGTGTAATCATAAAGCTCACGGTGTTCGGCCATCCCCCCTTGAAATTCCTGCGCCGGAATTCGCAGCAGCCGCGAGTTCTCATAAGCAATCGCGCAGTACTCGCGCGAGCTTCCCCCGTAGAGCGCCGATTCCCCGAAGATCGAGCCGGCGGGAAGAATATCGATCACGGCCTCGCGCGCCGTCCCCTCTTCAATGCGACAGAGCTTGACGCGTCCGCGCGCGATGAGATAGAGCGAATCAGCTTTATCGCCTTGCCTGTAGATAAAACGGCGGCGGCGAAAGTCAACGGCGGTCGAGCTTGCAGAGAATTTGGCAATCAAGTCTTCGCCGATTCCCGCGCCGAAGTCGAGTTGACGGATCAAAGCGGCGCGGTCTTCAGCCGAGAGGTCGCAGGCGCGTTTGTGTAGCATCGCTAGTCGTAGTCCTTTTGGAGGAGAGTCTTGAATAAAACTTTAAGTTTGTATCGGCTTGCCGTAACATTAAGCAGGCACGAACATAAGGCGAAAAGCGGAAACCCTAGAAAAAGAAACGGAAAATGGTAAGGAACCGCCCGGAGCGCGAGGTGTTTTCTTCAATTACTGTTAGCGGATTTGTTGTAACCAGATGTGCTTTGAAACAAAGCGCGAACAACAACTGAAGAACGTCACTCTAGCATGAAGCCGGAGAGCGCGCAACAATAAACTTGCGCTTGAGCTGCTGATAATATGGTCGGAAATTTTAACATTCTGGTCGTTGACGACGATCCGGACAAACAGATGCTCCTCAAGATTGCCCTGCAAACGGCTGGCTATGAAATCCGCACGGCCAATGACGGCGAAGAGGGCTTGGCGGCGGTCGAATCCTTTCAGCCGGACCTCATTATCACTGATGTGATGATGCCGAGAATGGACGGCTACGAGCTGGCGCGTCGCGTGAGAGCCAACCCGCAGACCAAGTTTATCCCGATTATCATTCAATCAGCCGCGCGCAGTGACGCGCAAGACCTCAGACGCGGCGCGGAGGTGGGCGCGCTCGGCTTTATCACAGACCCGACAGACCTCGACCTCTTGCTCGCGCGCACGCGCACGCTCCTCGATTTCAAAGGCTACCTGGACACTTGCGAAGAGGCGGCCTTCACGGATCATCTGTCCGGACTCGCCAATCGTCGCCGCTTCGAGCGTCAGCTTGAGCGCGAAGTGACGCGCACCTTGCGTTACGGCAGGCCGTTCTGTCTGCTCTTTCTCGACATAGACCATTTCAAAAACGTCAACGACACGCACGGCCATGAGGCTGGAGACGAAGCGATCCAGTATCTCTCAAAAACCTTGCAGGCCGAGACGCGCGGCATAGACATGGCCGCGCGCATCGGCGGCGAAGAGTTCGCCGTCATCCTGCCTGAAACCGATTTCGAGGCGGGCGCGGAGGTCGCGGAACGTCTCTGCCGCGCTCTCCGTGAGACGAAAATTCCGACCGCCGGCAATATCACCGCGAGCTTCGGCATCGCGGAATTTCCACTGTGCGCGACGACCGGGCGCGAGCTAATCTCGGTCGCGGACACGGCCATGTACGAAGCCAAGCGACAGGGACGCAACCGCGTCGAGCGCGCAAACTGCCGCGAGGAATCGAACTCTTCGCAACCGTTGGGCGTATGAT
>DASWRG010000055.1:0-9519 GCA_036403295.1 Pyrinomonadaceae bacterium
CGGGCGCGTCGGCGGAGGTTGACATCGCCATCATCACGGGCATGGGTCAGGCGCGAAACAATATCAATGCGCTGTCGAGCCGCGTCGTCATCGCCTGCGGAATGGGCGCGGGCACTGCTGCGGAAGTCGCTCTCGCGCTCAAAGCGAGAAAGAAAGTTATCCTGCTCGGTTGCACGCAGGAGGCGGTCAGTTTCTTTCAGCAACTCGGAAAAGAGAGCATCCTTGTCGCGGAACATGCTAGTGAAGCTGTTGCGTTGGCGCAGAAACTAATTAACGATTGAATCTTGAAGATGACAGAGAAGGATTCATTAGTTGACGCTGTAGATTAGAGCGCGCCCGGCGTGAATCGCTCAACGCGTTGAAGCAAAGCTCACTTCATCCGCTTGCTTCGCAGTGCCTTCGGTCTGTTGCCGCGCGTGATAAGAGGAGCGCGTGAGCGGGCTTGATTCGACGTGATGAAAGCCGAGCGTCATCCCCACTTCGCGCCAACGCGCGAACTCGGCGGGCGTGACGTAGCGTTCGACCGGCAAGCGTCTCTCGTAAGGTTGCAGGTATTGCCCGATGGTCATGATGTCGCACGAGACCGCGCGCAAGTCCTTCATCAGCTCGACCACTTCATCGAAAGTCTCGCCGAGTCCGACCATGATGCCGCTCTTGGTGAACATCCCGCGTTTTTCAAGATCACGACGGCGAGCCGCGCGCTCAAGCAAGGTTAGCGTCTGCCTGTAATCGGCGTCCGGCCTCACGCGACGATAGAGCCGCGCGATGGTCTCCGTGTTGTGATTGAGCACGTCCGGTTCTGCGTCGAGGACTGTGTTGAGAGCGTCTTCGTCGCCGTTAAAGTCCGGTATCAAGACTTCAATCTTGCAATTGGGATTGAGCGCGCGGACTTCGCGAATCGTCGCAGCCCAATGCGCCGCGCCGCCGTCCGACAGATCGTCGCGGTTGACCGAAGTGATGACGGCGTGCGCCAAATTCAGATGCCGCACGGCCTCCGCGACGTGGCGCGGCTCTTCCGAATCGAGCGCGCCGGGCTGTCCCTTGCCGACCGCGCAGAAGCCGCAATGCCGCGTGCAGATGTCGCCCGCCAGCATGAAGGTCGCCGTCCGGTCTGACCAGCACTCGAAGATATTCGGGCAGCGCGCCTCCTGACAGACCGTGTGCAGGTTTAAGCCTTCAATCAGCTTGAGCACGTGATTCTGATTCGTCGGGTCGCCCAGACGAATCTTGAGCCACTCCGGCTTCGGCTGGCGCACACGCGCCGCAGGCTTGTTATTGCTCAGAACTTTTAACTCGCGTCCCACTTTTGTCTTTAACTCCGAAACTTTTGATGTGCAGCTATTCTAACATCCTTGATTGCCATTGTCGCTTTCAGGCTTGACCGGGAAGCTCAAATCCCGTCTCTCATAAAGAGAGCTGAGCCATATTGACATCCATCCTTAACAAGAATATCGTACGCACGCTTCAACTCGCTTTTACGCTGGCAAAGATTTCGCTTCTGCCAGCCTCACACAACCCGCCGTGTTTCAGGAGCCGTAGCCATGAACGAAATTCAATTGGAAACTATTAAGATTCGATTGGAAGGTATTCGTCAAGCAATCACAAGGTCTAGATTCACATTCCTCGTTTCAATCATCACCTCGGTAGCCATCTTTGTGACAGCTTGGAACGCCTATCTTTCCTGGGATGGCGGATTTGTAAAGCAGCCTCATTGGTCGCATGACGACCATTTTGAAAGCCTTGAGCGCGCCAAAAGACTTAAAGATCTTGAGAATGAATTTAAAATAGCTCAAAGCGATCTGGCTCAAGCGAAGGTAGACCCGCAGGATGTATCTGAATTAAAGATAAACCCCGCACAACTGACTGAAGTAACAGATCACGCGCAAAAAGAGCTTATTTCAGAATGGGTCAGAAATCGCACTATCACCATCGGTTTATTAGGTATTCGAGTGAGCGTTGATGATTTACCTGTGCTGGGAAGTCTGAGCTTGGGCATTATCTCAATTTGGCTCTTCTATAGTGTCAGAAGAGAAAATCGAGCGATAGGCACATTATTCAGAGATGTATATCGGATTAAAGATTGGCATGTACGCTACATGGTCTATCAAGGCGTAGTCCATAACTTGGTGCTCCTTGATTATGGACGCGGCAATCAGCCGCTAGTTGATTTCAAGAAGGAAGCTGGCGACGGAGGAAAAGAGCATCCCTTACTGCGTGGCGCATTAATCGCGCTCTTTTATCTGCCTCCATTTTCAATCTTGTTCGTGATTGTAATGGATGTCATGACGCTGTTTTATTGGGAATCTCCTTTCCGCCCGTCACATCAACCGCTCTGGCGACTTCTTTATCCAAAGGACTGGGTAAAGGTGTCTTTCATGGAATTTGTTGCCCTTGCACTTTTGTTTTCTGCCATCTTTCTCTGTCGAGGGGTGAGAAGATATTTAAGGGCGACGGAAACTCTGGTTAAAGAATACAGGAAGGAGCTCAAGAAAAGCATGGGTCAACGCTTTAACGAATAGGAATATCGGAAGGCTCGCCAATTCCGCCGCTATGATGATACTCAAATATTGAATGTCCGCTCCGATAACTTTTGGGCTATCATTCGCTATCCTTCATCCCGAAGACTTCCGCGAAGCGCGCGATGATGCGGTCTTCGACTTCCGTCAACTCAAGCTCGCGTCCCAAAAGTTTCTGCATCGAAGTGACCGGCTCGCCCTCGCAGGCGATGATGAGATTGAAGAAGCTGAGGTCTGTGTTGACGTTGAGGGCGAAGCCGTGCGTCGTCACCCAGCGCGCGATGTGGACGCCGATGGCCGCGACTTTGCCCTGCGGCGTATGAACTCCGGTCAGCCCTTTGATGCGAAAGCTCTCGATGCCGAAATCCGAGAGGGCGCGCATCAAGACCTCTTCGAGATCGCGCACGTAGGCATGTACATCTTCGCGCTCAGGGCTGAGATTGATAATCGGATAACCGACGAGCTGCCCGAGGCCGTGATATGTGACTTTGCCGCCGCGATTGGATTCAAAGACGGCGACGCCGCGCGCTTTTAATAAATCCTGAGAGGCGAGGATGCCAGTTGCGGTCGCGCGCCTGCCGATGGTCAAGACGTGCGGGTGTTCGACGAGAAGCAACGTGTCCGGCTGCTCGCCCGTCAAAACGGCGCGCTCGGTCTCTTTCTGCCGCGCCAGCGCAAGGCCGTATTCCATGCGCCCCATGCGCTCGACTCGCAAGACTCTTTGTTTGAGTTCGGTTTGCATCGGCTGATGAAATTAAGATTGTAGCAGCAACACGCGCGCGCCGACGAATGGAGTTTGAAGCACAAGCTCTTGCGGACTTGACGCCGCGCCGCTCTCAAGCATAGCTTTGTGCCAATTTCGATGATCGCCAAAAAGGAGAATCAAAACTTGAAACGCGCTTTTCTCTTAATCCTGACTTGCCTGATTTTATTGCCCGTCGCGGCTGAGGCGCAGAAGAAGCGCACGTCGAGCCGGAAAAGCAAAACTGCCGCGACCAAGACGGACGCGTCGCTCGAAGTGCAAACGGGCGCACAGCGCGTCGCCGACCAGATCAAGGTGCTCTCGAAATTCCTGTACCTGCTCGGCGGAGTCGCGCGCAGCATCGAGAACGCAGACGCGGCGGCGCAGAGAGGCGAAGCCTCGCAATCCGTCATCAATCAGACGCAGCAGAGCAAGACCACAGTCCGCAACAGCATTCAAAGCCTGCGCGAGCAACTGGATCAACTGGAGCTCGATTTTCGCTTGAAGCCTGAGCTGCAACGTTACTACACGAGCCTCGCGGGTTCGGCGGCGGGCGCGGCGCAGGCCGAAGACGAGGCCGCCAATAGTCAATTCGACAAGGCGGGCAGAACCCTGCTCACCGTCGTCAATCGCCTCGCGGACGTGCTGCTCGACATGCGTTGAGGAAAGGTTCAAGGTTCAAAGTTCAAGGTTCAAGGTTCAAGGTCAGAGACGATGTCTCAACTTTGAACCTTGAACTTTGAACCTTGAACCTTCTTTGCTTGGTGCGCAAAACTGAGCACGCTCAGGGATTCGCGGCTCTGAGTTGGACGCCTTCCACCGTCCCGTTCTGGTTTCTCGAATAATTCACGCGATACTCTCCTTTGACCAGCGTGCATCCGTTTCCGCATCCCAATTTTCTGGCCACCTCCACAGGCACAGTCAAATCCTCATCAATGAAGATAGTATCGCTCTTCTCTTTCGGCATCTGCGAAAAATCGATCATCGCCGTCTGACCTTGCATTCTGAGCACGCCGCTGCTCGCCGCTCCTCTGGATGCCATCTCGATTCGACAGATGCCGAATCCTTCGCTACATCCTGCTCTGCCGAAATAGATTGTGATGCCGACCGGCGCGGCCAGTTGATTTGAGGCCGGGATGATGAGAGGGAACGAAAGCAACAAGATCACAGCCACTGCGAGAGCTTTCGGGCTTCGTATAAGTGTTGACATGTTTTCTCCTTTTGACGACTCCTGACGTTTCCGCCTTACACACCGCGCCGGACGGAGACATGCAGCCTCTGCCCTTTGTCGTCGGGCTTATATCCCAAACACGGATTTCCTGCAATACATTTATATATGTTGATTTGTCTCTTTGCCTTTCCGTGTGAGCGTCGCCAAATCAGCGAGAGGCTTTGAAGGGGCTACATACTTTGGTATCTTCTCCGGCACAAAGGAGATATTCATGCGTATCGCAATCTTCGGCACAGGCGGCGCGGGCGGTTACTTCGGTGCGCACTTAGCGCGCGCCGGAGAGGACGTGGTCTTCATCGCGCGTGGAGAACATTTAAAAGCAATTCGTGAGCGAGGTTTGCGGGTTGAAACAGCCACAGGCGAAATCATCGCTCATGCAGAGGCGACTGATGACCCCGCGCAAGTGGGCGCGGTTGACGTAGTGTTGGTCGGCGTCAAGACATGGCAGGTGACGGATGCGGCGCGTGCGATGCGCTCGATGATGAAGCCGCAAACCTTCGTCGTGCCTTTGCAAAACGGCGTCGAAGCGGCGGCTGAATTAGCCGCAACGCTGGGCGCGCAGCATGTGCTGAACGGTCTGTGCGGGACGATCAGTCGTGTCATTAGTCCCGGCCACATACTCAGTATTGGCGACACCAACTTCATCAAGTTCGGTGAGCCGGACAATCAGCCGAGCGAGCGCGCCCTGCATCTGCAACAGACTTTTGAGCGCGCGGGCGTCAGAGCGGAAGTCCCGCCGGACATTCAAGCTGCCGTCTGGGAGAAGTTCATCTTTGTCGCGCCCTACGGAGGAATCGGCGCGGTGACGCGCGCCCCTGCGGGTGTCATCCGCTCCTTACCTGAAACTCGTCGGATGTTGGAGAGAGGGATGCGGGAAATATTGGAAGTCGCCCGCGCGCGTCGCGTTTCTCTGGCGGAAGGAATAGTTGAGAAATCAATGGGGCTGGTAGATTCCCTGGCCGCGAGCGCAACCACCTCGTTGCAAAGAGATATTACTGCGGGCAAGCCTTCCGAGCTTGAGGCATGGAATGGCGCGGTCGTGCGTCTGGGGCGAGAGGCAGACGTGCCGACGCCGCTCCACGAGTTCATCTATCATAGTCTGCTGCCATCAGAGCTGCGGGCGCGCGGCGACGTGCAGTAGTTTCACTTTCTTTTCGCGTAATATCCCTGTCGAGAGCGGACGCGAAGCTGCGGGCGCGCGGGGACTGTGACCTTGAGGCGCAGGTATTTGCCGTTCGGTGAATCGTCGGATGAGTAGTATTGAAGCAAGTATTGCGAGCGCAGCTCGGCGGCGATCTGACGAAAGACGACCTCGAAGTTCTCCTCTTTTTCAGGCACGAAGGAAGTGCCGCCGGTCGCTTCCGCCAGTCGCTCCATGCCTTCTTCGGCGCGTTTGCTGATGACGTTCAAGCGCAAGGCTTCGCCGCTCGGATTGATCGAGTAGAAAGCGACCTCGGCCTTCTGCACTTCGCGCTGAACTTCCGCGAGCACCTTGTTATAAAGACTCTGCCTCGCCTGCAACGTGACCGCTTGCTGCGATTCGTTGGTCGTGCCAATCGCCCTTTTAACCTTGTCGCTGAAATTGTCTTCGCCGTCCGAGATGCACACGATGACGCGGCGGTGATTTTCAGGAGTGTTGGCGGCCAGATACTTCACGGCCTCAATCACCGAATCATAAAAAGCGGTTGGCCCTTTGGCCGGGCCGAGCGACATGATCTTGGCGGCGGCGTTCTCCGCCGTGTCCAGCTTCAATTCGTGACGCGGAGTTCTATCAATCGCGTACACGGTCGCGCGGTCGCCGCTTTTCAAAACCTGTTTGAGAAAGCGCGAGGCGGCCTGCTGCTCGAAAGCGAAACGCGCGTCAATGCTTCCCGACACGTCGAGCAGGACGGCGATCTCCAAAGGCACTTGCTCAGGGTCGCCGATCTGCGTGATCTCCTGCTCGCGCCCTTCTTCGAGCAGATGAAAATCTTTGACCGTCAAGCCTTGCACCGGCTGAGCCGCAGCATCCGTCACGGAGACGGGCACGACCACCAGATTCGACTCGACGCGGACAGTCTCGATCTCCCCTTCGTCGCCTGTGTCCGAAGGTGTTTGAGAGGGCTGCGGTTTGGGGCTGGCCTGCGGTTGCGGCGGGCGCGGCTGTTGCGGAGTTTGCCCGCCCGCTCTCATCGTCGTGAACAAAAGAAGAGCCGACGCTCCCAACAGCAGCGTCAGCAGGAAAGTATTACGCATTCGCTCGAAAAAGTTTTTCATCTGACCAACTCCTCATGCCGCCAGCGTGCCGCAAGAAAAAAAGGTTGCTGGCCGCAGCACACGGCACTAATGGATGCCGCCCGACGGCATGATGGTTGGCAAAAAAAGCAGTGACGAGTGACGAGTGACAAGTGACAAGCTAAAAACGCTTTTGTTTTGAACTTGTCACCTGTCACTCGTCACTTGTCACTTATTCAGGATTCTCGGTCGTGCTGCTTGTGCTGTTGGGCGTCGTCATCGCCGGGCCGGGCTGAACCAGTCCGCGACTGACGAGGATTTTGACTTCGACGCGACGATTCTGTGCGCGGCCTTCGCGCGTCGTGTTGTCGGCCACCGCCTGCGATTCGCCATAGCCGTAGGGCGTCACAATGCGGCGAAGCGGAATACTGTGATTCTCGGCCAGATAACGCACGACGGCATCGGCGCGATGCTGGCTCAAAGCGCGATTCTTATTCACGCTGCCGGTCGAATCCGTGTAGCCTGAGATTTCAATCACATAGCCTTTGGCGTTCGCGGCCTTGTTGGCGAGATCGTCAAGCTGCTGTTTGGCTTGCGGCGAGAGTACTGCGCTGTTGACGCGGAAGCTAATCGCCGTCACGTCCTGCACGACGTAATCGTCAAGCGCGGAGATGCGCTCGTTGGTCGCGTTGACACCGGCGACGGCCTGATCCGCCGTCTGCTGCGCGGCCTTCGCGCCGCCGCCTGCGGCATTCGCCACGGCAGCCAACTCGTCAATTTGTCCGGAGAGACGCTGCGAGTTCTGCTCGACCTGATCGATACGATTCTCGGCTGAGCCGACGCGCGACTCGACAGGGTCAACGCGCGACTCGACGGTTCGCGCCACGCGGAGGTCTGATTCGTTGAAGCGAATCTTGTCGGCGACGAGCTGTCCGGCGGCATCGCCGCGTCCTTCGACTTCCAGATTCAGTCCGCGCAGGATATTGGTCGTCGCATAGTTGCTGCCGCTACGGAGAAAGCCGCCGTTGGATTTGACGCTGGTGCGGTCTGTCAGGCGGACGACCGTGTCCACGCCGTTATTGTCTCTGACTGTAAAGGTGTCGGCATCACGGCGCGTCACGACGCCTTTGAGCTTCATCTTCTGGCCGTTAGTCACACTCCGGGTCTGCGTGCTGCTCGTGTTGTTCTGCGCGAGCGCAAAGGAAGCGCCCGCCAGAATTAGAGCGAAGGCGAGCGTGAAGAGTTGCGACAGTCTAAAATTTTTGACACTCATCATTATTTAAACTCCATTTCTTTGCGCAGCGACTTGCCGGAAAGACGCGCCTCTCGCGGCTCAAGCATCCGTGCGTCGGCCACGCAAATTGTAATGGCGACTAAGCGACGTAGAAGAGCCGTCGGGCGTCGCGGTTAAAGTTAAAGAGAGCTACTCGTCACTTCTTTTCGTAAGCGACGAGCACGAACGTAAAACTTGCGTGAGGCGATTCCTCACTCCATCAAGCATCAAAGCCGTTTTCGCTGTGGGCTAAAACGCAAATTCTTCACGAACCGCCGGATGAAGTCAAGCATCATCTGCACGAAAGAGCGCGATTGTCGCCACTCTCAAGCTATTCATCAGAGAATCGCCACCGGATTGCAATAAATAACGCCAGTTCGACGTAAAGCTTTCAACCAGCCTGCGCCAGCAGGCGAGAGAGTGTAGCCCCACGCGTCAGCGTGGGGACAGAGCCAAGTTTAGAGATAGAGCCTGCGTCAGCAGGCGACAGATGAGAAGCAGAGGTCGCATCTGTCGCCTGCTGACGCAGGCTCAATAGAATCTGATGTGCTTTGTCCCCATGCTCACGCATGGGGCTACATTCTTTCCGCCTGCTGACGCAGGCTCTTTGAGTTTCCTTGCTGATGTCGAACTGTCGTTTTCTAAATCGCCTTCTTTCCCTCAAAAAAAATGCCGCGCTCAGTGGCCTGAACGCGGCGCATCTTTTGTTACAGGGCTTGGCTCTTACACAGTGAACTGCCCCGCTTCCAAAAGCTCTTTGACGTAGCCCAAGAACTTCTCCGCGTCCGAGCCGTCTATGATGCGATGGTCGAAGGTTAAGGCGAAGTAGGCCATCGAGCGAATCGCGATGTAGTCGTCGCCTTCGGGCGAGGTGACGACCTTCGGGCGTTTCTCAATCGCGCCGACTCCTAAGATTGCGACCTGCGGCTGGTTGATGATCGGTGTGCCGAAGAGGCCGCCGAAGACGCCCGGATTGGTGATTGTGAAGGTGCCGCCCGCGACCTCGTCCGGCTTCAATTGCTTGGCGCGTGCGCGCTCTGCGAGATCGTTGGCGGCTCGCGCGAGTCCCGAAATCGAGAGATCGTCGGCGCGTTTGATGACGGGGACGATTAAGCCCCAGTCGAGCGCGACGGCCATGCCCAGATTGATGTCGCGTTTGTAGATAATCTGCTCGCCGCTCACCTGCGCGTTAAAGACTGGGAACTTGCGAATCGCGCTCGTGATGGCCTGAAAGATAAAAGGCATGTACGTGAGCTTCGTTCCCGTGCGCTCCTGAAAATCGCGCTTGTGCTTGTCTCTGAGACGCGCGATCCGCGTCATGTCTATCTCGTAAACGGTCGTGACGTGCGCGCTCGTGCGGCGAGACATGGTCATGTGCTCGGCAATCTTCTTGCGCATGACTGACATCTGCTCGACGCGGTCTTCGGCGGCGGGCTGCACGGTTGGAGCTGAAGCGGCTGGCGTCGTTGCCGTTTGAGCGGTTGAAGCTTGCGCGGCTCTCGCCTCTCCGCTCTGCCCCGTCTGCCCCGTTTGCCCCGTTTGC
>DASWRG010000056.1:0-30206 GCA_036403295.1 Pyrinomonadaceae bacterium
GACCTTGAGTTCGGGGCAATCGTTCACGCTGAGCAATGTCTCCTGCTATGAGGCAGGCATCAAGGTTATCGCGGAAGATGTGGACGGCTGCTTTGTCTCGGCGGTGGTGAGCTGCACGGAGAACGCGTCGTGGAGCATCACGAACGATCTGACGCCAGATTGCGGGAATTAGTTTGAGATAGCAGTTTCAACCAAAGAGATTAAAGAATATCTCACGCAAAGGCGCAAAGGCGCGAAGAAGACAAACAAGTCCTTCTTCGCGCCTTTGCGCCTTTGCGTGAGAATGTTTTTCTACGGCTTCAAGTATTGATTAATCCAACCGATGACGGTGTTGTACCACAACTGCGAGTTCTGCGGCTTCAAGACCCAGTGGCCTTCGTCCGGGAAATAGAGCAGCTTCGATGGCACGCCCTGTAGCTGAAGGGCGGTGAAGAGCTGCAAGCCTTCGCCGACGGGCACGCGATAATCAAGCTCGCTGTGTATGACGAGCAGGGGCGTCTTGAAATTCTTGACGAAGCGGTTCGGCGACCAACGCTCGTACATCTCAGGATTCGTCCACGGGTTTCCCTTAAATTCCCAATCCGCGAACCACAGCTCCTCGGTCGCGCCATACATGCTCGTCAGATTGTAGACGCCGTCGTGCGAGACCAGCACTTTGAACTTCACGCGCGGGTCGTCGTTGTGGCCTTCAATCCAATTAATCATATAGCCGCCATAGCTTGCGCCCGCCGCGCCGATGCGCTCGCGGTCAATGAAGGGCAGCTCGGCGACATGCGCCGCGCCGTTCATAATGTCGGTGTAAGCTTTGCCGCCCCAGTCGCCCGAAATCTCGTTGACGAACTGTTGCCCGAAGCCCAAAGAGCCGCGCGGGTTCGGCATCAAGACGACGTAACCGGCGTTGGCGAAGACCTCGCCGTTCCAGCGATTGCTCCACGCGTCATTGAACGCGCTCTGCGGCCCGCCGTGTATGATGACGAGCAAAGGCCACTTCTTGTCGGGCGTAAAGTTCGCGGGCTTGACGAGCCAGCCCTGAATCTTTGTGCCGCCCGCGCCTTCCCACTCGATGTCTTCGGCGGGGCGCAAGTGGAAGGGAGCGAGAAAAGCTTCGTTGGACTTCGTCAGTTGCATCGCGCCGCCGCCGTCCGCGTTGGCTTTATAAATCTCAGGCGGCGTCGCCATGCTCGCGCGCGTGAAGACCAGAGTCTTGCCGTCGGGCGTGACTTTGAGGTCCGAGTTAGAGCCTTCGGCGATGACTTTCTTAATCGTCCCGCCTGTGGTTGAGACAGCGAAAATCGGCGACCTGCCGCGCTCGCCCGCGATGAAATAGACCGTCTTGCCGTCGGGCGAAAACGCGAACTCGTCAACCTGATTGTCAAACCCCGTGGTCAACTCGCGTATCTGATTCGCTTGCCTGTCATAAGCCATCAGCCGCCAGCGATCCGCCTCAAAGCCTGCGGTCGCCTGCGAGCGATAGACGAGAAAACGTCCGTCCGGCGAATACTGCGGCGACAAATCATAGCCCTTGTTGTCGCCCGTCACGCGCCTCGCTTCGCCGCCCGTCGTGCTGACGACGAAAATATCGCTGTTGGTCGAAGTGGCTTCGACCTTGTCCGTGTTGCGCGCGAAGGCCAGCTCTTTCGAGTCGGGCGAGAAGGCGTAATCGGACGGGCCGCCGAGGCTGAAAGGCGGCGCGTCGTAATCCCCTTGCGTCATGTCGCGCGCCGCGCCGCCGTCCGCTGAAATGATGAAGACGTGTGTGCGCTTGCCCTCTTTCCACGCAGTCCAGTGGCGATAGAGCAGGCGGTCAACGATCTTCGCTTTGACCTTGCTCGCCTCCATCTTCTCATCGCGCTCACGATTGCAAGCGTCATCGGCGCATTCGGGATAAACGTCAGAGACGAAGGCGAGCATCCGTCCGTCTGGCGACCAGATTTCATCGCCCGCGCCCGTCGAGATGTCTGTGATTTTTTTCGTCGCGCCGCCCGCCACGTCAATCGTCATGATTTGCCCGCCGTTGATGTAGGCGAGCTTCGTGCCGTCGGGCGACCAGCGCGGCGTGCTGGAAGACATGCTGCCGTTCGTCAACTGTTTCGGCTCGCCGCCGCTTGTGGGAAGCAGATAAATCTGCTTGATAGCTTTGTTCGCGTCCATGTTGACATCGCCGATGGCGTAGGCGATCCATTTGCCATCGGGCGAGACCTGCGGGTCTTCGACGCGGCGCACCTTGAGCAGGTCGTTAATCGTAAACTGAGGCGACTGCTGCGCGACGACGCCGGTCAAAGCGAGCAGCACGAAGGCTAAGAGAAAGGAGAAGCGTCTCATCTCGGATTACCTCTTTCGATGCTGAGATTGTCATTTTGGAAAGCGGACGCATTATCTCAAACGAAAAGACTTTCACGCAAAGGCGCAAAGAAAAGCATTCAAGAATTAAGCAGCATTCAACAGCCTAGCGTTCTTCCTTTGCGCCTTTGCGCCTTTGCGTGAGATGATGTTTTTACCAAACGCAAACCCCCGAATTCGTTTCATGAATGAAGAGCAAATCTATGCGCAAAAATAGATCGACTCCGGCGCGCATGTGTGTCGCCGCCCTGATGACGCTGTTCTGTTTCGCCAACTCTTTACCAGCCTTCGCGCAGCAGAGGCGCACGCGTCGTCCCGCGCCCCGCGTCAAGCAGATGCCTCTGCCGCAGCCCGCGCAGACTGCGCCGTCGCCGCAGCCTCAAGCTTCGCCATCGCCGTCGCCTTCTCCGACGCCGGAGCTTTACACGGACAAGACGCTGGCGGAATTGAAGCGTCTGCATCGCGCCGCGCTTGAGAGCGATTACGCTTACAAGCAGGTTTCCTATTTATGCGACAACATCGGGCCGCGCCTGAGCGGGTCTGCGCAGGCACAGCGCGCGGTCGAGTATGTGGCGGGCGAGATGCGTCGCTTGGGTTTGACCGTGCAGCTACAGGAATTGAAAGTTCCGCACTGGGTGCGCGGGCTTGAGACGGGCGCGCTCACAGAGTTTCCGGGGATGGCCGCCGGGACGACGCAGAAGATAGTCTTGACTGCTCTCGGCAGAAGCGTCGCCACACCCGTCGAAGGCTTGAACGCGGAGATTGTCGTCGTCAATAACTTTGACGAATTGAAAGCTCTCGGTCGCGCGAAGGTGCAGGGCAAGATCGTCCTGTTCAATTACAAATTCGATAGACAGATGGCGGCGCAGGGCTTCGGCGGCCAAGCATACGGCGAGGCCGTGGCTTATCGCGGCGGCGGGCCGAGCGCGGCGGCGAGACTCGGAGCTGTGGCCGCCCTCGTGCGTTCAGCCGGAGGCTCGCAGAATCGTCTCGTCCACACGGGCGCGACGCGTTACGCAGACGACGCGCCGAAGATTCCAGCCGCCGCCGTCAGTTATGAAGACGCAGACTTGATAGCTCATCTGACCGAGCAGGGACAGGTGCGCATGCGTCTCGTCCTGACTCCGCAGACCTTGCCCGACGCGACCAGTTACAACGTCATCGCGGACATCAAAGGCACGGAGCATCCCGAACAGGTCATCATCGTCTCAGGCCATCTGGACTCCTGGGATTTGGGGACGGGAGCGATTGACGACGGCGCGGGCGTGGCCGTCGCCATGCAGACCGCGCAGCTTATCAAACAGCTCGGCCTACATCCGCGCCGCACGATACGCTTTATCGCCTGGATGAATGAGGAGAACGGAACGGTCGGCGGCAACACTTACGCGAAGGAGCAGAAGCCGAATATCTTGGATCATTTCGCGGCCATCGAGAGCGACAGGGGCGCGGGGCATCCGCTCGGCTTCTACTTCACGGGCAAGGAGGAGATAGGGGAGATGCTCGCTCCCGTCTCTGCTATCTTGCAAGCGTCGGGCGCGGGGCTTTCAAAATACGACAGCGACACGGAGACGGACATCTCGCCGCTCGCTAAAGATGGAGTCCCGGCCTTCGCCCTCTGGCAGGACACGCGAACCTATTTCAATTATCACCACACGGCAGCCGACACGCTCGACAAGATTGACCCGCGCGAGCTGGCCGAAAACGCCGCCGTGATGACAGTCCTCGCCTACGCTCTGGCGAACTTGGAACAGCCTTTACCGCGCTAAAAAAGTTCAAGGTTCAAAGTTCAAGGTTCAAGGTTGAAAGACAGACTCAATGTCTTCACCTTGAACCTTGAACTTTGAACCTTGAACCTTTCTTATTCGACCACTACCTTATCACTCGCGCCGCGCCCGAAGGTTTCGGGATGATACATCTCTTCGGCTTTGGTTGGCGGGACGACGAACGTGCCCGGCGTGGTCGCGCGTGCGACGTAGGAATAATTATAGACTCCTTCCCAGAGCAGAGAAGTGAAAGCCTCCACCCGCTCGTCGCGCATGTTCTGATGCTCGAACCACTGCTGCCACCACCACCAGCCACGCTTTGCGTTCTCGTCCTTTTCATCGCGCGGGACGCTGCCCGTGACCGCGAGCGCGGGATTCAAAGGCTCTAATCCAGCCGGAAGCGGGTCAACCAGCGCGACGTGATAGCGACGCGTCGGCGTGACCATCGTCAAACGCACGCGCACCTTTACGCCCGCTTTGATATGCCACGTCCCGTCCGCGTCTCGCCGCACGTCCGCAGGGTTGTCAACCGCTTCATACACGCGCTCGACGGTAAAGCCGTAATCGGCGGGCGCGAGCTTGAGAGAGGTCGGCGCGTACTGCATGCCGAGGCGATAATAGAGCCGCCCCGCGCCCTCTTTGCTCAAGACAAGATTCTGCGTCCCTTGCTTGTCAGACAGGTAACGCATCGGCACATTGACATTAAACCTCTCGGTCGTGCGTCCCTTGAACGCGTGCTCGCCCGCGTAGCTCTCGCCGAGCCACGCACGCGCGATAAAGTCCGGCGTCGTCTTCTCGTAAGTCGCAAAGTAGCGGTCGAGCGCGAGCAGGATAAAGACGTTCTCCTGCGTGTTCTCCCAACGCCCCTGCGTGCGATGAGCCAGCAGGCCGCGCACGATCTTCGGAATCAAATCGCTCTGCGGCTGGTCGCCGATGAGTGCTTCGAGAATGATTCCGTCCGCGCGTCTCGCGGAGTGCAGTAGCAGGTGTTCGCCGTCGCTGTACGAAGTGACGAAGTGAGCCGTGCCCGCATCTTCCGTCGCGCGATTGTTGAGAAGACGGCGAATCGCTTCGACTTCCTGACGCGAGTTTGCGTCGCCCGACAGCACGGGCAAGAGCCAGCCGACGGCTTCGAGCGAGAGCTTGTCAAGCCCCGCCTCTGCGATCAGCATTCGCGCGCGCGGCGCGTTGCGGTCGCCCATCCTCACCCGCACGTTGAGCGCGTAAGCGATGAGCGCGCGTCTAGACTCAATGCTGTAGTAAGACGGGATATGCTTTTCAATCTCGGTCAGATAAACCTTTGACTTTTGCAGCATCCCGTCCGGCACGTCAAAGCCCTTCTCTTTCGCTCTCGTGAGCGCGTGCGCGACGTGTATGCTGACGTAAGGCCAGGACTCGTCGCCGCGCTGCCAGAAGCCGAAGCCGCCGTCCTCGTTCTGCATGCCTTGCAAGCGTTTGAGGTCGCGCGCCACCGACGCCTTCAGCTCATCCGGCGTCGGCAAATCTTTCGTCTTGAAAGCCGTCAGCACATCCTTGAGCGCGGCTATCGCCAGCACGCGCGAAGAGAGCTGCTCGGAGCATTCATACGGATACGAGGTCAGATACAGCACAGCGTCCGTCAACTCCTGCAACTGCGTTGACGAAGTCGTAATCTCAAGCCCGCCGAACTGCTTGAAGACATCGGGCGGAGCTTTGACCGCCTGCGCGATTGCGCCTTTATCAATCTCGCCGTAAGTCGCAAACGCCTCGGTCGTCGCGGGCGTCCACACGGGCAACGAAATCTCAGCCGCGTCAGACCAACGCCCCGCGACCGCGCCGATTTGGAAACGCGCCGTCCCGGCCTTGTTCGCGCTCGTCGGAAAACGAACCTCGACGCGGTCGTTCGCGGGCACAGTCACGCGCCGCCCGCCGCCCGCCGTCAACTCGGCGTTGGTCGCGCGCACGGCCACGTCGACCGTCATCGCTTCGTCAGTCTGATTTTGCAAAACGACGGGCAGCTCGAACTTGTCGCCGAAGTTTAAGAAGCGCGGCGCGGACGGTCTAGCCATCAAGGGCATGCGCGCCGTGATGGCCGATTCGCCAGAGCCGAACTGTTTGCCGTCCGAGACAGAGACGGCCATCACGCGATAACGCGTCAGGTTGTCCGGCAGTTTGACTTTGACCTGCGCTCGCCCGTTGGCATCGGTCGGGACGGAGGCGGCGAAGACCGCGAGCGCATTGAAATTTTCGCGCACGCGAATCTGTTCATTCGACTCGCCCGAACTCAGCATCGCCAGATTGTCAACCGGCGAAGCCATCGGCGCAGGAGCTTTCATCGCCCTCCCGGCCAAAACCCCTCCCGCTACTTGACTCTTCGTCACCGTAACAACTTCCCGTGCGCCGCCGCCCGCACCTGCTACGCTGCTGCCCAAGTTCAAATCCAGCAGATTGGCGAGCATCACGTTTTCGCGCAGGTGGTAATCGGTCGTGTCAGTCGGGCGTTGCGCATAAAAGACCGCGAGCGGATCATCCAGTTTGTAATTGGACAAAGCCAGCACCGATTCGTCAACCACGACGACCGCAATCTCGCTGTTGCTGACAGGACGATTCGCGGCGTCTTTGACTTGGACGTTGACGACCGTCTCGCCGCCCGGCTCAATGGCCTTGTCGCGCGGCGCGGCTTCAACATTGAGCTTGCGCGACGCGGGCGGAATCGAAAGATTCAAAGACCCGCTCGCAAACGCCGGACGCTTCGGCAGCTTTTCATCCACCTGACCGCTATCATCCGCGCGCGGCGCAGCGCCGTTGAGGTCAACCTGCACGTAGATGTTCGGCAGATAGCCCTCTTCTATCGGAATCTTCAAGGTCTGCGAAGGGCCGTCCATCTTGAACCGCTCGGTTTTGACGAGGCCGCTCCGGCGCAAAGTCAGGATGCCTTCCGCCGGATAAAAAGGAGCTTGCACCAAAATCTCCGCGACCTCTCCGGGCTGATATTCTTTGCGGTCGGGAATCAGCTCGACCTTCTCCTGTTCGACATCGCGCTTCGGCGGCTGTTTGCCGCCCGCAACCCACAGGGTTAGCTCGCTCTCATTGCGCCGCTCGCGGTCGTCCATGATTGAAGCGGTGACGCGATACGTCCCGCCTTCGTTTGAAGTGAAAGTACACTTCACGGCATCCGACGCGGATTTGAGGTCGCACTCTTGAGGGCTAAGCTCTTCCTGCTTCCACTCTCCGTTCTTGTAAACCCAATCGAGCAAGACCGCGCGCATCTTAATGTCACGATTCACAATCGCTTTGCCGTCAAGGTCTGTGACGATGGATTCGACGACGAGCGGCTCGCCCTTCTGCACGAACGTGCGCGGGCTGCGCAGGCCGACGTACAGGTCAGCCGGATGCACGAGCATGCTGGTCTGCGCCGTCCACGTCTGGCGATTGACATCCGTGACGCTCGCCTCAGCCGTCACATTCGACGGGCGCGGCGGGTTGACGGAATCGAAATCAAGCTTGAGATTATGCTTGCCGCTCGCGTCCGTGTGTGACTTGAAAGTTTCCGTGTGGCTCTCGCCTCCGCTCGCGTTGTAGGAAATCCACCACGGAATCCATTTGCCGAAAGTGAAATCCGAGCGGTTGGGCGGCGTGAAGTATGCGGGCGTGGAAGTGACGCGCCAGTTGACCTCTGCATTGGGCAGCGCGCCGCCCGCGTAGTAGCTCGCGCTCACCGTCGCGGTCGCGCTCCCGCCGACAAAATGCGGCCCGTCGCTCGCCTGAGCTTTGACTTCAAACTCGGGACGGCGAAACTCTTGAACTTGAAAAGTATGCTGGTATTGATTTCCGTCAGTGATGCTTCCAACAGCATTTAATTCGAGCTGCGTGTAGCCGAGATTCATCGTGCCCGGCAGTTTGAAAGAAGTATCAAAGCCGCCGAGCGCATTCACAGACAGCGCGCCCTTCGTGATCTCGTTGCCGCGCGAGTCGCGCAAGACGTAGCTCACGTTTGTGACCGCGCCATTGAGCATCCCCACGTCGCCGGTCGTGCCGCCGCCGATGCGACGCAGCCAACCTTTGATGTGAACCTCTTCGCCCGGCCTGTACATCTTGCGATCATCGAAAACGTACCAACGCAGCTCGTCTTTAACGTCTCTCTTAATCCACGCGCTCTCTTCAGACCACCAGCTCGTGTTCTGTGGCAGGATAGCCAGATCGCGCCCGATGCGCGCGACCAACACGTTCAGCCCTTTGCCTGACGCGGGCAGGGCGAGATGAGCGAGTCCGTCGTCTCCCGTTTGACCTTTGACGCCCGAGGGCTGAATCGTCATCTCGACATTGGCGAGCGGCCTGCCGTCTGTGAGCGAAGTCGCCCAGCCGACGAGATCGTTCTGATCCACAAAAGCGTCGAGGCCGATATTGGTTGACTGCACCCATGCTTCGACCGTCTGTCGGTCATAGTCATTACGCTTGACGGGCGTGGTCGGCTCGACGACGAGAATCATCTGCCCGAAGCCGTCTTCGAGCGCGGGGCTGAGGTCAATCCGCGTCTCAACCAGCTCGTCCGGCTTGGCTGTGACCGGAACGGTTTTGTTGAAGACGAGGCGACCGGGCAGCGTGCGTTGCTTCCGCGCGGCCTCGTCGTAATAGCCGTAAGCCGTCCGCATGTAGTTTGCAAACGCAGGCCAATCTTCCGGCTTCACCTTGTAGAGCTTCACCTTGAGGCTGTTGTAATTGATGCTGTAAACCGAATAGCGCGCGGAGGCCGCAGGGTCTAGCACGACGAAGTTTCCGTGCGAAGAGGAGAGAGTCGGAGGCGCGGAGCCGACAATAAAAGTGAGCGTCTGAGCTTTGCCGAGCGTCTGCCCGAAGCTGTCGCGCAATGAAGCGTCGAGCGTCAGCTTGTAAGTAGTGCGCCCCTTCATCAAGCCGCTGAGCTGTATCATGTTGCCGTAAACGGTCGGCTTGAGTCCCGGTATTTCCGGCGCGACGCGGAGTTGCGATTTGGCGAAGGCGTTCGCGTCGAGCGGATTGCTGAAAGTGATGAACCACGGATCGAAGGGCGAGCACTTCTCCTGATAGCTGCACCGATACTCGGTCACGCGCAAGGGGCCGAACGTCTTGAACGAAAAACTCTGTGCCTTCTCGGTCGTGCGCGAGCCTTCGAGCGAGGGCGTGCCCGGCCCGACGGAAATCGTGACGGGAGCGTCCGACGGCAGCGCGTTCTCAATCGTGCCGTCCGAATTGAGCGCGCGAAAGGCGAGCCAGCGTCCGGCTGTCGCAAGCTTGCTCAAATCGCTGACGGTCTTGTCGGCGGCCACCTCTTCGGCGGTCGCCAGTCTCGTCTTGATGGTCGCGCCTCCCGCCTCGACCTTCATCGTGCGGAGCGCGCTCGCCGGGTCAACCTTTTGATCGAACTCGACGAACATCAAAACGTCGCGCCTCTGCGTTTCGCCCTGCGGGTACATGCTCTTGACTTGCGGTGGCGGCGTCGAGAATTTCCAAGTGCGCGCGCTTGTGAGAGAGCCGCCGTTCGCGGATTTGATTCCGGCGGGAACTGTGACGGTGTAAACGGTCGCCATCGGCAGGCGATTGTTTTCAGGCTCGAAGAGCAGCGTTTTCGTCCCGACCCAGCGCCAGCGTCCGGGCGTCTGCGGCGAGAGCTGCACGGGCGAAGCTTGCGTCGCCAATTCTTCAACCGAAGTCAGAGCGACCATCGGCTGCGAAAACGTGACGCTCAAGTTTGGAGCGAGCGGCACTTCGCCTTCGGGCGAGAAGCGCAGGACTTCGAGCGCGCCCGCAGCCTTTTGATCCGGCAAAGGCTGTGTGGCGGGCGGAGGAAATGAAGCCTTGATCGTCTCGCCCGTGCGCGGCGGCGGCAACGATTTCTCGCGCAGAGCGAAATCCTGCTCGTCGGTCGCTTCGGCCTTGACGGGCGGCAAACGCTTCAAGACGTTCTGCGTTTCGCTGTCGGATAACGCGGCGGCTGGCGCGGGCTTGTTCGCGGGCACAGGCTCGGCTTGCTCCGCGCCCTCGCTCAGGCGAAACTGCAATCCTTTTGTTTCATTATTCATAGCAGCATCATTCTCTGCGGGAGTGTCCGAGATTGAGATAGTTTGCGGATAGGCGACCGCTCCGAGATAGATTGAGAGCGTGAGCAGCAAGCAGACGAATGTTTTGAGACGCGTCATGAGTTTTGGTTTCCGGTTAAAGGTTGAACGGCAGGGAGAGCAAGAGTTTCGCGCAAAGACGCAAAGAGAAGAGAGAAGACCGCAAAGGAGTTGAAGCTTTCTTGGCGTGCTTTGGCTTTCCTTTGCGCCTTTGCGCGAAACGTGTCCTTCATTTTTCAAATTCTCAACTCCGACTTTAGAACGCACAGCTCTTATCAGTCTTGCGATGACAGGCAAGCTAAACTTCGACCTCAATCTTCCACACGCTGGCTGACAACTGCAAAGTTGCAATCCTCACGTCGAGAAATTTTTTGATGATCTCGATATTCGTCCGCGTGTGAAGCGAGGGCGTGCCCGTGATGTACGAGCCGCCGCCTGCAAGCGCGAGCGGAATCAGCAATTGATCCGCCAGATGCTCTCCGACCGGAGCTTCAATCGAAAGATAATCGCCCGCTTCAGTCGCGGCTCGCCCGGCGACCACTTCGGCGCGCACGCCGCGTTCTCCGATGCCTGTGAAAACCTCCGTCACATGCTCACTGCCGATTTCGATGGTCACGATGTTGCCGGGACTGAACGCGTTGTTTGAAGTTTCAAGCTCAAGCTCGTCCTCGCTCCATCCGAGCTGCTCCGCAATCACGGCCAGCTCACGCTCTGCGATGTGCGGCGGAAGCTTGACGACCATCGCGCGCGCCCTTCGATGATGTATCTCTCCGCGCTCTGGAATATCGAGACGCACGCGCTCGCCCGTCGGCTCGATCAAGACGTTTATCCTCCCGCCGCCCGGCGGATAAAAGCCATAGCGTTCAAGCTCCAAAGAGACGCGCGGCCCCGTGCGATTGACGAGCGGCAGAAAAGTTTTCTGCAAGAACTCAAACGGCGGCGCATGTACGTTGTGCGTCCCGCCTTCAATCGTGAGCATGCTCGGCGCATTGGCGATCATCAAAGGCGGCAGGACGGCCTGCATGACGAGCGTCGCGCTTCCGGCAGTCCCGATGCTGAAAGTGTACTGGCCGGGCGCGACCTCATGTGGAATGAATGAAAACTCGGTCGCGCCGACCCGCGCGCCTTCGACCTCTGCGTCACCGATTTTCGCGGCGGAGAGCACGGCGGTCAGGTGTTGCTTTTGCAAGCCCGGCTTCTCACGATTGGCGCGCACGCGCTCGACGCGAAAAGCCTTGCCCGTCACCAGTGCGAGCGCGAGCGACGTGCGTATGATCTGCCCGCCGCCTTCTCCGTATGAGCCGTCAATCGTCAGCATCTTAATAATCTAATATCAGGTAGAGATAAGCAACGGAACTAACAGAGCCTGCGTCAGCAGGCGGCCAGAGTGTAGCCCCATGTGTCAGCATGGGGTCACCGTTATATTCGCAGAGCCTGCGTGAGCAGGCGACAAATGAGAGGCAGAGCAATCATCTGCCGCCAGCTCACGCAGGCTTTATCTCTAACTTCGCTCTATCCCCCACGCTGACGCGTGGGGCTACACTCTCTCGCCTGCTGGCGCAGGCTGGTTGATAGCTTTACGTCGAACTCAAGTTAATTTATAAAGCCATGATAACGCCACGGCTCATCCCGATTTTCCTATATCTTGTCCCGCGTTTACGCCAGCTAATCACATAATCATGGCTTTTCTCAATAAATTGCAACTATATTTAGCCGCTTCGTGTCAACTGGCGCGGCCTGTCATGCGGCCAAGCTTTTATCATCCGGCAATTTAATTAACAGCCAATACAGTTTTCAACCCTTTAGATGCGGAGCAGTTCCAGACTGTTCCCGGAAAGCGAGAGAAGAAAGATGCACAGACGCGAATTTATGCTCAAAGGCTCGTTTGCGATGGCGGCGATTGCGACCAGCGACCTCTGGCTCAGCAAGATCATCGCGGGCGAAGCTCCTTCCAACACGCTGCCGATTCTCGATACCTATTTTCAGGTCAGCAAAGCCGAGATGGACAAGCTGCTCGCGGCCTGTCTCTCAAGAGGAGCGGATTTCGCAGACCTCTTCTTTGAGAACACAGTCTCTTCCAGCCTCTCGTTTGAAGAGGACACGGTCAAGTCCGCGCGGCGCGGCATCGTGCAAGGCGTCGGCATCCGCGCCATCAAAGGCGATCAAGTCGGCTTCGCCTTCTCCGAAGATTTGACGATGGAGAGCATGCTCGAAGCAGCGCACGCCGCCGCCGCCATCGCCAATGACAAACAGGCTCGCATCAAAGCCAAAGCCATCGGCGAGATTCGCACGAAAAACCTGTATCCCATCTCAGAGCTTTCGACCAGCACCGAACTCAACAAAAAACTCTGGCACATACAGCAGGCCAACGCGGCGGCCAAAGCTTATAGCCAGAAGATCGTCCGCGTGAATTGCAGCTTCTCCGACGAGGTCAAATACCTGGCTTACGCCAACTCGGACGGCGTGAGCTGGCAGGACATGCAGCCTATGTTTATCTTCGGCACGACCTGCATCGCGGAGGATGGAACGCAGAGACAGACCGGCTACGATGCCGGAGGCGGTCGCATCGGTCTCGAATATTTTGCGAAGAAACGCGACGCCGCAGCCGTCGCCAAAGAGGCCGCGCGTCTCGCCGTCTTGAACCTCAGCGCGCAGGAGGCCGAAGCGGGGCCGCAAACGGTCGTCCTCGGAAATGCGGACAGCGGCATCTTGCTTCATGAGGCGGTCGGGCACGGACTCGAAGCCGATTTCAATTACAAGAAGCTCGCCAACTATTCCGGTCGCGTCGGTCAGAAAGTAGCCTCGGAGCTTTGCACCATCGTTGACGAAGGCTTGTTTGAAAACATGCGCGGCACGATCAATGTTGACGACGAGGGCAATGCTCCTTCGCAAACGGTCTTGATTGAGGGCGGCATCCTGCGCGGCTACATGAACGACCGCATCAGCGCGAAGCAGCTCGGCGTCAAAAACACCGGCAACGGTCGGCGCGAATCTTACACCTACGCGCCGATGCCTCGCATGACGAACACGTACATGCTCGCGGGCAAGTCTGACCCCGAAGAGATTATCAAGTCGGTCGAGCGCGGCATCTACGCCAAGCGTTTCAGCGGCGGCTCGGTTGACATCACGAAAGGCGATTTCAACTTTGCCGTGACCGAAAGCTATTTGATTGAGAACGGCAAGGTCACAGCTCCTTTGAAGGGCGTGACCTTAATCGGCAACGGGCCGGACGTGATGACGAAAGTGACGATGGTGGGAAATGATTTGAAGTTCACGGACGGCGGCTGGACGTGCGGCAAGAACGGCCAGAGCGTCCCCGTCGGCATGGGCATCCCGACCGTCAAGGTGTCTGAGATTACAGTCGGCGGCACCAAAACCAAGCAAGCTTAAATTCAAAAGGAGAGCCGCGAATGCAGGACTACAAAAACTTAGCCACCGAAATCGTCGCCGAACTCAAGAAGCAGGGCGCGGACGCCTGCGATGTGTACATCGTGAATAGCTCGCAGTTCAACACGACCGTTCGTCTCGGACAGGTCGAGAAGCTGCAACAATCCATCGGCAAAGGCCTGGGGATGCGTCTCTTCAAAAACAGCGCGACGGCATTGACCTACACGACGGATTTCACGGACAAGTCGGTCAAGAGCCTCGTCAAAGAGGCTTTGGAGATCGTCAAAGTTTCGGGCGCGGATAAATACAACGGCCTCGCGCCGAAAGAGTTTTTGGGAATTTATGACGGCAAGCTGATGCTCTTTGACGACTCGCTCGCGCAGCTCACGCCCGAGAAAAAGATTGAGATGGCGAAAGAGGCTGAGGCTGCGGGGCGCAGCTTCGACAAACGCATCACGAACGCCAACGGGACGAGTTGGTTCAATAGTACGAATCAATTAACGCTCGCCAACTCGGATGGATTCGTCGGGCAATATCCTTCGACCGTCGCCAGCCTTTCCGTCAATCTGGTGGCCGAGCAGGATGGAGTCAAACAAACCGACGGCTGGTTTACCTTCAATCGCTTCGTGGGCAAGCTCGACGCGCCGAAGTGGGTTGGCGAGGAAGCGGCGCGACGGGCTATCAAGAAGCTCGGCGGCAAGAAGGCCAAATCGCAAACCGCTCCGGTCGTGATTGATCGTCTCGTCGCGAGCCAGCTCGTCAACTGGGTCTTCGGCGGAGCTTCCGGGCGCAGCATCTATCGCAAAGCTTCCTTCCTCGTAGATCAGATAGACAAAAGCATCGCTTCGCCGCTCATCACGATTGTTGACGACGCGACGATGACGGAAGGTCCGTCTTCGAGACCGTTCGATGCCGAAGGCGTCAAGAGTTCACAGGTGACGGTGGTCGAAAACGGCGTCTTGAAGAATTACGTTTGCGATTCATACTCTGCGCGGCGGCTCAATCTCAAACCGACGGGCAACGCCGCGCGAGGTTATCAATCGCTGCCCGGCGTCGGCTCGACCAATCTCTACATCAAAGCCGGAACGAGTGATCCGAAAGAGATGATTAAAAGCGTCAAGAGCGGTCTTTACGTGACCTCGCTCTTCGGCTTCGGCTTTAACGGCGTGACCGGCGACATCTCGCAGGGCGCGAACGGCTTCTGGATCGAGAACGGCGAATTGACCTATCCCGTACAGGAAATCACGCTGGCCGGGAATCTCTTGAAAGTGATGAAGAACATCACCGCCGTCGGCAACGACCTCAGCTTCAAATTCGGCGGCACAGCCGCGCCCACTCTGCTCGTCTCCGAGGCGACGATTGGCGGGGCGTAAAGCGCAAGCGAAAAGCTAAACACACGAACGCGGCACGCCGGGCATCAAAACCCGTGCGCCGTGTTTCTGTGTTAGCCGCTTATCTCAATCACTTGTCCGATATTGAGCGTGGATAACATGGCGAGGATTTGAGGGACAAGAGGCTTCAAATCAACGAGCCGATTTGTCTTTGCTCTTAATACTATGACAGCGATCTTGAACTTGGGCAGATTTTGCTGGAAGGATAAATTACGATCAACCGTAATGAAAACGTCGAATTCTCTTTCAGCGAGTGCAAGGAGTTGACCATTCTTAATCGTCGCCCAGCCCATCTGCGGCACAGTTGTAATGAAGTGCTCGCTGAACTCACGGGCAAGTCGTCGGTCTATGCATTCGTCAAGAAGAAGTCTCACTATGCAGCACCGTTGCGGTGATTAATTCTTCAGCTTCTTCAAGAAAGGCAAATATCTGCTCTCTTGTAACGGTCGGGAATCCTTCCAGAAAATCGTCTATAGATTCGCCGCCTTTAAGATAATCCATCAATGTTTGCACAGGCACTCTTGTCCCGGCAAAGACAGGAGTTCCACCCATTACATCAGAAGATGAAGTTATGACTGTCTTGTTCATGACCATATTGTGTATTAAGTAGTCAAAACATATCAAGCATAAGCATTCGTATTGTCAACTCAGTTCTTTCAAATCAGGCTCAATCCATCCGGCGCGGGCTTCACCTGAGAGAATCCGTTCGCGCGTGTAGTATGCAAAAGGCAAGCTCTTGTCGCCGTAACTTTCGACGAGACCGTTGGCTAGAGCGGCGAGCGAACATTCTACGGGCGCAACTTCCGTCAGATACTTGCGGACGATGCCGAGCCAGAAGAGCGTCATCGTCTCGTGATAGCCGCCCGTCGGCGTCTGCTCGACGCCGTGCGCCGCGTTGTACTTTTTGATTCCGTCGCGCACGAGCCGCGTCGCCTCCGCGAATGGATGGCGCAGGCAATACCAGAGCGCGACCGTCAGATGCGCCCTGTGAGTCCACTTTGCGCGCGGCAGCGTGCAGAACTCGAAGCCGCGCACGAGCGTCAAGACCTCTGCGGCAGAAGCGAATGTCGCCGTCTCTACTTCACACACAGGCATGATGATGTCTCCTCTCAAAATTTGATGAGCGACGACAAGGTTCGATGAAACAACTGTACGCGCTCTGCCAGTTAAGCTATGACTCAAAAATTTCTGAGCCACCGGGACTCGAACCCGGAACCTCGTCCGTTCGAGGGATGTAGTTCCACCTGCATTCGTCGCTGGTTTCAAAGAGTTCATAGAGTTCGGAGAGACTTGAAAACACACAAACTCTCTAAACTCTATGAACCCTCTAAACTCGCAGCTTGGCGACAAGAGCGGCGAGAGTTCTCGCATGATTTGTTAATCGTGCGAGGCAGGGATTGAACCTGCTATACCATGTACTCCGCGCCAGCATTCGCCAAGCTTCAATGAACAACTTAAGTAAGGCCGACAAAAATTTGTCGAGACATTAATCATTCAAAGTGATGTAGTCACGACAGCATTCGGCCTCAACAGTGGTTCAAGGTTTAAGGTTCAAAGTTCAAAGTCGAAACCGTCTTCAACCTTGAACCTTAAACCTTGAACTTTGAACCTCAATCGAGCGTCACCGCCTCGATCACGCCGACCCAGTGGTCGCCGCCGAGTCGGCCAGAGGCAAACTCCGCGATGACCTCAAACACCTGATCGGAAAATCCGCCGATGTTCAAGATGTCTGCGCGCTCTGCGGCCTGCGTCGTGCCGTAAGGCTGTATGTCCATGCAGACCAGCCGCGCCTGCGGGTTGCGCGCGCGAAAACGCGTCCACTGCAACATCGTCTCCGTGCGGCTGCCGCCGTAGCGTCCGTAGTGCGGCGCGTCCACCCACGACTCGTTGTCCGAGACGTAGATGATTAAATCGCCTCGCGCCTCGCGCTGGTTCAGAAGCGAGAGCGGCGCGCTGCAATTCGTGCCGCCCGCCGGAAGACCGGCGAGCTTCTGCGCGTTGGTCATCACGCTATCGCGCGGGTTGAGACGAATCTCAACCGCACGATCTGCAAACGGAATGACCTCGGCCAGAGGGTTCTTGCGCAAGATGGCAGCCGCCACGAGCGCGGCCACATCAATGCAACGCACTGCGCTCGTCGCGCCCTCGCGATAACCCGTCACAGGCGAGCGCATCGAGCCGGAGACATCGGGAAAGACGAAAACCCTTCCCTTAATCTCAGGCACATTCGCAAACGCGATCTCCATCGCATCCTGCAACGCTTCGCACACAAGCTGCGGCACGCACGCGTCCGCCGCAGCCATCGTGTATGCCGTCATCAACTGATAAGGCAGCACACGCGCCTTACGAATCAGTTCAGGATTTCGCAGGCGTTCCGCGATCAGCTCTGGCAAGCCCGGCTCGCCGAAGACGCCGTGACGCGCAAACGTCTTCAAGTTCATGCGCGTCATCTGCCACGGCGCGCGACGCGCAATCGCCGTCCACTCTTTCGTGCTCAAAGGCAGAGCCGTCAACATCTGGAACGGCACGTCCGGCACGTCCAGAGTCTCGCCCGCCTTGAACGCCTCGAACTTGCGAACCGTTTCCGGCAGCGCGAAAGCGTCGTGCTGGCGACCGATGAAGTAGCCGTAGAGAGCTTCGCGGCTTGCGCCGTCCGGCTTCGGGTGAACCATCTTGACGATGTCCGCGAGCGAAGGACTCTGGCCGACGCTGTCTCTGAAGAGAGCCTCTTCGCCGCGCGCTTCGAGCCACTCGCGCACAAGGTGCTTCGGCAGCGTGCCGAGAGACTTGCGACCCACCACGCCCGAACGCATGATTTGCACGAAGTTGCGCAGCATGCGTCCGTTATCAAGCACGCGCGGGAAAATCTTCGCCAGCAGCGCGCGCTCCTTCACGGACAACACGGCGCAGAGCAGCGCGGGCATGTCCTTCATCAAACCGCGCTCGCGGCAGAACAGGGCCGTCCGCGCGATGAACTCCGCCTCGACCTGTTCGCACAGCTCAAGCGTCTTCGTCAGTTGCTCTTCCGCGCTCGCGTAAAAAGTTCTGTTCAGACAACCCGTCGCGGCATACTGCGCGAGCGTCTGCTTCGGCGTCAGCGCGTAAGCCGGAGCCAGCTCTTCGTTGAGCGCGTCCGTCACAGGCGCAAACTTGCCCACCAGCGACTTGAATAAATTCTTGTTAGCCATTTTCCCAAAATCTCCTTTTCGGACAAACGAGACAGCATTCCGAAATCGTTAGAGAGAAATAGAGTCTCTAAAAAATTCAAAATCGAAGCGCCTTTGTTTGATGAGAGGCAAGCTGTTAAAAAGATTGGCTGCGGGAGAAGGAGTCGAACCTTCAATCTCCACGTTCAGAAGGTGGCGCGTTGCCGGTTACGCTATCCCGCAAGCGAAGCTGTCATGATTTTTGGTGGACGCGGAGAGACTCGAACTCTCAACAGTCGCTAATCGGGCGACGGCTTTGCCAGTTTATAAGACTGGTTCTTTACCAATTAAGCTACACGTCCCGTTTTGAATATCTGGTCGCGGCGGAAGGAGTCGAACCTAGCGTCGCTCGCTTATCAAGCGAATGCTCTGCCGTTGAGCTACGCCGCGCGAAAACTTTTGGTAGGCCGGGTCGGATTCGAACCGACGAGTCCTCCGCTTAAAAGGCGGATGCTTTGAGCCTCTTAGCTACCGGCCTGCGATTCTGAAATTGGCTGGCAGAGTCGGAGTCGAACCGACACGCTTTCGATTAACAATCGAACGCTCTACCGTTTAAGCTATCTGCCAACAAAAACTTTTCTCAACACGAAGCCGCACTTGGGGCGGGAAGACACGAGGGAAGGGATGATGGATGAAGGATGAGGGATGAATCAAAAAGCTATGCCTTTAAATTCATCCCTCCGCCCTCCGCCCACATCCCTTCCACCGTGTCTCTGCTGCGTGGCGAGTCCGTGGGTGAGGGCTTTTGAAAATTTGGTTGCGGGAGCAGGAATCGAACCTGCCTTTGTGAACGGCTTATGAGACCGCTGAGCTTCCCAGAACTCTTTCCCGCAATTGGAAGTTGGCTGCGGCGACGAGACTCGAACTCGTATCAACTCGTTTACAAGACGAGCGCTCTGTTTTATCCAATTGAGCTACGCCGCAAGAGAATGATTTGGTGGACCGGGAGAGATTCGAACTCTCATTTAACAGTTTGCAAGACTGCCGCTTTTGCCGAATTAAGCTACCAGCCCGTAAATTTTTTAGAGCTTCGCTTTCATCAAAATCTTTGGAAGCCCGCGAGGGAATTGAACCCATCTTGCCTGTCCGCCCGACGCTTTACACAGGAACGGTTTAGAAGACCGTTGTCGGGAACGCGGGCCGCGCGTGAATTGGAAAGCGGCGAGAAAAGTTTTGGAGGCGATGGAGAGATTCAAACTCTCAGCCGCTCGATTACGAATCGAGTGCTCTTGTCAGTTGAGCTTCATCGCCTCAAACGAAAATTGGCCGGGGCGTGAGGCCGCCGCGCCTCCGGTGCTCCACGATCCCGCGCGCAGTCGCGTGCTGCGCCGGACGAGCCACGCCCCGAAAAAAAAGTTTTGGTGGCCGACGAGGGACTCGAACCCACAGCTTCCTGAATGTAAGTCAGGCACTCTAGCCAATTGAGTTAGTCAGCCACAGTTGAGGTGTAGAAATCGGCGGTCGGAGTTGGAATCGAACCAACTTTAAATGAAGCTATGGTGGGTATTGAAAGAATCGAACTTTCCTCTATTCCTTTTCAGGGAATCGCTAATCCATCTCAGCTAAATACCCATAATATTTTCTTTCGTAGGCTGTTTTCCTACGGTGGCAATTCGCGCACCTGATTTCACATTTTGCAATTTCGTCTTTGAGTCGTTTCAGGCTATATCCCTGAGCAACCAAGCTGCCCACATTGTTAAGCTTTACCCCTTTTACATGGTCGAAATCTAGAACGATCAAATCCTTCTCTCCGCAGTCAATACATGGGTGAGATGTGAGGTATTCATTAACATATCTCTTATTCCTACGAACCCTCTTCAATTTGCAAAGGTCTCTTGGAAATAGCTTCGTTCAAGTAGCCTTGCGTCTTGCCAATTTCCAAATCAGGACACTGCCGACTAATTTCAAACAGGCGCATAAGCCGTCTCAGCTATCCGACCTGAGAAAATTTGAGATTTGAGATGTGAGCTGTGAAGCTTGAAGTTTCATGGAGCGGTCAATCGCTCCCGCTCCATGAAAGTCTGTGGGTGCGGATGAGAGTTAAGCTGTCCGAAATTCTTTTTCGGAGACAGCTTCGTCCGGGTGGTCGAGGAAGATGTACTTTCTCCACTCCGGTCTCGCCTCCGCGTAGTGGCAGAGCACGACTCGTTCGAGCTTCGTGCGCAGAGCCGTCTGCGTGGTGAGCAGCGGCATGCGCGCCTCGTCCGGCGTGCGGCTGCCCTTGCGGTTGTTGCAGGCGACGCAGGCCGTGACGATGTTGACGGGCGAATTGTCTCCGCCACGCGAGCGCGGCAGGATATGATCTAATGTCAAGTCCGTCGAGTTTCGCTTGTCGCCGCAATACTGGCAGCGAAACTTGTCGCGCATGTAAATCCGTAGCCGCTTCATGCCCGAAGCTTCGCGGCGTCGGCGGACGTTGATGAAAGAGCGCAGGCGAATCACGCTCGGCACGCGAAAGGTCGCGTGTGCGGAATGCAGCACGCGCTCGCCGTCAAACTCTTCGACGAAGACCGTGCCTTTGATCGTGAGACACATCGCACGCGCCACTCCGACGGTGCCAAGCGGCTCGTAGGAGAAATTCAATAACAGCACTCGTCCGTTTAATGCCATCCCGGCACCTCCTTTCGGTTAGATGAAAAATACCACAACTTGCATGTTGAAGTGTGAAAATTAAGAGATTGATGCGAAAACCGGAACAACTTTTGCGCCTTGAGTCTCTTTTTCTTTGCGCCTTTGCGAGAAAGTTGGTGTTTCTCGCTGGTGGCGCAAAGTTAAGACTGAAGACGCAAAGGCTTTTGAGTCATCAGTCTGTTGAGTTTTGAATCAGTCGAGAAAGACGACCGACTTGCTCCAGTCCGCCTGGCTCTCGGTGTTCATGAGCACGCGATGCCAGCCATCGAGCACAATCGTCTTATGATCCTTGTGCCAGATGCGACCCTGTGCGTAAACGAAAGCGTTGCGACGCATCGCACGCCAGCTCCACTTGCGCGCTTTCGGATTGGATTTCAAAAGCGCGTCGTACTGGCGTAGCGTCACGCCGTTCGGGTGTTGGCGACAAACCATGACCGCCTCGCCTTTGTCACGATACAAGTGCTGACACATGTGCGGCTTGCTGCCGCCGCCGCGACTGATCGGCTCATTCAGATGAATGAGCTTCGGGTTGACTTTCAGTTCGGGCGCGGGAATGAAAAACCATTCGCCCTGACGAACGAAGGCTTCGTTGTGACGATTGAAGCGATTCTTCACGCGCTTGACCTTGCGCGCCACCTGGCGACGCACTTCGAGGGGCTGCAAGGCTTCCATCGCGGTCAGGACGTTCGTCACAGCTGCGCCTGGCACAGCGCAGACGAACCAGTGACGCTCGTCGTGTCCGCAGAGGAATTTCTCCTTGCCCGTCTCGCGTCGCGCCAATAGCAAGAGATGTCGCATGTCGGGTCTGAGATCAACCACGTCATACTCGACCTGCTCGCCCGGCTGCACGCGTATGTCGAAGAACTCGCCGCGCTCGTCCGTCAGAATGTTTATTCCTTGAAACTGACGCCATCTGTTGTCTATCTCGCGGAGCTTCATTCTCGCGCCGATGCCTGCGAACTTCTTTTCTAATAATTCGATGTCCATACAATTCCTTCTTTTCGTGGACTCCGAAACCGGAATCCTTCCCAAAAGCGATACGCACGGACGCCGCACACGTTCTTTCCAGATTCGTCTGTCGTCCGCGCCATTAATCGAGCGAAGTCATGCGTTCATGACCCGTCATGGCGACACCTCCTTTTGTGGCGTGTGGGTTGATGAGTTAAGACGAACGATGAAACGCTCGCCCTTCGGAAAAATTGGAGCAGGCAGCCGGATTTGAACCGGCGCGTGCTGGATTTGCAATCCAGTGCCTTAGGCCAGCTTGGCGATGCCTGCGCCGGAGAAAGTTTGGAGCGAGTGACGGGAATTGAACCCGCTGCCTCCGGTTTGGAAGACCGGCACTCAAGCCTTTGGAGCTTCACTCGCAAAAAGTGTCTGGAGGGCCAGGCAGGATTTAAACCCGCATCCTGATCGTTCGAAGCGATCCGCTTTGTTCCGTTAAGCTACTAGCCCGCGCGAAATGTTTGGAGCATCGTACCGGATTCGAACCGGTGTCCCGGCGAAGGCAACGCCGTGTCTTAAACCGTGCTAGACCAACGATGCTTTTTTGTGAATTGGTCAGGGCAGCCGGAATTGAACCGACTCCACGAGTTTCCAAAACTCGGATGCAAGAAGCCAATACACCATGCCCTGTGAAAATATTTGGTGCGTCAGGTGAGACTCGAACTCACACGTTTCCTGTTTAAGAGACAGGCGCTTTAGCCGGTTTAGCTACTGACGCATGAGATTGGCGGAACTGAGCGGAATCGAACCGCCCTCTTCTTCGTTGACAACGAAGCGCCTCGCCACTCGGCCACAGTTCCGTACGAAAAAAAATTGGGTGGGCTGACGAGACTTTAACTCGCAACGGCTGCGGTCACAGCGCAGTGCTCTGACGATTGAGCTACAGCCCACATAAAAGCTTTGGCAGGGATGACGAGACTCGAACTCGCAAATCATCTGATTGAAGGTCAGACCGCTTTCCATTTCGCGTTCATCCCCAAAAATTTGGTGCGCGTGGAGAGATTCGAACTCATCACTTGGCAGATTTTAAGTCTGCCACCTCTGCCGGTTGGGTTACACGCGCGCAGGTCGCGAGGAAGTTGGTCCCGACGGAGAGATTCGAACTCTCATCAAACTGTTCCTAAGACAGCCGCCTCTCCATTTGGGCTACATCGGGAAATCTGGCTCCGGGAGAAGGAGTCGAACCCGCATCTCATGATCCAAAATCACGCGTCCTGCCAGTTAGACGATCCCGGAAAAAGTTTTTGGTGAACCCGGCAAGATTTGAACTTGCGACCTCGACCTTCGCACGGTCGCGCTCTCATTCCGCTGAGCTACGGGTTCAAGAGTCGGGATGAGGGCGGAGGGCTGAGGGATGAAAGGCATGCTATTCAAACTTGAGCGGTTCGGCTTGCTGCAAACCGTTCATCTTTGAGAGCCAGGCTTTCATCCTTTCGCCCTCATCCCTCATCCCTGCTTTTATTGGCAGGGACGCAGAGACTCGAACTCTGATAACCGGTTTTGGAGACCGGCAAGTTTGCCGTTAACTTCACATCCCTAAAAATTGCTGGTGCATGCGGTAGGACTCAAACCTACGAAGCCCATCGAAGGGCGCTTGATTTACAGTCAAGTGCTTTTGTCGCTCAGCCACGCATGCGTAAATAAAATTCTTGTGCTAAAAAATAGATGAAGGCAGCAGAGCATGCACACGAAGACACACTTCGGGGCACACTTCGACTGAGGATGGCGACCTGTGGGACTCTCGCAAAGCCGTCAGGTCGTTCATCCGCGAGAAGGCTCTCGCTGCCTTCACCTCTCAAACAAAAAAGGTACTTCGATTTTCAAACAACAAAAGAAAGAGAGCGGGTCTTTGATGGTTTCCCAGGGAAACCGACCCGCTCCACTTACAATCCCTTAAATTTTGCTATGAGATTTGGGAGCGGGAACCGCTCCCGCTGCGTTACAACTTGGCTTGGCGACGATCCGAAAACCGCAGGTTTTCGACTGTTTGACTATGCAAGGACTGTCCGCCAATAATTGAATGATATTGGAGCGAACCGAGACCATTGACAGACAAACCCGTGCCGGGCCTACCGGCGCACGCGCACGGTCGCCACATGGCTCTCGGTTTGGTTATGGTCAGGTTCGTTAGCATTGAAATTTTTTCCTCTGGCTCTCGCATCCCGCGAAAGCGAACGCGCATGTATAAGGCATGACGCACTCGCCTGTCAAGAACTTTTTTTATCAACGAAAATTTTTCGCGCGAGTTCAATCAAATTTGCGCGGAAGATAATCTCCGAAAGAGTTGATGCAAAATTTGCGAGCGCGGGTTGCTTGAGCCTCGCGCGAGTACTCGACTCGTCACATCGAATAGTTGTCGTTCAATAGCTCAAAGCCTTCCGCGCGCGGCAGCTCCTCCGCCAGATTCAAGATCGCTCGGCGTTGATACTCTTCGGAGACGAGGACGCGCGCGTCTGCGGACGGAACCGGCTTCGAGAACAGATAGCCCTGTCCGTAACCGCACTGCAAGGCTGTGAGCTTATCGCACTGCTCTTGGGTCTCGATGCCTTCGGCCACGACATCCATCTTCAGTTTCGAGGCCAGCGTGATGATGGTCTCGACGATGCCCATGCTCTCCTCGTCAATCGCCATCCGGCTGACGAAAGATTTGTCAATCTTCAGGATATTGACGGGGAAGCGGTGCAGGTAGCTTAAAGAAGAATAGCCCGTCCCGAAATCGTCTATGCTGAGCTGCACGTTGAGCGAGCGCAGTTGTCTCAACATAGCGGTCGCGGCCTCCGCGTCCTCCATCACCATGCTTTCCGTAATCTCCAAACGCAGACAGAGCGGGTCAAGTCCCGTCTGATAGAGCACCTGCTTGACCTGTCCGACCAGATCGGATTGTTTGAACTGTTTGCCCGACAGGTTGACGCTGATGGTCAGAGGCGCGGCCAGAGGGAAGGCCATCTGCCACTCGCGCACCTGACGGCAGGCTTCGTGCAAGACCCATCCACCGATGGGAATAATCAATTCCGTGTCCTCAGCGACGGGGATGAAATCCAGTGGCGAGACCAGACCGCGCTCTGGATGTCGCCAACGCAGGAGAGCTTCAAAGCCTGAGATGCTGACAGCCTCCATGTTCATGATAGGCTGGTAAAAGACTTCAAACTCATTTCGCTCTAAGGCGTGGCGCAAGTCGCTCTCAATTTGCAAGCGTGAGATGGCGCGCGCGTGCATCACTTTGTCGAAGACTTCATGACGACCTTTGCCCTGCGCTTTGGCGCGGTACATCGCCGTGTCGGCGTCGCGCAGAATCTCTTCGGGGCTGTGATAGCCGATGGTCGAGAGGGCGATGCCGATGCTCGTGCTGGTAAACACATCATAGCCGCTCAGCTTAAAGGGCGATTCGATTTCGCGCAGGATGCGCTCGGAAATCGCCAGCGCGTCGGCGGAATTGTTGATGTCGTTCAAAAGGATTGCGAACTCGTCGCCGCCGAAGCGCGAGACAGTGTCTTCGGGACGCACGCAGTTTTCCAGCCGCCCCGCGACCGCTTTGAGCAGTTGGTCGCCCACCACATGGCCGAGGCTGTCATTAATATTTTTGAAGCGGTCGATGTCTAAGAACAGCACGCCGAAGAGATAATCCTGATGCTGCGCGGCTCGACTGACGGCGAGTTGCAGGTGGTCTGTGAAGAGAGCGCGGTTCGGGAGTCCGGTCAGCGCGTCATAGAAGGCCGCGTGCTGAAGCTGCTCTTCGGCCTGCTTGCGCTCCGTGATGTCCTGAGCTTGCAGGATGAAATGCATCGGCTTGCCCGATTCATCGAAGACGCTCGACGCGCTCACAGTCGCCCAGACCACGCGACCCTCTTTGTGTATGTAACGCTTCTCGCGCGTGCTGTTGATGAGCGTGCCTTCCAACATCTGATAGAGATCGGCGAGGCTCGCGCCGAGATCGTCAGGATGTGTGATGGATTGAAAGTTCGTTTCGAGCAGTTCCGTTTCGGAATATCCGACCAGCTTGCAGAGCGAGCGATTGACGCTCAGCCAGCGACCGTCCGTGCCGACCAGAGCCATGCCGACGGCTGCGTAATCGAACGCGCTGCGAAAATGCTCTTCGCTCTGGCGCAAGGCTTCGCTGATGGCTCTCTGCTCTTCGGCGTGCCGCTCGGCCTGCTCGACCTGCGCCATCGTGGCGTGCAATTGTTTGCGATACGATTGATAGATGAAGTTAATGATGAAGACGATGGGAATGATCGCCATGAAGGCGTAAAACCCGTTTCCATAAATGAGCTTGACGGTGATGCCCGCCGCCGAAGCTCCGGCGAAATAGCTGACCAGCATCCAGTGAAAATTGATCTTCCACGTTTGCAGGAAAGGCTGTTTGCGCTTATAGGCTTCGCGCCGCGCGGCGAGCGAGGTGTTCATCATGTATTGCGTGAGACCGATGAAACAGACCGCCGCGATGTAGTTGATTGAAAGCTCTCCGCGTCCAAGCTCGACCAGAGGCCCGAACAGATGGCTCGCCAGCGTGGCCGTCAGAAAGGTCGAGACGGCGAGCAGCCCCGCATTGAAGAAGCGCGTGAACCAGAACCGGCAAAAGCGTATGGACGAGCAGAGCGCGTCAACGGCTGCGAGGAGCACCGCCGCCTCTCTGCCGTAGAGCAGCAGCGTGACGAAGATGATGCAGTCGGAGACCGTGATCTGAATCTTGTTCTCGGAGAACTGGATGCCTGTGCGCGAGCCGAGACAGAGCGTGAGGGTCACCAGAATCATAAAACGAAAATCAATCTCGGCGAACGAGAAGCAACTGATGCAGTAGGCGCAGGCGGCTGCTCCGGCTGCGGCAATCAGCCACATAAACGGCCTGTTGTAATCTCGCCTCTCGACGGACGCGCTCTTCATATCGAAATGTCTTCGCTTGCTTGAATGGAATTGAGTGAGAAGGACAGGCTCGCTGAAATACAGCTATCGCCTCTTGCTCATTAGCGAGCCGCGTGCCACAACCGCCCGAACCGCCCGGACGCGGAAAACCTCAGGTTTTACGATGAAATGACGAAATCAGGGCGGTCTCGTTCGAGCAATTAATTTGACCGATTTAATCAAATTGATTAATGCTTCAATCAAATTGAGATGAAAAGTTGACGACTTGAAAATCTGAAAGCTGAAAAAGGGAAGGATAGTCGTGAGTTGCTGGCTGTAGCCAACAAAGCCACCCGCACCGGGCGCGCTGCTAATGGCAATCGGAAAGCCTGCGAGCAAAGTCAGTGCGCCGGTCGCTTCGTTGACGTTGTAACCATAGATGTTCACGGCCACTCCACGGTCGTTGGCGACATACAGAAAACCGGCACGAGACTCAGCAGTCAAACCAACAGACAGCCAATCAAGACGAACATTCTAAAAAATGTGCGGGCGGAAGTTGACGACCATGCGAGCGACCGAGGAGTTTTGGAAGCGGATAACATAACAGACAAATCTCCTTGCTATTGTCGCCTTATGATTCGCGCCTGAAGGAAGAAGGACACCCGGCAAAATAGATTTTTGCTGGCTTGCCCCTTCGTTTTGTAGAAGTGGCGACCCCCATGAAATCATTATCATCAGCAACGAAATTGATAAGTGGGATTTGCTTGTGGTAAGTATCTCTCGACTCCTTCACCATCGTAAGAGCGGGCAGAATAGAATGCGATGTCAACTTGAGACGAGAACGGATGTCGCACATCTGTGCGCGGCATATCTATGAGAATGGCAATCGAGGAGATTTCTACCGGCGAGACCTGTGAGTATATGCGCACGCCTTTTGATTTGGAAAACAGTCGCATCCCATGTGAGCTATCGGAAGCGAGAAGCGAGGGAAGATGAATAGAGATAGCTCGCGGAGTCTCCGCCTGCGGATAGGAGTTGTGGTCGTCGTGGTGGCGCTGCTCGGATTGGCGTGGGGGCTTGCCCGCTATCTGCGCTCCCGGCGGAGCGCGCCGACCAGTCCCGCGCAGACTAATTCCGCGCCGACCAGTTCTAAGTACAAGGGAAGTATCCCCAATAACCAACCGATGCCGAACCCGGGTGGAGAGGCAGCCACAATAAGCGCCCATGGCTCGGTCGATCTCACTGGCGAGTACTTCCGAACTCAGGGCGCGAACGGCCAGAGCTGCGCGTCCTGCCATATCCCGGAAGAGGCATGGAGCATCACCCCCGGCACACTGCAACGCCTCTTTAACGAAACGGAAGGCAAGCATCCGGTCTTCAGCCCGCTCGACGCCAACAACCCGAACATGGATGTCTCCACAGTCGAGGCGCGTCGCGCAGCCTACAGCATGCTGCTGAGCCGGGGAGTCTTCCGCAGGGGCGGCGCTCCCCGGCCAAACTCCGAGTGGGAACTGATCGCCGTGGATGACCCGCACGGTCTCGCGAACCTCAACCAACTGGTACACTGGCGACGCTCCATGCCGACTATGAACTTCCCCATCGGGAGCGTGACGGTCAACTGGGATGCCGCCTCCAACGTGGGCAAAGGACAGCGCGCCGCGCTGGTCAACCAGACCACCCGCCTCATCACAGGCGCACTGCAAGGCCCGCCCGCACAGCCCGAGGTCATCAACAACATCGTGGATTTCGAGAGCACGCTCTTGACCGCACAACTTACTGTGCCGGGCGTCGGGCGTCTCGATGTTGACGGCGCGCGCGGCGGCCCGCAGGCGTTGTCCACCATGTCGAAGGTCGAAGGCCGTTTCGATCTCTTCGATGCCTGGATGGGTGACGCGAACCCGAAGCGCGCGCAGATCGCGCGGGGTCAGGAACTCTTCAACGGCACCAACCCGAGCGGACGCAGTTGCAACGTCTGCCATAACACTGCCAACAACGGCACCAACATGGACAACATCCTGTTTGACATCAACACGGCATCAGTCGAGGCGCGCACGCCTGACCTGCCCCTCTATACCTTCCGCAACAAACAGACGGGCGAGGTGCGCCAGTTGACCGACGCCGGTCTCGGCAACATCACGGGGCGGTGGGATGACCTCGGCGACTTCAAGACGCCGACCCTGCGCGGGCTGGCCGCTCGCGCGCCCTACTTCCACAACGGGAGCGCGGCGACGCTCGATGACGTAGTGCGCCACTATCAGAATCACTTCGAGTTCATCTTCACGGACGCAGAGAGAGCCGACCTCGTAGCCTTCTTAAACGCACTCTAACCGCAGCCTGCGTGGGACATTCTATAGTATTGTCCGAAAGTGTCCGATAATATCGTTAAACAAAGCCGCCGCCCGCCATCTTATGCGCCCGTCCTACTAGATTTGCAAAGTTTTTGCTCATGTCGTTTTGCACTTCAAGCTTGCAAAACTTTTTGCAAGTGCCTTGAATTAACTCACTCTGAAGGGAGTTTCTATAATGAAGAATTTATGTCGAATGTTCGTAATTGCCATGCTGATTAGTGTCTTGGCGGTATCAGTCCATGCAGGCGATATGCACGCGGGACGTGCCGACGAGCCACCGACACCGCCGCCATCTGCAAGGCTGAGCGAGCCAGTCAGCAACGTTGACGAGATATTGCAAGCGATAGTTATGCTTGCGCTATCACTATCCTAAAATGGTCTGTTTAATCTGAGGGATTATGGGAAGCTGTTCGGCAGCTAAGGTGGGGGTGTCTGCTAAACAATTATCCAGCTTACTCAATAATTAAACTTTATGGTTTAACTACTTCGGGCGGATATTTATTAAGCAAAATTTGCGTTGCTACGTGATAATTTTAGCTGGAATATAATCAATCAATATTTTGGCAAACAATTTTTTCACAACTCAAACTGTTCAATGTATAATTAATCGTCTCAAATACAGTTCCTCAGCACCCCTGAGATTTATTTGCAACCGTAAGCAAGGCTTACCCCATTAGGAGTTGAAACCATGAATAACTATCCTCTCCACGTTATCTCGTCTTCACGCCGCATGATGTTGGTCATCGGACTCTTGCTCATCGGCCTCTTTTTTTTATTTCCCACTAAACCAGTCGAAATGCGCGTCCGTTCCGCACCGCCGGAACAAAATCTTGTACCCAGAAAGCAGCGATTGGCTTATTCGTTTACAGTAATTTTCCTCGGAGCAAGACCTGAATACATCTATATCGCTAACGCGGACGGTTCGAGACGAACTTTGATAGGTCAACTAGCCTCGGAACTGGCATGGTCGCCCGATGGCTCGAAACTCGCTCTTTGCGGCAGCGTGTATAACCCCCCCACTGACCTTTTTGTGATGAAAGCCGACGGAACAAATCGAATTAATCTGACCAACACGCCGGGAATTGACGAGCGAAATCCGTCGTGGTCGGTGACGGGCAAAATCGCTTACGAGCGCGGCGGGCAAATCTGGACGATAAACCCGGACGGCACGAATCCAGCCGTCTTTTCCGCCATCACGCAGCCCGCGCCGATTACGCCCGCA
>DASWRG010000057.1:0-66901 GCA_036403295.1 Pyrinomonadaceae bacterium
TACTCTTCCAGAAAATCGAAGTCGGGCACACACACGTCCACGCCGTACACGCTCTCTTCGGGAAAGCCCATCCCGGCGTCAAGGATAATCATCTCGTCGCCGTAACGCATGGCCATACAGTTCATCCCGAACTCGCCGACGCCGCCGAGTGGAATCAATTCTAAATTACTCACCTTAGTTCTATTCTCTACTCTCCTAAACAAACCCGCCGCACACATCTCCATAGTCATGCGCGACGAGCGAAAATTAGCCGAACAGTGTAACACAAAACGCTCTTTATCTCTCTTCAGGCGCGGGGCTGTGTTTTTGGAAAAAATAGTATTGACAATTACGGATGACGGGAATAATGTGCTGACGCTCTAAGCGCCGCGTCTTAAATTCCTGCTGACGAGAGCTTCACCTTTGTCAGCCCGTTTCACTTCATCCCGGCTGACCCGACTCTTTTTGAAGATGACGGGTCACATACTCAAATCAAGCGGTCGCTGAACTCAAACGGATGCCAGCACAGCTAACATAGCTGCCACCTGACAAACCTCGCACATAACGTCTACAAGACATTTTAAGTCTGGAGGTAATGATGGAACGACGCTTTTTTGTCACCATTTTCGCACGCGATAAATCTGCGCTCGAAAACTTACAAAGACTCGAACTCGACATCTTCGGTCTTACTAAGCGCCCGAAGGGCGAGTCTTCGATGGGCGCATTAATCACTGAAGCCGACATCGAAGAGCTACGAAAATCGGGCTACCGTGTCGAAGTCCACGAAGAATACGTCGAACAGGCGCGCCTCAAACAGGCGGGCGGCAAGGCCAAATCGCCCGTCCCGACGATGGACGACAAGGCATGGCTCAAAGATTTTAATCGCAGAAAGAAGGTGCAATGATGGGACTTTGTGGCTACAACGGAGGATACATGCCCGACACGGGCATCAATAATTTAATCGACGGCATACAGAACGTGTATCCGGGTTTTTGCAAGATCATTAACCTGGAAGCTTCACGCGAAGGCCGACCCATCCGTGCCATCAAGATGGGCAAAGGAAGCGGCGCGGATCGTCGCGGCGTGCTGCTGGTCGGAGGCATCCATGCCCGCGAACTGCTCAATCCAGATGCGTTGATCTACTTTGCGTTCAACCTCGCGTATGCCTACAGCCAGAATAAAGATTTTGTTTTGGGTAACAAGACCTACACCGCCGCTTTCGTCAAAATGCTCATCGAGAACATGGACATCTATATTCTCCCGTTAGCAAATCCTGACGGGCGTGTGTTCGTGCTCGCCGCCAACGGCGATAGGATGTGGCGCGGGAATCGCGCGCCGAATCCGGGCAAGGCTTGCAAAGGCGTGGACATCAATCGCAACTTCGATTTTCTCTGGACGAGCGGCATTATGACTTCGAGCGATCCCTGTAATGCCTCTCAAATCTATAAAGGGCCTTCGGCTTTTTCCGAACCCGAAACCAGAAACGTCCGTAAGATGCTCGACGACTTTCCAAACATCTCCGGGATGATTGACGTTCATTCCTATAGCGAAGACATCCTTTACCCGTGGGGCGACGACGAGAACCAGACCAACAATACAAATATGAATTTCAAAAACGCAGCCTTCAACGGCCAGCGCGGCACAACGGGCGATGCTTACAAAGAGTATATCCCGAAGGCGGATTTGGATTGGCTGGTCTCGGTGGGGAACAACATGAAGCAAGGCATCGCGGCGGTGCGCGGGAAAAATTACGTTTCCAAGCAGAGCGTCGGTTTGTATCCCACGTCAGCCACCAGCGATGATTACAGCTACAGTCGTCATTACGTGAACAACGCCAAGCGCAAGGTCTTCGCCTACTGCATCGAGACCGGGCCGCTCGTCGTGAAGAATGGTGTCCCGGATTATCTCAAGTCGTTTCAACCGGACTTTCCGGAAGCAAGCTGCATCATGGAAGACGTACAGCCTGCGTTCATGGAATTTTGCGTCAGCATCCTCAGCGCATCAAGCGACCTGGTTAACAGTCTCAGGATGGCCTCGCAGGCGACTTCCGGCAAAGCTGCCGGTAAAGCGTCTCTCTCTCGGACGGGCAGCAGATTCGCCAAATTGCTTGATGAGAACCGCGACGAGCTGATGGAGTTGGCACGCGGCGACACGCGGCTCTGGCGTCAATCGCTCGTCGCGTTAAAGCGCGTGCTGCCGGTCATTCAAAGTCATCAGAGCGCGAAACCGAAGGTGATTGACGAAGCGTTGGTCAAGCAGGTGGACGAAGTGCTGGGTCTTTTAGGTGATAAAGGTTCGCCCAAGCTGCGACGCGCGATGCAGAGCATACGGAAAGATTTACAGCCCTTCGTCGGAAAGACAATGCTCGAAGGTTTCAAGGCGGCAGACAAATCAAAGCCTCGCAAGGCGGCTAAGTCGCAAAGTCAAAAAGCGGACAAGGCGAAACCTCGTAAGGCAAGCAAGTCTCGTAAATAAAAGAAGTTTCCCGCAAAGACGCAAAGAAGAGGACGCAAGGAGCGAGTAACATTCAAACTCTTTGCGTTTCTTCTTTGCGCCTTTGCGCGAGATTCTTTTTCTTTAAGAAAGCCCGGCGCCAAAACTATTTTTTGTGCGCCTCAAGCTTTCGCGTCCGCCGCCATCTTCTGCGCCTTCGTGCGAATAAAAGCGTAATTGAGGGCGGGCAGCGAGTTAAACTCTGCGGCCTTCTTGCACCACTCTTTGGCCTTCGCGTTGTCGCCTTTGCCTTGATAGGCCTGGCACAAACGATAAAGGTCTTGCGGGTTCTGCATGTTGGCCTGCTGCAACTCGGCGATGGCCTTGTCGTAGTCCTTTTCCGCTAAAGCGATCATGCCCGCCAGCTCGTGCGAGAGCCGCATCTGCGCCGGATTGTTTTTAGCTTCCACGCCTTTGCGAAACTCTTCGGCCTCAGACTTCGCCGCCGCGATGTCTTTCTTTCCCAGAGCGACGGTCGTCTTATTGTAATGATCGAACAGCTTCGTGTTGTCCTTAATCTCCTGCGAGAGCGTGGAGTCCTGCGTCATCTTGAGCACGCGGTCAAAGGCATCCTTCGCCTCGTCGTACTTGCCCATTTCGAGCAGAATCGTGCCCTTGTTTTGCAGATCAGCCGTCATGTTCGCCACATCATTTATCTTCTCGGCGACCGCATACTCTTTGTCCATATCCGCCACGGCCTTGTCGAGCTTGCCGCTATCGGCATCAACCACCGCCTGACCGAAGAGCGCGGTTCGCCTGTCTCCGTCGTTTCGCGCGCCGTCTGTAATCTTCTGTAATTCGGCGGTCGCCTCGTCCGGCTTGCCCAGGTATGAGAGGGCGGCGGCGATGGCGAAGTGCGAGTTGACGAAATGCGGGTCAATCGAGAGAGCCTTGCGATACTGCGTGATCGCATCCTCGTACTTGCCCATTTTCAAAAGCAGCTCCGCGTAAGAATCGTAAGGGTTCGGGTCGTTCGGAATCAGCTCGATGTATTTTTTGAAAGCCTGCTCGGCGTTGGCGAAATCGTTGTTCTGGCGATACGCGTAACCGAGTATGTTGTAAACGGGCGAGTAGCTCGAATTAAGCTCGGTCGCTTTCTTGTAATGCTCTATCGCCTGAGAGTAATCCTGCTGGCCGAAATAGTAGCCGCCGAGCTGGAACTGCGCCCTCTCGTCATTCGGATAAGCCGCGACGAGCTTATCGAGATACTCTTTCTGCTTGGCGACCTCGCCGTTAGCTCCCGCTTCGTTCGCCAGAATCTGGAGCTTCTCTCCTTCCGAAGCTTTGCCCGAAAGGGTCACGGCTTTTTTCAAGTGATCGAAAAACTCCTTCGCGGTCGGAGAAGCATTGGCGCGCGCCAGCTCTGCGGACGCGAAGTTCGGGTCGAGCGCGATGGCCTTGTCAAAGTGCTGAAGCGAATCAGTCGCCAGCAGCCGTTCGGCCATATCACGACCTTGCAAAAATTCCTTCCGCGCCTCTTCGGATGAAGTGGTGACGGGAAGCTTGTCTTTCGCAGCCGAAGCGGTCGCGTCTGAGGTCTTCGAGTTATTAGTGTTCGTCGTCGTTGGAGCTGCGCAGCCGCTCCATGTGGCGACGCTGAGCGCGAGAGCAGCGACTGAAATGAGAAACATCAAACTGTTACGGCGCATGGGACGGTCTCCTTATTGAAAGTATGGTTAGATTCATGACACACAATCGGGGAGAGCTGATTGCGTCACGATCCGAAAAACGCGGCTGGCTTCACCTGCGGGTTCTAAGCGTGAACAGTGCGCGAGACTATGCGAAAGACGCAGCCGAGTCAAGAGATTAAATCACGCTTTCACTCCGCTTCCGAACGAATGGAGATTTTTCCGAAAAAGTGGATTTCTGGCCGAAATCCGTGGAATTTTTGAGAAAATTTTGAAGAGACGAAGCTGGCCTTGTAGATGAGCTTTGAGAGAGGAAAATTTTCACCACAGAGGGCGCAGAGGTTTAAGCAGATTTCAAATCTCGAATTTCAAATCTCGAATTTCAAATTTGAGATGATGATTTTGAAATTCCTCAGCGCTCCTCTGTGTCCTCTGTGGTTATTCTCTAATCTCCATCTTGCATGAACACACGCACGCGGGTTAGCTTGCCTCTCATGTTCATGCAGAACTCGGCAGGTCGCCTGCGGCTCGCGCTCGTGCTTATCTCAGGCGTGCCACGCGTCCTCGCGGCCTTGCTGCTCCCGAATGCTTTCGGCGACGCCTACGCGTACATTAAAGAGGTGGAGACGTTGACGGCCAAGCTCTCAGGCGGAACATTTCACCTGACAGACCTCTACGGCTTCTGGCTTCCGCTTTATCAATTCGTCTGTGCGCTCTTGAGCGTGCTCTTCGGCCATCCGTTCTATGTTTCAAGATTGGTCTCGGCTCTCTGCGGCGCGGGCATCTGTCTGCTCGTTTACGAAATCAGTCTGCGCCTGACCGGAAATCGCAAAGCCTCGCTCGCGGTCTTCGCGCTCATCGCTTTGAGTCCCCTGCACATCTTTAATTCGGCCTCCGCGATGACGGATATTCCGCACGCCTTTTTGGTCACGGCAGGCGTCTATTTCGTTTTACGAAAGCGTTGGATAGCTGCGGCGAGCTTGATCGCGCTGGCGGGTCTGACGCGCGTGGATAGCTGGCTGCTTATCTTGATGATTCCCGCGCTACAGTTTCTCGAAGAACGGCGCGTCTCAATCCTCGCGTGCGTCATACTGATTTTTCCGCCGTTGTTCTGGCTCTACATTTCTTGGAAGGCGACTGGCAACGCTCTCGCCTGTTTCGTCGAGCGCAGGCAATATATGGACTGGCTCTTGAGCGTCAATCCGAGCCTCGCCAGCTTCTCACTGACGGGCATCGCACGCGACACGGGCGCGCTGCTTCTCTCGACAAACACGGCAGTGCTCGCGGCTTGCCTCGTCGCGGCGGGGCTGACACTCAAGCGTCTGCTTTCACACGTGGCCGCGCGTGATGCGGTAAAGACGCGCGAAGCTCTGATCGTCAAGCTCTTCTTCTTTGCGTTCCTGAGCTTTTTAGTGTCGGCGTATCTCACGCACAAGCAGCCGATTATTTTTCCGCGTTACGGTTTGATTCTGTTCGCGCTCGGCGCGCCGGTTCTCCCGTGGACGTTTCTGGAAATCACGCGGCGCAAACCTTTCCGGTCGCGCAAACTCTTAATCTCAATCATCGCCGTCTGCCTGTTTAATGCGAGCATAGAACTCGTATATTCGGTCGGCTACATCAACCGGGAGCAGACGCTCGGCGCAGTCGCCGCTTATCTCCACGCACAATTTCAGAAGGGACAAAACGCGCATATCTTTTGCGACGACGGAACTGTGCTCGCTCTCTCAAACATTCCATCTGAAAATTTTCTCTCTTCATCCGACGCTCCACGCGAGCATGATGCATTTTTGAATTATCTCAAAGAGAAGAAAGTGGAATTTCTGGTCTTCGTGGACAAAGCGGATTCGACGCCCGCCAGCTTGTTTCCGGAGCTAAAGAGCGGCGCGGGCAATGAGATATTTCAACCCGTCATGCATGCCTCATCAAGCTTCTTGCCCGCCGACATCTATCTTTACAGCGTTCGCAACTGAAGCTCTTAATCTTGACTTTTGTGCCGAGCAAAGACTATTCTGCGCGCCGTTTTCCTCCTCTGTGTTTTTATAAGCCAATCACATGTCAGAACCGTCTGCGGTAGCGGGCGGGTAATCAACCTTAAAGACCCGCCCGCTACCGCAGACGGTTCTGACCTGATGTCATCAATTCCCTGTCCCCAACGAAAGGATAATTGGAGATGAACACGCTCGCCTACTCATCGCAAAAGATTGAGACCGTCGGCCCGAAGATTGAAGAGAAGATTCGTGAAGAGGTCGGCGCGCCCGCCCCGCTCGCTTACGAGGTCGAGGACGGAGGAGCGAATAAAGCTTCCGTCGGCTCAGTCCTCGGAGACATCGCCGGGGCTTTGCTCGGCGGCGGGACAAATCAGCTTTATCACCTGCACTTCAACTTACAGCAGCCGCGCCCGGCTCACTTGCAAGTTTCCGTCGACCGTCAGGGCGTCGGCTCTTACGTCGGCTTGCTGCTCTATTCCGCGCCTCTGTCAAAGCCCGTCGGCGGCGAGGTCAATCTCGAAGACCCGAAGTCCTTCAGCAACTCCAAGTTCACGGGCGATGCGAACGCGAGCGAGCGGCTCAACGCGCAGGGCGACTTGATTAAGCGTGCCAACAAGTTCGCGCGCACGGAATCCAACGTCGGCGGACTGAAGCTCACGATCAAACGCTGCTGCAAGATCGTGCCGCAAGACGGCGGCGGCTCGCTGCTCGTCATCAGCACGCTGCCGCGCCCGACCAAGATGGGTTTCAGCGCGACCGTCGACGCGAAGGAATTCTTCGACCTCGCCCGGATGGTCGAAGCCGCGCTTTAGCTGTTATGAGATTCAAGCGAGTTTGCGAGCCGCGCCCATTCCGCCAGCGTGAGAGTTTCGGCGCGTCTGCGGGCTTCGATGTTCGCGGCGGCGAGGAGGCTTTCCGCGCCGCCAGCTTGTTCGATTAGCTGTCGCAAGTCAGCGGGCGCGCTCCGCAAGTTATTAAAAATCGTCTTGCGTCTCTGCGCGAAGCCCGCGCTCACAATTCGCCAGAGCAGAGCTTCGTCCCGGACTTCGACCGCGAGTTGCGGGCGCACGCGAAGACGAATCACCGCGCTCCACACTTTCGGCACGGGGCGAAACGAAGTGGGCGCGACCTCGAATAATCTTTCGACTTCGGCGTAAGCTTCGACGAGCACTGAGAGATAGCCGCGTTCGCTCGTCGCGGGCGCGGCTGTGATGCGCTCGACGACTTCGCGTTGGAGCATCAAGACCAGCTCGCTCAAACACTCGCGCTGCTCCAAGAGCCTTTGCAGAATGGCCGTCGAGATGTAGTAAGGCAGATTGGCGACCAGCCGCGCCTTCGTCGCGGGAGCAATCGCGTCGCACAAATCAATCGTCAGCGCGTCGCCTTCAATCAAAGTGAAATTCTCAAACGCCGCGAATTGTTTTCTCAGGAGCGGAACAAGCTCGCGGTCAAACTCGACTGCGACCAGACGCCCCGCCGTCTTCAATAAACGCCCCGTCAACGCTCCGCGACCCGCGCCGATCTCAACCACAGTCTCTCCCTCACGCGGCGCGACCGCGCGCACGATGCTCTCAATCGCCCGCTCGTCAACCAGAAAATTCTGACCCAGACTTTTTTTTGCGCGCAACATAAAAGAGAGTGACGAGTGACAGGTGACAAGTGACAAGTTGAAGACAAAAGCGTTTGCTCTTATCACTTGTCAGTCGTCACTTGTCACAGCTTTCGGGTAGCCTGTGATCTCTAAATCGCGTCCGTGTTGTGTGATTTCGACATCGCGGAGGTTGACCGCGTCTTTGATGAATTCCGCGCCGTTGCCAATAATGGCGGCGGGCGCGTCGCGGCCTCCGATAATGAGGGGAGCGATAAAGAAGCTGATTTTGTCAACGAGTTTCGCGTCAAGCAAAGCTCCGGCGACGGTCGCGCCGCCCTCGACGAGGACGCTCTGGATTGAACGCCGCGCCAATTCTTTCATGATTTCCTGAAAGCCTCGCTCCTGATTTTCATGACGAATGATTTCAACGCCGCAGGCCAGGAGCGCAGAGGCGCGCGCTTCATCTGCCCCTGCGGAAGTGAAGACGAGGACGGGCGCGTCGCTCGTCGTTTGTGCGAGCTTTGAAGAAGGAGACAAACGCAATTTGTTGTCGAGCACGACGCGCGTGAGCGGGCGATGGCGCGTGCGACCTGAACGATCCGTCAGCAGCGGGTCGTCGGCGAGCGCAGTGCCCGCGCCAATCAGAATCGCGTCATACTCGTGACGCAATTTGTGAACACGCCCGCGCGCCTCGTCGCCCGTTATCCAGCGCGAATCGCCCGTCCGCGTGGCAATGCGGCCATCGAGCGAGGCCGCCAGTTTGAGATGAACAAACGGACGCGCCTCCTTGATGAAGTGTATGTATTTCTCGTTCATGCGTGAGGCTTCATGCGCGAGCAGGCCGACGCTGACCTCTATGCTTGCTTCGCGCAACTGCGAAAAACCTTTGCCTGAGACGAGCGGGTTCGGGTCTTCGATTGAGGCGACGACGCGCTTGATGCCAGCCTTGATGAGAGCTTCGGAGCAGGGCGGCGTGCGACCTTGATGCGCGTGCGGCTCAAGCGAAACGTAGGCGGTCGCGCCGCGCGCCAGCTCGCCAGCCTGTTCGAGCGCGAGCGGCTCTGCATGCTTGACGCCGAGATAAAGATAGAAGCCCTCGCCGACAATGCGCCCGTCATCGGTCGCTATCACACAACCGACGAGCGGGCCGGGGCTGACCTGCCCCGCGCCCCGCCCCGCCAGCTCAAGCGCGCGACGCATCATGCTTTCATCAAGGTTCAAAGTTCAAGATTCAAGGTTCAAGATTCAAAGTTCAAGATTCAAAGTCAAAGACGTTGCTTTAACCTTGAACCTTGAACTTTGAACCTTGAACTATTCAAAAAGGCTATTGACATATTGCTCAGGGTCGAAGACGACGAGGTCGTCAACTTTTTCGCCGATGCCTGCATAACGAATCGGCAGGTCAAGCTCTTTGGCGATGGCGACGGCGATGCCGCCTTTGGCCGTCCCGTCGAGCTTGGTCAGTACGATTCCCGTCACGCCCGCGACTTTCAGAAATTGCCGAGCCTGCTCAAGCCCGTTCTGTCCGGTCACAGCATCAACCACGAGCAGGGTTTCGTGCGGCGCGCCTTCGACCTCGCGCCCGGCGACGCGCTTCATCTTCTCAAGCTCGGCCATCAAATTCGATTTGTTGTGCAGCCGCCCCGCCGTGTCAACGATGAGCACGTCAGAGGCGCGCGCCTTCGCCGCCTTCAGCGAATCGAAGAGCACAGCCGCAGGGTCTGTGCCCTGCTTCTGTTGAATCAGAGGCACGCCGGTTCGCTCAGCCCAGATTGCGAGTTGGTCTGAGGCTGCGGCGCGAAAAGTGTCAGCCGCGCAGATCAGTACATCGTTGCCTTCGGCCTTGATGCGTTGCGCGAGCTTGCCGATGGTCGTCGTCTTGCCGACGCCGTTGACGCCGACGATCATCATCACGTAAGGCGCGACGTTTTCGGGCACGCTCGTTTCCGACGCGACGCCTTTATTCTCCGAAGCTTTCAGAATTTCAAGCAGCTCATTTTTGATGGCTTGCTTCAAAGCCTCTATGTCGCTGATCTGATTGCGCGCGATGCCGCGCCGGACTGTTTCGAGTATGTGAAGCGTCGTCGGCACGCCGATGTCTGCGGCAATCAGAGCTTCTTCTAATTCATCGAGAAGCTGCGCGTCAATCTGTTTGCGTCCCTGAAAAACTGTGTCAATCTTTTCCGAGAGCGATTCGCGCGTCGCGGCCACGGCACGACGAAAACGCGCGCTCAATTCCTGTTCGAGCGCGGCCTCTTCGGCCTGCAACTCTTCGATGGAGCGGTCAAGGCCGAGGACGGACGTGTTGAAGGGCGAGCGCGAAGGAACGGGACGCTGCACGGCGGCGGGCTTGACGGGTTCTCTGTCCGTTCCGGCGGAGCTGGTTGACGGCGTTGCGACGGGACGCGGCACGTCCGTCACCGCGTGCGTCTCGCGCGTGGGCGGCGGCGTCGGAGCTTCGCCGGTGATCGCAGGGTCTAGCTGCGGCGGCGGAATCGCTGTCGCTTCTTTCGCTTGAGAGCGCGCGGCTGGCGTCTCAAGCTTCGCGCTTGAAGTTTCAGCCTGAGCCGTTTTCTCTTCGGCGCGCAGTGGCTCGTTGAGTCCGAGCGTGACGAATCGCTCCTCTTTTTTACGTCTCCAGAATGCCATGTATCAGTTAATAATCCCTTGCTGATTCAGAGTTGAATAATAAAGCAAGGATTATAAACTCAACTGACGCGTCACGACAAAAGCTCTGTCTCAACAAAAGTATTGTCTTTTTCTCAGAGGCGCGCCAAACTGTCCACACACGCAGTCAGTGATCCTCTCAAATTAAGGAGACAAGAGAATGTTGACATGGGAACAAGTTGATTCGGTTCCGGCGAATTTTACGATCTATCGCGCGAAAGTTCCGGGCGGGTGGCTGGTCTCGATCAACCTCCATGACGGGATGGGCATGACTTTTTATCCAGACCCGAATCATGAGTGGGGCGTCCAGACGATGGACGAGGCTTACGCCGAAAGATGAGCGTGCGACTGACGAAATCAAGTTGCGGGATTTAAGCTGCGGAGGTCGGTTGCGGAGCGTTGGCGGTTTGCTCCGGCGGCACGGCTTTATTCCCGACAACGTTCGGGCGCGGCTTGAGACGCACGCGCCCCGGCGAGATTTGTCCCGACTCGCACGCGGCGACGAGCGAGGCGACGACCTTTTCGTCGTAACGCGTGCCGACGAAGCTCTTGATGCGCTCGACCGCCGCGTTAAACTCCATCGCGCGTTGATACGGGCGGTCGGTCGTCATTGCGTCGAAAGTGTCCGCGACCGAAACTATGCGCGCCATCAAAGGAATCTCGTCGCCCTTCAACCCTTGTGGATAGCCGCCGCCGTTAATCATCTCGTGATGCATGTACATGCCCGGCAGAAATTCTTTCATCGCCGGTATCTGCGACATGATTTTAAAACCCTTCTGCGGGTGTTGCTTCATCACCTCGAACTCTTCGTCGGTCAAGGCCGCAGGCTTCTTCAAAATCTTATCGTCAATCCCGATCTTGCCCACGTCATGCAGAAGCGCGCTGATTCTGATTTGCTCGATCTCATCATCGGGCAGGCTCATGCCCTGCGCGATGGCGATGGAGAAGCGAGCGACGCGTTCCGAATGGCCGCGCGTGTACGGGTCTTTGCCGTCAATCGCGGCGGCTAAGGCTTTGACCGTGCCGATGAAGAGCTGGCGATTGTCGTCAGCCGCGCGTTGCAGGTCGCTAATAAATCGCTCGACCTGTTCGGTCATCTGATTGAATGAATCGCCAAGCTCATCAAGCTCTGTGCAGACGCTCGCCGTGATGCGTTTGGAAAAATCTCCTCCGGCGATGCTGTGTGCGCCTGCGGCCAGATCGCGGACGGGCTGTGTCAAGTGTCTGGCGAGGACGAAGCCGATGAGCAGCGCGAAGAGCGCGGCGAGCAGGCTGATGTACAAAGTCTGACGGCGCATGTCTGCGACCGAAGAGAGCGCGGCGCGCTCGTCCTGTATGGCGATGACGCCGAGCGGCGTGTTGCTGTCAAGCTCGGCGGTCGCATAAGAGCCGAGCATCTCGACCTGACGCCCGTTGCGCTCCGCCGTGAAAGGCGCGAGCGCGGATTGCACCTGCTTGCCGGTCTCCTGCCAGTCTCTGACCACTTTCAAATCTGTCATCGGACGCTCTGCGAAAGCCACGCGCTCGTCGGGATGCGCGACCGCGCGACCGTCGCTGTCCACGACGAAGATGACGGGCAAGCCCGCGTCCAATAATTCCTGCTCGCTCTTCGCGGTCGGCTGCTGCACGGCCTTGAAGACTTCGTGAAAAGAGACGATGGCGACGACCGCCGCCGTCACTTGCTCGCCGCCTTCGCCGCCCATCACGGGCGCGGCGATAGTCAGGGCCATCTCCTGACCTGAGCGTATAATCTGCGGGCGGCTGACGACGGGGCTGCGGCTGTTGATGCGCGAGAGCACCTGGCCGACACGCTCTTCGACCTCTTCGCGGCGAATGACATCGGGCTGAAAAGCTCTGCGCGCTTCGCCTTGCACCGGAACAATCGTGAGCGCGATGAGGTTCGGGTCGTTCTGCAAGACGTTTCGCAAACGCGCGTCCGAGCCTTCGCCCATCACGTTGACGCCTCCGGCCAATTCAAAGGCGCGCGCCAGCCCGCTCACCACATCCCTGTAACGCTGCCCGTAAAGCTCTATCTGCCGCGCCTTGTCCTGCACAAGCTGAGCCTGATAGCGTCCTTCGGTCGAGCGCAACTCGTCCGCGCTTCGCACAGAGAGCAGCCATCCGGCCAGCGCCAGAGGCGAGAGGCCGACGACCAGCAGCGTCCCCAGCACGATGTAGAGAAGACGCACACGCTTGAAACGCTCGAACATGATAATCGCTTGAGAGAGCTTTATTTTCGGGAATCGTTTGGCGAAAAAGGCAAACGGCAGGTCGAAATCTTTCGGCGCGCATTCCTTTGACTTGAGCGCGCCCCACATTTCCCATACTACGTTGCTCGAAGAGAGCGTGTCAACCTTGTTTTTTTAATTTTAACTCTCTGAATTTACTAGGTTAATGGATAACAAGTCAGAACCGCCTGCGATAGCGGTCGGGTCTTCGGAAGAATGAAGTGAATGCTATTGAGCATGGCTTTCATCTTTCAAAACGCCCGACCGCTACCGCAGGCGGTTCTGACCTGTGAGATATGATAAATTTACAAACTGCGAGAGCATCTGCCGCGTCTAAGTGTTTGAGCGCACGGGCTTGCCCCTGATTGAGATGTGCGCAGGTTTCAAATTTAATTCTCGCGTGGGCTGAGTCGGGCGGCGACGAGAGGTGATGGAGACGGTTACGAGCGACGAGCAAATCGTGGAACTTGCGCTGTCGGGCGACGCGGATGCTTTCGGCGAGATCGTCAAACGCTGGGAGCGGAAAATTTTCGCGCTCGCATATGGGATGCTCGGGCGCGAGGAGGACGCGCGCGACGCGACGCAGGAAACCTTTCTCGCGGCCTTTCGCAACCTGCGCGGCTTTCGCGGCGAAGCCAAAGTCTCGTCGTGGCTGCATCGCATCGCGGTCAACCAGTGCATCTCGCGGCAGCGTCGCACGAAGGTTCGCGGCGAGACTACGCTGGAAGATGAGACGGAAGCTGACGGGGCTTCATACTTTTCGCCCGCGCACGAATCGCCCGCGCACGCCGCAGAAACGAGCGAGCGCACGGAGTTGGTCAGGCGCGCGGTGATGTCTCTGCCGACGGATTTGCGTCAGGTCATCGTGATGAAAGAATTTGAAGAGCTGACCTTTCAAGAGATAGCGGTCGCGCTCGACCTGCCCTTGAGCACAGTCAAAAGCAGGCTTTACACCGCGCTCAGACAGTTGCGTTTGCGACTTGCGAAGATGGAGCCGGAGGCGGCCTGAGATGAAAAAAGAGATGTGGAATAAAAAGATGCCTGAGATAACTCAATCATGTGAGCGAGCGTCAGACCTCGTCGCTTATCTGTACGGCGAAGCGAGCGCGGATGAGGCGCGTGATTTCAAGAGCCACCTCAACGCCTGTCACGCTTGCCGCGCGGAAATGTCGGCCTTCACAGAAGTGCGCGAAGCCGTCGGCACGTGGCGCGAGCAGGCTCTTCATCCGATGACTTCAACGACGATGGAGACGAACGCCGCGCGAGCGCGGAAGACATCCGAAGCCGCGCCGAAGCGTTCCGCGCTCGCAGCCCTGCGCGAGTTCTTCACGCACTCGCCGATGTGGCTGCGCGGGGCGACAGCGTTTGCGGCTTTGCTGCTCATCGCGCTCATGGTCATCACCGTCATGCACTTTTCCGAGCGCAAGGATTCGACTCTTGTGAGGCAAGCGACTCCGGCTGCTCCTGCTCCGCCTGAGCAGAAGGCTGCGCCGGTCGTCTCGCCGGAGCAAATTGCCGTCTTGCCGCAGGAAAAGCAGCCGACGGTAAAAGCTAAAGAAAAAATCAATCGGGTCGAGGTGGCGAAGAATAATTCCAGGGCTTCGAGAAATATGGTCGCGGGCAATAAACAGAAGCGGCAGCCCGCCTTAGTTCCCGATTCAATCAACGACGAGAGCTTGCAGTTGAGAGAGATTGTGATGGCGAGGGACGAGAGCGACGATAATATCCCGCGACTTTACGATCTCATCTCGGACTCGAATTAGAGAGGGCGATAAAACTTCTACGCTCGCGCGAGTGATTTCAGTTAAGATGTCGCATGAGGTTTTGAGGCGAGGTTATTGAGAATGAAAACTTGGACAGGCAAACTAGCCACGGCGGCGGCGGCGTTGCTCCTGCTGCTTTCGCTTCCCTTCTTCACCGCCAACGCACGCGCTTTGGCGCAAGAGGAAGAGGCGCAACAGAATCAGGCTCGCACGGCAGAGCAGGGGCAGAACAATCAGGACGCCGATCTGATTCGCAGGCTTCAGTTGACGCCGGATCAAATCCGTCAAATCCGCGAGATACGCAGGGAGAGCGGCGAAGAGATGCGTCTCAGCCGACAGGCTTTAATGCAAGCTCAGCAAGCGTTGGATGAAGCGATTTATGCGGACACGGTGAACGAGGCGGAAGTTGAAAAACGCGCGCGTGAAGTGTCTGCGGCGCAGGCGAACGTGGTGCGGCTGCGCGCCTTGACGGAGTTGCATATCCGCCGCGTGCTCACGCCGGAGCAGCTTAACACTTTGCGTAAAATCAGGGATGAAGCGAAACAGCAAATCCGCGAACGGCGGCGCGAGCGGCGCGAGGAGAACGCTTTTCAGAATAACCAACGGCAGAACTTGCCCGGCGCTGAGAAGAAGCAGCCACGTCTCCTTCCACAGCCTCCGGCGGGCGCGCGTGGTCGCCGCCCGTGACTCAAATTTTTCACGAAACGCACGCAAAACAGGCCGGTTTGCTCTTCATGCGACCGGCCATTTTTCTGTCTCGCAATAAAGAGTCAGCGTGTTGGCGCGGATGAAGCGCGCACGTTTTCTCTCAAGCTCCTGCCGCTTACGGCATTTCTCCCTTGACGCATTCGGCATAATTTGCGCATCATAGACCGCTCGTAAAACAGCCCGGCGCGGTCGCAGTTCCGATTTACAAATCGTTTTGTCCCGCGCTGACTTTTTGATACTTGGCCTACGCTTGCCAGAAGAGGCGCAGGTGAGGGCGGTAAACCCTTTTTTGAGGCGCGCGAAAAGCTGACGGGCGCGTCCTGCTTCTCTTCCAATTTCTCGAATGAACTTTTTCATACGCGCTCTGCTGGAGTTGCAAGAGACGACGTTGCTGGCGGCTAAGTCAGCACGCGGGCTGTTCAAGCGTCCGAGATATGTCCCCGAAACAGTCGCGCAGATGGACACCATCGGCGTCGGCTCTTTGACGATTATTTTGTTGACGGGATTTTTCACGGGCGCGGTCTTGACGCTGCAAACTTATCCGACGCTGGCCTCTTACGGAGCGCAGAGCCGGACTGGTTATCTGGTGGCCGTCTCGCTGGTACGCGAATTAGGGCCGGTGCTCACGGCTCTGATGATTACGGGGCGCGTCGGCTCTGCTATTTCCGCAGAGTTAGGCTCGATGACCGTCTCGCAGCAGATTGACGCCATGCGCGCGCTTGGCACAGACCCCGTGCGCAAGCTGGTCACGCCGCGCATCATCGCGCTGATTATCACGTTGCCGCTGTTGACGGTCATCGCAGATGTGGTCGGCATCGGAGGCGGGTTGATGACAGCCTCCGGACTGTTCGGGATGTCGTCCAGCACTTTTCTGACTGCCGTGCGCGACGGCATCACGACCGATGATATTCTCGGAGGCATCATCAAGCCCGTCGTCTTCGCTCTGATTATCGGGACGATTGCGTGTTACAAGGGCCTCAGCACGGAAGGCGGGACGGTCGGAGTCGGACGCTCGACGACGCGCGCGGTGGTGACGGCCTCCATCGTCGTGATTATCGCGGATTTCTTCCTCGCGCGCGCGCTGCAATACCTGCTCGGCATGCCGGGCACATAATCTGGGCTTGATTAAATTTTAGTATGCCTTTAAGTAACTACCTGACACATGACTCTGAAGCTCCCGCCGCGCTCGGCGGAGAGGTCAGCGAAGAGGCCGCCGAATCCACCTTTGCGGAGGTTGACGATCAGGCGCGAGCCATTCCGGCGATTGAATTTCGTGAAGTGCGTCTGGCTTTCGACGACCGCACGATTCTCGACGGCCTGAGTTTTAAAGTGATGAAGGGCGAGACCAAAATCATTCTCGGCGGCTCGGGCTGCGGCAAGTCCACGACCATCAAGCTGGTGCTCGGACTGCTCAAGCCGGATTCGGGGCAAATTCTTGTTGACGGCGAAGACATCACGCATTACAGCGAAGAAGAGATGATGCGCGTCCGCAAGAAGATCGGGATGATTTTTCAGGAGGGCGCGCTTTTCGATTCGCTTTCGGTTTACGACAACGTCGCTTTCAAGCTGCACGAACAGGGCGTGCCCGAAGAAGAGGTTGAGCCTGAAGTGCGACGCATGCTGCGCTTTGTGAATCTGGAAGACGCGATTGACAAGCTGCCGATAGAGCTTTCGGGCGGCATGCGTCGCCGGGTCGGCATCGCGCGCGCTCTGGTCGGCGATCCGAAAATAGTCATGTTCGATGAGCCGACGGCGGGACTCGATCCGCCGACCGCGCGCACCATCTGCGAGCTGGCGATGAAGCTGCGCGACCTGGAAGACGTGTCATCCATCTTCGTCACACACGAGATGAACAATCTCGAATATCTCTCTTCGGAATACGCAGTGGTGAACGACGAGGGCGAAGTTATCTTTGAAAAAGAGGGCGAGCGTCTGTGCCTGATTAATACTAAAGTGCTGATGATGCGCGAAGGCCAGATCATCTTCAGCGGCACGGACGAGACTTTAACCAAATCGGAAGACCCGTACATACACAAATTTTTACGGGGACACTAAGTAAAGGAGAACACAGAACACAGGACTCAGGAGTCAGAATGAAAGACAAGCTTTTCTTCTGACTCCTGACTCCTGAGTCCTGAGTCCTGAATGTTATGCCTCCAGCAAGAAAAACTATCGGCTTCAGCGAATTGCGCGTCGGCCTGCTTGTGCTCGGCTCCATTGCGATTCTGATTTTTCTGATCCTCAACGCGACGGGCGACATCAATCCTTTCGCGCGCAAGCTCCACTTGAAAGCGCAGTTTGCTAATGCGGACGGGTTGCGTCCCGGCTCTGAGGTGCGTCTGGCGGGCGTGCGCATCGGCAAAGTTGACGACGTAGTGCTCTTGCCGCCGCCGCCGACCGACGACCCGAAAGCCCCCAAGGTCGAGGCGCGCCTCTCCGTTGACGGCACGATTGACGGCAAGCGCGCCAGCGAACGCATCCGTCAAGACTCGGTCGCGCAGCTCACTTCGCCCGGCCTGCTCGGCAACGACAAGATCATCAACATCACGCCCGGCACAGCCGCGAGCCAGCCCGCGCCTGACAATTTCACGCTCTCGACCACTTCGGCCAACAGCTTCACAGACCTCGCCACTTCCGGCAACGACCTCGTCCAACGTCTCTCTAAAATCTCCGATCAGGTCAACGATATTACGAAGAAGATTAACGAAGGACAGGGCACGCTCGGACGCGTCGTCAACGACGAAGCTCTGTACAACAATCTGAACGGGACGATTCGCGACACGCAGGACGTGATTCGACAGATCAGGTCGGGCGAAGGCTCTGCCGGTCGCTTTGTCAACGACCCGGCTCTCTACAATAATCTCAACGACACAGTCCAGCAGTTGCAGGCGATCTCGAAAGACTTGCGCGCGGGGCGCGGCACGGCAGGCAAACTCTTCACGGATGACGCGCTCTACAACGACGCGCGCTCGGCCATCACTCGCCTCAACGAGACCGCCGACCGGATCAATCTCATCGTGGGCGACATCCGCGCCGGCAAAGGCACTGCGGGCAAGCTCATCACGGACGAAGCCATCTACAACGACGCCCGCGCCGCCATCGCGCGCTTCAACACCGCCGCCGAACGCATCGACAACGTCGTCGCCAGCGCCCAACGCGGCGAAGGCACGGTCGGCAAGCTCCTGACCGACGACCAGCTCTACAACAACGTCAACCAGCTCTCATCCGAAGGCGTCAAGCTCATCTACGACTTCCGCCAGAACCCGAAGAAATACCTGACCGTCAAGTTCCAGCTTTTTTGATGAGCAGTTTTCTGTCCTTAGAAAATTAAGTGTATGCTTGAAATAAATTCGCCGCCGGGAGTTGTATTCTTTTCTCCGGAGAGCCATTCCTCTGTTACGAAGCGTGGTTTCCCGTGAGCCGGGACTGCAATCCCCCGCTCTGGGTTTACCTTATGCGAATCATTAGGACGGGGCTGGCGGATGTTCAATTCATCCAACGACTATTGCAATATTCAATAGCCTCTCTTGTCGAGAGCAATCTTGTGGAGTTGCCAGCGATGCACTTCAGACGAGTTGTGGCCTCCTCGACCAGATCGCCGGTCATCACATCCCACACCTTCACGCGAGAGGTGTCGTCCGCCCGCACCTTGATGACGGTGCCTGCCGTGGCGAGATATTTCCCGTCGCGGTTGAAGGCGAGCAGTTCGACGCGCTCAGATTGAAAAAGCCTCACCGCCTCGGCCCCTTCCTTAACGTCGAACAATGAGATGATACTCTCTCGCGGGTTGTACTGTGTGCGCGCAGTTGAATTTTCGCCCCTCGCGGTACTGACCGTCGCCAGAGTTTCGGCCTGCGGGCTGAAGGCGATTTTATGCACGGTGTTTGTGTGTTGATACTTCGCCAGCTTGCCGGTCGCCGTGTTCAGCACGAACACGGTCTTGCCCCCGTTAGCGGCGAAGTGCGTCTCGTCATCGCTGAAGATGATGTCCGCGAGCTCGCCCTCGTCCGGGATCGCCCCCACGCACTTGCCGTCCGACAGCCTGAAAACGGATAACTTACTCTTGACATTCCGGCACGTCCCTGTGCCGGTCGCCGCGAGATAATTTCCGTGCGGGCTTAACTGCAAGTCCGAGACCTTCGTGAAGTCGTCAAAGCGAATCGGCGTCGGGGGACGAGTGGCGTTGATCTTCGCGCCGCTCAGCTTTCCTGCCGAGTTTCTGTAGACGACGCCGCTCCCGTCACGCGTCATCCTCAGAGAAGGGGCGCTCTGACTGTTGTCGTAGTCTTTGATTGAGCCGCGCGGCCAGTAAGCGTTTTTGTCGAAGCCGAAGAAAAGCACCTCGCGCTCATCCGACCCGTAGGGCAACAACGCCATGAGGCTGCCGTCTTCGCTGAAGCTGTATGTCGCGTTGGCGATGCGTGCTACGTTTGGAGGGAGCGGATAGTCTTTTCCCTCCGGCAGTCGGTGGACGTAAAGCCCGCCATCTTTCTCGACGACCTGGAAGCTGAGCGCGGTCTGCGACACGCAGGCTCCCTTTTCGTCCGCCTCACCTTCCGCCTTCACGAAAGGCCATACGCAGCCGGACGATTGCTGACCAACGTCGTCCTCCAAGACGGCGCGCAGTAAGTCCTTGTCGTCGAACCAGAGGGAGATGAACTTCTCTTTAAAAGCGATGCTCGCGGCGGTCGTGTATCCCCGTATGTCCCAAGCTTCGTAGACGTTGCCCGCGCTGGCATCGTCGCCGACGCCGAGCACGAACAACCTCCCGTCCCCATCAATGAGGGATAGTCCGCCCGCCGGTCGCGGCAGAGGAAGGTAAGCCGAAGGCTCATAGCCTCCGACCGGCGTGCGTCGCCAAACGGTCACTTTGTCGTCAATGGCGGAGGCGAATTGCTTCAAGTCTGTGCCCGGCGCGACGCTGGTTACGTCGCCGTCCTGCGGCACCAACACTTTCTGAAAGTCGTCGTCCGTCGCCCCCTGATAATCGTTACTGACCGGAGCGGGCATCGACGCGGCGGAGGCAGCGGCCTCAGGCTGGCTCTGACTGTGAGCACGCGCGCGCGCTTGCACCTTGCCTCTGACACTTGCCAAGTCCCAGAGCACTGTCGCGCCCCTGCCGCTCGCGGCGAGGACACTGCCTCCGGGGCCGAACGCGACCTGGGACAAGCTGTCAAAGTTATTAATCAGAACCGCGACGCGGCTCTCCTTCCCGGCGCGCGTGTCAACGCGCCAGAGCGAGACTACTCCCATATGCTCCGGCGCGAAATCCGCGACCTCGCTCCCCATCCGGTAGAGCGCGGCCACAGCGACGTAGCTGCCGTCCGGGCTGAGCGAAAGGCTCTTAATCACATCGTCGTCCGGCCCGTTGAACGTGGCAATCCGCGTCAGTATGGGAACCTGAAACTCGCACAGCTTCATGCCCGACTTCGTGTTGAAGAGCAGGACGCGAGCCGCCTGCTTGACTGCGAGAATCTCGCCCCCGTCATTGACGGCGAAGACCTGACTGGCAGGGACGTTTCTAGGCACGGCTCGCGGGGCAACGCCGTCCTGCTTCAAAGTCTCCGCGTCGAAGATCTGAAAGCCATCGCCCACGCGCGCGGCGACCGTCCGCGCGTCGGGGCTAAAGGCAGCCTCTGCGACGCCCTTGAGCGACAGCCGCTTGCGCAGGGACGGCAGCAGCGCGAGGCCGGCGCGCAAAGCCATGTCGGACTCCATTGTCTTCGTGCCGACCGCTCCCGCTACCTGCACCGATTCTTGTGCGGTCTCGATTGCTTCACGTATTTTCTCCACTCCGACGCTCGCATCTGCGCCGACTCGCCGGCCTTCTCGCGCGAAGCGGCGATGCCTTGCTGCTTCGTCGCCTGTGCCTGCGCCTCAAGCCGCAACCCGTCCGCCGCACGCGTCTTCTCTTCGGCGTCGCGCCGCTTGGCTTCCGCCGCTTGAGTCGCGGTTTCGGCGGCGCGGGTCTGTTCCTGCGCCCTGCCCGCCGCTGTCTCTGCGGCTTGACGCTTCTCGTCGGCGTCCTTCGTCTTCTGCGCCGCGTCGGCCTCGGCCTGCGCGGCCTTCTTATCGGCGGTAAGGATGCGGTCGCGTGCATCCTGCTCTGCCTTTTCCGCCTGTGCCGCCGCGTCCTTCGCCTTCCTCACACCATAGCCCACGGCGACCACGCTTCCCCCGATCAGAAGCAGGAAGATAAGCAGTGCGATGTAGATGTTCCGGCGCAGACGATCTTTGTTCTTGGTGTAATCGGACATCTCGATGATTCGGCTGACGACCTCCGGCGAGGGTGCGCCGCTCTTCAGCGCCGCGCGGTTTTCGCGCACGCGCGTTTTCCCTTTGACCATCTCCCACCAGCCAGTCCCCTGCCACTTCTCAATTTCCGCCTCGCCCCTGTCGAAGCTGATCGGAACGATCCGCAGCGTGCCATTGGCCTCGGCGAACACTTTGATCTCGCGCGCGACGTATTCGGGCTGGAGAACAGCCCCCGGCGTCCCTAGAAAGATGAGCATCTTGGAAGCCTTAACCCGACGGTACAACTCCGCAGGCGGTTCTTCGCCAGCATCCGTCCCCTTGTTATCAGTGAAGCAGGAGTATCCCTTCTTGGTGAGTTCGTTATCCAGTCGGACGACGTAGTCACCACCGTCATATCGAGAATACGAGATGAAGATGTCGTCGTTGAGCAGAGAGCCGAAGGCCATGATGTCAATCCTCCACCCGAAGGTTTAAGAGGCAACGGAGATTGGTGTCGCTGAACCGCGCACAGGTGTGACGGGTGCGCGGCGCGGTCGTCCGGGGTTCGCATTCTTTTACAGGAGGCTTAATCCGAATGCCGTCGCCGCCAGCCAGCGCCTGTAGAAATGGAGCATCTTTATATTCGATATGCTCTTATAAATCTATGCTGAAGAAGGCGGAATCGTTTCAAGTTAGCCCCGCATAAACGAAGCGCAAATCCCATCGCCTTCGACCCCGAGATGCATAGCGTTTTGCAAGAGGACTTAATTAAAGGTAGTGGGTCAGTTTCAAAAATCAGTGGAGAGAAAGACAGTTTCACGCAAAGGCGCAAAGGCGCAAAGAAAGAACGCTAAGCTGTTGAATGCTGCTTGCTCTTTGCGTCTTCTTCTTTGCACCTTTGCGAGAGCTTCTTTTGTGATGATGATTTACCTGAATTCCAAACTGAACCACTACCGAATTCGCTTGACGATTGCGCCCATTAACTGGTATTTGGAGAGCAGTGAAACTCCCTGACGAGCTGGCGACGCGTTGATAAATAAATTTCGCCCTCACCTTTCCGCAAACTATTCAGCTACACAAAGGCGAGAGAGAGATACAGACTTTAACGAAAACTTCTGCCGTTGTTCCGATCAACCCGCCCGAGCCGGTGTTGGGGACGGAGAATGCCATCCTGACGGGGACGAACCGGCATTACTATGTGCCGGATTATGTCGGCTGCCTCTCAATCAAGACTGTCGTCAACGGCTCTGCGTCGTGGGAGGCGGGCGGGCGTCGGTTTGTAGTTCATGAAAATCGCTACCTGATTCTGAACGACCGGCAGCGTTACACTCTCACGATTGATTCGGCTCGAACCGTCACCACCTTCTGCGTCTTCTTCAAAAGAGGTCTGGTCGAGGATGTCTTTCGCAGCCTGGCGACGCCGGCAGCCGCGTTGCTGGATTCGCCTGAGCCTTCCGCCGGGTTTCAACTTGGGTTCTGGGAAAAAATCGAGACTGAGGAGAGCAGGCTGCTCGGATTGCTTGGAACTCTTCGCCAACGGATTCTGCAAGGCGTCATTTTGAAAGAGGAGCTTGAAGAAAATTTCTACGCCATCGCCGCCGAAATGGTGAGAGAGCATCAACAGCTCAACGCCGCCGTCGCAAGGCTGCCCGCGATTCGTTCTTCAACCAGAGAGGAGCTTTACCGGCGGCTCTTGCGCGGGCGTGATTTCATGCTCTCGACGCTCGACCATCCAATCCTGTTGAGCGACGTAGCGCGCGAGGCGTGCCTCTCGCCCTATCATTTTCATAGGGTCTTCACCAAAACTTTTCGAGAGACGCCGCACAGCTATCTGACGCGCCAACGCATGTCGAAGGCGCGCACGCTGCTGGGGCGTACGGATCGCAGTATCACAGAAGCCTGTCTCGAATCAGGTTTTGAAAGTCTCACCACCTTCAGTTCTCTCTTTCGCCGTCACAACGGAGTCTCGCCGCGCGAGTTTCGACGCGCCTTGATTCAAAAATAGCAAGATCAAATAAGTAAGCTTGAGCCGGACGGATTAAGCTGCGCCTGATTTATTCAGCTCGTGGAGGTTTAAATGATGCGCTACAGGCTTAGTTATTTTTTCTTCATCGCGTCCTTGATGCTGGCGGGCGTCGCCGTCGCGCAGGACAAGGGCAAGCAGAAACCGAAAGCTGAGACGGAGACGGTTCACACGACGTTTCTCGTCAAGGACGGCAAGGAGGCGGAGTTTCAAAAGGTCTATGAGAAAGCCTGGTCAACATATCAGAAATTCGGCATGGTGTTGACAAAGCCGCACATGCTGATGCGCGGCGAGGACGAGGCGGGCAAAATATACTTTATCGAGATTCTGACGTGGAAAGATCACGACAAGCCCGATAATGCTCCGGCTGAGGTCAAAGCCATCTGGGCGCAGATGGAAGCACTGTGCGAGCGGCGCGACGGTCATCGCGGGATAGAGTTTGAAGAAGTGCGTGTGCTTCAGAAATAAGGCAGCGCCGGTTCGGTTTCGGATGAGCAACTGAGAGAGAATAAGAACGTCTCGCGCAAAGGCGCAAAGAAGAAGACGCAAAGAGCAAGTGGCATTCAACAACTTTGCGTGCTTCCTTTGCGCCTTTGCGCCTTCGAGCGAAATTCCGTTGCGCAGTTTATGCGGTCAAGCGTTTCTGTACGAGAACTTGAAAGCTCTCGCTCATGCCGCCGGGCAGAATCATCTCGCGCGCGCCTGTGCTGAGCATGAGAGCGTCGGCCCCGGCATGCGCCGTCCCGGTCATGCGCTCAAGATGTTCCGGCAAACCTGCTCGCAGCAAAAATTTATCCTGACGCTCGAAGCTCAAGGTTTCGAGGCGGCAGCTTTCGCCCGCACGTTTGAGATGCGTCCAATCAATCGTCGTCGTAATGTCCTGCTCGCCGGGATGCGCGAGCACGTTGCCGGCAAAGCGATGCTGCGCGAAGGCGCGAAGGCTTCCTTCGGGACGAGCATGAGGATTGAATAACTCGCTCGCCTCCGCTCCGTAATCCACCGTGATGACGTAGCCGCTTTGAAGCGCGCGTGCGGCGCGGCAGAGCCACACACCGGCGGCCAGATTGACTTCCGCACGCTGACCTTCGACGAGCCGGACTTGTAGGTCTGTAAAATAAGTTTCGAGAAGCTGTGTGGTCGGCTCTGCTTCAATCCAAACGTACTCATCAGCTTCGTCTAGGCCGACGCACAGCTCGAACAACCTTCCATCACGCAGACGGACGCGATGCACGGGCATGGCATCGAGCAGCTCATTTGAAAAGATAATGCCAGCGTCAAGCGGCTCTTCGATCTCATCGAGGCTGACGAAATCAATCTTATCTTTGAAAGGGTTAAGAAACTGGCGAAGACGCTCGCGCCCTTTGAGATTAACTTCATCGATCAAATAGCGCGTGGCGTTGAAGACCTGCGGATACTGGCTCTCAAGAGTTTGCAGGACGCCGCGCGCGAAATGTCCCGCGCCTGCTCCGGCTTCGAGAATCGTCCACGCGGCGGGCGCGTCGAGTTCTTCATAAAGCTTGGCGAAATATCCGGCGAAGGTCGCGGCGAAGAGCGGGCTGCGTTCGGGGCTGGTGCGATAATCCCCCGCGCGTCCCCAGATGGCATTGTCGCGGCGGCAATAATAGCCTTCGCTCTCATCATAGAGCGCGAACTGCATCCAATCACGAAAAGTGATTGCGCCTTCGAGCCGGATGCGCTCGCGGAGTCGCGCGGCGAGTGTCGCGCCGCTCCTCTGCTCTGCTTCGGACACTTTTTAACGCTCCGGCGGGTCAGGCTCTTTTTCGAGCAGGCGCGTCGTGTTCTCCGTGACGCTCGGCGGCTGGACGATCTCGGCTGTGTACGGTTGCTGCCTGAACGAAGGGATGTGTGGCTGCTGCTGGTGTGGAGGCAAAGCGGTCTGGCGCGGCGGCGCAGGGAGCGGGGCGTGCGCGCCCGGCTGTAGATAGATGTAATGTTTCTTCGCGCCCTCTTCAAAAATCAGCGCGTAGAGCAGGCGGAGTGGGCCGCCGACGAAGAAGATGACGGCGGAGAGCGCGGTCAAAAGCTCAGGCGTGCCGAGATAAGTATTAAACACGCCGAAGAGAATCGTCAGCACGATGCCGAGCATAATCATCGTCACGCCCTGCTTGACGCCTTTGCGTCGCGGCGAGATTTGCTGCCCATCTTCCGGCTCAGGCTTCGGCAGCACGCCGCCATGCGCGACGAGCTGGCTCACGCTGTCGAGCGGAAAGCCACAGCGTGAACAGAATCGAACTTCGCCCGGCGTTTGTTGCTGGCCGCATTGCGGACAATGCATGGGAAGAGTTTTTCTCCTTGAAGATTTAAAAAATCATCGAGCCGAAAAGCTTTACACACGCGGCAGTCGCGCGTCGGAAAAGAGCCTGAACGTGGCGAAAGCGCGCCCCTCATGATGCGCGGCTCGCGCCAGCGTGTCGAGCAGCAGAGCATAGATCGTCTGCATCTCGCCGGAAGGAACTGAAATCTCTTTGAGCAAATCCCCGTCCGATTGAAAAAGCTCGAAACCGCGCCTGCGCGTCGCTTCGACTTCTCGCAAGTATTCCGTAATCAACTCTGCGTTGGAGAGCGTTTCCGGCAGCGTCCACTCAAACGGGTCGTCCCAGAGGTTCGTCGTGATGCCGCCGAAAGTCTGCTCGACCGCGCCCGCGCTGCGCAAAAGATGCTCGCCCAACGAGTAGACCGGAAACGCTCCCGTTGATTGGCGCGGCTGCCAGTACAGCTTGTCTGCCGGGACTTCCGCTATCAAAGAGAGCGCGCGCCCGTGCAGACGCGCGAACTCGTCATCAAGCAACAGAACGATTTTTTTCATTTGCTCATTTACTCATTTACTCATTTGCCTATTCTTTCAATGAGTCAATGAGCAGATGAGTAAATGAAGAAATTTATCTGGCTCGCCGGTCGGACTCTTCCAAGATCGTGCCGAAGCTTCTGCCGCCGAAGCTGAAGCCTGTGCGGACGCGCCCCTGCGCTCCGACTTTCGAGCCGCGCGCGGGCACTCCGCGCCGCGTGATGACCCACATCGTGCCCGTCCCGTCGTCTACCTCGTAAGCGCCCGTGTCGAGAAATCCGTAACTGTCTCTCACCGTCCCGGCGATAGCCACGTCCTTGTTGCGATAACGCCCGGGATCGGCGTTGATCTTCGAGATGGACTCACGATTCGGACAGGCCGTTAAAAAGATTGTCCCGACGAGAATGAGCGACAGAAAAAATGTTCGACGTTTGTGCATGTGCATCTCCTTTGAAGCTGTTAAATTTACTTTTCGAGGAGAGCAACCGAGATGATAACACGACTAGATAGCTTAGAAAAATTCTGAGCTATCTAGACTTAAGAGGATTCACTTAGTGTTTAATTCCCAAATAATGTTGGCTATGTATGATGAAACAATAGCGTTACTACCCGTTTTACGCAGCTTTAAGTATAGAAGTAACAAACTCGACTTTCTCTATATTTTCAATATCGACTAATTGCTTTTGATTCAAAGACACAGGAAGCCGAGATATTAATCTTGGATCCGTATAAACCGCAAAGATTTGTTTCCTTAGCCCCCAAGCTGCTCCCAACTCTTGCAAGACCCAAGATGATTCGACAGAGTTTGGCGTTACTAACACAATAAATATATCGCAACTTGAAAGCTCAGCTTTTAATTTTGGGAGCCAGTTTTCACCGGCACTAAGTTTGTCGGTGCTAGATATCTGCACATCAGGAATGACAACTAAAGCCGAGTTTAATTCATGCACATATTCCATATCCTCCGGTGCATAGCTGAGGAAAATCCTGGGCCATGGGTTGTTCTTCTCTTTCATTTATTTAATCTTCCTTTAGCACGATTTGAAAGCTCCTCAAGATATTTATCAAACTCGTTAAGATCTATAGCTTTGTGTGGAACAATTATAGCCGGCATTTCTTTAGGAGTCACTTTATCGGTGATAGCCACGATTCGCTTATTTAAGCCCCACGCTGCGCCCACCTCAGTCAAAACCCACGGACGATTTACTGAATAGCGACTCATCAATACCAAAAGCTCGTCACACTTTTTTATATTGACTTTAATTACCTCAGCGATCAGGTCACCTCCCTTTATATCCCTTTCATCGAGAAATGTTTTGACACCGTATCTACGGCACTTTTCCTTTATCAGCTTTTCCAGTTGTCTAGCAATAAAATTGTCCTTTGATGAATGGCTGATGAAAATCACATAACTTTTCTTGGTCGGAGATTTCTTTACCATAATGGTCTATTTACCATTCTTACTGGTTAAGAAGAAAGCTGATAATAAAGGGCACGAGCATACCGCTCGAAGAACAGATAGCGACAAGCATTTCGCGCCCTCTAATTTGGCCGTATTAGTTTTAACTACTTCCCATTTTAAGTAGCTGAGCCTCCTAGTTTCCGAACCAGCCAATCGGCTTGCCCGACAGGTCAACCCACACGCTCTTAATTTGCGTGTACAGCTCAAGCGCGTGCTTGCCCATCTCGCGGCCATAGCCTGATTGTTTGAAGCCGCCGAAGGGCGATGCGGCATTGAACATATTGAAGGTGTTAATCCAGACCACGCCCGCGTGAATGCTCTTGGCGAAGCGATGCGCGCGCGTGATGTCCTTCGTCCAGATGCCAGCCGACAGACCATAGATAGTCTCGTTGGCCTGCTTGAGCAGGTCGTCTTCATTCTCAAAAGTGATGGCGCAAGTCACCGGCCCAAAGATTTCTTCCTGCGCGACGCGCATCTTATTTTTGACCTCGCCGAAGATAGTCGGCTGGAAGAAATAGCCTTTCTGGAAATCGCCCTCAAGCTCAGGCGGCGTGCCGCCAGTCAAGACGCTCGCGCCCTCTTCGCGCGCGATGTCAACATAGCCTTTGATGCGATTCAGTTGTTCTTCGGAAACCTGCGGCCCCATGTGCGTCCCCGCGTCCATCGGGTTGCCGACCTTGACCTTCTTCGCTTTCTCCGTCAGGCGTCCGAGAAATTCGTCCTTAATCTCTTCGGCGATGAAGAGGCGCGAGCCTGCGCAGCAGACCTGCCCCTGATTAAAGAAGATACCCATCATCGCGCCGTTGACGGCCTGCTCGATGTCCGCGTCGGCGAAGATGATATTCGGAGCTTTGCCGCCAAGCTCAAGCGAGACTTTTGTCAGATTCTGCGCGGCCTGGCGCGCGATGAGCTTGCCGACTTCGGTCGAGCCTGTGAAAGCGATTTTGTCTATGCCCGGATGCGACGCGAGAGCCGCGCCCGCCGTCTCTCCATAACCCGGAAGGATGTTGACGACGCCGTCCGGAAAGCCTGCCTCTTGAATCAGCTTGCCAAGCTCCATCGCGTTGACCGGAGTCTGCTCGGCGGGTTTGAGCACGACTGTGTTTCCGGCGGCGAGCGCGGGCGCGAGTTTCCAGGCCGCCATCAAGAGCGGAAAGTTCCACGGGATAATCTGCCCGCACACACCCAAAGGCTCGCGCAAGGTGTAGTTGAACATCTGCCCGGGCACGGGAATCGTCTCGCCTTCGATCTTGGTAGCCCAGCCCGCGAAGTATTCAAAATTTTCCGCGACCTGCGGCAGATCAACATACTGCGACTCGCGTATGGGCTTGCCGTTGTCTGCGGTTTCGAGTTCGGCCAGCTCTTGCGAATGCTCTTCGATGAGCTGCGACAATTTGAAGAGCAGGCGACCGCGATCACGCGCGCTCATCTTGCCCCACTTGCCTTCAAAAGCCTTGCGCGCAGCGGCGACGGCCTTGTCAACGTCCGCCTTGTCGGCCTCTGCGACTTCGGCCAGCGTCTCTCCGGTCGCGGGATTCGGCGTCGTGAAAGTCTTGCCCGATTCAGCGTCCACCCATTTCCCGTCTATGAAAAGTTGATATTTGCGTGGCGTCTTCGATTCACTCGGTTGCGGTGATGACATAAAGGTTTTACTCCTCAAGTTTTCGTTAAGTTAATTTTCCTGCGCGCTTCTATTTCCACCATTGCGGCTGATGAAGCGTTCGACGACGTTGATTAAATTGTTGAGCCGCTCGTCGGTCGCCGCTTGCGCCTTTTCAGTATGCTCTTGTGCGGCAATCAACTCTTTTATCTGAGCATCAGTGCGGTCTTGCGCTTCAGATAGTTTGCCAACCATTCCGACGACAGTTATTAAAGCTTTCGTTAGACTGCTCTGCGACTCTTGCAATTGCTGAATATCAACAGCGAACTGTGCCTGCTGGTTCACGACAAACTCCATCTTGCGTTGCATCTCTTCTTCGTTCATAGCAAAACCTCAGTTGGCTGCACAATCATAACATGCGCAAGACTTCGAGCGTCTTGCGTTACCGTATTGTGCGAGCAACCGGCGGTGAAACTATTCTTTACGCGCGGGCGGCTTCATCCATTAAGCTTGCATCGCCTTCGCTTTGAGCCAGCAATTGACGCAGCACGTAAGGCAGGATGCCGCCGTGCTGGTAGTATTCAATCTCAATCGGCGTGTCAATGCGAAGCGTGACGGGGACTTCTTCCGTCTCGCCGTTCGCGCGATAAATGACGAGCGTCACGTCCTGTCGCGGCTTCACCTTCTCGCTTTCGAGTCCGACGAGATCGAAAGTCTCCGCCCCATCAAGGCCGAGGGATTGCGCGCTCGTGCCTTCCTTGAACTGGCACGGCAAGACGCCCATGCCGACGAGGTTCGAGCGGTGTATGCGTTCAAAGCTTTGCGCGACGACGGCTTTGACGCCGAGCAGGCGCGTGCCCTTCGCAGCCCAATCGCGCGAGCTGCCCGTCCCGTACTCCTGACCCGCGAGAACGACGAGCGGCACGCCCGCCGCCATGTAATGCACCGAAGCGTCATAGATGCTCATCTCGTCGCCGACGGGTTGCAGCTTCGTCACGCCGCCTTCAGTTCCGGGCACCATCAGATTCTTGATACGCACGTTGGCGAAAGTGCCGCGCACCATCACTTGATGATTGCCGCGCCGCGAGCCGTAAGAATTGAAATCGCCGATGTCAACGCCGCGCAGGCGCAGGTAAAGTCCGGCGGGCGAGTTGGGCTTGATTGCGCCCGCAGGCGAGATGTGATCGGTCGTCACAGAGTCGCCGAAGATGGCGAGCGGCCTCGCTCCCCTGATGTCGCAAAACCTGTCCGCGCCCGTGCCGAACTTCTCAAAATAGGGCGGCTCTTGAATGTAAGTTGATTGCGTGTCCCACTCGTAGACTTCGCCCGTCGTCGAAGGAATCTCGTTCCACAACGGATTCTGTTCTTCAAAGTCGCTGTAGAGACTGCGATAAGTTTCCGGGTCGAGGGCAGAACTCAAAAGCTCGCGCACCTCATCAAGCGTCGGCCAGATGTCGCGCAGAAAAACCTCGCGCCCGTTCCGGTCTTTGCCCAAAGGCTCTTGCGAGAGATCAATGTTGACTCGTCCGGCCAAAGCGAAGGCGACGACGAGCGGCGGACTCATCAGGAAATTCGCTTTGACGCTCTGATGCACGCGCGCCTCGAAGTTTCTATTTCCCGAAAGCACGCTCGCCGCGATGAGATCGTTTGTGACAATCACGTCCTCAATGCGCGGGTCGAGCGGGCCTGAGTTTCCGATGCAGGTCGTGCAACCGTAACCGACGAGGTTGAAGCCGAGCTGGTTCAGATATTCCTGCAAGCCTGTTCGCTCAAGATAATCCGTGACGACGCGCGAGCCGGGCGCGAGCGAAGTCTTGACCGAAGGATCAACCTTCAGCCCGCGCTCGACGGCTTTTTTGGCGACGAGACCTGCGGCCAGCATCACGCTCGGATTAGAAGTGTTGGTGCATGAAGTGATGGCTGCGATAACCACGTCGCCGTGTCCGAGGTCGTCAAACCTTTCGGGAAACTCGTCCGCCGGAATCTCTTCGATACGATCAGGCGTCGGACGATTGTTCATCATCTCGACTTCGGTGAGCGGGCTGGTGTTCCTCTCGCTGACATGATTCTCTTCGACTTCGGGGGCTGTCTCGGTCGCCTGCGCGCCGCCGCCCGCGACGACGTTCGCGCCGCGAAATCCACTGCGTCCGACACGAACATCGAAACGCTCTTGTAAATCTTTCACAGACTTGCCATAGCCGTTCTCACTGGCTGGCTTCTGGAAAAGCTCTAAAAACTTTTCTTTCAACTGCGGCAGCTCGATTCGATCCTGCGGGCGTTTCGGCCCGGCGACGCTCGGCTTAATCTCCGCCAGCTCAAGCTCAAGCACGGTCGTGTAATCGCACTCTCCCTCACGCGGAATCCCGAACAAGCCTTGCGCCGAAAAATAGCTGCGCACGGCTTCGATCTGCTCGTCTGTTCTTCCGGTCGCCGCAAAATATTTGAGCGTCTCTTCGTCCACGGGGAAAAATCCCATCGTCGCGCCGTACTCTGGAGCCATGTTGGCAATCGTCGCGCGGTCTGTCGCGGGCAAACTCGCCGCGCCCTCGCCGTGAAACTCGACGAACTTTCCGACGACCTTCGCCTGTCTCAACATCTCAGTCACACGCAAGACCAAATCGGTCGCCGTCACACCCTCGCTTAAACTCCCGCTCAAGTGAACGCCGACGACATCGGGCGTCAAAAAGTAGACGGGCTGTCCGAGCATTCCGGCTTCGGCCTCGATGCCGCCGACGCCCCACGCGACGATGCCGAGTCCGTTAATCATCGTCGTGTGCGAGTCTGTTCCGACCAAAGTGTCAGGATAGAAAATGCCGTCGCGCTCCCACACGCCCTTCGCCAGATATTCGAGATTGACTTGATGACAGATGCCTATGCCCGGCGGAATCACGCCGAAGCCGTCAAACGCCTGCATGCCCCATTTCAAAAACTGGTAACGCGAGTTGTTGCGCTTAAACTCCATCTCCATATTGCGCATGAAGGCGTCGGACGTGCTCGCAAAGTCGACCTGCACCGAGTGGTCAATCACTAAATCGACGGGCACGAGCGGCTCGATCATCTTCGCCTCACGACCGAGCCGCGAGACAGCCGAACGCATCGCCGCCAAATCAACCAGCAACGGGACGCCCGTGAAATCCTGCAAGAGCACGCGCGCGACGATGAACGGAATCTCTTCGGTACGCTCGGCCTTTGCGCCCCAGCCCGCGAGGGCGCGCACGTTCTCTTCGGTAATCTTCCTGCCGTCGAAGTTACGCAGGACGGATTCGAGCACGATGCGGATGCTGACCGGCAGCCTTGAGACTGCGCCGATGCCCTCTTTTTCAAGCTGCGGCAGTGAATAAAACTGGCCTTCGCGTCCCGCTCCGGCATTGAAAGTTTGCAGTGAATTGAAGAGATTATGTGGCATAAGAATCAAGAGTGATTTAGGTCACACCGCGCCCCACAGGTAAAACTTGCGGGCGGCGTGAAAGTTGATGGAATCAGGGTTTCTCGTCAAATTTTAGTGTAAGACCCAGCCCCGCAAACGTCAAGCAAGGCGTCTTCAAAGCGGTGGCTCAGTTTGAACCTCACGGCAGAGCAGGTTCTTCTTTGCGCTCTTTGCGCGATTTCTCTTTGCGGTCTTTGCGGTTAAGTTCTGCTTTAACGCAAAGAGCGCAAAGGTGAAGACGCAAAGAGACGCAAAGGGTTGAGCTCAGTCGAGTCCGAGCTTTTAATTTTGCGTTTTACATTTTTCATTTTGCATTCTTCGCTGTTATAGTGCAGATAAGCAAACAGAGCTAATGACATTCGAAAGCCTGCAAGAGTCTTGAGCTGGTCGTTCAATGACTCTTGAGATTTAAGGAGACGAGGAAGATGCCGAAGAAACACGCGGAAGACGAGTTTGAGAGGATCGGCAACGCCGATTACATCCCCGACCCGGAGATCGAAGAGTTCATGGAGGAAGAGATCGCGCGCGCGCCGAAAGACCCGCAACAACTCGCACAACGCCTGCGCAATCACACTTCGGCTTCGCCTTCGGACGCGGGCGGCGACCCGGACGCGACGTGGGAGGATGTCAACGATAGCGGCGAGGAATCCGTTTCGGGCGACAATCCGACGCCGGATCAATCGAACGTCGAAGAGAACGCGCACGCCATCGGCGTCAACTATGAAGACAATGAAGAGCTTGAGTTCGCAGACAAGATTGACCGGCGCGACCGCGACCGTTTCGAGCTTGACCCGCGCTCAAAAACCGATGACGACATGATCTGAGTTTGAGCTTTTCATCTCTTCTCAAAAACACTTCACCTGTTTGTTTCAGGACGTAACACTGCTCGTCGCCTATGTTGCAGGATGGACATGATTGAGGCTTGCCGTCAATCCGTTGTGTCCATCCATTTAAATACTTCATTCCCACCGTCATAAAATTTTCGCGCCCATTTCCTTAAGAAACAGGCTATTTCTTATCACATCAAACCCACACTCCGGTTCTGGCATGGCCATTGCTCTAAGGGTTCATGACAGGCACGACAGCCTGCACAGCAGAAACAGCTTTTGATAATCACAAGGGGTTAACAGTTATCGCGCCGCGCAGAGTTTTATGACTTGCGGTTGTCGAGGCCGTGCCTTGCGCGCCGAACTGTGCCGTCACGTTAACGCATTCAGATCATGCTTTGTCTCCGGCGTTTATGTGATGGCTTGACAAAGGGGATTTGGAGACGAAGAGGAGCCAATCATGAAAAAGATAGCTTATACAATCGCATTGATGCTCGTGCTGGTCGGCAGCGCGTTCGCGCAGATGATTCAAACCACTCCATACGTGCAAAGCGACGATGGTCTGTTTGCCGGAGCCACTTTCAATGAACAGATGAGCGGCGTCGAGGCCGCGCCCGGCACAATTGATCTGGAAGATAACGTGACATGGGGCACAACTATTACGATGCGCGGAGACACGAGCGCCTTTACGGCTAACATCAACAGCGATGGAGTCAGGCCGGACTTGCAGAACGGCAACAGGATTATCGGCGGCACATGGTCTTTGACGGTTTACAAGGCCGGCACCTTTAAAGGCATGCTGTTCGGCGAATTCATCGGCGGCAGCATCACGTACAAAACCGACAGGGCGGGCAACATCGTCGCCGAATATGTGGAAGGCGCGATGGTCGTCAAAGGCGGCACGGGCGATTTTGCGAACGCCAGCACCGGCTCGCAATCCTCCGGCAAGTTTTTGAGCACTTCGTATCCCAACACAGCATCAACCGAGCCTGCCTCTCACATTCAGATTCACAACGGCCAAGTTGATCTGAGGTTCTAAAACACTGAGAGCGCGTCAAACTGAATCAAGCAATAAATGGCCGGAGGCGATGCCCGATCACATCGCCTCCGGCCAACTCTTTTTATTTAGCCGGATATTTCGAGCGCGGCTGAAGCGTAATGTTTTTGATGATGATCTTTGAAGTAGGTCGCTCAGTTCCAGCTTCGACCGGAGCGTGCGCGATGACATCCACGTTGTTGAGTCCATCAATCACACGTCCAAAGACCGTGTACAATCCATCGAAAGTATCTTGTCGTTGGAGCGTGATGAAGAATTGACAATTCGCGCTGTTCCAACCCTCTTGCTCGCTCATCCCCGGCCCCGCGTCACGGCGCGCGGCTCCGACCGTCCCGCGCTCGTAAGGCAAATCGCTGAACTCCTGCGGCACGTTCGGATAAGGCGAGTTGCCGGAGCCGTCGTTCTCCGGGTCGTTATCTTTCGATAGAGGGTCGCCGCCCTGTATTAGTCCCGCAGACGCGTTGATGCGATGAAAAGCAGTGCCGTTATAAAATCCCTCTTTGGCGAGCTGCTTGAACCGCTCGACCATTTTCGGCGCGATGTTCGAGTAAAGCTCGATCACAATCGGCCCGTAAGCCGGATTTTCGGTTTCAATCACAGCCACCTCGGCGTCGGCCACAGGCTTCACGCCCTTCTTGATGCTCGGCTGCGAGGCTGTATCGTTGCCGGTGTCCGAATCCCTCGAAGATATTTTCTCTTTGCATCCGGCGAACAGCATCGCGCTGCTCAAAATCAGACCGAAGATAAACGCATGACAGGCTTTTGAAATCAGCCGCCGACTCGATTGCATCTCTGAACTTGCTCCCTTTGATGGGTTCAACCCTTCGCGCCTTGAGTTTTAACTTCGCGCCACCAGCGAGAAATATAAACGTTTCACGCAAAGGCGCAAGCAAAGAAAAGCTCAAGGCGCAAAGAAGGCTTGAATTGATTTTAAAAAATTGTCCTCTTAAGATTTAAAACAATTTGCGGCTATCGAGCAAGATCGTGACAGGCCCGTCATTAATCAACTCCACCTGCATCATCCGCCGAAAGCTGCCGGTCGCCACCTCTGCGACAGAGCGGCGAGCCTGCTCGACAAATTTTTCGTAAAGCCGTTCCGCCGCTTCGGGCGGCGCGGCGTCGATGTAAGAAGGCCGACGCCCACGTCGCGCGTCGCCGTAGAGCGTGAACTGCGAAACGATGAGGAGCGCGCCGTGCGCCTCTGTGACGGAGGAGTTCATCTGCCCCGCCTCATTGGCAAAGATGCGCAGGGCTGCGATCTTCTCGACCAGATAATTTACGTCATGCTCAGTGTCGTCGTGCGTGATGCCCAGGAGCACGACCAGCCCCGCGCCGATCTCGCCGACCGTTTCGCCTTCGACGCAGACGCGCGCCCGCGTGACTCTCTGCAATACGGCTCGCATCTTATCTTCTGCTCGTCCCGAAATTATAATTGATGAGGCCGGTCACTTTCACAGGCTGGCCGCTGAGGAGCGTCGGCGTAAAGCGCGCTCTGAGCGCGGCACGCTCGGCAAATCCCCTCAGAGCCGTCGGCCCGCAAATAGCTTTAGCCTCGATCACCTCGCCCTGCTCGTTAATGGTGATGTGGACGCGAATGACTCCCCGCACACCGTTAACCCGGGCTGGATAGTCTGGCTTGGGCAGTGAAATCGCGCGCCCGTTAAGCACTCCGCTCTCCAACATATTTTCTTTGTCAGTTTTCGCAGACTTGCTCCGCCTTCCGGCGTTACGCTTTTCAGTAAAGCTATGCTCAATATTTCTGGCTTCATCAATTGGCCTTGTTTGATAAAGGAAACATATGTAGCGTTCGATGGCGTTGCTCGACGTGGTTTCTATCTTTGAATCGGGCGGCTCTTTGACCATCTCGCTGAGTTCGATGGCGCGCAGGTACGCGGCCTCTGCCTTGTTGTTATCGCCCTTACTGTAGTAAAGCTCCGCGAGCTGAAGCTTCAGAGAGGCGAGCTGTTTCCAGTCGGCCTCGGGCGATTTCTCGTAAATCTCAAAGGCGCGCTGAATTCTTATCTCCGCCTCGTCAAACTTCTCCTTGCGAAAGCTGATATAAGCGAGCCTCTCAAGCGTCTTCGCCGTCTTCTGAGCCTCAACCCCGTCGGACTTGTCGTAATGCGCGAGCAGCCTTTGATAAAAAGGCTCGGCCTCTTTGTACATATTTTTGGCGATGTAAATTTCCGCGAGATTGTAGAGAGCTTCAATCACCAGTTTGTCATCCGGCGCGAGAGCCTTCTCACGGATTTCGAGCACGCGTTTAGCCAGTTCCAGAGCCTGGTCATAAGCCTTTTCGTTGAACAGGCGAATGACCTTTTCGCTCATCTGCACGGCTTCCTGTAGCTCAGGCGTTTGTGCAGCAGTAGAATTCGTTTGCGACGTGCCCTGCTCACTCGCAGCCTTCTCATCTTTGGTCTGGGCGCACACGCTCGCCGCCAGCATCAAGCAGAAGATGAGCGCAGACGCCAGGCTCTTAAACTCATTCATGCCTCGCATGTGGGACATAATTACACTCCTTCGTCAGGTCTCTCTTCGTCGGCAACGATGCGCTGCATGTTACCCGATAACTGTCACACACAGGTAGCGGCGAGCGCAGCACGTTTGAGCTTGTTGTGAAATGGAAAAAAAAGCGTCGCATCTCTTGGGACAGATGCGACGCCTTCACCTGAGGTCTTGCGGAACTATGGCGAGTTCCGCTGTTCTTCACAAAGGAGGTGTCCTCAAACCCTTTAACCTTACGTGTGAGGAATTGGAAGAGACCCCGAAACCGCTAATTTGGGGGAGGCCATCTTTTTAAGAATCAAAATCCCTTCCTGAAGATATGACTAGCAACGCCCGTGCCGCTTGCCGCTCAAGTGAAAGATACTCTATTTATCGCGCTTTGTTTTGAGCGACGAGGAGACAGGTGTCCACGCGAGTGGACACAGAGATAATTCACTGTCGCCAATGGTGGACAATTCGCTGTTCCGGCTCACTAATTTTTTGCGGGCGGGCGGCTCGGCCTGATCTCGACGCGGCTCGGCAGGCTGCGCTCGTCGTGATGGAGAAGATCGAGCACGACGCGCGCGATGTCTGCGGGTTGCAGTTGCCATGATTTCTCCGCGCCCGGCTCGTCGCCTCCGAACTCCGTGTTGACCGAGCCGGGCATGATGTAGCTGACCTTGATGCCGTCCTGCCTGACCTCTTGCATGAGAGCCTCGCTGAAACCGTTGAGGCCGAACTTGGAAGCGTTGTAAGCGGCCATCTGCGGGTGCGCGTTCGTCCCCGCCAGCGAAGAGATGTTGATGATATAGCCGCCACCGCGCCGCTTCATCTCAGGAATCGCCTCGTGGCAACAGTAAAAAACGCCGCACAGGTTCGTCTCCAACACCGCGCGAAAGTCTTCCGGCGTCAAATCTTCGACTTTGCCGAAGATACCGATGCCCGCGTTGTTGACGAGAATATCAACGCCGCCGAATTCCGCGACCGTATGAGCGATTAAAGCTTTCACTTCATCATAATCGCGCACGTCGCAGACCGCGCCCGCGACCGCTCCTTCGCCCAGGCCGCCCATCTCGCTCACGGCCCGCTCAATCTCTTCCGCGTGCCGCGCGCTGATGCACACGTTCGCGCCCTCACGCGCCAGAGCCTCCGCGATGCCGCGCCCGATGCCCTTCGTCCCGCCCGTCACGATTGCCGATTTGCCGTTTACGTTCATCACTCCCCCTTAAAGAAGTGACGAATGACGAGTGACAAGCAAGAAGATGTTTTAACTCGTCACTTGTCACCTATCACTTGTCACTGTAGTTTCGCTTTCAATCGCTCGTTGACTATCTTCGGATTGGCTTTGCCCTTCGTCGCTTTCATCACCTGTCCGACGAAGAAGCCGAACAAGGCTTCTTTGCCCGCTCTGTAATGTTCAAGCTGCGCGGGATTGTTCGCCATCACTTCGTCAATCGCAGAGTCAATCTCGCCTGTGTCGCTCACCTGCGCCATGCCGCGTTCTGCGACGACGGCGGCTGCGCCTTTGCCTGTGGCGAACATCTCAATCAAGACTTCCTTTGCCTGCTTGCCGCTAATCTTGCCTTCGTCAATCAGACGCACGAGCGCGCCAAGCTCCGCAGGCGAGACTTCGCATTTGTCAATCGTTTGATTCGCCGCCTCAAGCTCGCGCAGGAGTTCCGAGCGAATCCAGTTTGAAGCCGCGCGCGGATTCGAGGCCGCCGCCGCAGCCTGCTCGTAGTAATCCGCCAGCGCGCGGTCTGAGACGAGCTGCGTGGCATCATTGAACGAAAGCTGGTACTCGTCCATAAAACGATTGCGCCGCACATCCGGCAGCTCAGGGAGTGAGCCGCGCACCTCTTCGATAAAATCTTTCGAGACGACGAGGGGCGGCAAATCCGGCTCCGGGAAATAGCGATAATCGTGCGCCTCTTCCTTTGAGCGCATCACTCGCGTCTCTGCCGCGCGCTCGTCCCACAAACGCGTCTCCTGCGTGACGCGCCCGCCCGATTCGATCAACGCAATCTGTCTTTCAATCTCAAACTCAATCGCGCGTTGCATGAAGCGCACGGAGTTCAAGTTTTTCAGCTCGACCTTCGTCCCGAACTTTTCATCGCCGACGCGCCGGACAGAGACGTTCGCCTCACAACGCAAGTTTCCCTTCTCCATATCGGCTTCGGACGCGCCGACCCATTGCAGCGCGCGGCGCACGTGATTGACGTAATCGTAAGCCTCCCATGAAGAACGAAAGTCAGGCTCGGTGACTATCTCCGCGAGCGGAGTTCCGGCGCGGTTGAGGTCAATGTAAGAGTAGCGGTCAACGTCCGGCAAGCCCTCATGCACATTTTTGCCCGCGTCCTCTTCGAGATGCAGGCGCGTGATACGAATCCTCATCGGACGCCACTCGCGCGGATGCCCGCCCTCGTCGCGCTCTGCGGTCATAATCTCAAGCTCGCCGCGCTCGGAAAACGGCTGATCGTACTGCGAGATTTGATAGCCCTTCGGCAAGTCAGGATAGAAATAGTTTTTCCGCGCGAAGATCGAACGCTCGTTGACATTCAGAGAGAGCGCGAGCGCGGCACGCGCGCCAAGCTCAACCGCGCGGCGGTTGAGGACTGGCAGCGCGCCCGGCAACCCCAGACACACAGGGCAGGTGTTCGCGTTCGGCTCGTCGCCAAACCGCGTCGAGCAGCCGCAAAATATTTTAGACTCCGTGCTCAACTGCGCGTGAATCTCCAAACCGATAATCACTTCCCAGCCAGTTTTCATAAACGATTCCTAAAATTAAGATTAGCCACAGAGGACACAGAGCACACAGAGCAAGACTGAAAACAATTTCAAATCCGTTATTTGAAATTTCAAATTTGCTATCTGAAATTTCAAATGCCTGTTTTATCTCTGTGTTCTCTGTGCCCTCTGTGGCTAAAAAATATTTCTCAACCTATTCTCATCACTCATCACTGACCTTTAAGGTCTGAGCCAGCCGGGCTGCGCTCCCGCGCGTCGCGCTTCGTCTTCGAGGAGTCGCCAGCGCGCCTGCAATCCGGCTCGCGTCGCTTCCAGTTCTCTAATCTGCGTGATGAGGGCTGAGCGATCATAAGAGTTGTAATTGTACGGATACGTCAGCCCGAAAGACGGGACGCAGGGGGCGAAGAGACACGAGTTGAAGACGCGTCTGTGTTTGAACAGGCCGAACGAGTTTGAGAAGCTTGAAAAGACCTGCTCGCGCGTCTGACCGCCCGCGTTTCCGGCTGTGCCGACCAACAGCGCGTTATTCCGTCCGCCCGCAGAAGGACTTTGATAGCCGGCGGCGGGCGGCTGCGACGGCTGTTGTCTTCCGGTCGAAAAGATGAAAGGCGCGGGGCTGCCGAGCGTGGCGAATGAGACGGTCGGAATCGTGTCGCTCGTTTCATTGAGGCGCGCGCGGAGGTAATTTATCTGCGCGTCGAGCGCGTAAAGCTCATTTCTCAAACTGGTGGCGCGCGTGCGCCAGTAGCTTTCGGCTTCCGCTTCCGCGCCTTCGCTTTGGCTCAACATCTCTCTCGCACGCGCGGACTCTTCCTGCCTGCGCCGCTCCATCTCTTCCTGCGATGGGAGGCCGAGTTCTTTCCGCCGACGCCCATACGCCGCCTCGCTCTCAAGCCGACGCTGCCGCGTCCCTTCCAAATCGAGATTCGTCAGCGTCCGCGTCGCGCGCGGCGCGTTCGGATTTTTCGCAGGCGGAGTTTGAGATGCAAGCTGTCTTCCGACGCGTTTCAAGAGGCTGCCCGCGTTCTCGCCGTTGGCGCGCTCTGTGGCGGCGATGTCAATGCTGGACATTTGCAGCGTGACGTAAATGCCGTTTCCGCTCTCGTAAGTCAGAGTCGCCGCCGTCACCTCGAACGTGTCCGGAATCTCGACGCGGTGGCCGGAGCGCATGACGACTGTGTACGCGACTGCCACGACCGGCAAGAGCAGAGCCAGCGCGAGGGCGCACGCGAGCTGGCGGGCGCGTGCGATAAATCCGTTTTCACAGTTCAAGCGTAAAATGGTATGGAGCTTATGTGACATGATTTTTTCTCACTTGATGCGAAATCGCTGATTTTCTGCTGTCAGTATAGCATTCGCCGAAATCGCCGCTCAACGCGAGGAGCGCGTGAGAAAATTTTTGAGTGAAAATCTTTTGCATCTTTACGGGCAGCTTTGGTGTACAATCTCCGGCCACACAGGTTGCACAGACAAGGCTTCAAATCGGCGGAAGCGGTCGGGCAGTTGGGACGCGCGCCGCTCATGATTGTTAACCCTTTTCTCATGAAGGAGAGAACATAGAGATCATGGCAAAAACCATTTGCAAAATTCTTGGCGTTGTGTTCATTCTGGTCGGACTATGCGGCTTTATCATGCCCGGCCTTCTCGGCACGCATCTGAGCCTCGCGCACAATCTGGTGCATATCATCTCAGGCGCGATAGCTCTCTATTTCGGATTTGCCGGCTCGCTGCATGGCGCGCGTCTGTTCTGTCTGATCTTCGGCGCGGTCTACCTCTTGCTCGCCATCCTCGGCTTTGTGCTGGGCGCGCCCGGCGTGCCGACGATAGCAGGCATGGCAGGCATGGGTTCGGATGCACACTTGTGGAAAGTCTTGCCGGGGCAGCTTGAACTCGGCACGATGGATCACGTCGTACACGTCCTGCTCGGTCTGATTTTCCTCATCGGCGGATTTTTAACCAAAGCTGATGTGAGGGCTGACTGAAGCTCAACCATAAAGAATACAAAGCAGCCACAGAGCACGCAGAGCGCACAGAGGAAGAAATAACATCTAATCTCTGTATGCTCTGTGTGCTCTGTGGCTAATTAGCTTGAGCTGCTTTTTTCTTGCCAATCAAAACTGAACCTTCATTCCTCCGCGACCCAACGCGCCGGGCGCGCGATAGCCGTTCTCGAAATATTTTGCGTTGAAAATATTGTCCGCCCCGATGAACAGAGTCAGGCGCGCACGCTCCGTCAAAGAATATTCGTAGCTGGCGAAGAGGTCTGCCTTCGTGTAGCCGTCAAAGAGCAGGATCGCCGTGTTGAAGGTCGGCCCGAACACCGGCGCGAGGTACGCGCCCGTCCGGTTCAGATCGAAATTGAACGCGAGCCGACGGTAACGCTGTGTGAACGCGAGCGCGAAGAGATGCTTCGGAATCACATATTCTTGCAGCAAACCCGTGCCGGGCACGAAGCGGTCGCTGTTGGTGTAAGTGTAAGACGCGCGCACGTTCGAGCTGCGTGACGGCGCGGCTTCGAGAAAAGTTTCCAGCCCGCGCGCGATGCCGCCCGGACGATTCGCGTAGGCGAAGAAGCGTATGCCGAGCGGGTCTGGAAATGTCGAGTCAATCACTCGCTGAAGCCGCGTGTAAAAATAGGTCGCGCCGAATAAAACGCGGTCGCCCGCGAGTCTCTGATCGAAACCTCCGTCCGCGCCGATTGACTGTTCCGCGCGCAGCAGAGGGTCGCCGATGCGCTGGAAAACTCCGTTCACGCTGCCCTCGCCGAACCGCTCAAACAGTGACGGCGCGCGAAAGCCGTTGCCGACATGCGCGCGTAGCTTCGTTCCCGTCGAGCGGATAAAGTATGCAATCGAGCCGTCGCCCGTCAGCGAGTTTTCCACCGGAATCGCGCCTAAAAATCCGGGACGGTCGGCGGCGCGTATCCTGTAAAACTGCCCGCGCACGCCCACCGAAATCTGCAAGCGATCATCGAGCAAGACGATCTGATCTTGTCCGAAGATGGCGAACGTCCTTTGCCTGTCGGTCGTCCCATTCAGCAGATTGAACGACGGGATTGATTCTTGGAAAAACTTCTCGCGCTCAAACTCGAATCCGGCTGTGATGAGATTCGCGCGTCCCAGACGCACGTTCGCGCGCCCGTCGAGCGTGTCCGTCAAACCGTTATTCGTGCTGACGAAAACTCCGAAAGGCCCGTCGGTCAAAGCCCCGTCGTAGTTGCGGCGATGCGAAGAGACGCGCTGGTAAGCGACTGTGTAAGAGAAAATATCGTTGACGCGTTGAGTGAAACGCGCTGAGCCGACGAGCAGGCGATTGCGGCGTCCCGCATCTGGGTCGTCGGTGTCAGCACGAAAAGTGACGCCCTCAATCGCGCGCGGGTATCGTTCCGTGCTCGTGAAGGCGGCTGTCAAAGCGAGCGGGTCGTTGTTGATGCGAAAGTTCGAGATCGTCCCGTAAAAATTTGCGGCGATGCTGATGTTGGGCGTGACTTCAAATTGAACGCGCCCGCCGCCCGCAGTGTTGCCGTACTCGTCATTTCCATCCACGCCGCGCCGCACATCGAGCCGCGTCAGGCCGAAGCTGTATCCGGCGCGAGAGCCGATGCCGCCTGAGCCTTGCACGCGTTCACGATAAAGCGCGAGGCTACCTCCTTCAAAGCTCGTCTCAAAACGCGGGCGGCCTGTGCCAGTTCCGGGAACTAAATTGATGACGCCGCCGATGGCGTTCGTCCCGTAAATCGAAGAGCCTGAGCCGCGCAGGATTTCGACGCGCTCAAGCCCGGCAGGCAAGAGGTCTGGAATCAGAGCCGCCGCAGAGCCTCTGATTTCCCCCGCGTCGCGCACGCGCAGGCCGTCGAGCAAGATCGAAGTGTCGTAGTTGCGCAGGCCGCGCAGTCTTAAAGTCGTCAAAGAGCCGGGCGTTCCCTGCTGCTGCACGCGCAAGCCGGGCGTCCCGCGCAAGGCTTCCGTCAGGGTCAACTCGCGCCGCGCTTCTATCTCTTGATCGTTGATGACGGTCACGGCCTTTGAGACTTCGTCGGCGCGTTGCGGCGTGCCGGAGGCGACGACGACGACGCTCTCATTGACCGCCGCGATGGCGAGTTGAAAATCATGCTTGACTGCCGCGCCGCGCTCGACGAGCACGGCTTGCGAAGTTTGCGTGGCAAAGCCTTCAGCCGTCACTTCCAGGATATACTCGCCCACCCCCAGACCCGTGAAATTATAAACGCCCTCTCCATTCGTGCGCCCGAAGAGCTGCACGCCGCTTCTTGAGCGCAGGCGCACCTCCGCGCCCGCGACGTTTGCGCCGCGCTCATCCGTCACGCGCCCGCCGACCGATGCGCCGACGCTCTGCGCCTGTGTGTTGAAAGAAAGCGAAAGAACCGCAAGGAAGGTTAAGAGCAGACAACTCGCTCTGAGCCGTGAGACAAAACAGCTCGTCTCAAAAATATTTACATCTCTCATCTCTAGCTTCTCCTGCCCGTCGCAGTACGAGCTTGCAAAGAGCGGCGAAAAGGTTTCCTGACTCACGGCGTGGAAAGCAGGGATGAGGGCGGAGGAACGAGGGATGAAAAGCATGCTATTCAGACTTGAGCAAGTGAGCTTGCTGCAAACCGCTCAAGCTTGAATAGCATGCTTTTCATCCTTCCGCCCTCATCCCTCATCCCTTTCCTTCTGCCTGCGCCTTCCCATTCACAGGAACAGTGGCTTCGTGCAGGCAGTTCTGACCGTTTACAGTTGCGCGGGCAGTGGCGGCCTCACACCGCCTTCCCTGTTTCGCCGCCCGTCGGTTGTTTGATTACCGGCGCGCTTCATGCACCGGCGTGATGCGTGGCACGCCCGACAATGGATGCGTGTCAACTAGAACCTGTATCTCGAAAACTTCGCGCAGCAATTCCGGCTTGAGGACTTCGCGCGGCGTTCCCGTCGCAATCGCCCGTCCGCCTTTGATGAGCAGCACGCGGTCTGCGAACTCTGCCGCGAGGTTGATGTCATGTGTGACGACGATGGCCGAAGCTCCGCGCTCATCACAACGCGCGCGGACGAGCCGAAGGGCTGCGACCTGGTGCGCCAGATCAAGATTCGCCGTCGGCTCGTCGAGCAAGAGAATCGCGGCCTCCGTCGCCAGCGCGCGAGCCAGCACGGCGCGTTGCCTCTCGCCGCCCGAAAGCTCATTCATCAAACGCGCGCCGTACTCCGTCAGCTTCGTCTCACAGAGAGCCTCGGAAGCGACCTCTACGTCGCGCGCCGTCTCCCAACCCCACGCGCCCGCGCCAGCCCACGCATAACGCCCGCCCAACACAAACTCCAACACCGTGACGGGAAATCTGAGTTCGGCTTCCTGCGCGACGACGGCGATGCGCCTGCTGACGGCTCTGCGCGCGTAATCATGTAAAGCTCTGCCGTCAAGCAGAACTTCTCCACTCACGGGCGCGAGCGCGCCGTTCAGAGCACGCATCAGCGTCGTTTTCCCCGCTCCGTTCGGCCCGATAATCGCAATCACCTGACGCGGCTCTGCTTGCAGCGAAACATCTCTGACGGCTTCGCGCGTTCCATAACCGACACTGATATTTTTTGCTTCAAGCATCAAAATCTCTGTAGGGGCAGGGCTTGTCCCTGCCCGCATCGTCCGAAGAGGACGATAGCAACGTTTGCAATCATTCAAGGTTGAATGTCAAAGCGCATTGATTCGCGCCTGCGCGCGGCGGGCTGAGGACTTGTCCCTGCCCCTACAATTTCAATTACAACTCAGCCTCTTCTCAGCAGATAAATAAAGAGCGGCGCGCCGATGAGCGCGGTGATCGCGCCGACGGGCAGCTCGCGCGGAGCGATGACTGTGCGCGCGGCTGTGTCCGCGACGACGACGAAGAGAGCGCCCGCCAGAGCGGTGGCGAGAATCACAGTCCGGTTGTCGCTCCCGAACGACAGCCTCACCAGATGCGGCACGACCAGCCCGACATATCCGACCGAGCCGCCCGCCGCGACCGAAGTTCCGACCAGTAAACTCGCAGCCAAAAAAACCATCATCCTCACGCGCCCGACTTCGACGCCGAGATCGAAAGCGTCTCTTTCACCGAGCATCATTAAATTCAAAGAACGTGCGTTGAACGCCAAAACGATTGTGCCAATGATGGCCGCGCAGATGGCTACGATGAGGAGCGTGCCCGTCGTGCCGGACAAATCGCCGAGCAGCCAGAAAGTGAAAGAGCGAATCCGCGTCGCGTCCATCAGCGTCGTGATGAAAACAATCGCCGACGAGAGAAACGTCGTCACAATCACGCCTGCCAGAATCAACCTTTCCGGCGAAGCCCCCGCCCGCCCGCGCGCCAGGCGATAAACCACAAGCGTCGCCGCGAGCGCGCACGCGAAAGCCAGCACCGGGCGACTCCATTCGTGCGTCCCGAAGAAGACGAGCGCGATCATCGTCCCGACCGCCGCGCCGTTTGAGATGCCAAGCAAGTAAGGCTCTGCGAGCGGATTACGCAAGAGGGCTTGATAGCCTGCGCCCGCCGCCGCGAGCGAAGCTCCGACCGTTGCGCCGAGCAGGATGCGCGGGATGCGTATCTCGAAAAGAATGTCGCGCTGTTGCGGCGTCAAAGAGCAGTTCGCGCTTCCACCCGAAAAAATCGCGCAGAGGGATGAAGTGACGGGCAGCCGCTCGCTCCCGATTAAAGATGCCGCGAGCGCGACGCAGATGAGCGCGCCCGCCAGCAACATTAAGATAACGAGTGTGCGGCGTAGAGTCGCGCGCGAACCGCTTGAGATTTCTGGCGCGGCGGCGAATGATGCTCTTTCAGACTTGACCATCATTCTTTCACTTGAACGCGTCCGGGTGCAGCTTGCGCGCTATCTCTTCAAGGCCGTTGACCAGACGCGGCCCCGGTCTTGAGAGATAGTCGCCGTTGATGCCGTAGACGCGTCCGTTCTTCGCCGCCGGAGATTTTTTCAAAGAGTCCGCGATTTCCAATCCCTCCTTGTTCATGGAATCGAAGCTCGCCATGATGATCGCTTCCGGCTCGGACGCCAGCGCGGATTCGTCGCTGAACTTCGGCCACGCGCCCGCCACTTCCGCCGTCACGGATTTTCCGCCCGCGCGACGAATCACGTCCGTGATGTACGAATCGCGCCCGGCTGTGTAGAGCGGTTTCGGAGAGACCTGATAAAAGACCGTCACGGGTTTGCTCGATTTGACGGCGGCCTCGACCGCGCCCGCGCGCCCGCGCAAGTCGCTGACCAATTGAGCGGCGCGATCTTTCTCTCCCAAAATCTCGCCCAGAGTTTGAATCGTGCGAAAGACTCCTTCGAGATCGTGCGGGTCTGTGACGTAGATGGGAATGTGCTGCTGCTCCATCTGCCGCGTAAAGGCTTCGAGTTGCGAAGCGGTCGAGACGAGGACGAGCTGCGGATGCAAAGCGATGATACTTTCGATGTTCGGCGTCATCGTGTCGCCGACCTTCGCCACCTCTTTCGCCTCCGGCGGATAATCGCAGTAGCTCGTGTCGCCGACAAGCCGTTTGCCCGCGCCGACCGCGTACACGATCTCCGTCAGATTCGGCGCGAGCGAGACGACGCGTTCGACGTGCGCGGGAATCCTCACGCTTCTTCCGGCCTCGTCTGTCACTTCGCGCGTCTCCGCCGTCGCGCCCGGCTCGGCGCTGTTCTTATTTCGATATGCGCAGGACGAAGCGAGCAGTAGCGCGCAGATGAGAAGCGAGCCGAAGGCGGCTAACTTGTGGCGTTGTTGTCTTGGATGTGTGCTCAAAAAAATATCCCGTCGCCCGTTTCTGCCGCGAGGTGTGGCGACAGGCGTTGCGACGGGATTTGAGAGAGAAGAAGGAGACTCACAAATGCGCGTGCGGCCTGAACGCCTTTACGCGAAGCATTCACAGGCTACAAAAAAAAGCGTCAACACGGGCAGGTCTCCTGACTCGAAGAATTTCACAACAAAAAAACTTTCTCCATACAGTGGCGCGACCGCGCGGGATTCACACCCGCTTCCCTATTCTCCCAGCTCCGTTGCACTGGGCACCCTGGACGCTTTCGGTTGAAAAAGATCGTGGAAAAGCTTTTGCGGGGCGGAAGTTATCATGCGAAGCTACGGAGTGTCAAACAAGAGTTTCACGCAAAGGCGCAAAGACGCAAAGAAGACAAACAAGCTCTAACTTCTGTTCTTTGATTTCCTTTGCGTCTTTGCGCCTTTGCGTGAAACTGTTTTTGCTCTCTGATATTTGCTCCACAGCTTCCCTCTCAAGTAAGATGCCCTTCCATCTCGCTTCAGCAAAGGAACACAGATGATTAAGACGGTCGAATGGACGGATGAAGGCGTGCGGATGCTGGATCAGCGCATGCTGCCGACGGAAGAAAAATACTTGATGCTGCGCTCTTACGAAGAGGTCGCGGAGGCTATCAAGCTGATGGTCGTGCGCGGCGCGCCGGCCATCGGCGTCTCCGCCGCGATGGGACTCGCTTTGGGCGCGAGCCAATCCGTCGGCACGTCCGTCGCCGATCTCGAATTCGATTTCGATTACATGTGCGAAGTGATGAGCGCGACGCGTCCGACCGCCGTCAATCTCTTCTGGGCAATCGAGAGGATGCGCGATGCTTTCCGGCGGGCGAAAACAGAAACAGAGGATGTCGGAGAGTTGAAAGAGCGGCTCGTCGCGGAGGCGCGAAAGATTTTCGATGATGACATCAAGGCTAATCGGAGTCTCGGACGATTCGGAGGCGAGCTAATCGCGGACGGCTCGACCATCCTCACGCATTGCAACGCGGGCGCGCTCGCCACCGCCGGAGATTACGGCACGGCTCTCGGCGTCGTGCGCGGCGCGCGTGACGCGGGCAAGCGTGTCGCAGTCATCGCTGACGAAACCAGACCGTTTTTGCAAGGCGCGCGTCTGACCGCCTGGGAATTGCAGAAGGATGAGATTCCGGTGACGCTCATCACGGACAACATGGCCGGGCATGTGATGAAGCAGGGCAAGGTTGACGCGGTCGTCGTCGGCGCAGACCGCATCGCGGCCAACGGCGACACCGCCAACAAGATCGGCACATACATGGTGGCCGTCCTCGCCAACAGACACAACATCCCTTTCTACGTCGCCGCGCCGCTCTCGACGATTGACCTCAATTGTCCGACGGGCGAAGAGATTCCGATTGAAGAGCGCGACGTGAAAGAAGTGACGCACGTCCGCGAACAACAGCTCGCGCCCGCAGGCATAGAGGTTCACAATCCGGCCTTCGATGTCACGCCGCACGACTTGATCGCCGCCGTCATCACGGACAAGGGCGTCGCGCGTCAGCCTTACACTGAAAGCTTGCGGAAGTTGTTTGAAGAATAATGCGAGGATTTAACGAAAGCATCAATGTGAGTTTCAGTGAACTACACTAGCCTTCAGACTTTCCATTACGCCTCTCACTGATATAACGCTCGACAACATTAATGAGACTATTCAAGCGTTCGTCCGTTTCAGCTAATTTTTGATCTGTCCGCGCCTGCGTTTCTACAACTCTCTCGACGACGCCAACTAATCGCAGGATGGCGACTTCTATTTGAGTCGTGCGCTCTTCTCCACGCTGTTGAGCTTGAAAGAGTTCTTTTTGCGATTCTCGCAATTCTTGTATATCAGAAGCGAATTGAGCCTGCTGCTGGATGATGAAATCCATTGCTCTTTGCATCTCTTCATTAGTCATCGCTATAAACCTTTCAACTTTATTCTATCGAAATTAAAGAAGCGAGGCCAATTTATCTGCTCGCCGTCGCGTAACGGCTCTGCTTCCACCAATCAATCGTGAACTGCAAGCCTTCTTCGAGGCCGATGAGAGTTTGATAGTCGAGCGTCTCTCTGGCGCGCGTGTTGTCCGCCTGACTGTCGCGCACATCGCCCGCGCGCGGCTCTCTGTATTCAGCCTGAGCTTCGGCGCGTCCCGTCAGTCGCTTCAAAATCTCCAACAGCTCATTGAGCGTCGTCCGCTCGCCGTTGGCGACGTTGATGACCTGCCCGATGCCTTTCATCGTTTCGGCGGCGTTCAAGTTGGCGCGCGCGACGTTGGCGACGTAGGTGAAATCGCGCGACTGTTCGCCGTCGCCGTAGATGACGGGCGGCTCGCCCTTGAGCAGCGCGGCGATGAAGCGCGAGATGACGCCGGAGTATTGCGAGGTCGGGTCCTGGCGCGGCCCGAAGACGTTGAAATAACGCAAAGCGAGCGTCTCAAGCCCGTAAACGCGCGTGAAGACGCGGCAGTAATATTCGCCGACGAGTTTGGCGACGGCGTAGGGGGAGAGCGGGTCGGGTCGCATCTCTTCGACTTTCGGCAAGACCGGCTGGTCGCCGTAAGCCGAGCTTGACGCGGCATAGACGACGCGCCGCACGCCGCTTTCTTTGGCGGCTAGGAGGAGCGAGAAGGTCGCGTCCACGCACGCGATGTGCGTCGAGCGCGGGTCGCTTACGGAGCGCGGGACGGACGGGATGGCCGCTTCATGAAAAACAAGCTCGACATCTTCGAGCGCGCGCCTGAGTGCGGCTTCATCCGTAAGGCTCGCCTCGACGAAATCAATCTCGCCGCCCAACTCTTCCAAGTTCTCACGATGCCCCGTCGAAAGATCGTCAATCACGCGCACGCGCGCGCCGCTCTCCAACAGAGCCGCCGCGATGTGTGAGCCGACAAAGCCAGCCCCGCCCGTCACTAATGCGATTCCTGATAAGCTCATAAAGAAGTGATGAGTGATGAGTGATAAGTGATGAGATAAGAGCAAAGCTTTTTCTTATCACCTATCACTCATCACTTATCACGCTTGAATTATCTTCCGACGCCGACGTAATCGAAGCCCAGCTCGCGCAGGTCTTCGGGTTCGTAAATATTGCGGAGGTCTGCGATTTTCGGACTCCGCATCAAAGTCTTGACGCGTTCCATGTTGAGCGCGCGAAACTGATTCCATTCGGTCATGAAGACGAGCGCGTCCGCTCCCGTCACGGCATCGTATTCATCTTCCGCATAAAAAATGTCGGGCAAGCATTTCTTCGCTTCATTCATCGCCGCCGGGTCGTAAGCACGAACCTCGACGCCGCGCGTCGTGAGGCCGCGTATGATCTCAATCGATGGAGCTTCGCGCATGTCGTCCGTTTCGGGCTTGAAGGAGAGGCCGAGGACGGCGATGGTTTTGCCGTTCGTCTCTCCGACGAGCTTTTCTATCTTCTCGATCATCGCGGCGCGCTGCCTGCGATTGACTTCAATCACGGCATCCACAATCAGCGAATCTGTGCCGAACTCTCGCGCGACGGACGCGAGCGCGCTCGTGTCTTTCGGGAAACACGAGCCACCGTAACCGGGGCCGGGATGCAGGAATTTGTTTCCAATCCGGCGATCCATCCCGATGGCGCGAGCCACGTCATGCACATCGCAGCCGACGCGGTCACACAGGTTCGCAATCTCGTTGATGAAAGAAATCTTGGTCGCCAGAAAAGCGTTGGCCGCGTACTTGGTCAGCTCCGCCGCTTCGAGCGAGGTGACGACGAACGGAGTCTCTATCAAGAAGAGCGGGCGATAGAGGTCGCGCATGATGGCGATGGCCTCTTCGTCGCGGCTGCCGATGACGATGCGATCCGGGCGCATGAAATCATTGATGGCCGCGCCCTCGCGTAGGAATTCAGGATTCGAGACGATGCCGAAATTAGTGCGCGTCTTCTGATTTTCACGAATCAACTGGCGCAGGCGTTCTCCATTTCCGACCGGCACGGTTGACTTGGTGACGATGACTTTGTAGCCGTTCATGTATTCGGCGATTGAGCGCGCGGCAGCATCTATGTATTTCATGTCGGGCGAGCCGTTCTCTTGCGGCGGCGTGCCGACGGCGAGAAAGATGACAAGGCCGTCCTCGATGCCGGATTTGAGATCGGTCGTAAAACGCAGCCGCCCGGCGTGCGTATTTTTGGCGACCAGTTGTTCGAGTCCCGGCTCGTAAATCGGAATCACGCCGTCCGAAAGACGGGCGATCTTTTCCGCGTCCACATCAACGCAAGTCACGTCCACGCCGAACTCGGCGAAGCACGCGCCCGTCACTAGCCCGACATATCCTGTTCCGATGACCGCAATATGCATTTTCTAAATTAACCCGTTCAGGAAAAGTTTTGACAGTGGTTCAATTTGAACTTCCGGTGAATATCTATCAACACAAAAGAATCTCGCGCAAAGGCGCAAAGAAAAGCATTCAAGAATTAAGCAGCCCTCAATAACTTTGCGTTCTTCCTTTGCGCCACCAGCGCCTTTGCGGGAAACCGTTTTTCTCTTCTCCATTTGTGATACTAAATGAACCGCCTCTACTTATTTACCATTAACCGCCGAACAATTACTAATCGCAAGAGGGCGGAAAAAAACTTTTGCGGGTCACGCCTGACTCGAACGTCACGCGTGACCCGCAAAAGTTTACAAATCATCTTTCATGCACTGAAGCTGCGCAGGGCATGAAGTTTTGAGAAACGCTTAAAGCTATTTACTTGGTCGGGCTGACAACCGTCGTGCCGCCGCCGAGGTCTAGATTGTTGTTCTCGCTCGAAGCGGCGATGATGGCCGCCGCGATTGCGCCGCCGGCTGCGAGGAGCAAGGCTGCGAGCGCGCCGCCGCTGATGCCCTTCATGCCTTCGGTCTTGAGACGCGTGCAGCGCGTGCCCGGAGCAGCCTGACCGGCTGCGCCGTCCTGACCGGCTGCGATCTGTTTGTCTGCGCCGCCGCCGCGCAGGACGACGTTGCCCGACTGGGTCGCAACTTTAGTGTTGCCGCACTCAACATCCACCGTGAAAACGGCGGCGTTGCTGGCGACGACCGAGCCGTCTTTGGTCATGATGTTCGTCGTCATCTCATTCGAGACGCGAACGCGGCCTGCTTCAAGCGTGGCGGTGACGCCCGAATCGGTAAAGCTGAGTTTAATGCTGGATTCCGGCAAAACATCAATGCGTCCGAGTTTGCCGAGGCTGACGACGGCGCTGCTGTTGGCCGCCGTTGTGACGGTGCTGTCCGAAAAGACTGTGGCACCTGAGATTGCGTTTTGACCGTTGACCGTGACCTGCCCGGAAACCGACAGCTCGCCTGACGGCCCTGTTTGTCCCGGCGTTGCCAGCACGACCATCGAGTACACGCTCAAGATGGCGACAGCTAGTCCAAACGCGACGGACTTGCGGCTCCAAGTTCTGCTAATCATTAACCTTCCTCCCGTAAGTGAACCAAAATTTTGAAAGCGCGCCACAAACCATAAGAGTGGCTTGCAGGAGACGGTAAACGGTCTTTCTCGCTTCAGACCTTCTCGACCCTTCGTGACCGCCCGCGCGGAACATCCCAAATTAATAAATTGGCATGAAGAGCCACCGGCTCAATCTTGGCCTTTTTACACGAATAGCAGCCCTGTGTCAACAAACATTTGCGCTAACTCGTGCTCCATGACAGTTTTTCCACAACTTCTGAGGGGCTGGCTAATCCTTGTAAATTTCGATCAGGACTTTTCCGTCCGCGCCGACCGCAGCCCTGTACATTCCCTCGGAATTGAAGGGCATCGTGATATTTCCCTGCCGGTCAATCGCAATCAGGCCGCCCGAGCCGCCCAGTTTTCCTATCTTTTCGATGACCGTTTGGGCGGATTCTTTCAAGGATTTGCCCTGATATTCCATCATCGCAGAGATGTCATAAGCCGCAAGGGCGCGCATGAAATATTCGCCGTCGCCCGTGCCCGAGACAGCGCAGGTCAGATTATTGGCGTAAGTCCCCGCGCCGATAATCGGAGAATCGCCGACGCGCCCGACCGCCTTATTGGTCTTGCCGCCCGTCGAAGTCGCCGCCGCCAGATTGCCATGCCTGTCCAGAGCCACAGCCCCGACCGTCCCGTACTTCGTCACGTCAGCATACTCTTCATCCAGCGCGCGGCTCATCTTCTGAGGCTGCGCGGCGGCCTTGCGCTCCTCGGCCTCTTTGCGCTCCTTCTCTTTCGCGCGCTGCAATTCCTGCTGCCGACGCTCCGTCCGAAAATATTCGTTCGGGACAGGCTCGACGCCTTTTCCTTTGGCGAACGCCTCCGCGCCTTCGCCGACCAGCAGGACGTGCGGCGATTGCTCCATCACTAGACGCGCGACGCTGATCGGATTTTTGAGATGCTTGACGGCGGCGACCGCTCCGGCCTTGAGCGTCTTCCCGTCCATAATCGAAGCATCCATCTCAACCGTCCCCTCGCTGGTCAAGACAGAGCCGAGGCCAGCATTGAAGAGCGGCGAGTCTTCCATGATCCGCACTGCGGCCTCGACCGCGTCGAGACTCTTGCCGTCGTTCTTCAAAATGTTGTAGCCCGCGAGCAAAGCTTCCCTGAGCTTGGCGCGATACGCAGCCTCCGTCTCAGGCGTCAGGTTCTTTTTGAGAATCGTCCCCGCCCCGCCGTGAATCGCAAAGCCGAAATTTTGATTTATCATGATAACTGTGCCCGCAGCCTGCCCGCCCTCCTTGCTCGAACTTGAATTAGATTTTCCATTCTGCGCTTGCACCGGAACAGCAGTTAAAAAGATTGTGATGAGAAGAGAGCGCGCAAGCCCCTCTGTCATACGACGACGCATTCGGTAGCCTCCGGTGAAATGATAGCAGAGTTCAAGATTCAAAGTTCAAGGTTCAAGGTCGGAAGGCTCATCACCTTGAACCTTGAACTTTGAACCTTGAACCTTCCTTTGCCAGTAATAATAAACAGGCAGCCCGAGCGCGATGAGCACGAGGCCGGTCACGGATTGCCACGGCTGAATCAGCACAGTCATCACGAGCAGCCACGCCGCGACCAGCAGAAAGAGCGCGGGCACGACCGGATAACCCCAGGTCTTGTACGGTCTCTCAAGCTCAGGCCGTCGCTTGCGAAAGACGAACACGGTCGCCGTCGTCAGTCCGTAAAAAATCCAGAGCGCGAAGATCGAATAGTTCGACAGCGCATCAAACGAGCCTGAGAGAGCCAGCACGCCCGCCCACAAAGCCTGTATCAACAACGCGCCGACAGGCACATGCGTGCGCCGTGAGAGGCGCGCGAGATTCTGAAAGAAGAGACGGTCGCGCGCCATCGCATACGGCACTCGCGCTCCCGTCAAGACTCCGACATGCAGCGTCCCGAAGGTTGAACCCATCATTGCCGCCGCGATCAGGCTCACGGCCAGCGTGCCTAAAAACCTGCGCGCCGCTTCCGCCGCGACCGATGAAGTCAAAGGGATATTCGCAATCTCGGTCGGCGTGAGAACATAAAAGTACGCGACGTTGATGAAGATGTAGAGCGCGCCCACCACGGCCATGCCGCCGATGAGAGCTAACGGGAGATTGCGTTGCGGATTTTTGACTTCGCCCGCGACCAGCGTGAGGTCGTTCCAACCGTTATAAGCCCACAACGCGCCGAGCATCGCCGCGCTGAATCCGGCCATCCCGCCGCGCGCCGTCGCCGCCACATCCGCGCACGCGCCGCCCGCGTCCGTCAAAGCGAAATGCATCCAGTCGCCCTTCGCCAGGAGAAACGCGCCCAGCCCGACGGCCAGCACGAGAGCGATTTTCAAGGCCGTCAAAACGGCTGCGATATTTCCGCTGACGACGACCGCCGCACAGTTAATCAGCGTCACAATCGCAATCGCAGAGAGAGCCACAAGCTGCAAAGTGCCGAACGAAAATTTGTAGCCGAACACGTCGCGCGTGAAAAAGATTTGGCCGAGCGCGCCGCCAGTGAGGTCGTTCAGAAAAATCGCAAACGCCACGCTCATCGCCGCCAGCCCGCCAGCCCGCGCGACGAAAAACTGCATCCACCCGTACAAAAATCCCCAGCGCGCGCCGTATGCCTCGCGCAGAAAAACGTACTCGCCGCCCGCGCGCGGCATCATCGCCGCCAACTCCGCGTAAGTCAGCGCGCCGGCCAGCGAGAGCACGCCCGCCGCCACCCACACGATGAGAACTTTCGAGGGCGAGCCGACATTGCACGTCATCACGCGGGTCTTCAAAAAAACTCCCGTGCCGATGACATTGCCGATGACGATGGAGACGGCGGCGACGAGGCCGAGACCGCGAATCAGTGTGATGTTAGAAGGCGCTAGGTTTGTCATGCAGCTTGCGCGAAAGAATTACTGCTACTCAAGTAGAAATGCATCGGTCATTTTATTTCAAAGTAACTTTATCTCTTTCTCGATAAACTTGAAGGGCATGCTCAGCTAATTCCCTTTGCACAGTGACGCGGTAAGGATGTTTGGCGACGAAGGCGGGGACGCGGCGGACGTGTGCGCCGAGCGTGTTGAGGGTCTGGGCGATTTGCTCGTCCGTCAGCTCTTCGACTTCAAAAGTTTCGGCGGCGCGGCGCAAGGCTCCGCGCAGGCGGTCGAGCGGGAGTTCTCTGTCAGCTAAAACTTTGCCGCGCGCCTGAAATTCGCCGAGCGCGTAGAGGACGAGCTGCTCTGCCGCGAGAGCCTGCGGTTTAGTTTGCTTCTCGAAAAAGTTTGGCTGATGCATCGAAACCAAATCGCTTCCGGCTGCGGAATTTTTTCAGAAAACCTTTCGGAAAATTTTATGGCGAACTCTTCTTGCTGCGGCGCGGATGGCTCGCCGCCTGTCCTGTCGTCGTGACGACGGGCGCGCTCTGCTGCTCATCGGTCTGCGCGGGCGGTTGCTTCTCTTTCGCTTTCTCCATCAGGTCGGCCTGCTCGTATGGGTCCAGGCGCGCGAAGATATAGAAGAGTTCACCTGCGCGCACGACTCCGAGATACCTGAAGGTATTGTTGATGACTTCGCCCGTGCGGAAAGTGCGCGGGCTGGGCGGCTGCTCAAAGATAGTTCCCAGCTCGTCGCGCGTCGTCGCTTCCAGCTCGGGCAAATAATCGTTGCCGGACTCGCGCGCAATCGTGAGCGCCATCTGCCTGAGGGCGCGTATGCGATTCGAGTTGCGCCGATAATATTGCTGGCTGATCTCGTGACGGCTCGCGCGGTCGTCAACCACCTCCTGCTCGTCACGCAGGTATCCGAGATAAGCTCGCACGACGGGGCCGAACGCTTCTCCTTCGCCGGTCTGCATGTCTTGCGCTCTGGCGACCGCCGCGCACAGCGACAGGCATAACGTCGCCAGAATTCCAAAGCGGATTATCAAACGCTTGCGTCTCATGTTTCCCTACACCCCAACCATAACCGGGCTTGCATAAAAAGGGGGCTGTGATCTTCTTTTGCCGTAGAGTTTACCACAGGCTCTCGGCGCATCGCATTTTTGTTTACTGCAAATTCATTGCAGAACACGCGTTGCGCGCCTCTCGCGCGTGATGTAACATTTTACCTGCGACTTTAATCAGAGACATACAAGCCAATGGCGAATGAGCAGGAACAGTTTACCGGCAAGCGCGTCGCGCTCGGCGTGAGCGGCGGCATCGCGGCTTACAAGGCCGTGGAGGTCTTGCGCGGCCTGCAACGTGCCGGATGCTTTGTGCGCGTGGCGATGACCGCGCGCGCCTGCGAATTTATCAGGCCGCTCACCTTTCGCGCCCTGACGGGCGAACACGTCATCGTTGACGATTACGCGCCCGACAATCCAGACCCGATTGCGCACATCACCTTCTCTCAAACGATTGACCTCTTTCTCGTAGCTCCGGCGACGGCCAACATTCTCGCCAAATTCGCTCATGGCATCGCGGACGATTTTCTGACTTCGACCTACCTGGCCTCGAACGCGCCCGTCCTGGTCGCGCCCGCGATGAACACGACGATGTGGAATCATCCGGCGACGCAGAGAAATTTAGAGCGATTACAAGCCGACGGCGTGCGCGTCGTGTTGCCGGACGCGGGCGAGATGGCCTGCGGCACCATCGGGCCGGGACGCTTGAGCGAGCCTGAGCGAATCGTCGAAGCCGCGCTCGCGCTCTTGAAGGAAACAGGGACGCGCGCCGCGCAGGATTTAGCCGGAGAGCGCGTCCTGATTACAGCCGGAGCGACGCGCGAAGAAATTGATCCGGTGCGTTTTCTCTCGAACCGCTCGTCAGGCCGGATGGGCTTTGCGCTCGCGGAAGCGGCGCGCGCGCGCGGCGCAGAGGTCACCGTCGTCGCCGGAGAAACCGGTGCGCCTGCTCCTTCAAACGCCAGACTCCTTCGCGCTTCATCAGCCGAAGAAATGCGCGCGGCTGTGATGCGAGAGCTTGACGCGGCGACCGTCTTCATCGCCGCCGCAGCCGTCGCGGATTATCGTCCGGCCAAAAGAGAGGAAAGCAAGATTAAAAAATCCTCCGACGCTCTGACGCTCAAGCTTGAGCCGACGCCGGACATCTTGGCGGAAGTCGCCGGGGCGAGACACAACGGCCTGCTCGTCATCGGCTTCGCCGCCGAAACGACGGACGTGATACAGCATGCCCGTCAAAAACTCACGCGCAAGCGGCTCGACGCCATCGTCGCCAACGACATCACGCGCGCGGGCGCGGGCTTCGATGTCGAAACCAATATCATTACTCTCATCGCGCGCGACAGGGACGAAGCGGTCGAACTGCCACTGATGTCCAAGCTCGAAGCCGCGCACAAAATTTTGGACGAGGTCGCGCGACTGCGACGGAAAGCAGTGATGAGTAATGCGTGATGAAACCCAAGCTCAAGATTTTCACGCGCTCGTCGCGGAGGTCAAGGAGCATCTGTCGTACTTGCGCGAGCTTGGCATCGAGGGCTTTGAGGAGGCCGCGAGCGTCGAGTCACAGAATATCGAAAAGCCTCTCGCCGCTCCCGCGCGCGGCGCGGCAGAGGTGGGCGCGCGAACGCCCGCGCTGGACGCTTCGCTCAAACGCAATGCTCTGGCGGCTGAGGCTTTTGAGAACGCGAAGGCGCGTGAGGCCGCCGCTCCTGTTTCTTCATCAAGCGGCGAGGACGTGCCGCCGCCATCACGGGGGGATACGACGAACATGGCTAAGAGAAGTGTGAAAAAGACGCCGGAGTTGGAGACGCCCGCGCCGATGGAAACTCTCTTCGGCGTCATCACGCCGAAGGATGAAGCGAGTTTGCCGCGCCTTGATGAAACTCTCGAAGACATCTGGAACGACATCGGCGAATGCACGCGCTGCCCTTTGAGCGAAAGCCGCACGCACGTCGTCAACAGTGAGGGCAACCGGCACGCGCAACTGATGTTCGTCGGCGAAGCTCCCGGCGCGAATGAGGACGAACAGGCGCGTCCCTTCGTCGGTCGCGCCGGACAACTTCTCAACAAGATTATCGAAGCCATCGGCCTCAAGCGCGAAGATGTTTTTATAGGCAACGTCAATCGCTGCCGCCCGCCGCAGAATCGCACGCCGACGCTGGCTGAGGCCGCGACCTGCAAGCCTTTTCTGCTTCGTGAAATCGCCATCGTGCAGCCCAAAGTGATCGTCGTCCTGGGCAACACGGCGATGAAAAATCTGCTCGACACGAAGGAGGGCATCACGAAACTTCGCGGGCAGTTTCAGGATTACAAAGGCATCAAAGTGATGCCGACTTTTCATCCGGCGTATCTCCTGCGCGACCCGTCGAAAAAACGCGAGACGTGGGAAGATATGAAAAAGGTCAGAGACTATCTTAATTCAGTGCGTGATGAGTGATAAGATAAAACAACTTCTTGCTCGTCACCTGTCACTCGTCACTTGTCACCGCTCTTATGCAATCAACGTTGTTCGATGAGACGCCGCCGGAATCCTCTGAAACTCTGGAAGAGGTCAACGCGGAGCTTTTGCGCCGCGCCAAAGCGATGCCGCAACTCGCGGAGCGCGTCTTTATTCTGGGCGAAGGCCGCGTCGGCGCGCGGGCGGCTGTGGTCGGAGAATCGCCCGGCCCGCCCGACGCGGATTCGGGCAGGCCGTTTATGGGGCCAGCCGGGCAGATGCTCGAACGCATCCTCGGCAGCATCGGACTCAGGCGCGAGGACTGCTACTTAACGAACACGGTCAAGATCATCTCGACGGGCGACGAGCTGACGCCCGAACTGCTCTCTTTCTTCACGCCGTACCTGCACAGAGAGTTGGCGGTCGTGCGTCCCGAAGTCATCATCTCTTTCGGCAACACGCCGACGCGCGCACTGCTGCGGACGAAAAAGCCTATCTCGCAGATGCGCGGAGAATTTCATGATTACCATGGGATGCAACTCATGCCGACCTTCAATCCGGCGTATCTCCTGCGCGACCCTTCCAAGAAGCGCGAGGTCTGGGAGGACATGAAAAAAGTGCGCGCCCTGCTCGCCTCATCATGAAGGGCAGACTGTGATTTAAGCTTGTAAATGTTGACTTTTCGGAGCAATCGGTATAGGGTTCGCCTATTCGATTGTCAGTGAAACGAGTCTCGACTTGCTCATACAGACTCGTCCTCCTCGGAAATTAGGAACACGCGGGTGCTTGCGTTTTAATGCGTCGTTTTGCATAAACGATCAGGTGAGGGGCAAGAGCGTATCATCGCATCGGCAGTAGTCATGATTGGTGGCTCATAAATTTATGGTCATCATTCCCAAGTTCATGACATCACGCCTCGGCTCTCATTTGAATACAATTTTGCATCGCATCCGCCGCGCAAGAAGCGGATGAATTGAACATTATCTGAGGTCTATAAGCTTTAACCGCCCCGAGCGGTTTGTCACAAGAAGGAGAGAAACATGCGAGCTTTAACAACGAGCCAGCTTCGTCAGAAAGTCAGACCCTTGATCGGCTCTCTGGCGATTCTGCTGGCGGTGGCGCTGATCTGCGTCACTATTCGCCCGACCATCACCAGCGCCCAAAAAAGGGCGATCACTGACGGGCCAAACATCTCGGAGGCGACTGCCTCTATTCCCCAGAACAGGCAGGACTCTATCCTGGCCACCTTCAATGCCGATGCCCCATCCTTAGGAGCCATTCCAGACGGCCCGGCGGGCTGCAACGCTTACGGCACCAATCGCGATGTGACCTTCACCGTCACCGGCATTAGCGGCACGATCACTAATGTCGAAGTCAATTTCACGCTTAATCAAGCGCACACATGGGTCGGCGACCTTGACGTGCATCTGATCGCTCCCGGAGGCGCGCCCGACCAAGTTCTCTTCTCGCGCACCGGAGCGACGACGGCGACGGCAGCCGGAACCAACAGTGACGTTGGCGGCCCGTTCACGATCAAAGACAGCGCGCCAGCCTCGCCGACGTGGTGGGCTGCGGCGGCTGGCGCCGCAGTGCTGCCGGTTGGCTCTTATCGCGCATCAACCCCCGGGGAAGTGGCAGGCGGCGGAGCGAACACGACCATTACGCCAGCGTTTGCGGGCATTGGCGCGGCGGCTAATGGGACGTGGACTTTGCGTTTCCGCGATCACTGCGCGGCGGACACGGGGACGGTGGCAGCAGCCTCTTTGACGATAGCCGCCGGGCCGACCGTCATCCCGCAGCACATAGTTGATTACGATGGCGACGGCAAGACTGATCCGGCTGTGGTCAGAAACACGGGCGGCGGCATGACGGGTCAGGAGACTTTTTTCATCCAGAACTCAAGCGGCGCGCCTGCTTCGACGACCACGCCCTGGGGTATCGCAACGGATAGCCTCAAAGTGCCAGCAGATTATGACGGAGACGGCAAGACTGACGTAGCTGTCTGGCGAGCGGGGCCGCCCTTTGGCTCGTACTTCTATATCCTGCAAAGCGCGAGCAGCACTTTGAGGTCGGATCAATTCGGACAATCCGGAGATGATCCAACTGTGATTGGAGACTATGACGGTGATGGCAAGGCTGACGTGGCGGTCTATCGCGCAGGCGGGATGGCGGGCGTACATAGCTTCTGGTATTACCGTTCAAGCGTCAACGGACTGATCCTCGGAACCGAGTGGGGACAGAACGGAGACTTCCCGGCTCCGGGCGATTACGATGGCGACCATAAGAACGACTACGTCGTCCAGCGCAATAACGGAGGCGGGCAAGCCAGATTCTTCTTCAACAACACGACGGCGGGTCAGTCGAGCACTGTCTTCGGGACGCCGACGGATGTCATCGTGCCGGGAGATTATGACGGCGACGGCAAGACTGACATTGCGACGGTTCGAGGCTCTGGCGGACAGATTCTGTGGAACATCCTCAACAGTAGCAATGCTTCGACCACATCCTTCGTCTTCGGAGCATCTGCGACGGATTTCCCGACGCAGGGCGATTGGGATGGAGATGGGAAGACTGATATCGGAGTCTGGCGATTCGACACAGGATTGGGGACGGCCAACTACTACTGGCGTCGCTCATCTGATGGCGTGAATGCTTCGGTTCAGTGGGGAGCGAACGGAGATTATCCGGTGGCGAACTACAACGCGCACTGAGGCGTCAATCATCAAGCACGGTCTTGAGCTTTGAAAGACTGTGTTTCATCACAAGCGGCTGGCGGCGAGTTTTCGTCCGCCAGCCGCTTTTCCTGTGCGGAGAGAGCGATATTTTTCAACCTCGCTGTTGACAGCACGCGGCAAATAATCTTAAGGTGGAAAAGGGTTACGGTTTTCGGCCAACCTCAACCGAAAACTTTCCGCACCGCGATCAGCTACTCCCTCAAACTTTCAAGCCGCAAAACCGCCTGTGGCATGACACAAATATCAACAGGAGCTTTTCATGACAGCTTTTCATCTCGTCCGCAGACACAAATCCAGAGCCATGCTGCATGGCATGCTGGCGATTATGCTCACCTTTGCTCTGCTCAATAATTTCGCCCACTCCGCGAGCGCGCGAAGTAGTAGTCATAGCCGCCGCAGTGTGGCGCGCGCAGAGAGCGTCAGCGCAGTCTTTGCCAACTCTTCCTCAATCAACGTCACGGATTCTAATTCAAACAACACGCAGCCGGGCACAGGCTCTCTGTATCCCTCGACCATCAATGTTTCGGGAATGGGCACGCGCCTCACGAACTTGAAAGTCAAGCTGATGAACGTCAATCATCCTTTTCCGCCGGACTTCGACCTGCTACTGGTCGGGCCGGGCGGGCAATCGTTCATTCTGCAATCGGACGCGGGCGACACCACGTCCGCCGTCAATCGCACTTATACTTTCGATGACGCCGCGCCGACGCAGCTTTCCAACACGGGCGGCCTGCCCAACAACACGAGCGTCAGACCGGCTAATCATCAGGGCAACGACGGCACGAACGACGTGTTCCCCGCTCCCGCTCCGGCGGGGCCATACAGCAATCCGGGGCCGCAAAGCTCCGGCTCTGCGACTTTAAATTCTGTTTTCAGTGGGACGAACCCGAACGGCGTCTGGAGTCTTTACGTGACCGACGACGATTTTCTTGACACGGGCAACATCGGCGGCGGTTGGAGCGTGGACATCACGGCGATGAATCCCGCTCCGCTCTCGCGCGTCTCGGATTATGACGGCGACAACAAGACAGACCTCGCGGTCGTGCGCAACGCCGGCAATGGCACTGCGAACTGGTACATCAACGGCAGCACGGTAGGCTTTTTCGCCCTCGGCTGGGGAACTATCAGCACGGATTTCTTCGTCCCGCAGGATTACGACGGCGACGGCAAAACGGATGTCGCTGTCTGGCGTCAAACGACCGGCACCTGGTACATCCTGCAAAGCGCGACCAACAGCCTGCGCGTCGTCAACTTCGGCACGACCGGCGACATTCCCACAGTAGTTGCTGATTACGACGGCGACGGCAAAGCCGATCCGGCTGTGGTTCGCAACTCCGGCGGCCTCAAGACCTGGTACTACCTCGGCAGCACGTCCGGTTTCGGTTACGCGCAATGGGGACTCTCGACAGACCAGCTCGCGCCCGGCGATTATGACGGCGACGGCAAAGCCGATTTCGCAGTCAGGCGCGCCGACGTGCCGACGGCGGGAGCGGGGACATTCTACATTTCCGGCAGCACGTCAGGATTTCAATCCGTCGCGTGGGGCAACGGCACGGACAGTATCGCGCCCGGCGATTATGACGGCGACGGCAAGACTGATCTCGCGGTCGCGCATGTTTACACGGGCGGGACAGACCTTTTCTGGTACGTGCGCCTGAGCGGCGGCGGCATCATCGAGAACGCGCGCTGGGGCATCACGGGCGACCTCATCGCTCAAGGAGATTACGACGGCGACAATAAAACCGACATCACCGTCTGGCGTCCGAGCACCGGATATTTCTACGCGCGACTGACCGCAGGCGGCAACATCTTCTCGCCGTGGGGACAGAACGGAGACTATCCGCCCGCAAACTCTTTCGCTCATTAAAGGCGGAAAGCTCAAAGAGCCTGCGTCAGCAGGCGGAAAGAGTCTGGCCCCATGCGTGAGCATGGGGTCACAGCACATCAGATTCATAGAGCCTGCGTGAGCAGGCGATAGATGAGAGGCAAAGCAATCATCTGTCGCCTGCTCACGCAGGCTTTATCTCTAACTTCGCTCTATCCCCCACGCTGACGCGTGGGGCTACACTCTCTCGCCTGCTGGCGCAGGCTGGTTGAAATCTTTATCCTGAACTGACGTTAATTCTAACGACCCGCTCTGCACGCTTCACCTTTTGCACGCTTCCGGTTAACTTAGCTGCTCGTGATCGAGCACACAGCCGTCCAATCAAAACAGGTCGCGCCGCAGTATGCGGAGGTCGCAGTCCCCTTGCGCGTGATGCAGACCTTCACTTATCGCCTGCCGCTCGCGCTCAAAGCTGACGCGCGGCTCGGCTCGCGCCTGCTCGTGCCCTTCGGGCGCAAACATCTGACGGGTTACATCGTTGCGCTTCACCACAGTCTCGATCCGGCGGCAGACCTCGACGACGCAAACATCAAGGACGCGGAAGAGCTGCTCGACGCAGAGCCACTGCTGACGCCTGAGATTCTGGACATTACGCGTTGGGTCGCGGAGTACTACGCCGCGCCGTGGGGCGAAGTCTTAAAGGCCGCGCTGCCCGCCGGACTCAACGCGACGGTCGAACAGATTCTACACATCACGCCCGAAGGCAGAGACGAGCTGTCGCGCCTTCCTTTGAACAAGACCGCGACGGCCAAAGCTCGCGCGCTGCGTTTGATTGCCGAAGATGATGAGCTTCCGCTTCGTCTCGTCGCGCGTCACATAGGCGAGGCGCAGGCCGCGCGGGTCGCGCGCGAGCTTGAGCGCGCCGGATGGATTAAGCTTTCACATCGCCAACGCTCGGTCACTGCGCGCGCCAAGCGACGCAAGGCCGTCCGCCTCTTGCCGCCTGAAAAGCAAGCTATTGAAACTTCCGCGCGTTCATTAACTGACGCGCAGCAAAGAATCATTGCGGCTCTGATTAACGCGGGCGGCGAGCTTGCTTTCGCGGATTTGCTCGAAGCCGCAGACGCGAGCGCGTCGTCGGTTCAAACTTTAGAAAAGCGTCAGCTCGTCGAAGTCTTCGTGCGAGACGTGCGCCGCGACCCGCTCGTCGGCGCAAAGCTTCCTGACAGAAATGAGTTCGTGTTGACGACGGCGCAGGCCGCCGCGCTTTCGGAGATCGAAAGTAAAGTTGCGTCCGAAACTTACGCGGCGTTTCTCCTGCACGGCGTGACCGGAAGCGGCAAGACCGAAATCTACATTCGCGCGATGAGCGCGGCCATCAGTCGCGGCAAGTCCGCGATGATGCTCGTGCCTGAGATAGCACTGACGCCGGTCTTCTCGCGCCGCCTTCGCGCGCACTTCGGAGACGAGGTGGCGATTTTTCATTCTTCACTCACGACGGGCGAGCGTTTCGACGAATGGAGTCGCTTGAAAAAGGGCGAGGCGCGAATCGTCATCGGCACGCGCTCCGCCGTCTTCGCGCCCGTCTCGACGCTCGGCGTCATCATCATAGACGAGGAGCACGAGACCTCTTATCGCCAGCAGGAATCGCCCTACTATCACGGGCGCGACACGGCGATTGTGCGCGCGCGCAAGGAATCGGCGGTCGTCGTCTTAGGCTCTGCCACGCCCTCGCTCGAATCCTTTCACAACGCGAAGAACGGAAAATATTTTTACCTTCATCTGCCGAACCGAATCGCCAATCGCGCGATGGCTCGCGCCGAGATCATAGACATGCGCGCGGTCTTTGCTGAGCAAGGCAAGCCGGAAGTTTTCTCCGCCGAGTTGCTCAACTCGATTGAAGAGACGCACGCGCGCGGCGAGCAATCCATCATCCTCCTGAACCGTCGCGGCTATTCGAGCTTTGTCCTCTGCCGCTCGTGCGGCGAATCAATTCATTGCCCGAACTGCGATGTGACGCTCACTTACCATCGCATTGAATCGAGCCTCGTCTGCCACTATTGCAACCATCGCCGCCAGGCCCCGAAAGCTTGCCCTTCATGCAATGGAAAATATATTTACTACGTCGGCGAAGGCACAGAGCAGCTTGAAGAGATACTGCAAAAGAAATTTCCAGACCTCAGAATCGCGCGGCTCGACAGAGACACGACTTCGCGGCGCAAGCTCTTTGAGAAAGCGATTCTCGAATTCGGCGCGGGCGAGCTCGACATGCTCGTCGGCACACAGATGCTCGCCAAAGGGCACGACTTTCCGAACGTCACGCTGGTCGGCGTCGTCTCGGTTGACGCGGGGCTCTCGCTGCCGGACTTTCGCTCAGCCGAACGCACTTTTCAACTTATCACGCAGGTCGCGGGAAGAGCGGGGCGCGGGCGTCGCGCCGGGCGCGTGCTGATTCAGACTTATCATCCGAATCACTACGCTCTGCGCCACGCGTGCGCGCAGGACTACGCGGGCTTTTACGCCGAAGAGATACGCTATCGCAAGAGCCTCGGTTATCCGCCCTTCGTCGCGCTCGCCTCCCTGCTCGCGCACGGCGAAGATTTCACACATGTGATGAACACAGCCACGGAGATACGTCAGGCTCTCGACGAAGCGAACACGGACAGAGCGTGTCGCATCCTCGGCCCCGCGCCCGCGCCCCTCGCGCGCCTCAAAGGCGAGCATCGCATACAGCTTCTCGTCAAATCACGCAGCCGCCCGCGCCTCCGCGAAGTCATCGACATGGCTCTCGCCGCAGCCGCCGAACGCGGCGCAAACCTTCACGCGGTCAACCTGGAGATTGATCCCATCAATCTCATGTGAGAATGGATCAAGGTTCAAAGTTCAAGGTTCAAGGATGAAAGACAGAGCCGATGTCTTCACCTTGAACCTTGAACTTTGAACCTTGAACCTTGTTAGATAAACTAAGCCTTATGAAAATCACGGAACTCGCACAACAGACGGGCGCACAGCTTGAGGGCGATGCTGACTTGGAGATAACGGGCGCAGCCGGGCTTGATAT
>DASWRG010000058.1:0-111190 GCA_036403295.1 Pyrinomonadaceae bacterium
GGCGAGGAGGCGTTTCACGTTACAGTGCGAGAGATTAAGTCGCCGTCAAGCCTAAAATCAATGAAATATTCTTTGCTAATTTGTTGCAGGCAAGCTGATTTATTGACTTTAACTACTGCTGTGACTTTTGGAACGTAAACAGCGGCTCTAGCGGCGGGTATGTTTTGGCGTGGCGGGCAATCTGGCAGGCAGGTCAAGCTCATCATCCACAAGGGTGTCCATGCAGACGCCAGCGATGCGGGCATATTCTAACAAGACGGCTAACGGCGGCTCATTCCGGCCTAGCTCATATTCAGAGATTCGCTTGTAATCAAGCACATCAGCAAATCCTAAACTCTTGAGCATTTCACTCTGAGACAATCCGAGCGCATTTCTAATCTGTAAAAGCTTTTCAGCAAGGCGTTCTTGCCTCATGCGTCCACGTTTGCCCATCAGGAGTTACCTCCTGATAAAACAAATCTCTTGCCTTCATCTGCAAATACAGATAATATTTGCTCGCTCAATCGCTTTGCCGTGAGAATGAACCTTTCATTCCAAACGGCGATGCTCATTTACTCTTCTTTGAGATTGAGGGTTGAGCGACGCATGTGCCGTTGCCTGAGTTTTCAAACAGAACGGGCGCATCATAGCAAAGATGACCTGATTAAAGACAGAGTAGAGATTGAGAGGTGGACGCCGGGGGGTGGAGGCGTTCACTGTCGCACGCTCGCCGACTGGTGTGTCTGGGGGGCGGGCTGCTGTGGAGAGGCCGTCGTGACACTCCCATGAACTCGGCGGCCTCGCTTCTCTTTCTCACTTTCTTAGTATTATCAGATTTTCAGCTAAAAATTAAAAATCCATCACGGCTTGCAGGCCGCGCCCCCGCCGTGCTATATCCCATCGCGGCGCACGGACGCCAGTCTATTTTAACCTCAATTTTTCCGTAAAAAGTTTGTTGCATATGTGAAACGCTGTTCCATTCTCGCGTCGAGTGTGCTATACTCTCGTTTCGTTGCGGCAGAAGAGATTTCAAACAGGCCGCTCTCGAAAGCTTTCAAAAACCACGAAACGTGAGAAAAGGAATGAGAAAGAGATGTACGTAATGGCTGAAGATAGAATCAACGCGGATCGCGGCAAAGCTGTCGAAGCGGCGCTGCTCAATATCGAAAAGAAGTTTGGCAAAGGCTCGATCATGCGAATGGGCGAGCGCGATATAGTCGAAATCGGCTCGATTTCGACCACTTCGCTGAGCCTTGATGCCGCCATCGGCATCGGCGGCGTCCCGCGCGGGCGCGTCATCGAGATTTACGGGCCGGAAAGCTCCGGCAAGACCACGCTCGCCCTGCACATCGTCGCGGAGGCGCAGAAGGCCGGAGGCATCGCCGCATACATTGATGCGGAGCACGCGATGGATGCGGAGTACGCCGGAAAGCTCGGCGTCAACATTGACGAGCTGCTGATTTCGCAGCCGGACTCAGGCGAGCAGGCCCTGGAGATCGCAGAAGCCCTCGTGCGCTCGAACGGCGTGGACATCATCGTCGTAGACTCTGTCGCCGCGCTCGTCCCGCGCGCGGAGCTTGAGGGCGATATGGGAGACAGTCTGCCGGGACTTCACGCTCGCCTCATGTCGCAGGCTCTCAGGAAGCTGACGGCGATTGTCGCTCAGTCGAACACCTGCTTTATTTTCATCAACCAGATACGCGAGAAGATCGGCGTCATGTTCGGCTCGCCCGAAACGACGACCGGCGGACGCGCCCTGAAATTTTATTCCTCTCTGCGTCTGGACATCCGGCGCATCGGAGCGATTAAGGACGGCGACCGCGTAGTCGGCAATCGCACGAAGGTCAAGGTTGTCAAGAACAAGATCGCGCCGCCTTTCCGCGAGTGCGAGTTTGACATCATGTACGGCGAAGGCATCTCGCGCGAAGGCGACCTCGTTGACCTCGGCGTCGTCAACAAAGTGATTGAGAAGAGCGGCGCGTGGTTCTCCTACAAGGGCGAGCGTCTCGGTCAGGGACGCGAGAACGCCAAGCAGACTTTGAAGGATAACGCAGACCTCTTCGCGCGTGTCCAGCATGAGGTCAAGGTCGCGCTCGGCATCACTCCCGCGAGCGGCGCGGAGACGGAAGCTGCTGTGACAGAAGAAGCTGCTCCGGCTCGTAAAGCCGCGAAATAAGCGGAAGAAAATTTCATGCAAAGACGCAAAGGCGCAAAGAAAGCGATTAAGTCTTTCTTTGCGCCTTTGCATCTTTGCGTGAGTCAATCGCTTTCATTTGCAGGCCACAATAATTTATAGTCTTCTCCGCGTTTTATGGAAAACTCGATTCTGATAAAAAACGGGACGCTCGTCACGATGGATGAGAGCGATGCTGTCATGGATGGCTCGCTGCTGATTCGTGACGGGCGGATTGCGGCGGTCGGCGCGAGTGAGGGCACGGCTGACGTGGTGATTGACGCGGCGGGCTGCGCCGTCATGCCCGGCTTTGTGCAGTCGCACATACATCTATGTCAGACCTTGTTTCGCGGCGCGGCTGATGACCTGGCTTTGATTGACTGGCTCAAAAAACGCGTCTGGCCGATGGAGGCCGCGCACACCTTTGAGTCTGTGCGCGCCTCCGCTCGTCTGGGCGTCGCGGAGATGATGAAGGGCGGGACGACTTGCGCTCTGACGATGGAGACGGTCAATCACACGGAGGCAGTCTTTCGCGTCGTCGAAGAGACCGGCTTTCGCGCGACCGTCGGCAAGTGCATGATGGACAAGGGCGACGAAGTGCCCGACGAGTTGCATGAAGACACAGAGGCTTCGATTAGCGAATCGCTGGCTCTGCTTGATAAATGGCACGGGAGCGCGGGCGGACGCATACGCTATTGCTTTGCGCCGCGCTTTGCGATTAGCTGCACGCGCGGCCTGCTCGAAAAAGTCTCTCTGTTAGCCGTTGAACGCGGCGTGATGATTCACACGCACGCTTCCGAGAATCGCACTGAAATCGAGATGGTCGAGCGCGAGACGGGCGAGCGCAACGTCGCCTATCTTGACTCGCTCGGCCTGACGGGCGCGCACGTTCTGCTCGCGCACTGCGTGCATCTGGACGACGCGGAGATAGAGACTCTATCGCGCACGGGCACGCACGTCGCGCATTGTCCTTCATCGAATCTCAAGCTCGGCTCGGGCTTCGCGCGCGTCGCGTTGATGTTGGAGCGCGGCGTCTCCGTCTCGTTTGGCGCGGACGGCGCGCCGTGCAATAACCGTCTCGATATGTGGACTGAGATGCGTACTGCGGCACTCCTACAAAAAGCCCTCAACGGCGCGGAGGCTCTGCCCGCGCGACAAGCTTTGCGGCTGGCGACCGTCGGCGGCGCACGCGCGCTCGGACTCTGTGATGAGATCGGCAGCCTCGAAAAAGGGAAGCGCGCGGACGTGATGCTCGTCAAGCTGGACGGGCTGCACTCCGCGCCGCGTCCGGCGGACATCGTCTCCGCGCTCGTTTACTCCGCGCAGGCGAGCGATGTGTTGACGGTCATCATCGACGGCCAGCTTGTGATGCTTGAACGCAAGCTCCTGACGCTTGACGAGTCTGAGGTCGTCGCAGAAGCGAACAGGGAAGCCTCACTGCTCATGTCGCGCGCAGGCATCGAGACGAATCTCAAAGCTCAAATTTGAAATCTCAAATCTTCAAGCCTCTGTGATGAACTAAGCCTTTCCAGCTTGCCTCTCAAACACTATTGAATTTTGCGCTTGTTCGGCGGGGCGGCTGGCCCTTTGGAGGGAGTCGTCCGCTCGTCCATCCTGGGCGCGTTCTTCTGCGACTTGAGGTCAGGAATGCCGGGCGTCGGTGTGCCCTTCGGCTGGTTGATGTTCTTCGGCGCGTTAACATCCGGGATGCCGGGCGTGGGCGTCGGCCCCGGCGGGAGCGGCGTGGTCGAAATGCCCTGCGGCAGAGGGCTTGAGTTGGAGTTGGCGGCGGGATTCGTGTTGGAATTACTTGCCGTCTGGCAGCCGTTTAAGCAAATCAATATTGCCAGCGCGCAAAGCAGATGAAACGGACGCATGAAAGCTTTTCTCCTCGGCATTAAGGAAGAGCATTGATAGAACTCTTGAAGACGCTCTTCGGTTGTGCGCTTGAAAATCTCACGCAGTTTATAACAGGAAGCCGCGACGGAAGAAGCGTGAAAACTGAAAATCTTTCGAGTGGTAGTTCGATTTTAATAATGGAGAAGAAAAGACAGTTTCACGCAAAGGCGCAAAGGAGGAACGCGAAGGTGTTGAATGCTGCTTGCTCTTTGCCTCTTCTTCTTTGCGCCTTTGCGCCTTTGCGCGAGCTTCTTCAGTGCATCTAATCTACGCATTCTTGACACTTATCGTCGCCGACCTTACTCTATAAAAGTAACCGCTCACACTTTTAAAATGAAAAATTCCATCCGTTGGCTTAACTCTTGCTCCCAGAAGAAAGAGCTTTACGCGAGGAGTCCTGATCGCTCCGGGCATGTGTGCCGGAGCGATGATTGATGACGGCAACACGCCGGGAGTTTAAGCTTCGATGAGTAGCATTCTGGTCGTTGATGATGAAGCCACAATCCGCGACATTCTGCGAGAACTGTTTGAGCCGCAGCATGTATATCACGCCGTAGAGAGCGTGGCCGAGGCCATGACTTTGCTGCAAGAGAAGCCGTTTGACATAGTCCTCACGGATATTTCGCTGCCGGATCAAAGCGGCGTCGAACTCCTCGGCATCGTCCGGCAGATACAGCCGCCCGTGCCTGTGATTATCATTTCGGGCATAGACGACTCCGCATACGCGCGCGGCTTGACGCAGATGGGAGCGTTCGGTTTTCTGGCTAAGCCATTTTATCTGGATGAGGTCGTCAGCATGGTCGAGCGCGCCATCGAAGGCCGCAGGTTTTCACCCGCGCAAGATGCTCCGCCACATCGTCGCTCGTCTCCACGCTATGAGATACAGGTCGAGGCGCGCATGAGCAGCGTGCTGGTCTTCGAGCAGGAGCAGGACGAGCTTGATGACAAGATGCTGATGATCATGGGCTACACGCACGACATCAGCGAGAGCGGCCTCGGCATCGTCGTCCCCGAAGGCAGCCTCAATCAAGAAACGGTCGTCGGCTCGACCTTTCACATCGTGCTCGGCCTGGCGACGGGCGCGCTCGACATCGAAGCCATAGCCGTGCGTTATCAAAGCCTCGAAGCGGAGAAGGGCTATCTCATCGGCGCGCACATCACCAACATGAGCGGCAGAGACCGCGTCCTCTTCCTGCAATACCTGTACATGCTGAGTCAGAACCAGTGAATATAAATTCGGGAAAGGGATTTTAAAATAGCTGTGCCAGCTCAAATGGAGCGCACAGGGGGGGCGAGTTCGTAGGCTACCTCTATGTATTGCAATCATTATGGGTTGCCGGATTGCTCCGAATCGCTTGTCCGGTTTTTGTCCTCTCTTTCCGCGAATCGCCCCTCCAAAACGGCGCTGGCGCGCTCTTTCGAGGTCTTCAAAGCCTGCGCATATTGCAGCACTCTCTCACGGGTCTGGCCGGTGCGCGACTGGATGACCGGGAAGGGAATCCCCTGGTCGAGCATCTCCGTGATGGCCGTGCGGCGCATGTCGTGAAAGATAAATCCACCGGTCTTGCTGCCGTATGTGACCTTGGCCTTTTCGGCCACCCGGCTCAAAGTTTCATAGACCACATTTCCACTGATGCAGCCCGCCCCGCGAGCGCCCGCGAAGACCCACTCGGTCCGGCGCGCTTCCCAGCGTCCGAGCATCAGGCGGCGCAGAGCCGTCCCCATGTCGGCCTCAATCACTTTGCCACGTTTCAGACCACGCGTGCGGATGATGTTCTCTTTGAAATAGACCTCTGTCCAAAGCAAGGGGCGCAACTCGCCAAGCCTGAAGCCGGTCAGCAGACCCGCCAGCAGGAGGTCTGCGACCGTCTGCCGGTTCGCGGCGGCCTGATGCGTCTCTTTCGTCCAGCGCGGCTCCCTGAGCTTTCTGATCATCTTCTCGCGCTCGTCATCGGCGAAAAGATTCGTGCGCTCTCCGGCTCCCTCTGGCAAAGAGATATAAGGCACGCGCGGCGGCTTCCACTCTTTGAGTTCGGGGAAATAGAGTTCAGCGGCATGAATCATCGAGGCGAGCGGCACCAGTTCCCAGTTGAGCGTCTTGTCTTTGATGCCGGGCGATTCTGCGCGGCGCACATTCAGGTAGCGCGTGAAATCGGCGGTCGTGAGTTTTTCGATAGGAGTCTTGGTGCCGACGAGCTGCTTGAATCGCAGGAGAAAGCCGTACTGGCGGCGATGGCCGTTGAGCGTCAAGTCATACCGGGCTTTGCGCGCCGCGACCAGCTCTCCCAGCGTGACGATCTTCCGCTCTCCCGCGAGACCATACTTTTCATTGCGCGCTTTCACGCGGAGCGCGGCGAAGATGTCCAGGATGTCTTGCTTGGTGTCGGCAGTGGGGCGATAACGACGGCCTGCGACTCTGCCATCACCGCGCCAGATATATGTACCGTCAGGTTGTTTTTCTTTCCACGGTTCTTTCATGTTGGCTTATCCGTTGAATAAGCCGCATCGGGAGTTGCGGGCGTTGATTGTTATCTTAATTTTCTTTCCGTTGTTTCTTCACCAACTCGGCGGCAGTCCCTGCATAGTGGCGGTTGAAGGATTCAAGTAAAAGCCTACACACTATCTTTCCGTCCCAATTCTCTTTTGCCATGTCTTTTTGAATTTTCTTGACACTCCACCCAGTTGACTCGCTTAGAAATTTATACGCAGGTACGTCCATCTGTTCTAAACTTTCTACCAGTTGGTAAGAATTCTTTCCGCGCTTTAGCTCAGCCATGATGAAAACGAGCGTCGCGAACTCTTCATCTCCGCCATTTAAAATGACAGTCATGTCGCCACAAGGTTCAAAAGTTGAAATGATCTCGTTGGCAGGAAAATCTTGCACAAGCAGTCGCTGCGCTATCTTTAGTCCGACTGATAGTTCTAAAGGTGAATGAGTGCTGTATGCACATAGCTGATTGATGAGATTTGTGGCGTTAGTCTCGGATTGGAGCAATCGGGTGAAGATAGTACGGGCTTGCTTCACTTCATCTGTATTGCACGCTTCCTGCGCCTGAGCGGCAGCGGCAAACAAGAGAAAAGCAATAATAAGAGGGGCAAGGCGTTTCATAGACGATCCTTTCGTGAGCGGTCAAACCAAATAACGAGAATAGAGTTCGGTGCGTCCGCTGATAAGCCTTTCGGCGAAGCCCCAGTCTTCGATGTGATCGGGAGATTCCAATATTTCAAACAAGAGTTTTTGCGGGATCAACATGATTTCCGAAAACGCTTGCGCTTCGTATTCCTGCTTGGTCTTGGGGATGAGCCGATAAAAGTAAGCAGTCCGACTGGTCAGCGGAGTGTGCAGGAAGAAATGACCGAGTTCGTGAAACGCTGCATCGAGCCATTCGATTCCGCGCAGCTTGCTATTGATATAAATATGGCAGGTGCCATCATTCTCAATTTTATAGAAGCCGGGCGTCCCCAATGGAATCTGGTGAACTTTAATCCGATGACGCCGACAGATGCGCCAGAAGTCTGCCTCAGTATGAGGGCGTTCATTAAAGCTAGGCACTGCCCGCTTGATCGCTGGAAAGAGAAGATACATATCACCTGCAAGGAAATTACCGCTTCTTCTTTTTATTACGACGCCGCTGGAAAGTCTCGGCGATCATCCTGATTGCAGCCAGCGTCTCAGCTTTCGCTGCTTCATCTGCTTCATCCCAGCCATAGAAGAGAACTCCAATTTCTTCTTCGAGCATGTTGTCACCATTTGCCGACCCGCCACGATAGACATTAAAAACTTCGTCAACGGAAACGCCTAACCCTTTAGCCAAAGCAGACAGGGTGCTAGATTTCACGTCCTTCACCCGCTGATTGAGGATATTCCACACAGTTCCGTGCGTCACCGTTCCGCCGCTTCGACGTTCTACGTCGTAAGTGCTGAGGTTTTGTTCATCCATCTTTTGGCGCACATACTTCGCCAAATCTGCCTGTCTATCCTGCACGCTAAAACGTATAACAGAATTGATAACTAACATGTTGTCTGTCTTATCTAAAAAATTAGTTGACATATAGGTTTGTCTAATGTATTAGATAAATCAACTAGAGAGGAGGCGAGGATGTATAAGCCAGATTTGATCAACGCCATGATGGGAGCCAAACGGCTAACCAATGAGAAGGTCGCGAAAGCAGCCCATCTTGCAACCGGCACCGTTTCGTCAATCCGAAACGGAAATCCTAATGTGAATCTGCCGTCATTGCGCGCCGTCGCGGATGTTCTTGGGCTGGATGTTGAGATCACATTCACTCCGAAGGCAGAGGTTTCAGAGCCAGCGAGGAGTTGAAACGCACGAACGCCGCAGAGCTTAACTCGCCTGCACAGCGCAGGTGAACGGCACTTTCACAAAAATATTCCCGGAGGCAGCAATGCTACCGAAACCACACACTCTGCTGAAATCTATCTGGCGCACGCCCGTCCTCAAGCGGCGACTGATGAAGTTTTTCGGCTGCAAGAAAACTCACTTCTATGCGCTCCTCAAAGGGCTTCGGAAATCTCTCATCGAGCGTTACTGCGAGCTGGTTGAAGAGGCGTGGAAAGTTGATCCGACAGGCAAACAGGCGCTGCGTCTGGCTGAATATCCTCGCCGTCACTATCGCCAGCTCGTCAAAGAGCAGGCCGCGCTCGATTCCGAGTGGGACAATCACCTCGCCGCGAACGACCTCCTCAGAGAAGCAGCCGAGGCCATCTCCAAACTCAATTCACTTGACATGCGCTCGCTCGACCGCACGGCGCTCGAAGAGACGCGCACGGAGCTGCTCGACGTGGCTCAGGTCACGCGCATGTATTTATCGCGGATAGATGTTCGCCTGCACGCGCTCGGAGGCGTGAGGCCGAAGCTAACCGCGATGCGGACAGATCTGCGCTTCAGCATCAGCGGAGCAGGAGGTCACAGGTGAGCGTCTTTTTGATTTTTTGCATGCTCCCTACGGAAGAGCAGGACAAACTTGTCGGCCCTGCCTACGTGGCTGAACTGTTCGGGTGCTCTATCGCGAGCGTGCGTCGGCGCAAGTGCGGGACGAAAGATATTCCGCGCCAGTCAAGCCGCCCGCTGAAGTTCCTGCGCTCTGACGTGCATAAAGCCCTGGAGGCGCAAGCGGGGAAAAATAAGACGCCGCAGCAACGCGCAAATGAGATGTGGAACCGCAAAACCAAGTCGCGCAACAGCAAAGCGGCCTGAATAAAAATTAAGGGCTGACCGGGGCATCCAGCAAAGATTCAACCCGGTCAGCCCAATGTCACGCGAGAGGCGGACTTGTCGCATGATACCAATTTTTCAAATTCCAGACCAGAGTTTTGAGCGGGCGCGCAGACTGCGCCCTCGGATCACTGCGCTCGGCGCATGCAGTTACGAGCTGGTCTCGCCGCTGTCGGGCAGAACTTACCGGCTCAAGCTCGATGACGAGTGGCAGCCGCGCGCGTTCTCGTGCTCATGCCCGGCGTGCTCCTATTGCTGGCACGCCGCTGCTGTGCTCGATGAAGTCATGCGCCTCAGCCTCGCTTTCGGCGATCACGTACTGGTCAACGAGCTTTACGGGCAGGTCTGGCACACCGTCCTTTATGCGAGCGATGAGCCTGCCATTTTCACAGCAGAAATACCGGAAGGGTTTTCGCTCGCATTCGTGGTCGAAGTGGAGCGACTGGTCGCGGCGAGGAGGGCATGCTGATGAGCAACGCAGCTCTGCTCGAAGAATTCGCGCTCCGTTTCGACTCTGCGGAAGTGGCCGGGATGGTTGACACCGATGATCTCGAATCACTTGATGTCGCACTCGCCGAAGTGAATCTCCAACTCGCGCGGCTCGCGGTGCAGCGCGCTGCTCTGTGGAAGCGTCACGACGACTTGATCACAGGCAAGCGCTACGTGCGCCGTCGGCTCGCAAGCAATTACATTGACCAGCATCAACTGCCGATTATTTTCTCCGCGATTCTCTATGACGTTGAATCCTCCCCGCCTTCTAAGAAAGCGGCGGGGATTCCTCAGAAAGATTCTCGCGCTGTTCTCTGACGTATTTCTTGATGGCTTCGAGAGTCACGCCGCCAACGGTGCTTGAGAAAGATGACGGCGACCAGAGATGCCCGCCCCACAATCGCCGTCGAAGTTGGGGAAATTCTTGAAAGATGCGCCTAGCAGATGCGCCTTTGAGTCTATGCAAAACTTGAGAGACAGAAAGCGAAGGCTTGAGCCTAATCAGCACATGGACGTGGTCTGTGTCCGTTTCGGTCTCAATAATCTCGCATTCTATCTGTGTTGCGATTTCGCGGATTATCTCTTTAACTCTATCGCCTATTTGACGAGTCAAAAGAGTATGCCTGTATTTCACGCACCAGACGAGATGGTACGTGAGGACGTGCTTGCTATGCGCTCCGCTGTGATGTTTCAAGCCCATTACTTTTGCTCCGGTTTGGCTGGCCCCCTTGAGGTCTTGCGCGTCTGCATCTTCTTGATGTCTGCGCTCGAAAAAATTAAAGCTTTGCCTATTTGCTGCGGCTCAAGCCCAAGCTCTCTTGCTATCTGCCGCACGCGCTGGGGGGTGACCCCCAGCATCTCGGCTGCGACTTCGGTTGTGATTATCTGCGCCACGTTAGTAGACCTCCTGACCGTCCGTGCGCTCGACTCTATACACGCGCTCGGTCTGACCGTCCATTTGGTCTTGAAGCAACTCGCTGCCCGCGATTTCCCGCTCGACTTCTTCAAGCGCATCGGCTTCAAATTCAACTTGTCTGTCGTAAAGCTCAAGCTTGGCTTTCGCATAACTCACTATTTGAAACTTAACGACTTCGCTGTAAGACTCGCACCACGTTGCTTTATCAAGATATTGCTCGCACGCATCCGCATATTCATCGTCAACATCTATCGTGACGCTCTCAATGCCCGATTCAACTTCCGCGTGTGGGATTTCGGACGCGAAGGACGGCCAATCTTCAACTGGATTGTAGCTGCTGTTTGCCATAATTTCGTAGCGTTTCATTTTCGTTGTCTCCTTCAAAGTTTCAATTTCTTACTACGAGAGAGAGTTTCGCACAGAGAAAGCTACTTGTCAATAGTTATTTTCGCTCAAAGCAAATTATTTATCATACTATTTCGTGTATTAAAACTAGAAAGGATTGGAGACTTGAAGCGAACATTTGAAAGCATGTTCGCAGAGGACACAATTCCTCTGCGGCATAAATGCTCGCAGTCTCCTTGTGAGTTCTGATGAACTCCCGGAAGGAGGCGCGTCATGACGGCTGGCAGGCTGGATGATTACGTGACCGTGGCCGAGCGGATCGCGGACTTTTACGAAGCATATCCGGCGGGAAGAATCCTCACGGCCATTCTTGAGCACGACCGCGAAGCTGGCTTTGTAGTTGTCCGTGCAGAGGTCTACCGCACTGCGGAAGACACGATGCCGAGCGCGACCGGCCATGCCTATGAGATTCGCACCGAATCGCACGTTAACAAAACCTCCTATATCGAGAACGGAGAAACTTCGGCTGTCGGACGTAGCCTCAAGCTCTTAGGTCTCGAAACAAAGCGCACGCCGGCATCAAAAGCGGCTTCAATTCCTAAAGGCAAGGCTCTCGAATCAGCTGTCATTCACGGCCTGCGGCGAGAGATCGAAAGCGTCTGCAAAGAACTCTATGCCAACGAAGAGACGCGGAAGACAGCGATGGCGCGCCTGTCGGGTAAGAGCGAGCAGGAGATGCAGGAAGCACTCGCCGCGCTCAACACGCAGCTTGCTAAGAAAAAAGAACGCGCCCGGCTGGTCGAGCACATGCAGGCATATTTCAAATTCCAGAAATGGGATGAGGGAGAGCAGGCGCGCTTTCTCCATAAGAAAAATTTGAGCAGCGAAAAGCTCTCAGAGCTATCGCTCGACGAACTAATCGCACTCACTGATGAGTGCCCCATGCAGCAGCGAAAGCGGGCATGATGCTGCAATGAGCTATCTCTCCTGGAGAGATAGCTCATTGGTGTATTTGGTGGACTCCTGGAGAAAGGATTTAAGCAGCAAGCGTGTTCAGCGTCTTCAACGGTCGCAGCCGCTCACTGGGTGAGACTTCGCGCAGAGAGGTTCACCTGCAAATCTCCGTCGCTTTCAGGCGGTGCTTAAATTTATTCAAAGGGGCAAAGCTAGGCGTCTTCATGGCGATTGCACTTCACACGGATGAGCAGGGCTGGGCGTGGCCGCGCGTCTCGACGATTCGCAAAGAGACCGGCTACGAAGAGGACACCGTGCATAAGGCGCTCAATAAGCTGTGCGAGGTGAAGATCAAAGGTCGCCGCGTGCTCCTGCGCGCCAAAGAGCCGCCTGCGCACTACACGCCGGAGCCGCGTGATAAGAATTATGCGCGCAATTTTTACCTGATTTTCCCCTCTGATGCGGAGGTCGCCAAGTACGAAGGCAACGAAGATGATGAGCCTTCAGACTCAAACCTCCTCCGAAAAACCGTATCCGAAAAAACTGAGTCGGTTTTTTCGGATACGGAAAATTCGGATACGGTTTTTCGGAGTCAGTCTCTTATTACTAAAGAAGAACCAGTTTTAAAAGAAGAACCAATAAGAGACGAAGCAGAAACACACACACACGAAGTAGAACCAGCGCCGTCGCTCTTCGAGCTGACGGAAACACAAGATCGTGTGTGTGTGTCTGAAGACCTCCGGTTTGAAGACTATCTCGATTATGCGCGCCACACGCCGGGCTTCACGAATCCGGGCGGCTGGGCGATGAAGCACTATCCCTTGCGTGATGCGGACGTATTGGTGCGCGAGTGGCTCGAAAGCAAAACGCCTGAAGCTATCAGCGAAGCTCGCGCGACTCCGGTGAATGAAAATCTGTACTTCGACGAGGCCGCGCATCGCGTGCGGACGTTGATGCAATACGGGCAAAAGCCGGAAGACATCATCGCCTCGATGCAGCTCGACGATGATGTGCGCCAGAGGTTGATCGAAAAATTTGTGAACGTGGAGGTGAGTGATGCGGAAAGCAGTCGAAGCAGTGTTGTCTGAAGAGAGTGCGCGATACGCCGATTGGATGCAGGTCTTCGGCACGAATCGCGTCGAGGTTTTGAACGCCAGCGGATTTATCACAGACCTGCCGGGCAAACCGCAAACGGAAGTTTATCTCTTGAACCTGAACGCGCTCTCGGAAGAGCAGAGCGAACGTCTCGTGCTCCATCTGGCCGAGAAATTTGACAGCAACGCGGTGGATGTTGCGGTTGAGCTTGAGTGCAAGGGTCTGCCGATTCTGGCTGAAGATGTCGCCCTGGTAATTGACCCGCGCTTTGTCGTTTGAGGAAAGCCATGGTTGACGCAATTTACATGGACTTCGATTGTCCGAACTGCAAAGCGGTTGACGCGATTCATGTTCTCGCTGGCTACGAAGCGGATGGTGACGAGAACGGCGTGTCTTACTGTTTCGAGTTTGAAGTTGAATCTACCAAATGCGGCTGTGACTTGTACGAACTTGACTTGATTGACGAGATACACGACGAAGTTGCAAACGCATACCGCGAAACCTATCAGCCTATGTACTGATAGTTGAGGCGGAATCTTGAAAGCGATTCCGCGATTGCTGCGGCTTCCTCCCCTGCATAAATGCAGAGGGGTCTCCGCCGAGGTTCTGATGAAAGAAGCAACTTTTGAGTCTAAATGCAGGCGTTGCAACAACGTCGTATTGGGTGCAAACACCTCCGACACGAACGCTGAAGAGCTTACACAAATCTTGATTTTCAACAAGCCGCGCCTACTCTTGTTTTGTCATACATGCGGAAAACCGTGGGCGAGCAACGTGCCATTTTGTCAGGAATGTTTACCGGCCACGCGGATGACGCCGCGCGAGATTTTAATCACGCTGGGCGAGCGCGGCGACTTCGACAAATTGGATCGTGAAATCGCTCGTCGAGCGGAGGCACAGCGATGATCTTTAATGGCGAGATTCCTATCGGATGGCCGGATGCTCTCGCGGGACTCGGCAGCACCGGCGAACTCGATTTGATGTGCGATGCGATTGAAGCAGGCCGAGAGGATGAGGCGGAGGCGATTGTTGAGCGAGCGTATGAACGCGTTTATGCCAGATATGGCGCGGAGCTACTTGAGCTTGAAGCCTCCCGCGACCTAAAGGACGGAGATTCTTTTGAGTTATGACTATCGCAATTCTTTTTGCTCGTCAAGATTCGATTTATAAGACGCTGCCGGATTGTGACGTTTGGGACGCAGAGCGAGACGCACTTAAGTTTCAGGGCGGTTGTCCTGTCGTAGCCCATCCGCCGTGTCGTTTGTGGGGTAAGCTGTCGCACTTCTCTAGCGCACCCGAAAGCGAGAAGGCGTTGGCGATTTGGGCAGCTGAGCAAGTCAAGATGTGGGGCGGAGTATTGGAGCACCCTTACTCGTCTAGGCTGTGGCCTGTTTGTGGGCTACCAGAACCGGGCAAGCGTGATTCTTTCGGCGGCTTTACGCTCGTCGTATCGCAATGGTGGTGGGGTCACAAAGCTGACAAGCTCACGCGACTGTATGTCGTCGGGATTGAGCCAAAAGATTTGCCGCCTATCCCTTTTCGCTTAGGTGAGGCCGAGTACGTTGTATCAACTACGACTCGACGCTCGAACAAGCGAGAGATCACTAAAGCAGAGCGAGAGCATACGCCTGTTGAGTTTGCCAAGTGGCTTGTTGACGTAGCGCGCAGAGCGTCAACGAGACTTGAGGCGGTTGCTTGAAAGCACAACCGCAATGGCTACGCATTCCTCCCCGCGCTAAAGCGGCGGAGTCTCCTGCGAGGATTTGATGAATGAGCAGTCAACAGAGCAGAGCGACTTCCGTCCGCCCGTGTCCCTCGAATTTACTCCTGCGTCGCAGGAGAAGTTTGAGACCGGAGCAGGAGGCTGTCTTTACGCCACGATCAAGCGCGAAGGCATGCCCGCGACATCGGCAGTCCTCTGCACGGGGCGGCAGCCGCGCAGGCGCTGCGAGTTCTGTCAGGGCTGGTCTGTCGCTCTATGCGATTACCTCGTCGGAGGAGACTGCCCGAAGTGCAAGGGTAAGGGGCGACGCGGTCGCGGCGAATGTCACGCGTGCAGTGGCAAAGGTCTGGCCATGTGCAACCGGCGCATCTGTAAATCCTGCGTCGCGCACGTCGAGGGCGAGGACGTTGATTACTGCCCTGAGCATCGCGTGCTGGCAGGCTTCCCGCCACTCGTGAAGAAAGAGCCGTTCAAGTGGCTCGCAGCGGCGCGGACAGGCGGCGCATGTGTGCATCGCGGCTGTCCGGTCGAAGTCAAAGCGGGAGAGCGTGCCCTCTATTTCTCGAAACGTCAACGTGTGATGTGCGAAGCATGCGGAGAGGCTTACGAAAAACTACGGAGCGCGCAATGAACGAGCCGGATGTTTTAGCTCAAGTAATTATCTGTCCTGACTGTGCTGGCTCAGGTGAGCAGGAGCGGGAATTGCCGGGCTTTTCCTGCGACCTTGAACCCACGTCCGTGACAGAAGATTGTGATTGTTGCGGCGGCGCGGGTGAAGTCAGGTTGCGCGACTTGCCGCCACTGAAAACGGCGCTTTCTAGGTGTTGAGAAAACACATTCACAACACCTAGAACCAAAAACGGGCGGGCGGCGGGGGGCGCCGGCGGGGAACCGCCCGTTTTTATTGACTCTTCCGGCAATCTCAAAGGGGTAAAGGGTAAGGGGTAAAAGGGCAAAAATTCGGGTTTTTCACTTGCAGAAATTGGTGCAGTTTTTCGAGAGGGGACGGATGCCGCAAAGAGTCGTCACATTCAGCGTTCAAAGGGAGTCGGCCATGGGCGCGCTGCGCCTCCTCTCTGAAGCTCCCGGCCACCTCCCGGCTCGCTCCCGGCTCGCTCCCGTCATGCTCTATCTGAACACTCTGGCCGAGAGTGGCCAGCGCACACAGCGCTCGAATCTGGAACGAGCGGCGCGGCTCTTAGGCGGCGCATCCGGACTCGATTTTGACTGGTCATCTTTGCGCAGCTCTCATCTGGAATTCCTCAGAGGCGCACTTAAGGGCAAAGCTTCCCTCAAGGGCAAATCTTACGCGCCCTCTTCGATCAACTCGACTTTGAGCGCCGTGCGCGGGGTCGCGCGCTGGGCGTGGCACCTCCAACAGATGCCGCACGAGGACTACGCGCGCCTCTGCGACGTGCGCCTGGTCAAAGGCACTGACGAGCGCAGGCGGCCGGCGCGCGCCCTTTCTCTCGCCGAGATCTCCACGCTCTTTGAGTCCTGCGAGCGTGACGGAAGCCTCTGCGCGATGCGCGATGCCGCGCTCCTCGCTCTGCTCTACGGCGGCGGTCTCAGGCGCGACGAAGCCTGCGGCCTGGAGCTTTCAGCTTACTCTCGCCGCTCGCACAGCTTGATCGTGCGCGGCAAGGGCGACAAAGCCCGCACCGTTTACTTCGGCGACGGCGGCGCGCGGCGCGCGATCAACGCGTGGCTTCGCGCGCGCGGCGCGGAGCCCGGCGCGCTCCTGTGTCCGGTAGACCGTCACGGCCATGTGATCATCCGGCATCTTTCGGCCAACGGGCTCTATGTGGCCTTGCGCCGGCGCGCGGCGGGGTGCGGCCTTCTGCACTTTACGCCGCACGACCTCCGGCGCTCGTTCGGCACGCACCTGGTCGACGAGGGGACGGACATCGACATGGTCAGGCAGCTCTTAGGCCACGTCGAGATCGCGACCACGCAGCGGTACCTGATGCGCGACGAGGCCAGGAAGCGAAAGGCGTCGATGAAAGTCCGGGTGCCTTTCAGCACCGGCGGCCGCGGACGGCGGCGGAAGAAGAAACGACGCGGCAAAAAATCTTAGCTCGTGAGCTAGAGAGGGGAATCTATGCAGGCAGAAAACGAAATTCAGGACGAGTGGCCGGATGTGATCGAAGAGAGCGAGGCCGCGCCGCCGGAGCAGTCAGAGACCGAGGCCGTGCTCGCCTGGATGAGTGAGCATATCCAGCGCAAAGACGAATGGCTGCTTGAGCTCGGAGACCGGATCGCCGATCTGAGAGTTGAAACTGAAAAGCTGAAAACGGCTCAAGCCGCCGAAGAGAGGCGCGTCCACTTCTGGCGAGAGTGGGCGATGATCGCGACCGGCACCGTGATCATCTCTCTCGTCTGGCTCGTCATTCTCATCTGGTGGCAATCATGATCGAAATCTTGCAGCTCGAAGAGCGCGACCGCAAGCGCAAAGTTACATGGCAGGTCTCTCCTCATGTGGAGAAGCATTGCATTCTCTTGAGCTGGACCAAGGCCAAGCTTTTGCTCGCCGTGCCGACGGGCAAGAAAAACAATCCTCACAATATGGAGCTGGTTGATCCGCGTGAGGTGAGTTTCAAGGAGGAGGCATAAAAGATGTTCATCAAACAGGCGCACGCTCTTGCTTACTACTATCGCGAAATGATGCTCCCTTACGTCGAGCGCGTAGAAGTCGCCGGCAGCATTCGCCGCGGCTGCCAGGACGTGAAAGACATTGAGCTGGTAGCCATCCCGCGATTTGAAAAGACCGCCTTCGATGGCAGCCTGCTCTTCGACGATGCTCATGAAGAGATCTCGAATCTGCTGCACATGTGGGCGACGTGTGATCCATCGCATCACATCCGCTGGATCAAGCCCGGCACTCACGAAATCATCGACTGGCAGCCGAAGCCGGACGGCAAGTACTGGCGCGCGCTCCTCAAAGAAAATATCAAGCTCGATCTGTTCTTAGCGCGCCCCGATAACTTCGGTTTGATCTATGCCATTCGCACCGGCTCGAAGGATTTCACGGCGGCGCTGGTGACTCACGCGCGCGACATCGGCATGCCGTCAAGAGACGGCTATCTGAGGAATGGCGAAGCGAAAATCATAACCCGTGAAGAGCAGGATGTTTTCGACGTTCTTCACCTCCAGTACATTCCGCCGGCCGAGAGAACAGGTTTTCATTCTCTGAAGCTGAAACCGGCTATGGCAGAGGCAGCCGTTTTATGAACCGGACGCACGCCAGAAGGCTTGAATTTGAATTAGCCGCCAACGCTCTACCGCGCGGCGATCATTGGAGGTTCAAGCTTGAATGCGCTTCGTCTCGCGAGGCGGATGCGTCCGGTTCACCAACTTTGAAAGGAGCAAATCATGGAATTCAGTTCGTTAGAGGTTGATAGAGACGAAGCGCGCAAGCGGGTCGAAGCTTTCACCTCGCGCCAGAGGAAGAATCTCACTGAAATGGATAGAGCTCTCTATCGCGGATATAAGGCGCTGGCTGAAGGTCTGGCTGTGATCGATGTCAATGAAGCTATCAGGCGAGGCGGCCAGTTCCCGGATAATCACTGCCCGAAGCTAGCACTCGCACGCGCAGACCTTGAGACGATTTTCTTTGAACATACGATGACGTATGCGAGTGTCCCTCAAGGAGAAATGGAAGGCCGCTTCAAGGCGTGGGAACGTCCGAGCGCTGACAGTAGCGAGATATACAAAGCCCTCCTTGAATCAAACTACGACAAGCAGCTCGGCAGTCATCAAGCAAGCATCAATCAAGGGTTATTCATTGAACTCGCGCCCGGCGTAATAGAGAAGCCAGACGAGAAAGCTATAGGTCAGCGCCGTTGGTTCAAGGCGACCTACGCTTCGCCTGTACCCCTCATTCCATTTCACCTGCGACCGAAAGACGACCTCTCAAAGTATTTCATCCTCTGGGATGTAGCCGAGTGGCGCGAAGTGTATTACCCGCCGCGCGCGCCGCATGATCCGCTTCTACTGGAGCGCATCGCTCATCCGATTTATGTCGTCGTCGCGCAGTGGGATTTGACTGAGCTAGAGCAAAGAATTCTGGAATCGTTTAGGAGGCGATCATGAGCGTTAGAGACATACGCATCGGCGACACCATCATCGGCAACGATGGCCGCGTTTATCGCGCGGAGGATCGTGATGATGATGGAATCATCGCCGAAGACCAATACTCCGGCTATCAGAAAACCTTTACTGATGCCGACGATATTTTCTGCGTTGATCGGGATGATGGCATCTGGCAGGAGGTCGAAGGCTGATGAGCGCACCGTTATCACTCGCTCTGTCGATGTACGCCAATGAGCCGTGTCGCATCTGCGGAGAGTTAATTGAAGCAGAAGAAGTCGGCGATGCCGTATATGCCGGTTACAGTAAAGGCGACAAATCGCGCGCTGCTCATCTGTCTTGCTGGCGCAGCAACAAGCCTAAAGAGGAGTGGGCATATCCACAGGATTAATGAAAGCACGCCTACTCGGCAGCTCTCCTCTCTCCATCCTCATCCGGTGCCCCTGCGGGCGTCGTAACAATTTCTCTCGTCAAATATGGCAAGCTAAAGGCTATGTGTGCTGCACATGGTGCGGCTGCCGTATTTCGTATCTCACTTTTCAGACGAGACGAGGTGCACAGATGATTGGACAGGCCGAGCTAGACGACTTGCTCAAGATCGAAACCGAGTTGAGGGGCTTCATTGAATACTTCGACCACTGTGCTAAGCAGGCCGAAGATCGTGGTACCAGATTCCATCCGTTCGCGCCGGGCACAATCGAGATGGTCGAGAAGCTTCGACCTGTCCTGAAGCAACTGGATGAGACGCGCGCGGAGGCTTTTGAACAGACCAAAGCCCCGGAGAGCGTACCAAAGCGGCGAACGTTCCGGGGCTGATTTTCTCTGGCCAATGTACCAAGCGGCGACCACTGGCCTCTCTCATTCATGTGTATGAAGCGAGTGTAGGCCGCGAGCCTCATTCATGTCAATCAATCAAACGAGGAGCAAATTCATGGACCCCAAGAAAGCAACCGACGAATCTTCATCTCAAACCGCGCCGGCCACCGCACAGGCACCGGCCACGGCAGCCGCCACTGCGCCCGCGACGGAGCAGGCAGAAGTGCAGCGTGCCATTGACCCGGCGTTTGCGCCGCTCGGCGAGTTCACCGCGAACCATCTTAATCGCCTCATCCGGTCGCACCGTCACCCGACGATCAAGACGGATCTGCGCGAGGTGGAAGTGCTGGAGGTCATGCCCGACGCGCGCCTGAAGGTCGTGCAGCAGAACGCTTCGGACAACGAAGAGCACTTCTACATCAACCTCGACGCCGCGAGCTTCGACATGCTGCTCTCGACGCTCACGAGCTGAGAGAGCGCAGGCAGGGCGCGGCTTGTGGGAGAGCTGCGCCCTGTTCCCTTCACGTTACAACGTTACAAAGGAGAGTTATGCAGATTCCAACAGTCGGCAGAGTTGTTCACTATGTAGCCTATGGCACGCCCGGCGGCGAGTATCCCTCGATCGATAGAGCGGCCATCATCACTGAAGTAGACGAGCCGGGTAATGAGAAGAGTGCCGTCGGTCTAGCCGTGCTCAATCCGACTGGTCTCTTCTTCAACCAGCATGTGCTTTATGGCACGGCGGGCGGACACTGGCATTGGCCGCCGATTCTCAGTCCAATCGCCAAGAATCCAGTCATACATATTGAAGAGCCTGAAAGCACGAAAGCATGAGGCGATGGCGCACATTACATAGGCGCAGAGACCGAAAACACCGAAAGCGCTTGACCAACGTGATTGCTGTTCACTGGCCAGAGCCGACAGGTGTGCGTCATTACTACCAGCGCCATCGAGCATGGGTCGTGCTTGAGGCATACGCCAATGAGCGCTGGGGTACACCTATCAGTCCTGATTGAAAGCCTGTCGAAGACAGGTCTTTCCCCTCTCTGAGCGCATCAAGCGCGGGTCCTTCCCAGCCCGCCCCAAAGTGAGGGTAACGCGCCACCTCAAAGTGTCGTTAGCGTTAGAAATTTATTTCATTTCATCAGCAGGACTTTTTTATGGGTGCTCAGTTTGACGATGATGGCTGGAGCGAGCTTGTGTCGAGGCATATCAATGAAACTCTGGTCGAGGCATATGCGAGCACGGAAGCTGCCGCAGGCGAACCTTTAACTTATGAGAAAATGCTTTCAATTCATAAGAAATTGGAGGTAGACCGGAAGCGGTTTGAGGTTACTCTTGGCGAGCATACCTTCAATCTTCTGGATTATCAGGAGCGCGCTGTAGAGTTTCCAGAGGGAGGTATCCTGCTCACGGATACTTCGCGCACTGAGATGGAGAAGGCGCTCGACCCGCGCCCGACTGACCTGATTTTGCTGGATATGAAAGCTGGCTTAGTTTTCTTTCTCGGCTTTCGGTCATAGGCGCGCAAGCGCCATCCTGTACTGCCTGCTTAGTGGAGAGTGCTAAACTTGGGGAGATCACCGGCGGCATGGCGAGATGACATGCCGCGGCAAAAATACCGGGCTTTCGGCGTGTCCGTGTAGACCGCTAATCCAGTGAACGACGAGTGCTTGTAGTGGAAGTCAGGGCAGGACTGGCCCGGTGATCATTCAATCTTATAACAACTGGAGGATTTCAGGATGAGCTTTAGTCTTTATTGGCGGCCAGTGGTGCCCGTCGAAGAACATCGCCTACCAATAGAATTAAAGTCGCTTCTCGCAAAAAGGTATTGGGAACAGGATGGCTCACTTAAGGGCGGGCCAACTACCTTAACGTCGGCGGACATAGCTTACCTTTCGGGCTTAAGTGATGCTGGTATTAAGGGTGCAGATGAGCTAATCGAAGCCATCAACAAATACGAGGCCGTCGAGATATTTATTGAAGAATAGGAGCTGCGAAATGTCCCAAGAACAGCACAGCAAAGAAGATTGTCCCGGCAATTTTGTGAATCACGAGTGCCCGATCTGTGGCAAGAAAAGCCTTGAGCATCCTGATTACAATGTACCCGGCACAAATGTTAAGAACTTTTCTAAGTGGAGCAAAGAGAATATTCCGAAGCCGCCCCCAAAATTTAAAATCGGCGATAGGGTTATATACTCCATCGCAACTGAAATTATTGAGGTTTATCAGGACTGCGACGGCTCGACCCTTTATTCCACCATCGATCATGGCAATGGTTATTCTGAAAACTCTTTTGAGCCGCTATTTTCCAAGTGGACAAAAGAACTGCCGCACGAGAACGGCTTTTACTGGCTGAAGAACTTCAGGTTTATCAGAGACACTCGCGTCACAGAAAAGCCAGCGGTTGTTTACGTCTACAGCTCGCTTGGCAGTCCTTTTAGCATAGCATTCGTGGGTACAGATTCAATGTTTGATGTGATTGAACTGGCAGAAGGTGAGTGGCTTGGCCCCCTTCAGCCGCCAATAGGAAATGCCGAAGAAGGTTGACGCCAGCCAAACCCAGCTCGTGCAAGTCTTCCGCGCGCTCGGCCTGACGGTCGCGATCACGAGCGGCGTCGGCGATGGCTTCCCTGACATCGTCGTCGGAGGTCTCATGCCCTGCGTGTGCGGCAGTCAGAGGCGCGTGAAACAGACAAAAATCGTCGAAATTAAGACTCCAAAGGGCATTTTGACGCCCGATCAGAAGGAATTTCATGCCATTTGGCGCGGCCAACTCGACGTAATTCGCACGGAAGAGGATGTTTTGCATCTCATAGGAGCGCGAATTAGGAGTTAACTTTTAGATTTACATCCCGTCGGGCAGAAACCCTCCCATAAATAAGCCCGTCAAATCTGTTATTTACTCCCACATTAGCGATGCCGACGCGCGAGACGCCGGGCACGCGCACCATGGCGACCTGATTTTCTTCTATGGCTTACCAATTACCCCCAACTCCTTCGACGATTCCTTCGTCCCCTCTTAATAATCTCGCCTCGCTTTCAGCCATAGAAGAAAAGGTCTGCCCGAAGTGCAAAGAATCGAAGCCGCTCACCGGTTTTCACGCGCGCAAGCGCAAGCTCGGCCCTCCACAGCCACGCTCTCATTGCAAGCAATGCACGAACAAAGCCCGCGTCGAAAATCTGCATCAAGCCCTCGACGAGAAGCGAAAAGAGGTGCTCGCCTTCGCGCAAAAGCTGATCTGGATGGCAGACGCAGCTCCTGACGAAGAGTCGGCCAGAGAGCTGTACGCCGCCGCCACTCGCCTGCGCCTGCGCCATTGCCAGAAAGAAGAGAGCAAGCGCGACGCAGTCTTGAGAATTCTGACGACGTGGGGCAAAGACGGCGTTTCAGTCAGGGAGATCGCAGGCGATACCGGACTCAGGAAAGATGGCGTGCAGGAGATTCTCGACTTTCTTGAGAGCAATGGGCTGGCCACATGGTTCACCCGCGCCGGAAAGCGCAACTGCGGAAGAGCCGGCACGACACGCTATTATCGCCTCTCATCTTCTTCTGCTACGCACGGGCAGAAACCCTCCCGGAAATAAATCTTTCATTTGCCATAGTCTCAGCCTCGACGGGTCGCGCGATTCGAACAGACCAGCGCCGCGAAGCGTGGTTGCTCCTATGCGCCCTGTGCGCCCTGTGCCGCGCGTGGCCCGTTAACTCTTAGGTAAACGGAGAGGAAAGGACGATAGACTTTTATGCATCCCCTGAAATCAGTATTTAGAATGGCGCTCGCGCTGGCGCTGACGGCATCGATCATCTTCGGCACTGTGGCCTGTGGCCGCGCGGCTATCCAGAGAGTGAAGGCAGGCACACACGTCGTTGTCGTGCAGCTTGAACTCAATGCAGGGCTTCCCGATCAGCTTTACGCTCAACATCTCATCTCCGCCGACGTGCGCGATCACATGAAGCTTGAGATGACCGACCTTCATACCGTCGCGCAGGGCTTCGAGCATGATCTAGGCGTCGCGCTGGACACGATGAACCCGGCTTCCATCGCCGCGCTCGCTCCCGTGCTCGCCAATCTGATCACCCGCATCAATGCGCTGAATATAGCTGGAGTCAATCACCCGGGACTCTCGCAGATGCTTCAGCTCATCGCGATCGGTTTGAATGTGGTCTCGGTCTGGTACGCGACGCAGCTCAATCGCGCGGTCAGAAAGGTCTCCGCCAATCATTCCGTCACCAGAGACAAAATAGAGTTTGCGCTGGCCGGTGTGCCCTATGACGCTGAGCGAATGCGTGCTGCTCGCGCGGCCTTCAAGGCTGGCGGGGAGCACGCTGACCTGCGCGCCGTCTCTGTTTACACGGGGGTTGATCTGGATGCGGGTGTGGTCTCAACGATTCGAGAATCCGCACGCCGTGCAGTTTCGACTGACGCAGCCTATGTCAACGCACAAGCCAGCGAGTAGGAGCGCGGGCATGTTCGACGACACGCAATCTGTCGCGTCATGGTTTGACAAGCAGCTCGGGACCATCATCGCATTCGCGGTGGTGGTCGCGGGCATCATCGCGGGTTACGTGCGGCTCGGGATGCGGGTGGACGTGCAGGGCGCAGACATCGTCAAGCTCGAAGGCGACCTGAAAGAACTGCGCGAAAAGTCGCTGACCCGCGAAGAGTTCAAAGCCTATCTGGATGGTTTGCAGCGCGACCTGATGGAGATAAAGACCGATGTCCGGGAAATCAGAAACAGGACAGGGCGATCTCACTGAGAATCAGTTGCTGGCGACGTTTGTTTTGATTGCTATTGGCTGCTTTCTCGGCGGCTGCATCCTTCTGTATTCCATTTTCTGGCTCATGAGCTGAAGAACATGATCACCGGCAACGTCAAAACCAAATCGAACCAGGCCAGCGTGGAGAAGCAAGTCATGTTTGCGACCGCGCAGGCTTTGACGCAGACCGCGCAGATGGCGCAGACCGCCGTGATCAGATCAATCGAATCCACCTTCACGGTCAGAAACAACTGGGATAAGCCCTCGAATAAGTTCGGCATCAAGCTCATTCCGGCGACCAAAGACAAATTGCAGTCCGGAGTGGCCACTGATGCCGACTGGCTCACGCTGCATGAGACCGGTGGCACGAAGACGCCGACGGGAAATGCCATCGCGATCCCGACTGAGAACGTGCGGCGCACGAAGCGCGACATCATTCAGAAGTCGCAACGGCCCGGCGCGCTGCGCGGCAAGCGCGACATTGTCTTGATGACCAGAAACGGGCCTGTGCTCTTTCAAAGGCGTGGCCGTAAAGGCAACACGAAGCTTGTGCCGCTCTACCGGCTTGAGCCGCGCGCGAAGATCAAAAAGGAATCCACGCTGGTCGAGCCAACCGAGAAGATCGTCCAGACGAAGCTCGGCGATAACTTTTACAAGGCTCTTCAGAACGCCTTGGCGACTGCGAGGTGACGCCATGAGGACACTTTATAAGCTCTACTGGCATGCCACTTATAACTGCGCGCAGCCGCTCGACATGCGCTCTGGCGAGATGCTGATCCGCGCGCAAGACTCCATGTCCCTCTGTGGCATCTTCTGGCAACACATCACCAACTATGTCAACACACTCCATCTTGAGTCAGTCAAGATGGAGTGTGTTGAGGTGTGGCCGGAAAGACTGCTGAGAGTGGACGAGACGGTTTACGAATGAGTTATTCAATCTCAGATCTGGCGAAACTGACAACGCTCGACCGCGCGACGGTGCGCAAGCGGCTCGAAGGGATCGAGCCTGTGCCCGGCACGAAGGGCGCGAAGATGTACGAACTGGTTGACGCGCTGCCCGCGCTGATCGCCGGAGCTTCAGCCGAATTCGACGCGGCAAAGCTGCGCCGGGCGCAGGCTGAAGCGGAACTCAAAGAGCTTGAGCTGGCCAGCGAGCGCGGCGAAGTCGTCTCAGTCAAAGAGGTGCAGGATTACGCCCTGAGATTATTCAAGTCCATGCATAACCGCGTAGGCGTGCGGATGTCACGCGAGATAGCGCAGCAACTTTACAAGGCGGAGTCGGCGGCGCAGATCACAGAGATTCTGAAGACGGAGACGGGCCGCATTTTTAATGACCTCAGAAGCGATCATACGCGTTTTCTCTGATGCGATTGCCATCGCAATCCCGGAGTCTTCTCTGACCGTTTCCCAGTGGGCGGCCACCTACAGGTTTCTCTCGGCTGAGCGCTCAGCTCGTCCTGGTCGCTGGCGCAATGAACTCGTGCCGTATCTGGTCGAGATCATGGACACGGTGGGCAAGCCCGGCGTGCGTGAAATTATCTTCGTCAAATCCTCGCAGGTCGCGGGCACTGAATGCGCCAACAATATCATCGGCTATTTCATGCACATTGACCCTTCGCCGATTCTTTACTCCTGTGAGACGGAGCCGAAGGCCGACGCCTGGTCGAAAGAATCCTTAGCCCCGATGATTCGTGACACGCCCGTGCTCGCCAGTATCGTCTCTGATGCGCGCTCGCGCGATAGCGGCAACACCATCGGAGACAAAAGTTTTCCAGGCGGCCACCTGGCCATCGGTTACGCCACGTCGGCGGCGACGGCCTCGTCGCGTCCACGTCGCATCGTCATCAACGACGAACGCGACGCCTACAGGCCGACGAGCGAGGGCGATTATTGCAAGCTCGCCGAGAAGCGCACGACGACCTTTCCCGATGCCATCATCTTCAAGCCTTCCACGCCGCGCGACCGGCTGGAGAATCCGCCCGGCTCGCCGCCCGAAGCTCCGCGCTTCTCGCCAATCGAGCTGGAATATGAGAACTCCGACAAGCGCAGGTATTACGTTCCCTGCCCGCACTGCGACGAGTATCAAGCGCTCGTCTGGAAGCGTGACGGAGACTTCACAATCAAATGGGACGACGATGATGTCTTAAATGCCTATTACGTGTGCGTCAACGGCTGTGTCATCGAGCATGAGCATAAGACGGAGATGCTCGCGCGCGGCGAGTGGAGAGCTGAGAAGCCGTTCACAGGTCGCGCAGGCTTTCATATCTGGGAGGGATATTCGCCCTTTGTGACGTGGGGTGAGATGGCGAAGAATTTTCTTGAAGCGAAGCAGAGCAAAGAAACCCTAAAAGTGTTCGTCAACACTTCGCTGGCCGAAGGCTGGGAAGATTTGAGCGCGCAAGCATCGGTCGAAGACTTGGAATCACGGCGCGAGCCTTACGGAGAGCTCTTGCCCGATGGCGTGCTCGTCTTAACTGCCGGCGTAGACGTGCAGGGTAATCGCTTAGAGGTGGAAATCGTCGGCTGGGGCATTGACGACGAATCCTGGTCAATCGATCACCAGGTGCTCATGGGCGACCCGTCGCAGAATGAGGTCTGGCAGGAACTCAAAGACCTGCTCCTGCGCGATTACGAATTCGAGATTCCTATCGCTGACGGCAATGAGGATGGAGACGGCGAAGCTGCTCTCGTGCAGACCATTCGCGTCGCCTGCGCGTGCATAGATACAGGCGGCCATAATACGGAAGATGTCTATCGCTTTGCGCGCAAGCATGCCGGGCGGCGCTGGTATGCCGTCAAAGGCGCGAACACACCGGGCAAGCCTCTGATTTCAACCCCCTCTCTCGTGGGAAAGCCGAAAGTCAGGCTTTACAACCTCGGCACAGAGACGGCTAAGGACACGATTGCGGCGCATCTGCTCGTCGCTGAACCGGGGCCGGGCTATTGCCACTTCCCGACGGAATTCGAGCGCGACGGATTTGTCTATTACGGCGAGAAATATTTTAAGCAGCTCAGGAGCGAGCACCCTGTTGTGAGACACGAGCGGAGCAAGAGCGTTCGCCGGTGGGAAAAGCTCAGGCCGGGCGTGCGCAACGAGGCGCTTGACCTTCGCGTCTACGCGATGGCCGCGAAGAGGATTCTGAATCCTGATTTCCGCCGCCTACGCAAGCGCCGCGAATCGCATGTGGCTGCCGCGATCCCTGTTTCATCTCCTCCGGAGGCGCAGATCCAAGCCGAAAACGAGGAAGAGCAGGCACAACAAACCGCCCGGCGCAAGCCCCGCGCGCGCCGCCGCCGCGGATTTGTCAATAGCTGGTAAGAGATGGAGAGATGTGATGTCACTTGATGTTGATGAAATTTCTAATGCCGAGCCGCCCGAGATAACCGTCGGAGAGACACTTGAATGGACGAAGAGCCTCTCAGATTATCCGGCTTTGACGTGGTCGCTCAGCTATTACTTTCGCGGAGCAGGCAAGGGCTTCAACACGACTGCTGCGGCAGAGGGCGACGACTTTCACGTGACGGTGGATAAAAGCGTGACGGCGGAAATGTCCGTTGGTGCCTATTCCTGGGAAGCATGGGTCTCGGATGGAAGCTCCGAGTTCATGATCGCGCGCGGAGAGACGAAAGTCATTCAGAATTTGAAAACGATGGCCGTCACTTCGACCTTCGACAATCGCTCGCAGGCGAAAAAGATTCTCGACGCGATAGATACGCTCATTGCAGGGCGCGTTCCCAGGGACGTGCAGCTGTACGTGATCGGCAATCGCCAGCTTCAGCGCATCCCGGTCGAGCAGTTAATCAAGCTGCGCGAGACCTACTCGAAACTCTATGCGGCAGAGCTACGCCGCGCGCGCGTACGCAAAGGCAAGACTCTCTTCAAAACTATAGATGTGAGGTTTGATAGACCGTAATGGACTTTTTATCACTGAATCTGGAGTTGCCGACATTCGCGCAGCTTCGCCACGAACAGGCAGCAGCTCGCGCCAAACTTGAGCGCCGCGAGAAACGACGTGCCCTCAGGCGCTCCTATGACGCCGCGCGCGTCGACCGATTGAGTCGCGACTTCACAGTCGTCAACACCTCGAATAATTTCGAGCTGCGCCGCTCGCTCAGGTTTCTCCGCGCCCGCTCGCGCGACCTGGCGCGCAATAATGACTACGTCAAAAAGTTTCTCTCGATGGTCAGAAACAACGTGGCTGGCCCGACGGGCATGAAGTTACAGGTGAGAGCGCGCGATAAAAATGGTGAGCTTGATCAGGTCTTGAATCGCACGATTGAAACTGCGTGGAAGCAGTGGTGCCACAAGGAGAACGCCTCCCTGAACGGGAAGCTTTCGTGGACGGCGATTCAGCGCAAGCATATCAATGCGATCGCGCGCGACGGTGAAAGCCTCTTACGTATCTGCGACGCCGATAATCCTTTTGGCTTCTCTCTGAAGTTTTACAGTGCCGACTGGCTCGACGAGACTTTCAACGAAAGACTCCCGAACGGCAACCGCGTGATCATGTCGGTTGAACTAGACGAGAACGACAGGCCGGTCGCTTATCATTTGACCCCGCCTCCGTCCGATTACCTCTTTCTCGATAGAGACGCGAAGGCCAACTGGCGCACGCGCGTGCCCGCTGAAGAGATCATTCACAGTTTTCTGATGGATGATGAGAACTCCGACGATGACACGCAGGTGAGGGGCGTGCCCTGGATACACACGGCCATCAAGCGGCTGAAGATCTTGGGCGCATACGAAGAGGCGGAGTTGGTCGCGGCGCGCGTCGGTGCCTGCAAGATGGGATTTTTCAAGCAAGAAACGCCCGAAGAGGAAGAATATACGGGCGAAGAGGATGATGAAGAGGACAGGTCTAATCCGAATCTGCCGCATAATGCCGAGGCCGGACAGTTCGACCTCATCCCAGCGGGATATACTTTCGAATCATACGATCCAACGCACCCGAACACGAGCTATCCGTCTTTTATCAAGGGCGTTTTGCGCGGCATCGCCGCCGGCATGGACGTAACCTATTTCTCGTTGGCCGAAGACCTCGAAGGCGTCAATTATTCTTCGGCGCGGATCGGCCTGCTTTCAGAGCGCGACACTTGGCGCGGTCTCCAGCATTTTCAGATCGAGGAACTGCAAAGGCGCGTCTTTCTCGCCTGGCTCCGCTCGGCCATGATGACCGGCGCGGTAAATATCCGTGTGGCCGATTACAAACGGCTCCAGGAACCTCATTTCCAACCGCGCGGCTGGCGCTGGATTGACCCCTACAAGGAGATTCAGGCGGCCAAGATGGCAGTCGAGGAGGGCTTTGATGCCCGCACTGATGTGATCGGTGAGCAGGGCGGCGATTTCGAAGAGAAAATGACCACTCTGGCACACGAGCAAAAGGTCATCAAAGAGAAGGGCGTTGTGCTCGGCGCGAAGGATTCAAAAGCCTCTGCGCCACCCGCGGCTGTTGAATCCTCCCCGCCTTCTAAGAAAGCGGCGGGGATTCCTTAGAAGGCGGTCGGGAGTTGGATTTGAAAACTTACGGTTCGACGCTTGGGAGTTCGGTCATTTCCGCCCGTTGTTCTTCAACGTATTTCTTGACCTTATCCAACGTCGTGCCGCCTACGGTGCTTGAAAACTTAGACGGAGACCAGAGATGCCCGCCCCACAAACGGCGACGGAGTGACGGGAACTCTCGAAAGATTCTATAGGCACTGCCGCCTTTGAATCTGTGAAGCACACTTGAAACTGTGTGCGTTGGCTTTAACCTGCAAAGGACATGGACGTGGTCGGTATCACACTCGACGGCAATTATTTCAACGTCAATCGCTACCGCGATTTCGTGCAGGACTGCTTTAACCCTGTCACCAATCTCGCGGGTCAAGAGCGTGTGGCGATACTTGACGCACCAGCACAGGTGATAGTTCAGAACGTGCTTGCCGTGTGCGCTACTCGCGTGCTTCTGTCTCACGTTACTTCTACCCTTTCTTTGCAGGCCGTCCGGCCTTTGGACGCTCGCGCATTTTCTCTAAATCTTTCCGCCGAATCGCCCAACCGGAAAGACCTTTTACGATTTCGCCCACAGGTTGAGCCGGAAGTTTTCCCGACTCAACCATTTTTTGCACCGAACTTTTTGTTAATCCAAGTTCGAGTGCGGCGGCTTGCACGCTCAGAAGTTCGTCTTTCACTGTTCGCCCTCCATGTGCGATTCGATAATTTCACGTACAACGCGAAGCGTCTCAGCCCTCGCATCAGAAGGCAGCAGTTCGCGCATACTCTCAATCGCGCCTTGCTCGCCAAAGCCGCTCGTCATTGTTTGAGTGATTGTGTCGCCGTTTTCTCGTTCCCAAGCGAGTTCGTATGTCCGCGCTCCCACCCAGCCCTCAGGAGTTTCAACTGTGCCGTTTTCAATGTCGTTAAAGAATTTGTCAAGGTCTGTCATCGTCTTTATCTCCTTCTCAAATTCGTTATTTCTAACGTAAGAGAATATTACGCGACTAAAGAATATTTGTCAACACTTATTTTCTCTAATCAGAGAATATTTCACACACTATTTCGTGTATTCAAACTAGAAAGGATTGGAGGCTTGAGGCGAACATTTGAAAGCATGTTCGCAGAGGACACAATTCCTCTGCGACATAAATGCTCGCAGTCTCCTTGTGAGTTCTGATGAAAAAGAGGCCGACGGGCAGAAACCCTCCCGGAAATAAAATTTTCAACTCGTGCATATTCACGTCTGTTGCGAAGGATGCTCCTTTTAGCGACGGACGTGAATATGAAGAAAAAGCTTCTCCAGCGAAACGACAAACGCGTCATCGGCAAAAAGCTGAAGCGCGCCTTTGCGCTTGTCCGAGAAAGCCTTCAGATTGACGAGAAGGCACGTACAGTCGAGCCAATCGCTTTCTCATCCGACACGCCCGTCGAGCACTGGTTCGGCAGGCTCATTCTCGATCATTCCCCTAGTTCAGTTCGCCTCGACCGCCTCCGGCAGAACGGCCCCTTCCTGACAGACCACGACCGCACAAAGCAAATCGGCGTTCACGAAAACGTGAGCAACGACGGCCATATCTGTCGCGCGAAGATACGGTTCTCGAAACGATCTTCAGCCGAAGAAGAATTTCAGGACGTGATTGACGGCATCCGCACCGGCATCTCTTCCGGCTTCATCGTGCATGAACTGCATTTGGAGCGCGAAGACGACGACGGGCCTATCTATCGCTCGACCGACTGGGAGCCGGTGGAAAACTCTCTGGTTTCCATTCCTGCCGATTTAACCGTTGGCGTCGGGCGCTCGATGGACGATGCCGAAGATGTCTGCGAAGCCTGCGAAGGCGAGGGCTGTGAAGAGTGTCAAGAGGAAGAGCGCGCCGGCGATAAAGAGGATTACGACCCGGAAGAGGAAGAAGACCCGGACGCAGCGGCTGAAGAGGACGAGGAACGAAACAAACAAGGCGGCGCGCGCGCCGCGCATAAACCAACTACCGAAGCGAGGAAAGTAATGGAAAGAGATGAAGAGCTTTTAGCGCTGGGCGAGATGCTCGGCGAGGTTGAACTGGCGCGCGAATTCATCGCCGACGAGACAATGACGGTCGCGGATTTCCGCAAGGAAGTGCGCGAGAAGCACAGGGCCGCGAAGGCGAAGACGCCGACGGAAGATCCGGCGACGGTCGCCGCGCGCTCCGGCGGACACGTCCAACTGACCACGCGCGCTATCGGCGGCTTGAAAGCCTTCCGCGGCGAAGGCGCAGCGGAAAAGGCATATCGCTTCGGCATGTTCCTGCTCGCTGGCCCTATGGCGCGAGTTTGCAACGAGCAGTTGCTGTCGCGTGCGCAGACTTTTTGCCGTGAGAACGGCATCGTCATTAAGCGCGCACACAGCGAAAGTGACAACGAGAGTGGTGGCGTGCTCGTGCCGACCGAGTTCGAAGCGGTGATGATTGACCTGCGCGAGCAGTTCGGCGTCTTCCGCCGCTTCGCTAACGTCGTGCCAATGAGCACCGACTCCAAGCAGCGCCCGCGTCGCAAGGGCGGCCTCACGGCCTACCCGATTGGCGCGAAAGGTTCCAGCCGTCGCATTACCGAGTCGAAGAAGAAGTGGGATTTGGTCGAACTGTTCGCGCGCAAGTGGGGCGTCCTGGCCAAGTACGAGGACGAGCTGTCGGAAGACTCTGTGATCTCGATGGCCGACGACCTGGCGTATGAGATCGCCTATGCCATGACCATCGCGGAAGACGATTGCGGCTTCCTCGGCGACGGCACGGGCGACTTTCACGGCATCACGGGCGTCATCAACAAGATCAAGGGCCTCTCCGGCACCGTCGCGAATGTCGCCGGCCTCGTGCAGGCTTCAGGTAATACCTGGGATTCCATCACGCGCGGCGACCTGCTCAAGCTCGTCGGGCGTCTTCCCCAGTACGCCGACACCCCGAACGCCCGTTTCTTCTGTCACAAGACCTTCTGGAGCGAAGTGCTCGTGCGCCTCATCCTCGAAGCAGGCGGCACAACCGCAGCCGAGGTCGAGGGCGCGCGCGTGAAGATGTTCAATGGCTATCAGGTCGAGATCGCGCAGGTCTTGCCGAAGAGCACGGCGGCGAGCACGATTCCGCTCCTGTTCGGCGACCTGGCGAAGGGCACGATGTTCGGCGACCGTCGCGGCGTCACGATCAAGCTCACCGACTCCAACGACACGGATTTCGAAGAGGATCTGTGGACGATCAAGGGCACGGAGCGCTTCGACATCAACGTGCACGACGTGGGCAATGCCGATGCCACGCCCGCGAAGCGCGAAGCCGGTCCGATTGTCGCTTTGATCACCGCTCCCTAATTGAGAAGTGATGAGTTATCAGGGCGGGTGCTCCGGCGCTCGCCCTCTCCCTTAACAGTTTTTTGATTCTTGCTTGGAAGATTTTTCTGACGGAGAGAAGAAATGATCAACAGTCTCGCACAGAAAGTTGTGGCCGTGACGAATCCCGCTGCGATCGTCGATAACGCCGCGTTCCCGACCACTACGATTGACACGCTCGGCTTTCGCTACGTGACGATCATCATCCTGCTCGGCGCGCTCGACATCGCGCTCGCCGCGCTCAAGCTTCAGGAGTCGGATGCCTCGAACATGGCGGGCGCGACCGACGTGCCCGGCGCGGATTTCAGCGTTGCGCCGGCGACGCTTCCGGCAGCGACCGACGACAACAAGCTTTACGCCATTCACGTCAACCTGAATGGCCGCAAGCGTTACCTCGACCTCTCGATGACGGGCGGAGACGGCACCGCGGGCAGCTATGCGGTAGCAGTCGCTGTTCTCTCGCGCGCAGCGGAAACCCCGAGCGATGCGACCGGACGAGGTTACGCGCAAGAGCTGATTGCCTAATGGCGTTCACTGAAGATTTAACTCTGTTCTTTGACCCGGACGGCTTCGCTATAGAAGCCGTCTTCAATCTCAGCCCGACGCCGCGCACAGCGTCTGTGATCTTCAACACACCGTCACAGGCGGTTGACATCTATGACGCGCAGGTCGAGGCCGACGCGCCGAATCTGCTCGCAAAGACTTCTGATCTCTCCGGAGTAAAGCGCGGCACGACAGTCACCGTGAACAGCGTGGCTTACAAGGTCGAGCGCATCGCTGATGACGGCACTGGAGTCTCGACCGTTTACCTGAGCAAGTGAGATGGCAGACACGCTTCGTCAAAAGCTGGTCGATAAGGTCGTCGCGCGCATGCGGACGATTCTGATCTCTAACGGCTATCAGACCGATCTCGGCGGGAAGGTCGAAGAGTGGCTGACGCACTGCGATGAGGGCGAAGGGGCGCAGCTCGGCGTCTGCGATCTGAACAACGATCCGGAGCTGAGCGAGAAATACGCGCTCGATCAGACCAACAAGCTGAAGATTCAGCTGAGGGTCATGGGCGCGCAGAATCCGGCCGAGCTGAGAAAGATGATCGGCGACTGCCAGACAGCGGTGAAGAAAGACCCGCGCTGGGACGGCATGGCTCTTCAGACCATACCGGGACAGGACGGCTTCATGATCCCGAGCGAGTCATTTCAGGTGGCGGGAGCCGCCATTGAATTTACGATTGAATATTTGTCGAACACGTTCGATGCATACGAGTGAGGAGAGTGAGTAATGTCTAAGCGCGCATATTTTATCGGTCGAGGTTCCATTCTGGTTGCCTCGCGCAACGCGGACGGCAGCCCCGGAACGCTGCGTGATGTGGGCGAAGCGCCGACGATCGAGGTTAATGTCCAGGTAGACTTTGCGGAGAACTTCGACACGAGCGAGGCCATCTCGACGCAGGACCTGCACGTCGCGATCAAGCAGACGGGCAAGCTTCGCCTCGTCCTGAAGGAAGCCACCGCAGAAAATCTCGCGCTCGCTCTCTTCGGCAAGTCCGTAGACGAGACTACCGGCACCTTCACTGCTGTCGCTTTCCCGACGGGCATCATCGCCGGCGAGACTTATCAGATTCCGGGCGCGCGCGCCAAGGTCTCCAGCATAGTGATCGTTGACAGCGCGGTAACACCTGCGACCGTGACATCCACCAAGTATGAAGTCGACGCCGATTTCGGCACGGTGAAATTCCTCGATGTGTCCAGCTACACGCAGCCCTTCAAGATTTCCGGCACGGAAGCCGCAGGGAAGAAGAGCATTGCTCTTCTGACCAAGCGCTCGCAGGAACTCTTCATCATGGCGAAGCTCACCAACGTCGCCAACGATGACAAGAAAGAGCTGTGGGAGTTCTACCGCGTCGCACTCAGCCCGGCCACGAAGATAGACGGCAAGGGTGATGAGGTCGTGATGTACGAGATGGAAGGCAATCTCTTGAAAGATCGCGAGAAGGGCAGCGACCCGACGTTCGGATATTTCGGTCGCAGACGCCTGCTCGAATAGGCAAGCGCGTGTCGCAGAGCGGCGGCGCACGTCAATCCACAACTGCCGCAGGCTCTAGTCCAAGAGCCTGCGGCTTTTACATAGGAGCAACAGAAAGTAATGAGACACATCAGTAAATTCGCCAACGCGACGCGCACCTGCGTAGCAAAGCTAACCTTTGAGGAAGGCGGCGTGCGTCAAACCGAAGACCACCGCGTCGTTTATCACTCCTTCTCTCCTAAAGTCGAAAAGGAGATAGCTGAAATCGTTGCGGAGGGAAATAAAGCAAAGGAAGCAGGTGAGGAAGTCTCGACGCTCGCGCTGGCCCGGCAACTCGCGACGATCGTCAGCGACTTGCCGGACATGTGCGAAGGCACGCCTGAGTCGCCGCAGCCGGTCAAAATCACGGTTGAGCTATTGGCGGTCTTCAGCGGAGACAACCTGGCATCTATTTTCGAGGCGATTCAGGAAGACATTAACCCGTCAAAAAAGTCCTCTACGGAACAGCCCGTTTCCTAGGTTGCGGCGAAGGCAAGCCGATCGAGGATCTTCCCATTCTCCAGCTCGCGCTTGCCCTCGGCATCAATCCGCAGGAGATCGCAGAAGAGTGGTCGGCCTATTACGTGAACAGGATGCTGCTGCTGCTTGAGGCAAATGCTCTCTCGCATAAGTTTCGAACAACGGACTAACAGCCATGCGCAACGTCGAATCTTTCAAGCTGGGCATTGTGATTGCCGCCGACGGCAAACAGGCGAAGTCTGAGCTAAAGGCCGTAGACGATGCGACGACGAAAACCACGTCATCTTTCCAGAAGCTAAATTCAGAGATGAAGAAGGGCGGAGGACTCACCGCCGGCTTCTCTGCCGGCTTCAAATCTGCCGCGAAGGATTTCAATAAACAGTTAGAGGGCTTTTCCAAATCCTCGCGCCTGAATGCTATCGGCAACATCGCCGGGCAGACCGTCGGCAACGCGATGCAGGACGGCATCGGCAGCGTGCTCTCAAGTCTCGGCTCGACCGTCGGCTCTTTGATCGGCACGGCCATCGCGCCCGGCATCGGCACGGCAGTCGGCTCGACGATCGGTGGCGCGGTCGATGCTGCCATGGCGAAAGTCGCGGGCATCATTGGCCCGAAGATAGCGCAAGGGCTAGAATTAAATAAACAGATCGAGCGCGCGACGGTTCACTTCACTTCGTTCAGCGGCTCGATTGAAGAAGCCAACCAGCACATCACAGACCTCAAAACTCTTTCGCTCGATTCGGGTCTAGATTTGCCGTTTCTGCTCCAGTCCTCGCAACGGTTAGAAGAGTTCAATTCCGATCTCAAATTAACCTCGCTTGAGCTGCGCGCCGCGGCGGATCAGTCTGCCGCGTTCGGCGGCGGAGCAGAGACCTTCAGCTCGCTGGCCAACGCTCTCGGCCTCGTCGCGGAAAAGGGAGAGCTGAGCGGCAAAACTCTCACGAAGCTTTACAAGCTCGGCGTGGACGCGCCGAAGCTGCTCTCCGAAGCGACCGGTCTCTCTGTCAAAGAGATCAAGGGGATGATCAAGCGCAACGAGATCGACGGCGATATAGCCGCGCGCCTGATCGCCGAAGGCATCGAGCGCCACAAAGGGGGCTTCGCCAAAAAGATCTCGGAAACCACTCTCTACGGCAGAGAGGAGCGATACAACCAGTCGCAGGCATTACTGGCCCAGCAGGGCACAGAGAACCTCGCGAAAGGATTGTCGGATTACTACGCGACCGCTAACCGGATACTGGAGAGTCCGGAGGCGAAGAAGATCGTCCAGTTCATCAACGACACTGCCGGACAATTCATCGGCGTGATCGAGAAGGGCGTGTCCGTCGGCGCAGGAGTCGCGCAGGGAGCGGTGCAAGGAATCCAGAGCGGCGAAGCAGTCAATAGTCTCAAGTCTGCGATCTCAACCCTGGGCGGCGTCGGCGTGGAAGCGCTCAAAACTGCGTGGCAGATCAATTCGCCTTCAAAAGTTTTTGCTGACATTGCCGGTGGCGCCGTTGAAGGACTCGCTGACGGTTACGGCGGGCAAGGCGGCTTTAGAAGCGAGGGAAGTAAAGCATATCTGAAAGGCGCGATAGCCGAACTGCTCACAGGCGCAGATGGCCAGGTTAGAACATGGGCTAATAGTAAGGGCGGGCAATCCTTATCAGCTCCAGACCTGCGCAAGCGATACGAAGATGCGCTCCAAAATCCCGCAGTCCGCGCGCTACTGGAAGCCATCAGACGCGCCGAGGGCGGGCAGCCTGATGTGATGGCTGGCGGCCGCCATGTCACCGATATGAGCCAGCATCCGGGCTACATCGTGCCGCAGAGTCAGTGGTTTAAAGGTCCCAAGGGCCGATCGAGCGCTGGTGGCAACTGGCAGGTGACGCTCACTAACTGGAAGCGTATCTTGCCGATGCTCGGCATGGATCCGCGCACAACTCCTTTCACAGTTGGCAATCAAGCGATGGTTACGCTCAGACTCCTCGACGAGTCGGGCGGCCTCGCTCCTCTTCTGCGCGGCGATTTAATGGGCGGACTCAGAGGGACGCAGCCCTGGGCGTCTTCGCCTTTCTCCAGCTTGCCCGGACGCAAGCAAAATCTGACCGGCATCTTCAATTCGATTCTGAGCGGCGGCGGAGCCTCAGCCATTCCCGTCACGATCGTGGGCAACAGTGCGCCTGCGCTCACGAACCAGCAGAGATTTTTCAACAAGTCTATCGCCGAGCTGAAGTCGAACATGCCGAATGGCACTCGACCCTGGTATGCCACGACGGACATCCTCGGCGGGGCCGGTGACGGCCCCGCTGCCGCACCTCTTCGTCTCGCGCAAGAGATTCCGCCCGCGTTTGCGAAGCTCAATACCAATCTCGCTGAGGTCAATCTCACTTTTCCAGCGACTGAAGATTTCTTTAAGCGAATGAACCAGGAGGGCGTGCTCGCCGTGCAGATGTTCGGCGATATGGGCATCGGCGTGCCGCCGGTCATGAAAGCCTTCGAGGGTTTGAAGGACGCGACGGTGCAGTTAACGGCAGCCGAGCAGAAGAAGACCCTGGCAGAAATAAGGGCGCGGCAGAAACTGGCACGTGAGAAGGAGGGCGAAGAGGGCGTCTTTAACCATCAGACATTCGCGACGAGAGACGAAGACGGCAAAAAGATTGGCGGCGTCAAACAGGCCGTCGCCGGTCTCAAGTCGGCTTACAAAGAGATCAAAGCCCTGGGTAAAGGCGCATTCGACCAGTTTGCTCAAGGCATCGGCTCGACGGTCGAGAACTTCGTGCTGCTCGGCCAGACAGGCCCCGACGCGCTCCGCAAGCTCGCCGCGCAGGCCGTCGCGTCTCTGGCCGCACAGGCTACCGTCAACGCCGTGTTCTGGACCGCGCAGGGCATCGTCGATCTCTTCTTCAATCCTGCCCGTGCTGCGGCAGACTTCGCCGGTGCTGCCCTTTTCGCGAGCATTGCAGGCGTCAGCATCCTCGGCGGCAGAGCGCTGGCTGGAAACCGCTTCCGGGACAACAACCAGCAGCAGGCTGACCCGAACGCGCAGTTCGGCGAATCGACCTATGCCGGAAACAACTTCACCCGGCGCGCGACGGGCGCCCCTGTCTATCGCGGACGCTCATACATTGTCGGCGACGGTGGCCGCTCTGAAGTCTTCGAGGCGAAAGAAGACGGTTACATACACCCGAGCATTTCGGCGTACGCCCGCTCGCAAGGTGGCGGCGGCAGCGGCAGCCACCATGCTGAATCCGCAGCCATGCTTGCGCAGGTCAAAGACATTCTTGACCGCATCGAGCCGGTTTCTGCTGAACAGTTTTTCCGCTGGGGCGCGAAGAAAGCTCCGGATGCCGTGGGCGCAGCAAACGTCACGGCGCTCAGAAAGAATCCGGACCTGGTCCAACAGCACGCGAGGGCATTAAACCTGTAATGGATTACGAGCTTTTAGACACGACCGGCTTTCACTTCGCGGAGATGAGCGTCTCCGTGGCCGTGCTGACCGCCAACTATGGTGACGGCTACGGCGACGGCGCGCTCGTCGGCTCTCCGGAGGGGCTGCACAAGTGGTCGATCGAAATCTCGCTCCTGCCCGATCTTGAGGAATACAGCATTTATTCATTCGACCCGTCGGGCGAGACGAGAGCCCGTTATCTGTACAACCTGTTCCTGCGCTCGAAGGCTGCCGGAAATCGCCCCTTTCGCTTCGTCGAGCCGGGCACGGGCAAAGAGTATTTCGCCGAGTTCGTCGAGCACACGCTGACCTGGAGCCAGTTCACGGCCAAAGCCTTCTCCGCCCAGCTGGAGATCCGTCAAAGGCGCGTGCGTGACTATGAATCGCCCACGGACACGACTGGCAACCCGGACACGATCTGATGATCACACTGGACGCGACAACACAGGCCAAGCTCGATGCTTTCGCCGCGCTGCCAAATAAGCAGGTGGCGGAAGTGGTTGCCGTCTTCTGGCCCGCTCCGACCGGCGTCAGGTACTACGCCGTCACGCAGCTCGATCTGATCACGCCCGGCATCCCTGTCTCGCCGATCGAGGCGCGAATAATCCCTGAAGACCTCCAAAGCGCGGCACTGTTTCAAACAATCACGTCTGATTCTGCGCTCAGTGATGAAGAGATCGAGCTGAACTTCTTTGACGCCGACGGGCAGATCGCGGACCTCGCATATCTGCATGGTGAAGGCGTGCGGGTCGAAGTCTTTTACTGGTTTCCGCAAGTGGAATTATTGATGTCTAACTGGTGGGGCCATCTCCGCACTCCTGACAACGCCGACAGCGAGACGTTTCGCTGTAAGGCTGCCATCGGGTTTCGCTCGCCGCTCTTGCCGATGCCGCGTCGCGCCTTCTTCGATACTTGCCTAGCCATCTACGGCGGCCTGCTGACGACGCTCGCAGCGATCGCGGATAACGATTGCCCTGTCAACATTCACCTGCCCGGCGGAACCATCGGCGTCCTCGTCGGAGGTCTGCCCCAGCTGACGTGCTCGCGTAAAAGTCGCGCTGTCTGCACCGCGCACGTCGGAGACGACCTTTCATATCTCGGCATGGAGACGCCCACGCAGACCGTCCAGATCGGGCAGTCCGGAGGAGGCGCGACCAGCTATTCAAGCCGCGGCAACGCGAGCAATCTGAAGCGTCCTTTGCGCGTCGTCTTCGGCCGCCGCGTCGTGCGCGATATGGACCTCCTCGCTTTCATCCCGACGCCTAACACGAGCCATCCAGACCAGGGCTTTGTGCAGGTCCTCTTTGCTGCCTGCGAAGGCCGCATCAAGAGCATGACGTTTTGCGCAGTCAATAACCTCACGATCGCAGCCGAGCACTTGAACACCCGTCTCGGCGCACGCCGACAGTCGCGCACATCTTTCGGCTCAAGTCCGAACCCGACTGGCCAGGCCGCGAACTATTCAGGCACAGCGCTCTTCTATGCCAACTATGGCCAAGTCAACGCCGGCGCGTACGGGCCGCAGAACCTCGCCGGGCAGGCGATCATCGAAGGCTTAGACGAGATTCGCGTGTATACGACTCCGGAATCATATACCAGGAAATATACGACGAACCGGGCCTGGTGCCTGCTGGAGATGTATCGCAACCGTCGCTGGGGACACGGCCTCGACGATTCGCGATTCGTCATTCAGGACTGGATCGATCTGGCCGCCTGGTGCGATGACAACTGGAGCTACACGGACCCTTCGGGGACGGTCTACTCGGGCACGCGCTCGACGCTCAATGTTGACCTTCAGGACCGCACGACGCAGCAGGTCATCAATGACACCTGCCTCTTCGGTCGCTTCTCGAAGCCCTTCTACTGGCAGGGGAAGATCCGGATCGTGCCCCTCAAGAAAGAATCTCTTGACGGCGTTAAAGAGTTTACTGACGAGGGGAATGCACGAAACATCTGCGTTGACGATAACGGCAAAGCGCTGCTGACGCGCTCGCAGATAGATGACATAGATCTGCCGAACCAGCTCTCGATCACCTTCGAAGACGCGGCGCACCAGAATATCGAGCGGCCTCTGTCGTTCGACGATAAGCCGGCGCAGCTCAAAGCGGGGCGCGCGCTCGGCGACGAGTCTATCCGCATCGTCGAGAAGAAATATTCGGCCTTCGGCGTCACTGCCTACAATGAATCAGTGCGCCTTGGCAATCTGCTGTTAGATTTGGGAGAGTTCGATTCGGGCGGTCTGAAGAACAATCTCCGCGTCACTTTCACAACCTTCTATGCGGAGACCCTTGACCTTCATCCCTACAAAGTGATTCGCGTCCTCTCACGTCAGCTCACGCGCTACGGCTTTGAATATTTCCGCATCATGTCGCTGAAGCGCAAACCGGATCTGAAGGTCGAGATCGTCGCGCAGGCTTATCCCAGGGATTACTACGACGGCATCGAGACTGTGCTGCCGCCCGCCTCGGATGAGTACGAAGCGGAAGACCCGGGCAACACGAGAACAGGTGCGGCAGTCGTCGCGCTCGATGCTCAGTGCAGCGGCGGCGCGAAAGTCGTCGGGATAGGCCACGGCTCAATCCTTCGCTTCAATGGCATCACGGTGGCGACGAGCAGGCCATTTGAAGTGACGGTCGTTTACAAGTCAACGAGCGACCTGACGGCTTATGTCAATCTCAATACGCGCGCCGCCGAGCCGGTGCTGTTCCCCGATAGCGGCGGCGCGATTGCTTCGCTGGTCATTCTGGTCGGCACACTCCAAGTCGGCCAGACCTATACGCTCACTTTTGCGAATCCGGATGCGGCCTGTCCCGAGCTGGACAAGATCACGCTCGCGCCGCACGTCATCGACCCGCACGATCCGCCGGGCGGCGGCGTGTGCCGCGCGCAAATTGGAGAAATAACCTACGAGAACGGGCAGCTCAGAATTCCGGTGCTGCCGTGTGAATAGCTTATGGCAAGTAACTTTCAACAATTCGATTTGAGCTATCGAGGCAGCGCCGGCGCGCTGACCCCGCTGGCGAACACGACGGTCAAGGTCTTCGATGCGACGAACCTCGCTGACCTGGATGATGTGACGAGCAACGACGAAGGCGTCGTCGAAGGCGGCACGCTGCCGGTGGACGCAGGCATAGTCGTGCGCTTCCGGGTCGAGAACTATCTTGGCCTCGCCATGTCTCTTGAACAGGTGACTACCTGATAAGTGACAAGCTAAATGGCTGACGCTCTCATACTCGAATCCATTCGCGGCGTGCATCTCGTGCTGGGCGCTGCGCCTCAGCGTGAGGTCACGCAGGAGCCTGCGCTGGCAGAGGTATGGGTGGGCGGCGGAGGGGCTTCTGACCTGTACGGCACAGGTCAGAAGCTCGGCCTGTCCCAAATCGGCCAAACCTTCGCGGCGCAATATCCGCTTGAGCTGGATCGAGACCTGAGAGTCTATCTCCGCTCACTCGGCGCGGACGGCGCGGCGGACTGCTCGCAGCTCCGCGATGCCGTCTCCAAGCTCGTCCCGATCCAGCGCGAGACTGAAGCTCCCGTCATCGGGCAGGCGACCAACGCGCAGAATCTGCTCGTCGAAGTCGGCGTGGACGGCTTCACGCGCTTTGCTCGTTTCCGGAAAGTGGAGATAGCTGATAACGCCGGGATGACAACTAACCTGCGCACGACGATCTATGACAGCGCGGATTTTGTGAACAAGGAACTGCCGCGCTTCATCAACGTCACGCGCGCGAGTGGCAGCTCTGCCTTGACGCAATACGTGCGCGTTTCCCATTCCAGCGGCGGAGCTTATGGCGCTCCATCAGACGTGCTGGCAATCACCTTTGCCGATGCGGGCGGCGCAGGCGGCTCATCAGGCGGCTTTGACCCTGTGCCGCACGGCCATCAACCCATTGAACCTTGAACGGAGTAATTACTATGACTCGAACAATCAAAAATCTTTTTCACGCGCTGGTCATCATCGCGTGTCTCTTTGTCGCGGCAGGCTCGGCGCGCGCGACCGCGCCGACCGCCACAACTTTCACGGCTAACGTCTCGACGGTGGGCGCGACCTTGATCCAGCTGCAAGGCAACGACCCTGATGGCACGGCGCTGGTCTTCGCTTTCCAGTCCTCGCCACTGCACGGCACGATCACGGCTTTTAACTCAGCGACCGGGTATTTTGTCTACACGCCCAATAGCGGCTACACCGGCACTGACGGCGTGTTCTTCGCAGTGACGAGCGGCGGGCAGACCAGCAGCTCGGCGACGTGTTCGATCGTGGTGACGAACGCGAAGACGCGAATCATTGACACGCTGGTAGACGCGAGCGGCAACGCGCGGCAGGGAAGCGTCACTTTTATTCTGACGATGCCGGTGACCTCACCGGCGGGCGTGATGCCGACCGGCTCGACCGTCTCATCTGCGTTGAATAGCTCCGGGCAGTTCGATGTCTCGGTCTATCCGTCGCGCGCTCTTTCCCCGCAGAGCTTTTACCAAGTTTGGTACGCAGACAGCGCGAGCCTCAAGCGTGAGCTGATCGGCGTCTATGACATTCCGGCGAGCGTAACGAGCATCACTCTCGCCGGTCGCAGAGTCATCGATACCAATCTTGCCAAGCAATACGTTTTCGTCAGTGTCGCCGAGTTGGAAGCTCACACGTCTGCCGTAGCCACACGCACGCTCTCAGAGCTGCTCGGGCCGAACCTAACCATCGGCGGCACGATGACAGCTCAAAAGTTTGAAGGCAATTGTGGTGACTGTACTGGCATCACTGGTCAGGTGGGCGGAAACTCTGCTCTCAATACATTAACCCAGGGCGGTGACACAGACGCTGACGGCACCGGCAAAGTCGCGTTTCAAACTCGAAACATAGATCGCCTCGTCATCAACAACGATGGCGGGATTGACCTCAAGGGAGGCTTTCCGACTTCGACGCTCGCGGGGCTGCCTGCGGTTGGTAATGTCGGGCGTATCTACAGACTGACTGACGGCAATAAAGGTCTCGTGATAGATACGGGCGTGACGTGGAAGTCTTTGAACGGAGGCGATTACAACATTGATGATTGGGGCGCGAAGCCGAACGACGCAACCTTTGACAGCCAGCCTGCTATCCAGGCAGCCGTTGATGCAGTCGAGGCGTTGGCTACAGCGTCAGGGCGCACGAAGAGCGCGCGTGTGTATGTGCCCATCGGCACTTATTATCTGAGTAAGCCAGTGCGCTTCAAGATAGATGGCACTATCTTCACCGGTGCAGGAAAGTCGCTCTCAATTCTTAAAGCGAAGTCTGGTCTTGGCGGTGGTAATTTGCTGGTCGTTGGCCCAGGCACGAATGCGAATCCCAGCCTCTCTTATGACGACGTGCCGACGACGACAGCTCTCGCCACTGGCACCGGCGCGGCCTACTCGATGCCTGCCGGCAACAGTATTTATTTCAACTTCAGAGACTCTGCTGCGTGGGATATTGACGGGCGCACGGCGATGTCGCTGGAGTTTATCTTCAAGCCGACTGTGCTCGATGGCACTTACCGCACGATCCTCGTCGGAGGCGGAAACGAATCACCGAACCAGGCCGGGAACAATTACACGCTGGTTGTGGCCGTCACAACGAACAACGCGCTTGAGACTTCGATTCGATTGGGAGACACGCTCTACACGCTGACCTCCGCGAACAACTCTCTCGTTGCCGGCTCCAGTTATGTTGTGCAATTCAATTTCAGCCCTAACGCTGATCCGACCAAAGCGGATGTGCGCCAGTTTCTCAACGGCACGCTCACGGCTTCCACGACGACCGCGACCGGAAAATACGCAGTCACCCAGCATGAATATGAAGACGTGATCTTAGGACAATATTTTCAGACGTGGCCGGAATATAATGCTGTCCTCAACTCGATAAGCTGCGTGGTGGATTCGATCAGGCTCTCTTCGGTTGCGCGCAACACTGCCGGCTACAGTGCTCCCCTGACGAAGCTTGTCTCAGACGGCAACACGCTCTGGCTGACGAACTGGCTGATTGACGGCATGCAGATGGTTGCGACAAGCTCCTATGGCACGGAGTATCTGCCACTTCGTCGGCCGACGTTTATCAATCTCGCAAACTATGTCGAGATCAGCAACATGCGCCTTGAGCCGGATGGAGGCTCTGGTCGCGTCGGTGGCATCTATGCCTATCTCTCCCCGCGCGCAAACTTCCACGATCTCTATATTGATTTCAGCCGCGTTGGAATCCGGTTCTTTGACAACTCATTTCTTTCGAGTGTGAGAGATGTGGAGATTTACGGCGACACCAATTCGCGCGGCAACATTTTCAATCTCAGCTCATCGGGCGTCAATTATTTCGACAACCTGCAACTGTTCGGGCCTAACTACAATATCGTTGGCATCAATGGCGGTGGGCAAATCAATCACTCATTCCTGCATGGCGGAGTTCGCTATAACCTCGTGCTCGGCAATGCTGATTCGACTTCGACCGGCACCTGGACGCTCAACGATGTGAGCGTCTCTGATGAGGATGCTTCATTTTCTCCTGAAGCGCACTACCAAGGGCCGGCGATGCTCTTTAACATGCGAGGCTTCCAGATGCTCGGCGGAACCTTGGAGTCTGTCTACTATACGAGCAAGTATCCGCGGATCTCAGGCGGCGACAAATACACCTTCGTCGGCACCGTCTTCAATACCAACTCCGCCAATGACAGGCAGATCGATTTCCCGGAAGCGGGCAATCTTCCTTTGTCTCCTGTCATGCTCGTCAACGCCAAGAACTGCGGGGCGACGTATCCGCCGACGAGCTGCACAGAGATTCCGTGGACGACCAGCGCGCGCGCGGCGAACGTGGTTGTCGTTGGAGCCAGCATAGCGATTAACCCGACGAACGGCATAGTGCCTTATCGGTCAACAGCACTAGCATTTCTTGACTCGCCAATAGCAGTGTCCGTGCCTGGTTCGATGGTCAACAAGCTCACCGTGACTGGCGGAGCCACAGGCACTAATCCTGAAATCGCCGCGACCGGCAGCGACTCTACTCTTGATGCTGTGATTAAGGGTACGGGCGACAGTACGGGAATTATTGTTAAGAGTGGCTCCGGCATAAATCCCAGCATTCACTTTGGTAGCACTAGCGGCGGGATTGTTCTCGGCTCGACCGATGGTCAGAGTGTTTACATAGGAGGAGCCAACGGCCCGATCATGGGCGTGGGAACGGCCACCGTCGGCATCAAGGCTTCTTCAGTTTTTGGCTTCACGCAGGGACAGTTCTACGAGGCGATAGATACTGGCTTAGCGAGAAACGCTGCCGGACGATGGGAAGCCAACAATGGCACGCCAGGAGTGTTCAGGGACTTCAAGCTTCGCCAGCTCTATTTAGACCCGACAATGACGACTGCCGGCACGACCGGCGCGCAGACCATTAACAAAGCGGCTGGGAGTGTGAACTTTGCTGCTGCTGCAACGTCGCTTGTGGTGACTGATAGTTTGGTGACTGCGGCCAGCATCGTCGTCTGCACAGTGCAGACCAACGACTCGACTTTGAAGAGCGTGCAGTGTGTGCCTACTTCGGGAAGCTTTACGATCTATGCGAACGCTGCGGCCACAGCTGAGACGAAGATCGCATTTGTTGTGATCAATCAATAGTTGCGAAATGCGCTGCTGCCGACGCATACGCTTGGAGGACTATTTACTAATGCGGCTGTAAGCTGGAAATTGGGTCTTTATAATGCGCTCCTCCCCGCACTTTATACAACGCTCCACGTATTCGTGCGGGGAGAGGCGAATCGAAGTCTTCTGAAAGGTGTGGTCACAAAAAAACGACTTGAGGGCGGCGAGCCATTTCATGTTGAAAGATTAGCACAAAGTTTGACACAGTCAAAACAGAATTCCGATTCACTTTTATCGTGTCCACTTTTTGTCCATTTATAGTGCACTTGAGTGCTCAAAAGTGCGCGGAAGTGCACTTCTCGCTTCTCTCGAAACTAAGCTTAAAAGGCCGAATTTATTGAATCATTGATTTAAAATAGCTGTGCCAGCTCAAATGGAGCGCACAGGGGGGGCCTGTTTGGCGTTCGAGCTGGCACGGGCGGGTACTATCGAAGTTCGGGCTTTGGATGACTGTCTTGCGACCGGCTGGCCTTTTAGACGACCAACCCTCATCCTCAACGCAAGGGATTATACACCTCTTGTCGAAACTGTCAACGCTTTTTTGTGACTAATTCGACAAAACTCAAACCGGCTGAAATCGGCCTCTTTCGCATTTGACACTCCACCGCAACTCTCCTTATACTGCCCCTCTTTCCGCCGAAGTCTTCAGGAAAATCGGCCAGGTAGCTCAGTCGGTAGAGCGCGGCCCTGAAAAGGCCGGCGTCGGCGGTTCGATTCCGTCCCTGGCCACCAGGTAAGGTTCAAGGTTCAAAGTTCAAAGTTCAAGGTTGAAAGGCACGGCTTTTCTGTCCTTGAACCTTAAACTTTGAACCTTGAACCTTTTATCTTTGCCAGTAATTTTTGATCTTCTGTGCGAGCAATGGAAAGGGGACGTATTCGGCATTGCGTCCGGCGCGGCGCAGCTCTTCGACCATCCGCATCGCGCCGTCCGCGTTGCGCGTGTGGACGAGGATGGTCGAGGCGCGTTGAATCTCAGGCGAGGTGGCGAGCCAGAGGGCGATGGCGTAACCCGTGCGCGCGTCGTCCGTCGTCTGCGAGTGATAATGCTCCGGCAGTAGGTCGTGATCGAGAAAGATCGCGTCGTAATAATTTTGAGTTAAAAGCTCGCGCGCCTGCGTGACCGTTTCGGCGATGTCCAAATAGTCGCCTTGAAAGCGACGCGCGAACCAATCATGCCGCCGCGTGTCGTCGTCCAGCAGAAAGACACTAATCGGATGACGCTCGGCGGAAACATTCTCTAAGCCCAGCTTGCGCATCAGTCCACGCCAAATACTCATCTGTTTATAAATTAGCTCCCGACGTGCGGCTCGCACTTTTTTTTAAGATGTAAGATAGAGCGATTGAAGCTTCAACTATATCACACACGTCGGCGGGCTGATATTCGAGCGCATGTCAGACGCATAAAGCGTCATCACTTCATGCCTGACTTTTGCCCTTTGCCTTCGCGGTGTGCTAAAAACTTTATTCATTAAATCGCATCAGACAGTTTAAAATTTTCACAGATGAAGCAAATTTTACAGAATCTTAAAACGGGACAACTGAACGTGGCCGAAGTCCCGCCGCCGGTCGCAGGGCGCGGGCGCGTGCTGGTGCGCACAGCCGCCTCTTTAATCAGCGCGGGCACAGAGCGCATGACTGTGGACATGGCGAAGAAGAGTCTTCTCGGCAAAGCGCGCGAGCGTCCAGACCTCGTCAAGCAGGTGATTCAGAAAGCTAAAAACGAGGGCTTGTTGAATACCTTCAATGCCGTGCGTTCAAAGCTCGGCTCTTCGACTGCGCTCGGCTACAGCGCGGCGGGAATCGTCGCGGGCGTCGGCGAAGACGTGACCGAGTTTCGCGTGGGCGACAGAGTCTCTTGCGCCGGCGCGGGCTACGCTTCGCACGCAGAGGTGCTGTCCGTGCCGAAGAATCTGTGCGTGCGTTTGCCTGAGAAGGCGACGTTTGAAGCCGGAGCTTTCGGGACGCTCGGAGCCATCGCGCTTCAGGGCGTGCGTCTCGCAGAGCCTACGCTCGGCGAAGCGGTGGTCGTCATCGGCCTCGGACTTTTGGGTCAACTCACCGTGCAGCTTTTGAAAGCCAACGGATGCCGCGTCTTCGGTCTCGATATTGATCCGAAAAAAATTGAGCTGGCGCAACAGCTCGGCGCGGAAGGCGGCGCATTGAGTGATGCTGATGCGAAGAGCGCTGTCATGCAGTGGTCGCGCGGACGCGGCGCGGACGCGGTGTTGATTACGGCTGCGACTTCATCGAATCAGCCGGTCGAGCTGGCGGGCGAGATTTCGCGTATGAAGGGGCGCGTCGTGGCCGTCGGTCTTGTGGGTCTGGACGTGCCGCGTCATCTCTATTACAACCGCGAGCTGACGTTGAAGATTTCGATGTCTTACGGCCCCGGTCGTTACGATCCCGAATACGAAGAGCGCGGGCACGATTATCCCTTCGCTTATGTGCGTTGGACTGAGGGGCGCAACATCGAAGCTTTTCTTGATCTGGTCGCGGAGGGGCGCGTCAACGTCGAGCGGCTTATCACGCATCGCTTCTCGATTGACGAAGGCGAGCGCGCGTATCAGCTCATCTCAGGCGAAGTCAAAGAGCCTTATCTGGGCGTGCTGCTCAATTACGACACAGAGCGCGAACTGCCAAAGAGGATTGAGACGGGCAAAGCTTCGGCGCGTCAACAAGCTTCGACGCAACAGAGCGTGCGGCTCGGAATGATCGGCGCGGGCGGTTACGCGAAGTCTATGCTGCTGCCGAACTTCAAAACTTGGGGCGCGGATTTCAGGGCGATTGCGACTGCTTCGGGCGTCTCCGCGCGCGACATCGGCGAGCGTTACGGCTTCGCTTACTGCGCGTCCGGCGCGGACGAGATTATCAATGATGATGAAGTGACGCTGATCGTCATCGCCACGCGGCATGACACACACGCGCCTCTCGCGCGCCGCGCGCTCGAACGCGGTCGCCACGTTTTTGTCGAAAAGCCTCTGGCGATGAATGACGAAGAGCTTGAGGGCGTGCTTCACGCCGCCGAAGCTTCTGAAGGAAAGCTAATGGTCGGCTTCAATCGCCGCTTCTCGCCGCACGCGCGGGCGGCGCGAGATTTTTTCGCGGGCAGGCAGTCGCCGCTCTCCATCAGTTATCGCGTGAACGCGGGGCGCATTCCGCGCGAGAGCTGGATACAGGACGCGCGCGAAGGCGGCGGGCGTATCATCGGCGAAGTCTGCCACTTCATAGACCTCATGCAATTTCTGACCGGAGCAGTCACGACGCGCGTCTACGCCGAATCAATCACGAGCCGCAATCAGCAGAGCGTGGATGAGGATTCCGTTTTCATCACACTGAAATTTTCCGACGGCTCGAACGGCTCTATCGCTTATCTCTCAGAAGGCGACAAGGCTTTGCCGAAAGAGCGCGTCGAAATTTACGGCGAAGGCAAGACTTTCGTGTTAGACGATTTTCGCAGTGTGACGATGTACAGAGGCGGGCGCGAGGAAACGGGCAGACTTCGCAATCAGGACAAAGGGCAAGCGGATGAAGTGCGCGCCGTGTGCGCGGTCGTACGCGAAGGCGCGGACGCGCCCATCACGCTCGATGATCTGGCCGCGACGACGCGCGCCACGTTCCGCATACGCGAATCGCTCAGGACGGGACAGCCGGTTGAAGTTTAGATTAGAAGCAAAGTCTGAATCTTTTCTTTGCGTACTTTGCGTGTCCCTTCTTTGCGGTTAAGTTATTTTTTAACGCAAAGAGCGCAAAGGTTGAAGACGCAAAGAAACGCAAAGAGGGAAGATGAGATTTCTGCTTGTCTTATTTTTGTGCTATGACATCTGAATTTTTAAGAGAAATTCGAGCTTCTTAGTGAGTCTTGACGAAACGCTCTTGCAATCTGTGAAGCGAGTGCTATAATCCGCCCGCCTCTAAAAGTGATTCGTGAGGAAGTGCAAGGGGTCATAGCAGATTTCGCAAAACCGGCGCGATTCACATCCAGCGCATCTCTGATTTAATCGAAGTTCCCTAGAAAAAGCGTCTCGCATTCGATGGCATCTGACAACGCCAAAATTTTTTCGCTCTTCCCCGTGCCGGACGCCGCGCCCGACGATTCCACAGAGCGAGACAATTTAGCTCCGGCTCATCAGCCGGACGTGTGCCCGGCCTGTTACGGCACAGGGATGGAAGTCGTGGCGGGCAGGGGGGCGCGTCCCTGTCATTGCCGCAAGCAGGAGCAGCGCGCCAAGTGGCTCGAATCGGCGCGCATCCCGCGACGCTACGAGAAATGCTCGTTTCAAAATTTCTATCCGACGCAAGGCAAGTTCTACACAATCCAGCTCAACGCCTTTAAGTATGCCTTCACGCTCGCGCGCGAATATCCGGCGGTGGATCGCGGCCTGCTCTTTATGGGGCCGGTCGGAGTGGGCAAGACTCATCTCTCCGTCGCCATCCTGCGCGAGCTGATTGAGAAGAAAGGCATGACCTGTCTCTTCTACGAATTCGGCTCGCTCCTCAAAGAGATACAGAACTCCTGGAATCCTGTCTCGCAGACTTCGGAACTGAAAGTCTTAGAGCCTGTCTTTCAAGCAGAGGTCTTGGTCTTGGATGAGCTTGGCGCATCAAAGCCGACCGATTGGGTCAGAGACACGATGATGCAGATCATCAACACGCGTTACAACGACCGGAAGCTGACCATCTTCACGACTAACTATTTGGACACGCGCCGCGCCGAGAAAGAAGAAACTCTAGAAGACCGCATCGGCGTGCGCCTGCGCTCGCGTATCTTCGAGATGTGCAAGACCGTGCAGATCGAGGGCGAAGACTACCGCAAGAAATTCGACGGGCAGCAAGCTTAAATGTTGACCGGGCTTCTCCTCACGCTGACGTAAATCATCCATCCATCACAAGAAAACCTGCTCCGGCTCAGCCCTATTAGCCCCGCCAGGGGCGGCATAGATTTATGCTAATCAAAAGTAGAGCGTGATTAAACGGAAAAGCTTTATCTTTGCGCTCTTTGCGTCTTCCTTCTTTGCGGTCTTTGCGTTTAAGTTGAAGCTTAAACGCAAAGCACGCAAAGGAAATCTCGCAAAGTACGCAAAGTTATTTTCTACTCTTGTTTCGCATAGATTTATGTCGCCCCTGACGAGGCTGGAACTCATTCTGGCTTATGTCGAATTCACGTTAAATTAGATAGCTCGCCCGTGATATTTATGATATAAAAGGCCGCAAGTAAGGAGCTAACTCATATGCGATTCTTCATCCGTCTCCTAGCTTCGCTGTTGACTTTCGCTGTCGGTCTCACTACCGTCGCCGTCTGGTCTGTCTTTCAACCATCGTCGCAGCCTGCTCAGACCAGCGAAGCTGTGTCGGTTGCTATCACGGGCATGAACTTTTTCGGCTGGCGTGGTGAAACGCCGTCGGGCTTGGAATTGGAATCGTCGAAATTTTCTTCCGCCGTGCCAACATACTACCGTTTGGAGTCATGGCATGCTGCCGACCCATCACAGCCGGGGATGATAGACGTGGTTTTCCATCTCGAAAATCATGGAAGCCAGCCTGTCAGCCTTATGGTAATAGCCATCGGCAAGCTAAACAGCATTCCTCATCAGGCGGAAGGAACATCGGAAGCCGGGCGTATCCCTTTGCTCACCGAACAGCAGAATATCGGTCAGCGAGTCATACGCGATCTTGCGCCCGGCGAGTCGAGAGAGATTACATTCGCCGGCATCGACTTGAAGGAGATGGCGAACAAATATCTGCGAAAAGAGTTTGGTCGCCTGCGTCCCTTCGAGTTGATGGTGAAGATAGATGTGAGCACGCTCGACAATAAGCAAGTGGCGGAGTTGCAAAGCATATTGCCACTGTCCTTCGAGCGTTGAGCAACTCAACTCTGCGCGACATCGCTCCCTCCATCCAATCAAGGAACGTAAGCGGACGGCACGGGCACATCACCGCTCGCGCCGAAAGCTTGCGCGCTCAAAGTGTTGTTATAACTGCTCAAGACGTACCAACTGCCGCTCGACGGGCGAAAGACCGCGAGGTCAAACTTGAAGTCGCCGTCGTAATCTCCGGGCACTGGCTTGTCCGTGTTGAGGCCGAAAGCCTGCGCGCGGAGTGTGCCGCTCTGACTGTTCAAGAGATACCAGTAGCCGTTCGAGGGGCGAAAGACGGCGAGGTCAGCTTTGCTATCTCCGTCATAATCTCCCGCGACGGGCGCGTCGCCGCTCGCGCCAAAAGCTTGCGCGCGGAGCGTGCTGTTTGAGCTTTGCCGGATATACCATGTGCCGCTCGCCGCTCTGAAGACGGCGATGTCGGTCTGGCCGTCGCCGTCGTAGTCTGCGGGCGCGGGCGCATCCGTGCCGAGACCGAAAGAGTTCACGCGCAGAGCATTATCAGAGCTTCGCCGTATGTACCAGATGCCCTGACGAAAGACCGCCAAATCCGTCTTGCCGTCGCCGTCGAAATCGGAAGCGACGGGCGCGTCGCCGCTCGTGCCGAACATCTCGGCGCGGAACGCTCCATCGGAACTCTGTAGAATAAACCATGCGCCGTCACGAAAGACTGCGGTGTCCGTGAGGCCATCGCCGTCGTAGTCACCGGGCGCGAGCTTGTCCGTCGAGATGCCGAACTGCCGCGAGACGATTGCGCCGTTTGAGCTTGATTGTGTGAACCAGTTGCTGCTCGCGGGGCGAAAGACCGAGAGGTCAGTCTTGCCGTCGCCGTCAAAATCGCTCTGCGGCATCAACAGGTGCGACGGCGCTTGCACGACCTCGAAGTCAGACCCTTTGAGCGCGCCGAGTGTGTGCAACTCGTCATCGCTCCAACGCGTATCGGGCGAGCCGGAGACGTACCAGTTCGAGCCGTTGTCCGCGAGAATCATCCCGTATTTTTTCATCGCAGTGAGCACAACCTGCATCGCCGGCGAAAAGCCAGAGACGTTGAAAGAAGCTTTGAGCCGCACGCGCGTGCCCATCGGCGGCAGGCTCGAACTCGTGTCGCTGCTGGCATAGTGCCGAGCCGGATAAATGTATGCTCTGCGAGTTGACGAGGCGGTGAAACGCAAGGCGTGCTTAATCTCATGCTGCTCGAAGACTTCGTCGTAACGCACGAGGCCGGGAAAGATCGGCAGCCCGGCGGCGTCCGCCGAAGTCCATCCGGCAGGGCGCAAAGCGTTTGAGTTTAGATCGAAGATCGCGCCGCTGTCCGCGTCCCAGCTTGCGCCCGCGTTGACGGGCACGGACGTGTACATCTCATAAAGCTTCCATGCGTCGCGGTCAATCACCAGCACGTGCCGGTCGCCGGTTGAATTCGGCCCGCCCTCAATCGGCGCGTCCGGCGGCACAGGATAAGGGCCAGGGTCGCTCTGGTCGCCGTAGGCCATAAAATTGATGGGGACGCGCGGCTGCGCGCCCGCGACGACGACGTAAGGAATGCCGTTCGGCGCGCCCGCGTAAACCGTGCCGAAGTCAGGATGCAAACTCACATTCGCGCCCATGCTGCCTATGAGAGTCGCGGAGTTCGGGTCAATCGTCGCACGCGAGATGTCTTGATTCCAAGCGTTGTTGGCGGGAAAGAGCCTCTTGCCGTGTAGGCTCGCGCCGATGCCGAGGTCTGGAACAGCATTGCTATTATCATTTCCTGACGCGCTAATCGGATGACGCGCGCTCGAAAAGATGAGCGCACATCCGAGGAGCGCGAGCGATGACGCGAAGAGGCGTCGCCTGAAAGAGTTTTTGGAAGCTTTCCTCATGATGATGACCCACAATGGTTTTGAAGGTGAATTGCCCGTGAGATTGTGGGACAAGAAGGGAACTGACGCTTCTTACCTTAAAATTATTTACAGAGTTAAGTCAACAGGAAATTAACCACAGAGGGCACAGAGGAATTTCAAATTCATAAATATCAAATTTGAGATTTCAGATTTGAAATCATTTAAACCTCTGTGTTCCTCTGTGGTGAAATGTTTTTTAACTCGCGCCTTATTTCTTCGCGCGGTGTCGCTTGGTCTCGATGATAAAGTTTTCAAACTGAGGCTTGAGGCCGGGGTCTAGGCTGAAGCCCGTGGCGAAGTCCTGATCCGCTTCGGCTTCGCGGCCTTCGAGCAGGCGGATGACGCCGCGATTGACATAGCCTTGCGCCATCTTCGGGTCGAGCGTCAGGGCTTTGGTGTAATCGGCCTCGGCTTCTTTGAACCGCTTCATCTTTTGATAAGCAGTGGCGCGGCTGTAGTACATCACCGCATCATCCTTGCCCAGCTCGACCGCTTTGTCGTAATCGTCCAGAGATTTCTGCACGTCGCCTTTGGCCTGCCACACGTTGGCGCGATTGAGATAGGCTGAAGCGGAAGCTGGTTGACGCTCAATCGCTTTGGTCAGGTCGGCCAGCGCGCCGTCCATGTCGCCCTTCTCCATGAGCACCGTGCCACGGTCGTAATAGCCTTCAAAAGCAATCGGTTGGGTCTCGATGGCCTTCGTGTAATCGGCGAGCGCGCCTTCGATGTCGCCTTTGGCGCGGCGCGCATTGCCGCGATTGAGATAGCCGTTCGTCAGTTGCGGGACGAGTTCGACGGCGGTCGTGAAATCCGTAATCGCCGCGTCGTAATCGCCCCTGGTCAAATAAGCCACGCCGCGATTGTAGTAGACCATCCGGTCGCGCGGGCTAAGCTCGATGACTTTGCTGTAATCAGCAATCGCGCCGACCGCGTCGCCCTGAGCGAGCCGCGCGTTGCCGCGATTGTTGTAGGCTTCGACCATCTTCGGCTTGAGCGAGATCGCGGTGTCGTAGTCGGCAATCGCGCCCGCCAGATCGCCATTCTCCTGCCGCTCCAGCCCGCGATTTTGATAAGCCTCCGCGTTCGGCAGTTTTTGCGCCTGAGCGGCCAGCACGCCGAACGCGAATGTCATGAGGAGCAGTGAGAAAAAACGAAACATAAAAAAATCTCCGAATAAAATCTTGTGAGCAGCAAGGCGCGCGAGGCGTTTATGCGCGAAGAAACGCAAGCTTTCTCAATTCTAATGTCCTGAGTCGAAATCCTAAAACCGTTGAGTCAGTGCTGGAAACAAGTGGAATCGTGGATGACCTGTCGCGGGCGCGTGCTTCCCTCTAATGGTTATGTATAATGCCATGTCTGACGACTGTCAACAAAGCCAGAATAGATGAAAGAAAATTGATTCGGGATGCCCGAACACAGGAGACGCAAGAAAAATTCTGATTAGCGACACTAATTTCAAACGCGCGGATTCGTCTCCGGCTCTTTTGATGAATGACGCGCTCGTGTCGTAAACTTTCATAAGAGGAGAGAGGTTGATGATTACAGAAGAACCGGCGGCGGAAATTAATCGGGGGCTAACTTTAGCCGAGCGTCGCGCCCACATGAAGTTACCTCTGGCCGAACGCCGCAGGCAATTAGCCGAGCAAGCCGAGCGCATGATTGAGCATTACGAATCAGAGCCGGAAGCGATGGAACGCGAGTCGTGGCAGGGAGGAGATATTGTCGAATCTTAATCCTCTTGCGCCGAAGCGCGGTGAGATTTGGCTGGTCAATTTCGACCCGACGGTGGGAGCTGAGATCAGAAAGACTCGTCCTGCCGTAGTTGTTAGCTCGGATGCGGTCGGGCGTTTGCCCATCAAAGTGGTTGCTCCGGTGACGGACTGGAAAAATCATTACGCTCCAAATATCTGGCACATTCGAATTGATCCCGATTCAATTAATCATCTCGCTAAGACTTCAGCCATAGACGTGTTGCAACTGCGAGGCATGGATCAGCAGCGATTCATTCGCCTGCTTGGAAAAGTCTCAGCTGAAACGCTGGAAGAAATTGTGCTCGCTATCGCAGCTATCATCGAATATCAGTAGATGCCCAAACGCACAGACATCCGCAAAATTCTAATTATCGGCTCAGGTCCGATTGTCATCGGGCAGGCGTGTGAGTTCGATTATTCGGGGACGCAGGCTTGCCGCGCGCTTCGTCAGGAGGGTTACGAGGTCGTGCTCGTCAACTCGAACCCGGCGACGATCATGACCGACCCTGAGACGGCTGATAAGACTTACATCGAGCCGCTGACGCTCGAAGCCGTCGCCGCCATCATCCGCAAAGAGCGGCCAGACGCTCTCTTGCCGACAGTGGGCGGGCAGACCGCGCTCAATCTCGCCATCGCTCTGGCGGACGCGGGCGTGCTTGAAGAGTGCGGCGTGGAGATGATCGGGGCGAAGCGCGAGGCCATCAGCATCGCCGAAGATCGCAGCCTCTTCAAGCAGGCGATGGACGAGGCGGGCTTGCGTATGCCGCGCGGCGGCTTCGCGCACACGTGGGCGCAGGCGCAAGAGATAGTCGATGTGACGGGCTATCCGGCGATTATTCGTCCCTCGTTCACGCTCGGCGGCACGGGCGGCGGCACGGCTTTTAACCCCGAAGAGTTTGCAGAGATCGTGCGCGGCGGTCTGGCGGCCTCGCCGACGCATGAAGTCTTGATCGAAGAATCAATCCTCGGCTGGAAAGAGTATGAGCTGGAAGTGATGCGCGATTTGAAAGACAACGTGGTCATCATCTGCTCGATTGAAAACTTTGATCCGATGGGCGTTCACACGGGCGATTCGATTACGGTCGCGCCCGCGCAGACGCTCTCCGATGTCGAATATCAAGCCTTGCGCGACATGGCGATTCGCTGCATACGCAAAGTCGGAGTCGAGACGGGCGGCTCGAACATACAGTTCGCGGTCAATCCGGATAACGGCGAAGTTCGTGTGATTGAGATGAACCCGCGCGTCTCGCGCTCGTCCGCGCTGGCCTCGAAGGCGACGGGGTTTCCGATTGCGAAAATCGCGGCCAAGCTCGCGGTCGGCTACACCCTGGACGAGATTCCGAACGACATCACGAAAAAAACTCCGGCCTCATTCGAGCCGACCATTGATTACGTCGTCGCCAAGATTCCGAAATGGGCGTTTGAAAAATTTCGTGACGCCGAAGACGTTTTGGGGACGCAGATGAAATCGGTCGGTGAAGTGATGGCGATTGGCCGCACGTTCAAAGAAGCTTTATTTAAGGGCTTGCGCTCGCTCGAAGCGGTCAAGCCTTTGCGCCTGCGCGGCGTCTCGGATGACGAGTTACAGCGCAAGCTCGCGCGTCCCAATTCGCAGAGATTTTCTTATATCACTTACGCGCTGCAACACGGTTGGACGATTGAAGAGATTTATCGCCTCTCGCGGATTGATCGCTGGTTCTTGGAGCAGCTACAGGACGTGATGCGGATTCAGGCGCGGATTGAAGACAGAAAGCTCGAAGACATTCCTCACGAAGTCATACGCACGGCCAAAGAGTATGCGCTTTCAGATCGTCGCCTAGCTTATCTCACGGGGCGCACGGAGGACGAAGTGCGCGCCTATCGCAAACGAATCGGCATCGTTCCGGTTTACAAGCGCGTGGACACCTGCGGCGCGGAGTTTGAATCGCACACGCCGTATCTTTATTCGACTTATGAAGAAGAGGACGAAGCAGAGCCGACTGATCGTCGCAAGATTATGATTCTAGGCTCAGGGCCGAATCGTATCGGGCAGGGAATCGAGTTTGATTACTGCTGCTGTCATGCTTCGTTCGCGCTCCGCGACGCGGGCTTTGAGACCATCATGGTCAACTGCAATCCCGAAACCGTTTCGACCGATTACGACACGTCGGATCGTCTCTATTTCGAGCCGCTCACGTTTGAAGACGTGATGAATATCATTGATGTCGAAAAGCCCGAAGGCGTGATCGTCCAGTTCGGCGGGCAGACGCCGCTTAATCTAGCCATGCGCCTGCATGAAGCGGGCGTGCCCATCATCGGCACGTCGCCCGACTCGATTGATCTCGCGGAAGACCGCAAACGCTTCGGCGCGTTGCTCACAGAGCTTGGCATTCCGCAGCCCGAAAACGGGACGGCTATCTCGGCTGAAGAGGCGCGCGAGATTGCAGAGCGAATCGGTTATCCGGTTTTGGTACGTCCGTCTTACGTGCTCGGCGGGCGCGCGATGGCGATTGTGTACGACGAGCGGAGTCTTGATGAATACATGCGGACGGCGGTTGAAGCTTCGCCCGAAAGACCGATTCTGATTGACAAGTTTCTTGAGCGCGCGGCAGAGTTTGACGTGGATGCACTGGCAGACGAGACGGCCTGCGTCATTGCGGGGATTCAGGAGCACATCGAAGAGGCCGGGATTCATTCGGGCGATTCGTCATGCGTCTTGCCGCCCGTGCGAATCGCGCCGGAGCATCTTGAGACGATGCAGCATTACACGCGTGAATTGGCTCGCGCCCTCGCCGTGCGCGGCTTGATGAACATACAGTACGCGATTAAGGATGATCGCGTGTACGTCCTCGAAGTCAACCCCAGAGCCTCGCGCACAGTGCCTTTCGTCTCGAAAGCGACGGGCGTTCCGCTCGCCAGCATCGCCGCGCAGGTGATGGCCGGACGCCCGCTCGCGGAGTTTCATCTGCCGCCGGAGCTTTCCGTCAGTCGCTTCTTTATCAAGTCGCCCGTCTTTCCCTTCGTCAAATTTCCCGGCGTCGATCCCATCTTGAGTCCCGAAATGCATTCGACGGGCGAAGTGATGGGCGTCGGCGACACTTTCGGCGAGGCTTACGGCAAAGCCATGCAGGGCGCGGGGCTTGAGCTGCCTTTGAGCGGCACGGCTTTTATCAGCGTCAACGAGCCGGACAAAGGGCAAGCGGTCGTCCTCGCGCGTCGCCTCGTGCGTCTGGGTTTTAATATCGTCGCCACCGTCGGCACGGCTGAAAGATTGCGCGAAGTCGGGCTCAAAGTCGAGAACGTTTTCAAAGTCAACGAAGGCCGCCCGAACATCGTGGATCATATCAAGCGCGGTGAGATCGCTTTGATTATCAACACGCCCCTCGGTCGCGTCTCGCATTTTGACGAGCAAGCGATTCGCCGCGCCGCACTGCAATACAGCGTGCCTTGCGTGACGACGATGACCGGCGCGCAAGCCATTGTCGAAGCCATCGCGGCGCGCGAGGGCGACAAACAGCTCGTCGTCCGCTCATTGCAGGAGCTTCACGCGATGAGCAGTTCGGTCGGTTAGAAGTCACCGCAGAGACGCGGAGACGCAGAGGAAAAATAAGAGTAGGCAGTTAGCAGTGCGCAGTTGGTAGTAATACTTGACTTTTATCTTTCTTGTATCGTCTCTGCGTCTCTGCGGTGAGCAATTATTTTCAAGGGAAACAAATGGAAATCAACAGCCGCGAAACCATCAAACAAATCTTGGACGAGTGCCGCGTCATCGCCGTCGTCGGCCTTTCATCAAGCCCCATGCGCGCCTCGCACGGCGTCGCCGGATACATGCGCAAGCAGGGCTACAAAATTATTCCGGTGAACCCGAACGAATCGCAGGTCTTCGGCGAACAAGCTTATCCGTCTTTGGACGAAGTTCCCGAAAAAATAGACCTCGTGGATGTCTTTCGTCGCTCCGACGAGGCGGGCGAAGTCGTTGACCAGGCGATCAAACTCGGCGCGAAAGCCGTCTGGCTGCAAGAAGGCGTGATAGACCGCGACGCCGCCCAACGCGCCCTCGACGCAGGCTTGCTCGTCGTGATGGATCGCTGCTGGCTCAAAGAACATATCATGCATAAATAGTCTGCCGTATCCGCGTTCCATTACCATTCTTCAGGAGGCAAAGAAGCTGCTTGCATTGCTTGAAGGCTAACGTCCAACTCGGACGACTGAGTTGCATAAACGTCATCCAGTTGTTTTGTGATGTCACTCCCATTTTGCTCGCGTTGCGAAACGGCTTCTTTGATGACAAATGCAATATAATCTTCAAGCGGGATGCCGCTCTGGCTGGCCTGTTTGCGGGCATAAGTCTCAATCTCTGGTTTTAATTCGATTGTAATTGTCATGTCCGGGATTTTAGCACAAAGTGAATTGAGCCAATGATAGAGTTGAAGAATAAAGATGAAGAAAGTGGAAATTCGTGCGGTTGTCATTACCGTTAGCGACCGCTCGGCGCGTGGCGAGCAGGAGGACGTGTCGGGCGAGATGTTGGTCAAGCTCTTGAAAGAGAGCGGGGCGCAGCTCGTTGCGACTGAAATCGTGTCGGATGACCTTGCTCCTCTGGCTGAGAAGCTGTGCTTTTATGCAGACCGCTCGGATGTGAACCTGATCGTGACGACGGGCGGGACTGGTTTTAGCCCGCGCGACAATACGCCGGAGGCGACACGCGCCGTGATTCAAAAGGAGGCTTCGGGACTCAGCGAAGCCATGCGTTTGAAGACGCTCGGCAAGACGCCTCTGGCGATGCTCTCGCGCGGCGTGTGCGGCATACGCTCTGAGGCTCTGATTATCAACCTGCCCGGTTCGCCAAAGGGCGTGCGCGAAAGCTTCGCCGTCATCAAGCCTGTCCTTCATCATGCCGTCGCTCTGCTGGCTGGCAAACCGCATGATGAAGCTTGAGGCTTTACGGCTTCACAAAAGAAAATTTGACAAGCCTCTGAACGATGCATAGACTCAGGTTTAAGTCAGGCGATAAATTTTCAGCGACGCGTTGAGGAGAGACTTGGGAATGCTCGGTGCGATACTTCTGCAAACAACTGCGGCACATCAGGTGGGCAGTCCGATCACGGCTTACTGGCCGGTGATGATCTTCTTCGTCTTTGCTCTCATCTTCCCGGTGCTGCCGATTGTGTTAGGACGCTTCGTGCGTCCGATGATTTACAACAAGGCGAAGATGCGGCCTTATGAGTGCGGCATAGACCCGACGACGGAGGCGCACGACCGCTTCACGGTTCGTTACTACATCGTCGCCATGCTCTTTCTGATCTTCGATGTCGAGACGATTTTTCTGTTGCCGTGGGCGATTATCTTCATGGGCGACGATTTCACTTTCACCAAATTCGCCTTGATAGAGATGTTCGTCTTCATCGGCATCCTGATCGTCGGCTACTACTACGCTTGGCGCAAAGGCGCGCTGGAATGGGCTTAACGCAGTTTTCAGTTTTTAGTTTTCAGCACGAACTAAAAACTAAAAACTGAAAACTGAAAACTGATTATGGCTGAACACGAAGAAGGATTTGTCTTAACGACGGTTGATTCGATCATCAACTCTGTGCGGCGCAGTTTGGGCGCGAAGGCGATGGATGTGGGCGCGCCTGTGGTCAACTGGGCGCGCAAGTCCGCGCTGTGGCCGATGACGTTCGGCCTCGCCTGTTGCGCGATTGAGATGATTGCGACCGGCGCGGGACGCTTTGACATAGACCGTTTCGGCGCGGGAGTCTTTCGCCCGTCGCCCCGACAGAGCGACCTGATTATCATCGCGGGCACTGTGACCTTGAAGATGGGGCCGGTCGTCCGCAGAGTTTACGAGCAGATGCCCGAGCCGAAATGGGCGATAGCGATGGGCGCGTGCGCTTCGACCGGCGGGCCGTTCGATTCTTATTCCACCATGCAAGGCGTTGATCGCTGCATCCCGGTGGACGTTTACATCCCCGGCTGCCCGCCGCGTCCCGAAGCCCTGCTCTATGGCCTGATGCGCCTCCAAGACATCATCATGCGCGAACATCCGTCGGCCTATATCTTTGAATCGGACGGCACGGTCCATCGCCGCCGCCAGCTCGAAGGCGATGACGAGCTGCAAGAGCTTTCGCCTCTCGACCGTGAAGCCGAAGAGGCTGTGACGGCTATCATGAAATAGCCGTCGCGCCATGTCAGCTGCATCGGCGCATAAAAGCGGCGCGTTCTTGCCCGCTCAAAATAGTTGTTGAGTTTCCAACCTTATCAGAGTAAGCTCTCGGCGCTTATTTAGCAGGCTTTCTTTCCCGCGATTCGCTCAACCGCCGTCTCTTAGTCAGGCAACAAACTACAACCGGAGGACAACCTCATGAATCTCCAATCGTTAATCACATGGGTGCAGGCACATCCTAGCGGCGCTATCTTCTTAGGCATCATGCTGTTCTTCGTTCTGATGGGAGTAGCCCAGAAGATAGGCTGGCATATCTGGTATTTCGTCGTGCCCCTGCTGGCTTTATTCGGAGCGCGGGCGATAGGCGATCTGCTCTACTTCTATGCCTTCGTGTTGGGCATGCTGACCGCTTTCGCCGAAATCATCAGCAAGTTTAATGATGAGCCCATCAAGTCGCTCAAGACGCCGCATGCGGTGATCTATCACACGTTGAATGGGTTGATTGCGGCCTTCGCGCTGTACGTGCTCTACATCTTCGGAGTTGCCAGCAACACCCCGGCAGACCAGTTGAAGCTGGTGCTGGCTGCCGGGCTCGGTTCAATGTTGGTGATGCGCTCCAAGCTGTTCAATATCAAATCCGGCGAAGAAGACATCTCATTCGGCCCCGAACAAATCATCAAGATTTACTTTCGCTTTATGGAAGCCGCGATTGATCGCGTCCGGGCGCGCTCAAGAATCTCATTCATCAAAACAAAGATGGGTAATATTCATTTCGAGAAGGTCTATGAACATAGCTTAACCATGCTTCGGGCGCCGCAGGCGTGGGATCCTAAAGCCAAAACTTTATGTCAGGCTGAGATAATGAAGCTCAAGGAAGAGGTGGCGGACGTGCAGCTCAAATCCTACCAGTTGGGCTTTGTCCTCATGAACGCGATGGGCGAAGATTTTGTCTCTGAACTCTTCGACAATGCTTCGGATGACTGGAAAATCGACCCGTCAAAGGAAAAGGATGGCAAGAAGAAAAATCTCTTCTCGGTGGAGGAATCGAATCCGCTCTCCGCGCTCCCGTTCATCGGCACCAAAAATCAGAGCTATTTCGCCTACGGCTCGAATATGTCCGAGCAGAAGTTGCTCACACGGCTGGGCTGGGAGGTTGAGGAGACCCAATTCCCGGCCTTGACGAAGCCCCAAAAATGCGTCCTCGAAAACTACCGCCTCGCTTTTAACAAGCCGGATCGTGAGGGACCGAATGCGGAAGGGATGCCCAACATCGTGGAAACACCCGGCGGAAAGGTCGAAGGAATCTTATATCAACTCCCGAAGGATGCAATGGAGATTATTGACTACTCCGAAGTCGGTTACAAACGAAAGCCGGATGTAGAGGTGAAGGTCGGTAACAAAAAGATGAAAGCGCACGTCTATGTCGCGGAATCAACCTCCGAAGGACTCAAACCGAATACAGAATCCTTATCCCTGGTGCTGGACGCGGCGAGGACGCAGCAGCTAGACCCGGAATATATCAAGGAGCTTGAAGCCTGGAAAAATGAGCCGGTCAGCCGCCGCGTTTAAGAAGCCGCTGCCCGCGCGATGAGTTGACACATCTTTCGATCATCGAGAGCGCGAGCTGCGCGATTCGTCGTTGAATACGCTACAGGCCGGAGAGGTGGCGCGTGTCGTTGATGGCGAGCACGCGGACAAAGCCGTCTGTGCGCAGGTCAATTCGTGAGATGCCGCAGTTGGCCGTGCTAATCCAGACTGGTTTCAACTCCGGCGCGTCGAGTGCGCCCATCAGATGCAGTGTGAGAATGCAGATCGTGCCGGTGTGCGTGAAGATGGCGACGCGCCCGCCTTTGTGCGCGGCGATGATCCGGTCTAGCTCGCGTGAGGCGCGGTCGAGCATCTGGCGATAGCTCTCGCCGCCTAAAATTACGTGCTCGAAATCTCTCCTAAGCAACGCCGCATATTGTTCAGGATGCTGTGCGGCGGCCTCTTCAAAAGACAAGCCTTCCATCACGCCGACGCTGCGTTCACGAAAAGCCTCTGTCGATAAGACCTCAAGCCCTGTGAGCTGCGCGAGCGGCGTCGCCGTCGCCACTGCGCGCGGCAAGTCTGACGAATAAATCGCGTTGAACTTTTCCGGCGCGAGCGCACGCGCCGTCGCGTCCGCTTCACGCCGCCCGCGCTCCGAGAGCGGCGTCGCCGTGTGTCCGCCAAAACGCCCCTCCGCGTTGCCCTCGGATTGACCATGACGGATTAGAAGCAATCTTGTCGTTTCAGACATAGTAAAAAAGTGATGGGTCATGAGTGATGAGTGATGAGAGACAAGCTGTTGTCTTTAACTCATTACTCGTCACTCATCACTCGTCACTGCTTTTACGCCGCGACTGCTTCGGCCTTCAGCTTTTCTGCCTGGTAATGTGTCGTGAGGGCGTTGATGATTTCGTCGAGCGCACCTTCCATGACGAGGTTTAGTTGATGAATGGTCAGGCCGATGCGATGGTCTGAGACGCGGTTATCTTTAAAGTTGTAAGTGCGAATCTTTTCCGAGCGGTCGCCTGAGCCGACCATCGAGCGGCGTTCGGAGGCGAGGGCTTCGTGCTGCTTCTGCTCTTCCAATTCCTGAAGGCGCGCACGCAGGACTCTCATCGCCTTCTCACGATTCTTGATCTGCGATTTCTCGTCCTGCATCGAGACGACCGTGTTGGTCGGAAGATGCGTGATGCGAACCGCCGAGTAGGTCGTGTTCACAGACTGGCCGCCCGGCCCCGAAGAGCAGAAGGTGTCTATGCGTAAATCCTTCTGGTCAATCTTCACGTCAACCTCTTCGGCTTCGGGCAGCACCGCGACGGTGACGGCGGAGGTGTGTATGCGCCCGCTCGTCTCAGTCTGCGGAACGCGCTGGACGCGATGAACGCCGGATTCGTGTTTGAGCTTCGAGTAAACCTTGTCGCCTTCGATCAAAGCGATGGCTTCCTTGACGCCGCCGATGCCGGATTCCGAAGCGTCCATAATCTCCATGCGCCACCCCTGCCGCTCGGCGTAACGCGCGTACATCCTGAGCATCTCGGCTGCAAAGAGCGATGCCTCGTCGCCGCCCGTTCCCGCGCGAATCTCCAGGATGACGTTCTTCTCATCATTCGGGTCTGACGGAATCAGAAGCAGCTTCAAGTCCGCGTCGCACTGCTCAAGCCGCGCCTGCAAAGTGTCAATCTCAACGCGAGCCAGCTCGCGCATCTCTTCGTCGTCGGCTGTGTCGAGCAGTTCGCGCGCGCCCGTCAACTGGTCATTTAAAGCTTTCCACTCGCGGTATTTTTCCACGACTTCGCCGAGACTCCGATGCTGCTTCGCGGCCTTCGTGTAAGCAGCTTGATCCGGGAATGAATCCCTCGAAGAGAGCTGTTCGGTCAGCTCTTCATAGTGTGTGACAATTTGTTCTAATCTATCGAGCATAATTTATATTTTGATTTTGATTTACTTGTTTCTGGCAGCAAACAGTTTGGCAATGCTGTATCGAAAGCCGGGCACTACGTCCTGTCCATCGAGCGCATCGGTTTCTGTCAGCGTGACCGCTTCAATTCCTGCGCGATGAACGGTGACAGTGCGACGCTTCGGATAGACCATCCAGACCATGCGAACGCCTGCCGCGAAGTACTCTCTGATTTTCTCTTCCATCTCGCGGCGACTATTGCCGGGCGAGATTACTTCAACCGCCAGGTCAGGGCCGCCCGGCCAATACGCAACGGGAATGCCTGTCTCAGGAATTCGCTCATTGCTGATGAACGCGAAGTCAGGCGCAAGCACGGTGTCAGGGTTGCTCGCCAGCTTGAAGCCCGTCTCTGCGCCAAAGGTCACACCAAGATCATGTGCCTCGACGTGACTTCCAAGTGCGATGGTCAATCTGGCGACGAGCATGCCGTGCTCGCTTCCCGGCGGTGACATCTTTCTTAATTCTCCCTTCACGAGTTCATAGAGAAAGCCGTCCTCCGGCATCACGAAAAGCTCGTCAGCCGTCATCGTTTGAACTGTCGTGCTCATGGCATGCCTCCCTTCAATCAGGTCAATCAGGCGAGCGGAGTGGCCGCCGCTTCTTCGGGTTGTGGCTCAAGCTTGAGCGATTCTTTCAAAGCCTCTATCGCAACTTCCAACTGCTGATCGTCAGGCTCTTTGGTCGTGATGTTTTGCAGCCAGACGCCCGGCAGCGTAATCAGTTTGAAAATAAAGCCGCCCTCTTTTTTCGCGGAGAGGCGAATGATCTCATACGAGACTCCGGCGACGAGCGGAATCAGAGCGATTCGCACGAGCATATTGTAGATGAGCGAATCGAACTTGATGATCGAAAAGAGCACGATTGAAACCAGCATCACGACCATCAGAAAACTCGTCCCGCAACGCGGATGCTGGCGCGGCTGCGGGCGCGCGTTCTCGACCGTCAAAGGCAAGCCCGCTTCCCAGGTGAAGACGGTCTTGTGCTCCGCGCCGTGATATTCAAAGACGCGCCGGATGTCCTTCAAAAGCGAGAAGCTGAAGATCATAATCAGAAAGAACGACATGCGTATCAAGCCGTCAATCAGATTAAAAGAGACTGACGGACGCACGGGGCGCAAATAAGTGCGGACGCTTTTCCATGTGCGCGCGTACCAGGCTTCATCAACCGCCGGAACATTCTTGACAGCATTGCTTTCATCCGTCGCTGTTGCGGCGCGCGACCCTGTTTGCTGTTGCGCGCTCGCGGCCTCAGTCGGCGTGTTGGCCCACCCTGCGGCGATGAAGATCGCGTTCGTCAAGAGGAGCGGCGCGACGATGAAGAGCAGCACGTTGAAAAAGAGCGCGAAGACGATAGAGCCTGCGGCGGCTGACGTGCCGCCCTTTTTCATCTCGTCTCTGGCGCGTCTTTCGGTCGGAATCGGAATCAGGCCGGGCACGGCTCCGGTGATGCCCGCGAAGTCTCCTTCGCCTTCGATGACGGCGGGCGTCAAAGCGACTTGAACCTCTTTCTCTGTGGCCTGCTCCGTGTCGGCGAAGGCTTCGTTGGCCGAAAAGTTCAGAGCCTTGATGCCGAGTCCCATTGATTGCACGAGCACAGCACCGCCGCGCAAGATCGGCAGCTTCAAAAGCGGATGCTTGTCGCTCCATTTCGGCAGCGCGGCGGCGGTGTTGACAATCGTGCCATCGGCTTTGCGCACGGCGATGGCGTAAGCGTTCGGCGTTCGCATCATCACGCCCTCGATGACGGCTTGCCCGCCGACGATCAAATCTCTTTCATTAGTGCTCACGGTTTTGAATTCCTTTACATGAAAGTGCTGCTTGAATAGAGCAACGCCGACCTCTGTGTCGGTCGCCCCCTCGTTTAATCATACACGAAGAGCGACCGGACGTGAGCGTCGGCGTTCAGGTTTGGTTGATGCTAATGTTGCGGCGCGTTCAAATACATTTGCGTTGTATTGCGCTCGTTCGATTTCGCTAACTTTACTGCGCGGGCGCAGCTTCCGTCGCAGGCTCGGCTTCGGCCTGTTTCTTGGCGTAGCGTTTGTTGAAACGGTCGACGCGTCCAGCCGTGTCTACGAGCTTTTGCTTGCCCGTAAAGAACGGGTGGCACGCCGAGCAGATTTCCACATGCAGCTCGTCTTTACGCGTCGAGCGCGTCGTAAAAGTCTCGCCGCAGGCGCACTGCACTTTGATTTCGTGATATTCGGGATGGATTCCTTGCTTCATGATTCCTTTTGCTTCCTTCTGGTCTATAGACGACAATCTGCGTCTCACTTGAAACAATCTATGATACGTTTTCAAGCGTCGCAGAGTCAAGTTTGATGCGCCTTTGAAGCCTGACGCTGCTACATTTTTGAAGTTGTTGACAAGCGCGCAAAACGCATGTTACAACGCACGTGGCCGTCCTTTCGTACTTTTGCATTTAGACAAACAGGGAAACTTCTCTGCGCGGTGGCGGTCTGTCAAAACCGCGCGCGCAGGGTTTCGGGCAGGGTGTAAGCGCAAAGACCTTTAGATGGCAGACGAAACCAAAGAGCCGCAGTCGCCTCCTCCTTCGACTGACGAGAGCGCGAGCGATGAGCCGCGCGCTCCCGCACGCCCACGCACAGACGACAAAAGCCCCAGCCCCGGCTTTGAGAGCAAAGACGCGGGCGACCTTCCCGCACCGACGACAGACGCTCCGCCGCCGACTTCCGAAAGTCAGGCTGCTCTGACGGGCAAAGCTCCTTCGGGCAGCTCCGCGAGCGGCACGACCGTTCCGGCTTCGTCCGGCGACCCGTCAAAAAATCAGACTCCAACGGTTGAAAGTACAGCAGCGCAGCCGCCCGGCGGCGCGTCGCCTGCGGTTGGCGACCCGCTCAAGCAGCCTTCACAGTCCGACGCAGAGAAGGCCGCGAAGATTGCCGAAGCAAAGGCGCGCGCCGCAGCCGCCAAGCAGGCCGCAGGCGACAAGCTCGCTCCCGCGCAACCCACAGCAGCCGCGCCGAAAGCTCCCGTCAAGAAAAAAGACGAAGGACCGAAGCCGACTGATGCCGCGACGCATCCACTCGTCGAAAAGCTGCGCCAGCATTTCGCGGAGGCGATCATCGAAGCGTCAGAGTTCATCGGTCAGCTTTCAGTTCGCGTCGCGCCGTCGAGCATCGTCGCCGTCTGCAACTTTTTACGACGTGACGCCAAGACGCCCTTCAATTATCTGGCGGACGTGACCTGCGTGCATTTCCCCGACCGCGCCGACGCGCCCTTCGAGATGATCTACAATCTTTATTCAATCAGCGCGAACGAGCGCGTACGTTTGAAGGCGGCGGTCAGTGAAGACGAAGGCATCGAGAGCGTGACGGGCGTGTGGCCTGCCGCAAACTGGATGGAGCGCGAGGTTTACGATCTCTTCGGCGTCACGTTTCACAATCACCCGGACTTGCGCCGCATCCTTTTGCCGCCCGACTGGGAAGGCCATCCGCTTCGCAAAGAATATCCGCTCGAATTCATGGAGAACAACTGGACGACCACGCACTTGCCGGAGTTCACCGAAGTCCAACGCGAGCAGCTTGAGCAACGCCGCGCTTATGGTTTAGAGGTTCTCTCCATGCCCGAAGAGCGAAAAGTGCGCGAGATTTTCCGCGCAGGCAAAGAAGTGATGCCGAAGGATAAATGAAGGAGTCAGAACACAGGACTCAGGAGTCAGAATAAAAACAGCTTGCCTTTCATTCTGAGTCCTGAATCCTGAGTCCTGAATTCTATTTTATGACTCCGAAAGAGTTGGCAACACATTACGGAGCGAAAGTTTTCGAGACGAACGAGGCGGCTGCGGCTGCGGGCTTCGTCGTGACGGAAACGATGACCCCGCGCAATATTTGGAACAAGGCGAGCGCGGCGCAGGCCATCATCTATAAGTTGCTGGCGAAGAAGAGAAGCGGCGAAGCGCAGGAGATCGGTTTCGTGCTCGGAAATCACGACATCTCCGGTTGCTATCTTCCAACATCAGCCGAAGCTGAGACATGAAATCTGAGATTTCAAATCTCAAATCTGAAATCCGTTTATGCATCAAGTAGAAATCGCCACCACGCGTGAGACGCTGCTCGACAGCCCCGAAATGGTCTTGAACATGGGGCCGCAGCACCCCTCAACACATGGAGTGTTGCGCGTCATCCTGCGCCTCGACGGCGAGACGGTGATTGATCTGGATTGCGACATCGGCTTTCTGCATCGAGGGATGGAGAAGATTGCGGAGAGTCGCCAGTATCCGATGATCGCGCCTTACTGGGACAGGCTCGATTACATCGCGGCGGTCTCGAACGGCCTCGTCTGGGTCGAGACGGTCGAGCAGATGATGGGCCTGGACGTTCCGCCGCGCGCTCATTACCTCCGCACGATCTTGACGGAGCTGAATCGCATCGCCTCGCACCTGCTCTGGCTCGCCACGCACGGCCTCGACATAGGCTCTTTCACAGTCTTGTTGTGGGCCTTGAGAGAGCGCGAGGAGATTCTGAAAATTTTCGAGCGACAGTTCGGCGCGCGCCTCACTTGTCACGCGTGGCGCATCGGCGGAATGCCGAACGACGCTTACGACGGCTTTCAAAAAGACGTGCAGCAGTTCGTCAACAATTTTCCGAAACGGATAGACGAGTACGAGACTCTGCTTTCGGAGAATCGCATCTGGCTCGGACGCACGGTTGGAGTCGGCGTCATCTCCGCCGAAGACGCGATTGCCATCGGGCTTTCCGGCCCGGCCTTGCGCGGCTCTGGCGTCGCGTGGGACATACGCAAGACGCGTCCGTATGCCGCCTATGCCGATATGGATTTCGACATTCCGGTCGGTGAGAACGGCGACACCTATGATCGTTACCTCGTGCGCCTCGAAGAGATGAAGCAGTCGCGTCGCATTATTCAGCAGGGGATTGATAAGCTGCCGGACGGCCCCGTCAACGCCAAAGTCCCGAAGATTATCAAGCCGCCCGCAGGCGATTATTATCATTCCATCGAAGGACCGAAGGGCGAAATCGGTTGTTACCTGGTCTCGGACGGCACGGCCAGCCCCGCGCGCGTCCGCGTGAGGCCGCCATGCTTCATCAACTTGCAGGCTCTGAGGCAGATGTGCCTCGGCCACCTGGTCGCGGATGTCGTGGCGATTATCGGAACGCTCGACATCGTGCTTGGTGAAATTGATAGATAGTTTTCAGTTTTCAGTTTTTAGTTTTTAGTTCTTAGTTCGCGGCTCGATAGTTCTTTCTGAAAACTGGAAACTAAAAACTGAAAACTATGAAAGTCGTTCATCTCAAAATCCAGCCGATGACGCGCGAGGCGTTTGCGCCGTATGGAATTTTGATTGACAGTCGCGGTTCGGTGGAGATTGATTTAGGGAAGGGCGCTCCGAGCTTGACGGGCGCGACCTCAGAGCGCAGGCCGTTCGGCTTTGAGTTTATGGCGCGGCACAGGCTAACGATGCAGGTCTTTTCGCCGCTCGCTTCGTCGGAATCAATCATCGCCGTCGCTCCGCCGAACGAGTTGGACGCGCCTGAGATTGAACGGATCGCGGCGTTTCATGTGAGCGGGCGACTTCCTTACGCGTATCACAAGGGGACTTGGCACACGCCGCCGTTTCCGGTTCAAGATTGGTCTTCGTATCTGGTGGTGGACAGGAGCGGGACGCTCGACGACGATTGGGAATTGGTTGACCTCAGGGTCACGCATCAGACCGTGTTCGAGATCGATTTTTAAGCAGAGATAAAAAAGGATGCTCGCACTCTTTGCGCCAAATTTTATAGACAGCCTCTTGCTGAAGTGGTTCAGTCAGGAGACGATCAACTACTTCATCTGGCCTTTCATACAGATCGGCGCGGTCGTCACCGGAGTCGCGTTCTGGGCTTTGTATGCGACCTATGCCGAGCGGAAGATTTCCGCTTTCATGCAGGCTCGTCTGGGTCCGATGCGTGTCGGCAAGTGGGGCTTGTTGCAGCCGATTGCGGACGCCATCAAGCTCTTGACGAAAGAGGACGTGCTGCCGGATAAAGCAGACCCGTATATCTTCAAGTTTGCGCCGTACATCTCTGTCGCCGCCGCCTTCATCGTCTTCGCCGTGATTCCGTTTGCGCCGAGTTGGGGCGTGATTACGGACGTGAATATCGGCCTGCTGTTAGTGCTCTCGATTTCGAGCATCGGTGTGCTCGCGTTGATTCTGGCGGGCTGGTCATCGAACTCGAAATATTCACTGATGGGCGGCCTGCGTTCTTCGGCGCAGATGGTTTCGTATGAAGTGGCGATGGGCTTGTCGCTCATCGGCGCGCTGATGTTCGCGCGGACGCTAAGCTTGTCAGGCATCGTCAACGCACAGGCGGTTGACGGACCTCTGCCTTATATCTTTTATCAACCGCTCGCCTTTATCACTTTTTTGATTAGCGGTATCGCGGAGAACAATCGCGCGCCGTTCGATTTGCCGGAAGCGGAGTCGGAATTGGTCGCGGGCTTTCACACTGAATATTCGGGGATGCGTTGGTCGCTCTTCTTCATGGCTGAGTACGCGGCGATGGTCGTCGTCGCGGCGGTGGCGACGGCTGTGTTTTTGGGCGGGTGGTACGTGCCGTTCATTTATCGTTGGACGGAAGCTTACCATCAGGCGGCTCTGATGAACGGAAATCCCGACGGAGCGCAACTCTATCACGGCCTTTACGTCATCATCTGCCTCATCGCTTTTCTGGTGAAGATGGCGGTATTGCTGTACGTCTATTTCTGGCTGCGTTGGACGTTTCCGCGTTATCGTTACGATCAGTTGATGGATTTGGGGTGGAAGTGGCTGATTCCGGCTGCGCTGACGAATATCGTGTGGACTGCCCTCTCGATTTTCACAGTGCAGGCGCTCGACGGTTGGCGCGGGATGAAGACTATCGAATCGGTCTCGCAGGGATTAAACTTAACGCCGAGCGGGAAAGCCATCATGGTCGCCTTCGGTTTTCTCGGATTGCTCGTCACAGCCGGAGTGCTCTCGACGATTAACTGGCGTTCGCGCGATTTCAATTTGAAAGGGCAGCGTCGAAACATTCGCCTTGTAAAAGACGTGCCCAAAGGCAAGCCTGCGGTCGCGCCCGCGAGCACGGCCACGCAGGAATCATAAAATCAATTTGAGATTTCAGATTTGGGATTGAAAAGCAGTAGGAGAGTTTATGCCAGCAGTAAATATTCCGCAGCCGACGTTTATGGAGAAGGTCAAACGCTTTTTTATGTTTGACTTGTTGAAGGGCCTGGGGTTGACGTTGAAGTACAACATCGGCGCGATTACGGACAAGGATGCGGTCGCGGGGCGCGGCATCTATACGGAGCAGTATCCGAAGGTGCGACCCGAAGTCGCGCCGCGCTTTCACGGCGCGCCGCGTCTCAACATGGACCCTGAGACTCACGATACTCTCTGCATCGCTTGCAACCTCTGCGCGCTCGCCTGTCCAGAAGACTGCATTGATGTCATCCCGATGGACATCGAGATTATGGTCGCGGGCAAGGCGCGCAAGAAAAAAGTTTTGGACGAGTTTATCTTTGATACCTCTCGCTGCATGTTCTGCGCTCTGTGTCAGGAAGCCTGCCCGACGAACTGTCTGGAGCTGACGCAGGACTTCGAGCTGGCGACCTACTCGCGCGCGGGCTTTGTCTGGGATCGCGTGATGCTTGAGCAGGGACGCGAGACGGTGAAGTACGAAGCATAAGAGCAGTTTTTAGTTTTCAGTTTTTAGTTTTCAGTCGTTCATCTGCGCTGAAACTTTATGGCTGAAAACTAAAAACCGAAAACTGAAAACTATGGTTCTGACCGGTTGGGAAGCCGTCTTTTTCTGGATATTTGCGATAGCCGCGTTGGTGGCGGGGTTGTTGACTGTGCTGGCGCGCAACGCCGTGCATAGCGCGCTGTTTCTGATCTCATCGCTGGTGTCTGTGGCCGCGCTCTTCGTGCTGCTCGGCGCGGAATTCATCGCGGGCGTGCAGGTCTTGGTTTACGTCGGCGGCGTGATGGTCTTGTTCCTGTTCGTCATCATGCTGGTCAACGTCGGCGCGGAAGAGCGCGGGCGCGAGGAAATCTTCAATCGCACGCCGCAGGTCGTGACGAGCATCGTTTTCTCGCTGCTGTTGGCGTTGGGTCTGGTCTTTGCCATCAATCAAGGCTTAACCGGACTGCGCAAACGCGATGATGCCTCCATCAGTCAGGCGGAAAAACTTCGCGCCGCGCAACAGCAGAGCTTGCAGACTTCGGCCACCGGCTCGACGAAGATTACCAGGGACACGGAAAACGTCGGCTCAAGCCTCTATCGTTACGGCAGCCTCGCGTTTGAGATCGCCAGCCTCTTGCTGCTCGTCGCCATCATAGGCTCTGTCATGCTCGCGCGCACAGTCAAGCAGGAGGCCGCAGCAAATGATATTGACCCGGAAAGCTTAGTGATAAGTGATGAGTGATAAATGATAAGAGACAAGCTATTCGGATTTTCTTATCACTCATCACCTGTCACTAAAAAAAACTTATGAATGCAATTTATCCCGGTATGATTTTGTGGTGGCAGGAAGCGGGCAAGTGGGCGCAGGTGTGGGATAACATGAAGCAGCCGGACTTGTCGAAGTTTCTGGTCATCGGCGCGCTGCTTTTTATCATCGGCGTGGCGGGCGTGCTCACCAGGCGCAACATCATCGTCATCTTCATGTCCATCGAGCTGATCTTGAACGCAGCTAACTTGAACTTCATCGCCTTCTCTCGTTACTTGCAGGACACGGGCAAGATGAACGCCATCGCCGGCCAGGTCTTTACGATCTTTATCATCGTCGTCGCCGCCGCCGAAGCCGCCATCGGCCTCGGCATCGTCATCGCGCTCTATCGCAATCGGGAAACGATCTGGGTTGATGAGATTGATCTACTGAAATGGTAAAGACAGTTTTCAGTTTTTAGTTTTCAGTTTTAAGAAATCTGCTTGCACTGAAAACTAAAAACTGAAAACTGAAAACTGCTTATGTACAGATACATCTGGCTCGTTCCGCTTCTGCCGCTTGCGGGGGCAGCCATCAATGGGCTGCTCGGGCGGCGGTTTCGCTTCTCGGAAAAGCTGATCGGCTCAATCGCGGTCGGCTCGGTCGCGCTCGCGTTTGTGATTAGCCTGCTCGCCGTCTATTCATACGGCTTCGGCGGCAACGCGAAGTGGCCGAAGCCGTATGTGACGAGCGAGGACGGCGCGTTCAAGTACACTTGGATTTCGGGCGGAGCGGTGGAGATTACGCAGGGCGCGCCCGAACGCGCGCGCGCCAGAAGCGGCGGCGAGCGGGCGACTGAGTTTGGGAGAGGCACACCGACTCTCAGCGGCGAAAGAGTGGCGAGTGAAGCCGCCAGCGTCACCACTCCTGAGAGCGACCCTCCGGGCTTAGGGCTGCGCGCAGAACGGGACAATCAGCCGAACGAGTTGACGGGGCGCGGCGCGACGCTCAACATCGAATGGAGCTATCAGCTCGACCCGCTCTCCGGCGTTTTCATGCTCATTGTGACGGGCGTGGGCCTTTGCATCTTCGTCTTTGCGACGGGCTACATGCATGGCGACGCGGGCTTTTATCGCTTCTTCGCGTATCTCGGCCTCTTCATGTTCATGATGCTGATCCTCGTCATGGGATCAAACTTCCTGATGATGTTCGTCGGGTGGGAGGGCGTCGGTCTCTGCTCATATCTTTTAATCGGTTACTACTTTGATCGCAAAGAAGCGGGCGACGCTTCGCGCAAAGCTTTTATCACGAATCGCATCGGGGACTTCGGCTTCGCGCTCGCAGTCTTTGGCGTCATCGCCACGTTCGGCACGACGCAGTATGCGAACGTGATGGCGCAGGCGAGCGGTTATCCAATCGAAGCTTTGGGGCACTGGGGCATTATGAGCTGGCTTGCGCTCGGCCTCTTCGTCGGCGCGTGCGGCAAGAGCGCGCAGATACCGCTTTACGTCTGGCTGCCGGATGCGATGGCCGGGCCGACTCCTGTCTCCGCTCTGATTCACGCGGCGACGATGGTCACAGCCGGACTCTACATGCTGACGCGGACGAACGTTATTTTTCAGCACTCGCAGACGATGCTTCTGGTCGTCGCTATCGTCGGAGCGGCGACGGCCATCTTCGCCGCGACCATCGGCATTACGCAGAACGATATTAAAAAAGTTCTGGCTTATTCGACCGTCTCGCAGCTTGGCTTTATGTTCATGGCTTGCGGCGTCGGAGCGTTCGCCATCGGCATCTTTCACGTGATGACGCACGCGTTCTTCAAAGCCCTGATGTTTCTCGGCGCGGGCAGCGTGATACACGGCATGCATCACGAGCAGGACATGCGGCGCATGGGCGGCTTGAAGAAGTACATGCCCAAAACTTACTGGACTTTTCTGGCGGGCTGGCTCGCCATCTGCGGCATCATTCCGTTTAGCGGCTTCTGGTCGAAGGACGAGATTCTGTGGAACGCGGCCTCGACGACTTACATTCCATACGGCTGGATTATCTGGCTCGTCGGGACAATCGCCGCGACCTGCACCGCTTTTTACATGACGCGCCTCGTGGCGATGACCTTCTGGGGTAAGGAGAGATTTTTAGAAGTCTCGGCGGGAGACGAAGCCGACGAAGCGCACGCGCATGGCGTGGATGAGTTCGGCAAGCCGCACGACGCACAGACTTTTTCGGCTGGCGACCGTCCGCATCACGAGCCGGGCGAACACGTCGGTATCGCTCATGACATGCATGCTTCACACACTGGCGTGCATGTGCATGACGCGCATGAGCACGGCTCTCATGTTCCGCATGAGTCTCCGCCTTCGATGTGGATTCCGCTCGCAGTGCTGGCGGTGCTCGCAGTCATCGGCGGCTTCGTCGGCATCACCACAGCGTTCACAGGCGGGAAGCACGTCGGCGGGCGCATGAACATCGTCACGTGGCTGAGTCCGGTCATCTGGAATCCACAGACGAAGGAGTTCAATCAGCCGGAAGGTGAAACGGCGGGCGAGGCTGCGCGCAGTGAAGCGGGAGAGGGCGGCGCGGTCGCTGCTTACGGCGACACGGGATTTAATCTGGCTCGCACGGTGGAGCATTCTCTCGGCGAAAAGGGCACAGAGTTTCTATTCATCGGCATCTCGCTTTTGGCGGCAGGACTTGGCATGTTTCTCGGTTGGCTCTTCTATGTCAAAGACACGCGCCTGCCGGACATCTGGGCGAAGAGGCTCGCGCCGCTCTATCGCGCGAGCTACCACAAGTATTGGGTGGATGAATTATACGGCGCGGTCTTTACGCGGCGGACGATGGATGCCGCGCGCGGCGTGTATGAAGTGGACTCGGACATCGTGGACGGCGCGGTCAACGGCGTGGCCTCTTTGACGCGCGGCGCGAGCCGCTTGACGGGCGGGATAGACAAGTACGTGGTGGACGGACTCGTCAATACGATTGCGGGATTTATCAAGAGCCTGATGTCGCCTTTGATTCGCGCGGCGCAGACGGGCTTGACGGCGAACTACGCTCTCGTGATGGTGCTGGGCCTCGTCATCGCCGTCGCCGTCTTTTTCGCCAAAGACATCTGGGCGACGATCTTTTAAAGCTGTGCTTTGGAATTTGTTCTTTGTGCTTTGCACGCGGCTCAACATTAAGCTCATCGCTCAAGCTTGAGCATTACGAACAAAGAACAAAAGACAAAGAACAAAGTACAAAAGACAAAAATCATGAAACTTCCTTATCTTCTTTCCATCATCACATGGCTGCCCGCGCTGGGCGCGATGTTCATTCTCGCGGTCTTTAAGAAAGAGCAGTCCAAGCTCATCAAGCAGTTTACGACCGCTTGGTTCGCGTTGACGTTTTTAGGCTCGCTGTTGCTGCTGAATTACGACCGCGCGCGTGGCGGGATGCAGTTTCTCGAAGATAAGTCGTGGATTCCGATTATCGGCGCACGCTACCAGATGGGCGCGGACGGCGTGGCGGTGCTGCTCATTGTGCTGACGACGCTGCTCGGCGTCATCGCCTGCCTCTCCTCCTGGAAATATATCGAGAAGCGCGAGAAGGAATATTACGTTCTGCTCCTGCTCTTGCAGACCGCAGTGGTCGGCGTCTTCGCTTCGATGGACTTGTTTCTCTTCTATCTCTTCTTTGAAGTCTCGCTCGTGCCGATGTATTTCCTGATCGGCATCTGGGGCGGCGAGAGAAGATTGTACGCGGCGATAAAATTTTTCCTCTACACTTTGGTCGGCTCGGTCGTGATGCTGCTCGGCGTGTTGAAGATGTACTTCCTGACGCAGGACGCGACGATGGCGGGTCAGATAAGCGAAGCGACGCTCAAGACTATCGCTCCCAACGGGGAGGCGCGCGTGCTCCTCGATGCTGCGGTGGCGGCGGCCAAAAGCGGCGCGGGCACATTCAATATCATGTACATGCAGTCGTTAGGCTCTGTGATGCCGATGGGCACGATGCAGGTACTGCTTTTCTTCGCCTTCGCGCTCGGCTTTGCGATCAAAGTCCCGATGTTTCCGTTTCACACCTGGCTGCCGGACGCGCACGTCGAAGCTCCGACCGCAGGCTCTGTCATTCTCGCGGGCATTTTGCTCAAGCTCGGAACTTACGGCTTCTTCCGTTTCAACCTGCCGATGTTTCCCAAAGCCTCGATTGATGAAACGAGTTGGCAGACGGGCTTCGGGACGTTCGGCGTGAGGAGCGTGATGGTCTTCCTCGCGCTCGTCGGCATCATCTACGGCGCGCTGGCGGCGATGTACTTCGTCGTCAAAAAGGACGGTGACGTGAAGAAGCTGGTCGCGTATTCGTCCGTCTCTTCGATGGGCGTCGTGATGCTCGGCCTCTTCTCTTTGAATCCGAACGGAGTCAACGGCGCGGTCTTGCACATGGTCAATCACGGTATCTATTCCGCCGCGCTCTTCCTGCTCGTCGGCATCATTTACGAGCGACGGCACACGCGCAACATAGCCGAGTTCGGCGGCCTCTCGCACGTCATGCCGGGATACGCGGCGGTCTTTCTGGCGATGGCGATGACGGCCATCGGATTGCCGCTCCTGTGCGTCTTCATCTCAGAATTTTTAGCCATGCGCGGAGCTTTTGAAGCCAAGCCTTTGTGGGCTTCGTGGGCTGCGCTCGGAATCATCCTGAACGCGGGTTACATGCTCTGGCTCTATCAACGCATGTTCTTCGGCAACATCGAGAATCCGAAGAACGAAAAGCTGATAGACATGAGCGGGCGCGAGTGGGCATACATGCTGCCGCTCGTCGTGCTCTCGATCTGGATCGGCGTCTACCCGACGTTTTTCACGGACTACATCCAGCAGCCCGTCAACGCGGTGGTGAGACAGGTGCGCCCGAGCTATCCGATACCGGGCGGGCCGCCCGTACAGCAAGTGCCGGAGACGGCGGCGAAGTAAATTTTGCTCTTTGTACTTTGTGCTTTGCTTGTGAGTTTCAAACTTGAGAAATAGGCTCAATGCTGAGCCACTTGCAAAGCGCAAAGCACAAAGTACAAAAATCTAAAATATGTTTCTTCTTCAAGCTAACACGACCAGTCTTTTCAATCCGAGCGACCTGCAATTGATCGCGCCGGAATTGATTCTGACCATCTGCGCGTGCATCGCGCTCGTGATGGAAGTCATCCTGCCGTACAAGAAGACCAAGCTTACGGCGCAGCTCGCGCTCGGCGGCATCGCGCTCGCTTTTATCTCGCTTTACATCCAGCTCGCGCAGATGGGCGGGACGTATAAAGTTTGGAGCATCGCCGCCCTGACGCCGCTCGAAGGCTTTTACGGCATGGTGCGGATTGACGGCTTTGCGATTCTCTTCAAAGCGATTTTCCTCGTCGCCGCCGCGCTCGCCGTCGCCATCTCGACGCGCTATCTGGACATAGAGGGCGAGCAGCACGGCGAGTATTACGCGCTCATTCTATTTGCGACCATCGGGATGCTGTTTCTCGCGTGCGGCTACGACCTGATCGTGCTTTACATCAGCCTCGAACTGATGGCGCTCACGTTCTACGTCCTCGTCGCTTTCACCAAACGCGAGAAACGCTCGAACGAAGCCGCGATGAAATATTTTCTGCTCGGCGCGTTCTCTTCGGGGATTTTGCTGTACGGCATGTCACTGCTCTACGGCATCACAGGCTCGACCAACCTCGGCGAGATCGGCCAGAGCATCGGCCAGATTATCAACACCGCGCCGGATGAGACCGGAGCGGCGGTCGCTTCCGTGCGGCCATTGCTGTTGCTCGGCATGATTAGCCTTGCCGCCGGACTCTTTTTCAAAATCAGCGCAGTCCCTTTTCACATGTGGGCACCGGATGCTTACGAAGGCGCGCCAACCTCCGTCACAGCATTCCTCTCAACCGGCTCAAAGGCCGCGAGCTTCGCTCTTTACGCGCGCATCTTTCTCGAAGCACTGGGCGGGATGCGTGTTGATTGGGCGCCGGTCTTGGGCATCGTCGCGGCGATTACGATTCTGGTCGGCAACTGGGGCGCGGTCACGCAGGATAACTCGAAACGCCTGCTCGCCTATTCTTCGATCTCGAACGCGGGCTACTTGCTGCTCGGCCTGATAGCCGCCAACGAGTGGGGCTACAAGGGAATCATTATTTATCTCTTCGTCTACACGCTGATGAACATGGGCGCGTTCGGCATCATCATCAGCCTGCGTCGGCGCGGCATCATCGGCGACAACGTCGAAGACATGGCCGGACTCTCGCAGAAAGCTCCGGGCATGGCCTTTATGATGGCTGTCTTCATGCTAAGCTTGGGCGGCCTGCCCGCGACGGGCGGCTTTATGGGCAAGTGGTTTCTGATTGGCGGCCTCCTGCAACGCGGCAAGCTCGACGGCAAGAACTGGTACTACTGGCTCGCGGGCTGGGCGATTATCAACACGGTCGTCTCCTTCTATTACTACGTGCGCTTCATCCGCGTGATGTACATCGGCGAGCGAGTCGCTGACGACCGCCCGCTCGCGCTCTCGCCCGCGCTCAAAACCGCCCTCGTCGTCGCGCTCATCGGCATCATCCTCGTCGGCATCTTCCCGCAGCCGTTCATCAATCTCGCGCAACATCTGATGAAACAATAGGGTGTAGTAAAAAGCGGGTCAGTTCCAAACGTGGAGAAGAAAAAGACGGTTTCCCGCAAAGGCGCAAAGAAAAGCACGCAAGGAACAAGCAGCATTCAGCGTCTTTGCGTTCTTCCTTTGCGCCTTTGCGCGAGATTCTTTGATTTCCATGTGGGTCTTTTACTTCTTCGCGGTCATCGTTATCTGGCAGGGCTTGATGTCGCTCGCGAGCGGCGTGCGGTTTCTCGCGTATGTGCGGCGCGAGATGGAGAAGCCGCCGAATAATTTCACGCCCTTCGTTTCTCTCATCGCGCCGTGTCGCGGCCTCGATCAAGGTTTGAGAGAGAATCTCGCCGCGCTCTTCCGGCAAAGCTTTCCGGCCTACGAAATTATTTTTGTGACTGACAGAGCCGATGATCCGGCCATCGCCGTCATCGAAGAAGCGCGCCGTGAATTTGAGAAGCAAGCTCACATTACTTCTCGTCTCGTCATCGCGGGCGAGGCGACCGGGAGCGGGCAGAAGGTTCACAACCTGCTCGCGGCTGTCGCTGAAGCCGATGTGAAAAGCTTCGCCTTCATCTTCGCGGATACGGACGCGCGCCCCTCGGCTGATTGGCTGCGCTGGCTCATCTCGCCTCTGAATTGTCAAAATGTCGGAGCGGCGACAGGCTATCGCTGGTTCATTCCAGAGCGCGGCGGCTTTAGCTCGCACCTGCGCGCGGTGTGGAACGCTTCGATTGCTTCGGCCCTGGGCGAGCGCGGCGACAGGAATTTTTGCTGGGGAGGCGCGACCGCCATTCGCCGCGAGACGTTTGAAAAACTTGTGATGAGAGACGTGTGGCGCGGCACGCTCTCGGACGATTTCGCTCTGATGCGCGCCCTCAGACGCGCGAAGCTCGACATCTATTTCGTGCCCGCGTGCCTCACGGCGTCGGTTGAAGATTGCGGCTTGCTTGAGCTCTTGGAGTTTACTACGCGGCAACTAAAGATCACGCGCGTCTACGCGCCGCATTTCTGGAAAGCAGTCCTCGCGGGCAGCCTGCTCTTCGTCTCCGTCTTCTTCGGCGGCCTCGCGCTGGTCATCACGCGCGCCGCGCTCGGCCTCTCGTACTGGCTGCCGCTCATGCTCCTGAGCCTGATTTTCATACTCGGAGCAGCCAAAGCCGCCCTGCGCCTGCGCGCCGTCCGTCTGCCGTTAAAAGCTTATGATGCGGAGCTTACTAAAGGCGCGCTCGCGCATCTGACGCTCTGGCCGCTCGCGTCCGCGCTCTATCTGTACAACGCCGTCTGCGCGCTCTTCTCGCGTCGCATCAACTGGCGCGGCATCACCTACGAATTGAAATCACCGACGGAAACTGTCATCATGGAAAAGCAGGTTCAAAGTTCAAGGTTCAAAGTTCAAGGTTAAGACATGGAGTCTGTCTTTTAACCTTGAACTTTGAACCTTGAACCCTCTTAAAAGCGTGTTAGCTAAAGCCACACAACTTGTCCAACTTCTGCGTTCGACGAAACGCGAAAAGCGTCTCGGCACGGTGATTCTATTTGTCACGTCGCGCTGCAATGCGTTCTGCAAGACCTGCTTTTATCATGAAGAGCTGAACCAGCCGGGCGACCTGTCCCTTGAACAGCTTGAGAAGATTTCAAACACGATGCCGCCCATCACAGACCTCTGGCTGTCTGGCGGCGAGCCGATGCTGCGGCGAGACCTGACGCAGGTGATTGACACTTTTATTCTCAACAACGGCGTCAAGCGCATCATCATCCCGACCAACGGCCTCGTCAAAGCGCGCACGTTTGAAGTCGTCAATCACGCCCTCGAAAATCATCCCGCGATTGATCTCTATCTGAACATCGCGCTCGACGGTTACGGCCAGACTCACGACGAAATTAGAGGCGTGCCGGGCAACTGGGAAAAGACTCTGGACTGCATCTCTTCGCTCTATCCCTTGAAAGAGAAGTGCGCGTCTCGCTTTCGCCTCAACGTCAACACGGTCGTCTGCGCCGAGAATTACACAGAGATTGAGAAGCTCTCCGAGTTTTTGTGGAAGAACTTTCGACTCGACGGGCAATACTTCAACATCGTGCGCGGCGAAACCAAAGTCGGAGACGAGATCAAACAAGTCCCGCCGGAAATCTTGCCTGAGATGTACGCGCGCGTCTCTGCTTTAACCAAACGCTACGGCGACCGGATGTTTGCCGCAGATGACGCGAGCAAACGTTTCGTCAAAAACGTGGCCTACGTCGGCGCAATCGCGACGCACTATCGCACGCAACACGCCAACTTTAAGGGCGCGAGCGATTGGCCTTTCCCCTGCACGGCTGGCGAGACGACCGCCGTCATTGATTACAACGGTGATGTGAGAGCCTGCGAGCTGAGGGAAAAGTTTGCGACGCTCGCCGATTACGATTTCGATTTCGGCAAGCTCTGGGCTGAGCAAGAACGGCAGACCGAACTGCGCGCGATTGACGGCGGCAAGGCGTGCTGGTGCACGCACGTCTGCTTCATACACGACTCCATGCGCCACTCGCGCCGCGCGCTGCTTTATGAGCTGCCGAAAAATTATTTGACGCGCAATTCATGGTAGTTCAAAGTTCAAGGTTTAAGGTTCAAAGTTAATATCATCCTGCGAACCTTGAACCTTAAACTTTGAACCTTGAACATCTTTATGTCTAATCGTGACGAGCAGGAAGTGAATCGCAAGAGCGCGATTGTGTATGGCGCGGTCTTCTCGATACTGGTTTCGATTGTGAGCTTTCTGATTGTGGGTTGGGCTTTGGACAGGTGGCTCAAGACGGGGCCGTGGCTGCTGGTCGGCGGCATCGTATTGGGGACGATTATCGGCTTCATCCAGTTCATCAGGCTCATCTCACGAGTCTCGTGAAAAATCGTTCAAAGTGAACTCGACAGCCCGTGCGGTCGTCGTGTAAAATCTTCCGTTCAGTCATGAGCGGAATTGGTTGACTGTGTGAGGAGAGCGCGTGTTGACAGCCCGCGATGATCCGGCGGCGATGGAGCGGCGCATCTTTTACGGGATGTGCGTGGCGGTGGCTGTGGCCGTTTTGACAAGCATGCTGTTCTGGCCGTGGCGCGTGACGACGGGCTTGCTGCTCGGCGGCATGCTCTCGCTCTTGAATCATCACTGGCTGCGCACGTCAATCGCGGCTGCGTTGGGGAACGGCGCGGGCGTCCCGCGACTCGGAATCGCGCGTTTCGTCTTGCGCTATTTCGTAGTCACTTCAATCGTCATCGCGGCTTACATGCTGGATGCGGTCTCGCTCGTCGCCACGCTCGCAGGCTTGTGCTCATTCGTGGTCGCCGCGCTCCTCGAAGCTTTCATGCAGATTTTTTATATCATCGTTCATCGAGAGGGACATTAGGCAATGTTTTTGCTCTTCGCAGAGGAACATACTCCCGCGATAGTCGAGGCGGTCAATCAATATCTAGGCGAGTACGCTTACCGTTTCGAGATCGCTTACACGAAGCCGAGATGGGATTGGCTGTTCGCCAAATTCGGGACGAGCGCCGAGGCGGTCTTCGGGCCGTACACGCCTGAGAATGCGATTCCGTGGTACACGATCATGTTCATCATCGCGTGCCTGATTACGGTGTTGATCGTCTGGGTCTTGAAGGGCAGGCTTTCGGAAGACGAGCCGGGCGGCGGTCAGCAGACTCTCGAAGTCTCAGTCCTGGCGATACGCGGTCTCTTGCAGGACGTGGTCGGGCCGCACGGCTTGAAATATTTTCCGGTCGTGGCGACCTTTGCGATTCTGATTCTCGTCTCGAACCTGATGGGCTTGATTCCGTTCCTGTTGCCGCCGACGACTTCGACCTCCGTCACGTTCGCGCTCGGCATCTCGTCGTTCGTCTATTACAACTACATCGGCGTCAAAGAGAACGGCATCCTCGGACACTTAGGCCACTTCGCGGGCGTGCATTACTTTAGCGGAGTCATCCTGTTTGTGATGGGGCCTGCGATGTTCATCATCGAGCTTATCAGCAACGCCGTGCGTCCTTTATCGCTCGGCCTGCGTCTCTTCGGCAACCTGTTCGGGGACGAGCAGGTCGGCTCGAACATCGCGGGCTTGTATCCGCCTCTGACGTATATCGCCATCCCTGCGTTCCTGATGATCTTGAGCGTCTTCGCGGCTGTGATGCAGACTTTTATTTTCGTCCTGCTCTCGATGATTTACATCGGCGAGGTGTCGCACGCGCCGCACGAAGATCACGGCGAGGGCACCGGGCACGAGATTGACGGCGACGAGATTATCGCGCCCGTGTTGACTTGAGAAAAATTTTTGAGGCCGCGCTTTCGAGCGGTATGAGCAAGCGCGCTCATGCACGTTGAAGCGCAAAGGTTTGAGAGAGATGCTTTTTGAATTATTCGGACGGTAAAAGTAAGCGAACGCGCGAGACGTTTGAATAAAAGCTTTCGGTAGTTTGAAAGCGAAAGAGAGTGAGGCCGTGCCGTCGCAGGCGCGCCGTTGTAAGAGGGGCGGCGAATACCGGACGCGGGCGAAATTATAAACACGTTGCGTCGCGTTGCGCGTTTGACGAATCTTTCGAGAAGCTTCTTCATACGAGGAGACAAACATGAGCAAACTCAGAATGGCTTTCTTCACAGTCGTCGGCATCCTGATGCTGGCCGCGCCGGCACTGGCTCAGGGCGCGGGCGATGTGGCTGCGGATAACGCGAACACGGTCGCCAAGTGGGCGAAGATGGCTGCGGGCATCGGCTTCGCCATCGCCGCCGGACTCGGCGCGCTCGGTCAATCGCGCGTCGCGGCGGCGGCGGCGGAAGGCGCGGCGCGCAACCCGGGCGCGAGCGGTCGTATTCAGATTCTGGCGATCATCGGTCTGGCATTTATCGAAACGCTCGTCATCTTCACGCTGGTGATTATGTTCGCCATCGTCAAGGTGAGCTAAGGCTCGAAGCCGGAAAAGTCGAAAAGGCTTGTCGAAGCTTTAAAGCTTCGACAAGCCTTTTTTCTGTGCGTTTTCAACGTCACGCGCTTTCCGCCTTCCTTTTGCTTTTTACCTTTTACCTTTTTACTTTTTATATGATACGCTCACGCATACTCTCCTATAAACTTGCGCGAGCGAGGCGGAACTTGGCCGATGAAGAAATGTCCTCAGTGTGGCAGGGAATATCAAGACACGACCACTTTGTGCCCGTCCGATGGCGCGGTGCTCAAAAAAGAATCAGACCTCATCGGAAAAACGCTCGCAGACAAATATCGGATTGACGAATTTTTGAGCGAAGGCGGCATGGGCACTGTCTATCGCGCCACGCACATTTTGATGGACAAGACCGTCGCCATCAAAGTCCTGCATCCGGCTCTCGCCGCAGACGACACCATCGTCGCGCGCTTTTCGAGAGAAGCAAGAGCGGCTTCGCGCATCTCGCATCCGCACGCCTTGAACGTCACGGACTTTGGCGAAGCCGAGGACGGCGTCGTCTTTCTCGTGATGGAATTTTTGAATGGCCGGACGCTCAAAGAGATCGTCAGAAGCGAAGGCCCCATGCCTTTGCCGCGCGTGGTGGAGATTATGCGGCAGGTGTGCGGCGCGCTTGAAGCCGCGCACGCGGAGAACGTCGTTCATCGTGACTTGAAGAGCGATAACATCATGCTCATTGATGTCGGCGGCGGAGACTGGGTGAAGGTCTTGGACTTCGGCATCGCCAAGATTCAAGAGCCTGCCGGTCAAGACCCCGAACTGACTGCGCCCAATCTCATCATCGGCACGCCGCAGTACATGTCGCCCGAACAATGCTCGCAGGCGTCCGAGATAGATTCGCGCTCGGACATCTACTCGCTCGGCGTGATTTTGTACGAGATGCTCGCGGGACACGTCCCCTTCACGGGCGAATCGCCGACGGCCATCATGATGAAGCATCTACAGGACGAGCCGCCGAATATTCTGGACGAGCGGAGCGATCTGCCGGCAGAGGTCGGGCAAGTCGTCGCGCACGCCCTGGCGAAACGTCCCGAAGACCGCTTTCAAAAGGTAGGGGAACTGTCTGAGAGCCTGACGCTCGCGGCTGAAAAAGAGGTGGCTTCCGAAACCAACGTGGGCGAAGCGACTGAGAGGATTGAGCGCGACACGCACCGCATCATCGTCCCGACCGGCAGCAACGAAGCGCCGCGCACAACCGTCGAGGATGATTACGACGAGTCGACCGTCGTGCGTCCGAGTCCGGCTGTCGTCACGGCGCGTGAGGAATATGAAAGCGTCGCTCCTCCGCCTCCTCCGGCTAACTCTAATTCATGGAAGATGGCGGTCATCGCTCTGGCCGGAGTGCTGGTCATCGCGGGCGTGCTTTACGCTCTGACGAGTCGCAGGCAAAGCTCAACCCAACAGCAGACGCCGCCTCTGACAGTAGACCCGAACGGCCAGCCTGTGCAGCCAGCCCCGCCGCCGAACGGACGCAACGAGCAGGGCATCGCGCCGAATACGCCTGTGACTTCCGGCAACTCGAACGCCAACACGAACACGTCGAGCACGACGAATCAGAATCAGAATTCCGAGTTGCCGCCCGTGCCTGATAACACAAATACCGGCGGCAACGATAACGCGCAGCAGAATAATAATTCTTCGGGAGACAATCATCCGCCGCCTTTGGGCAACGCGAACGGCAACAAGAACAGCAATCAGGGAAGCGAGCCGCCACCGCCGCCGCCCCGCGCGACTCCGACAAAGTCCGAGGGGGATGAGATGCCGCCGCCGCCGCCCTTGCCTTCGCCGACGAAGAAGCCCACGCCCAAGCCTACAACTCAAGGCAACGGCGGGACAGCTTCGCAATCGCCTTCGAGCGATAGTCCTTAGATATAGACATCAATAATTCAATTACTTCTTCCTCGAATTACTCGATTGACCAGCTCAATCATTTTCGGCTCATCATCAAAGCTGACCTCAATCTCATTCACATAACACGGCAGCTCGAACCGCAGGCCGCAGAGCTTGACCGCGTCCTTCGCCGTCGTTATCAGAGATTGCGCGCCGCGCTCAATTGCTTCACGGGTCAACGCGTCAACGTCGCTCTGTGTGTAATCATGATGATCGCGGAAGCTCCTGGTGTGGGCGAGCGTGTGTCCATCTTCGATGAGGTGCGCGAAGAAGGTTTGCGGATTGCCGAGAGCGCAGAAGGCCGCGACGGGCTGTGGCAGAGAGGCGGCGAAAACAGCCTCTTTATCATTCTTCAGAGTTTTATTTTCAAGAGCCGCCTCGTTATCCAATAATTCACCTGCGAGCCGTCGCACGCGCGTCGTGCGTGTGCGCGAGACGAGGAGAGGTCGCCCGCCGCTCGTGTGTTCGGCTTCGGCGCGAATGGAGTCGATGTCTGAGACTAGATTCGCGCGCGTGAGGACGAGAGCGTCTGCGCGTTTGAGTCCGTCGAGAGGTTCACGCAGGCGACCGCGCGGCAAAAGTCGCCCGCCGCCCCAGGGATTCGACGCATCTATGGCGACCAGATTCAAGTCGCGCGCGATGGCTAAATGCTGAAACCCGTCGTCGAGGATGAAAAGACTGCTCTTCAAATTTTCCAACGCCCATCGCGCCCCGGCCACGCGGTCTGCGTTGCTGATGACAGCCGCAAATCCCAACAGCATCTCCGCCAGCAGACGCGGCTCGTCGCCGCCTTCCCTCGCTTCCGCGAGCAGCCGCGCGCCGTCCGAGACTAACACTTGCTTCGACTCGTCCGCGCGCCCGTAACCGCGCGTGAGAACGCAGACTTTCTCTCCCAGCTCAGCCGCGCGACGCGCGAGCCATGCGACGAGCGGCGTCTTGCCCGTCCCGCCCGCAGTGATGTTGCCGACGCTGATGACGGGAGCCGCAATCTTTTCCGTGTGCAGCGCGCCCGCGCGATAGAGCATCAGTCGCGCACGCGTCGCCGCGCCGTAGAGCGCGCTCAAAGGAGAGAACAGCATGTTTGAAGGGATGGGCATGTACGAGAAAGAATCTCACGCAAAGGCGCAAAGGCGCAAAGAAAAGCACGCAAGCTTCAAGTGGCACTCAACCTCTTAGCGTTCTTCCTTTGCGCCACCAGCGCCTTTGCGTGAAAATTATTCTGATACAGCTTACTTCTCATCCATCAACACGCCGAGCATCTCAACCGTCCTTTCAGTCGCGCCGCGATTCTGCTTCATGATTGAGAGCGCGCGGGCGGCAAGCTCCTGCCGACGCTCTTTGTCTGCGAGCAATTCCGAAAAGACTGTGGAGAGAGCGGCGACTGCTTCGTCGTCCGTCACGGGCGGAAGCTCTACGAGCGCGTTGGCTTTGGTGAAGACGCGCATGATGGCTGCGAAGTTGAACGTGTGCGCGCCAGTGACGATACACTTTCCAGCCGCCGCAGGCTCAAGCACATTATGCCCGCCAACGGGAGCGATGCTGCCGCCGACGAAAACCATCTCCGCGAGAGGATAGACTGCGCGAAGCTCTCCGATGCTGTCGAGCAGGATCGCGTCACACTCTTTATCACTTGCCGTTGTAACAGCAGAGCGGCGTGACCATGTGAGGCCGGAATTGTTTAAGAGGGAAGCTGTCTCTGCGAATCGTTCGGGATGGCGCGGGGCGATGAGCAGTCTCGGAGCGTGTGCGGCGGAAGCTTTACTCGCTTCCTTGAACGCTTCGATGACGATTCGTTCTTCGGGCGCGTGCGTGCTGGCGGCGACGATGAGCGGCCTCTCATTTCCGAGAGCAAAACGCGCGCGAAGCTCTGCGGTCAAACCCTGTTCGCTCGCGTCCACGCTGGCGTCAAACTTGATATTGCCTGTGACCTGGACGCGCTCAGGCGCGAGGCCGAGCGCACGGATTCGCGCGGCGTCCGCTTCGGCCTGCATGAGCGCGAGGTCGAGGTCGCAGACGACTCTTGAGATGAAACTGCGAAGCAGGCGATAGCGGCGGAATGAGCGTTCCGAGAGCCGACCGTTGACCATCGCCGTTCTGATTTTGCGCCGCCGGCACTCGCGCAGGAATCCCGGCCACAACTCCGTCTCCATAATCAGGACGACCGCCGGATTGATCGCGCGCAGAGTCCGGCGCACAGTCCAACGCCAATCGAAAGGGAAGTAGAAGACGAGCGCGGCTTCATTGCGAAAGACTTCGCGTGCGACTCTCTGGCCTGTCAGCGTGATGGTCGAGACGACGAGCTTGTAATTCGGAAAGCGTTGGCGAAGCTCCTGAACGAGAGGCCGCGCGGCCTGCGTCTCTCCGACCGAAACCGAATGCAGCCAGACGACCGGACGCCCGTCCCGTTCGAGCGCGGGGACTTTGCCCAACCGCTCGCCGAGTCCCGCCACATATTTGCCGTGACGCAGGGCGTCAAGCAGAAAACGCGGCAGCAGCACGACGACGCCGAGCGTGAGCAGGATGCTGTAGAGAAGATACACAGTTCAGGGTTCAAGGTTCAAAGTTCAAGGTTCAAAGTGGATGAGCGTTAAACCTTGAACTTTGAATCTTGAGCCTTGAACTTATTTCGCGCGTTCGATGTAACGTCCTTCGGAAGGAGAGACGCGGATGCGGTCGCCTTCGTTGACGAAGGGCGGAACCTGTATCGTGACGCCGTTCTCAAGCGTCGCGGGCTTGTTGACGTTCGAGACGGTCGCGCCCTTCATCGTCGGCTCGGTGCTCACGACGGTCAACTCCATCGAAGCGGGCAATTCGACGCCGAGGGGCGTGCCCTCGTAAAACTCGACCTGAATCTTGAGGCCGGGCGTGAGCCACTGCGTCGCGTCGCCGAGGTCTTCTTCGCTGAGGCCGATCTGCTCGTAGTTCTCCGTGTTCATGAAGTGATGCTGCGAGCCGTCCGAGTAAAGATATTCCATGTCATGCTGTTCGAGCGAGGCGCGCTCGATGGTATCCGCCGAGCGAAAGCGATGCTCGAAGGATGAGCCTGTGCGAATGTCTCTGAGCTTGGTCTGCACCATCGCGCGCAGGTTGCCGGGCGTGTGGTGGCGAAACTCCACGACCTTACAAAGTTTTCCTTCAAACAGGATGACCATGCCGCGCCGTAGCTGTGTTGCGGGTATTGCCATAAAAGTGTACGTGATTCTCCGTTATCAAATAAAAGTTACGCTCTGCGGAAGTTTCATCTGCGCGCTGATAGAGCGCGAGCTGACCGCTTCCACAAACCGCGTAGTCTAGCGGGCAGGGGCGCAATTTGTCCAGCCGCGCAAGAGAGCTTGTCTTTCGTTATCTCGCAGGCCGCCGCTTTCACAACGTGTTGGAAGCCGTGCTGAAGACTACGCGAAGTATCAGCACCGAGTTGGCTAACAAGATGGTCAGCCATGTTCGCCGGTGACGCACGTCCTCAGCCAGAAAGAAAATTCGCCCGGTGAGATACATCAGCAGCGCGAAGACGGTCAGAGGAATAAACCTGTCTACAAATTTCCCTTCGTGGAAACCGGGAAAAGTCATCGCGCCCCAGACTAATAATATCTGGCAGAAGATCATGTTCAGAAAAATGCAGGCGTCGCCAAGCGCCTCGGAGTGCGGGTCGCGGAGAAACCTGGATTTGGGCTTTCGCTTCGGCGGGGAAAAGTAGCGGAACACGATCACCGTCTGAAAAATGTTGTAAGGGATTCCCACCAGAAGAAACGCGCCGCTCAAGTCGGAGTCGGGAAAAAGGTCTAACAGGGTCAGGCTGACGGCGAGGGTGATGAACAGATTCACTGCCAGGTAAGCGAAAGGGAGAAAGATACAACCGAGCGGCAGCCAGTTCGCGTCGTTTTTCTCTGCCCCCTGCTTTTTGATTCTTTGATGAAAGTGCCAACGCTTCAGAATCGCGCCGACTGTGGGCAAGATGAGCAGTCCCAGATAAAAGAGCAGCAGTCCGACTCCGGCGAACGCATCCCCGGCGGAAGCCTGTCGAGAGATATTCAGGAACAGGTTGACGAGCAGCCGCATCAGAAAGATGTTCACCAGAAAAATCGTGATGTCGATCAGCCTCCCGCGATTCTGGCTGGCAAAAATGCTGGCGGGCAGCCGTTTATGTTCCGTTGTGGTCATCGTCAACGCCTTCGCCCGCCTCTAATTTGAAATAGACGCGGAGCGTGACTTGATATTCGAGGCGTCCCTGTTGCAAGCCGCCGCGTTGTTCTTTGACGACGAACCAGGAGAGGTTGCGAAGGGTCTGGCGTGCGCGCTCGATGGCGACCTCGATGGCGTGGCTGAAACTCTGGTCGGATGTGCCGACGATCTCCGCTCCTTTGAAAACACTTTCGCTCATGATTACTTCTCCCGTTTGAGTCTGACGTAGTAGAAAGCTGACGGATTATACAGACGAGCGGGCATAGCTGACTAGAGCGTGGATACTTTGCGGGCTGCGCTTCGCTCAACTTCGCATCTTATAACTCTGGGTAATTATCTACACGAATCAAACTAATTGACGTATACTTAATCGTCTCAAAGACAGTTCCGCAGTACCCCCCTGCGATTTGTTCTCAACCGTAAGCAAGGCTTACCTCATGAGGAGTTGAAACCATGAAGAACTATCCTCTCGCTGTGATGTCGTCTTCACGCCGCTTGATGTTGGTCGTAGGTCTCTCACTTATCGGCCTCTTCTTTTTATTTCCCGCTCAATCAGTCGAAAGGCGCGTCCGTTCCGCGCAGCCGGAAGCAAATCTTATCGTCGTAAAGTTGGCTTATACGTTTTCAAGAACTATGATCGGGGGAACCTTTACAAACATCTATACCGCTAACGCGGACGGTGCGAGACAAACCCGTATAACTCCGGGGTTCGCGTTTGACGGCTACCCGACGTGGTCGCCCGACGGCTCGAAAATCGTTTTTTCAAGAGGCGCGATCTGGGTGATGGACGCCAACGGCACAAATCCAATTAATCTGGGGGTTGGGGGGCGAAGTCCGTCTTGGTCTGTGACGGGCAAGATCGCTTACGAGAGCGGCGGGCAAATCTGGACGATGAACCCGGACGGCTCGAATCAAGCCCCTTTTCACGGCATTACGCAGCCCACGCCGATGAGGCCCGATTGGTCGTCCGACGGCTCGAAGCTAGCCTTTTCGAGCGGCGGTAACATCTGGGTCATCAACGCCGACGGCACTAACGAACGACAGGTCGCCACCAGCGATGTAGCCGACAATGCCCCTGCGTGGTCGCCTGACGGCTTGAAGATCGCTTTTTCAAAACGCGAACCGTCGACCTTCCCATCCGGCACGGTTGCCACCGTAATTCATGTGATTAACGTGGACGGCACAAACGAAGTGCGCCTGACAATGCCCACTCAGGGGAACGTCAACGACACCGGCCCGGCGTGGTCGCCCGACAACACCAAAATCGCGTTTGCCAAAAACGGAGCTACCGGCGAAGCTGGAATTCATATCATGAACACGGACGGCACAAACCAGACGAGAATTGTCTTCGGGGGCGCGGGTTCGGGATGCTTTGATCCGGCGTGGCAGCCCATTGCTCCAGTGCCGCGCCCGCGCCTCAAACAGTTCGATTTCGACGGCGACGGGCGCGCAGACCTTTCGCTGTTCCGACCTTCGGAGGGAGCATGGTACTTGCGCGGCTCGCAAAGCGGTTCCCATGTTATGCGCTGGGGAAGAGCGAACGACAAGCTTGTGCCAGCAGATTACGACGGCGACTTCAAGACTGACCTCGCCGTGTGGCGTGTAGTCGGAGCGGACGGAGTCTTCTACATTCTGAACAGCTCGGACAACACTTTCCGCTCTGAAGTGTTCGGACTTGCTGGCGATGATCCCATGCCGAGCGATTGGGACGGCGACGGCAAAGATGATTTGGCGGTCTATAGCAATGGCGCGCAAGCGGGCGAGCAAAGCTCCTTTTATTATCGCGGCTCGGCGAACAATCCAAACGGAAACATTACCTTTGTGCCGTGGGGGATTGCGGGCGACAGACCCGTGTTGGGAGATTTCGACGGCGACCGGAGAACGGATGCAGCAGTTTTCCGCACGTCCAACCAAACGTGGTACGTGCGGGCAAGCTCCAGCGGGCAACTGCTGGTCACTGTTTTCGTTTCGGGTGGGTTTCCGACCGATCTCGTGGCGGCAGATTACGACGCCGACGGAAAGACCGACTTGGCGATGCACACAGCAGGTGGCGCATGGTACATTTATCTCCCGCAAGGAGTCAGGAGTTCGCTTCTGCCTGCAACTGCCGACTTTACGCCCGCGCCTGCCGATTACGACGGCGACGGACGAGCGGAGACAGTAGTTTTCAGCAACGGCGACTGGCGTTTGTATAACGACTTTCAGGGCACTCAGGCGACCGTACAATTCGGCGTCGCCGGCGACAAACCCGTTCCGGCGGCTTACGTCAGATAATCGCCCATTTTTCAAGCGAAAGTAGCTCACACAGTTCCGGCAGGAGGTCAGTTTACTCCAAAATGAGCTCATTTTGCTCTAAAATCAGCTCATTTTGTTCCTGTGTTAGCTGATATAGGAGCTATGTCAGCTGATTTTGCTCCTGTGTCAGCCCATTTTGGAGTAAAATGAGCTGATTTTGCTCCTGTGTTAGCTGAAACTGCTCCTGTGTTAGCTGATTTTGCTCTGATATTGGCTGATTTTGCTCCAAAATTAGCTCTTGCTAAATCCGGCCTAAAGGATTATGCTCCGCGTCGTCTTCTCAAGCGGAAACCCTCGCATCATCTTTAACCACCTACGCCTTACGGAGGTTTCTCATGACTACGAAAATCAAGCTCAGTCTCCAACAGCTTTCCGTTCCTGAACTTATCGCTCTCGCTCAACAGATTACGGGCGCGATGAAGAGCAATCCAAACTTTACGACTCCCAATCCGCCTCTGGCAACGGTCACGGATGCGACGAAAGCGTTGCAGACGGCCTCTGATGGGGTCAATGCCGCGCGCATGGAATCTAAGAACAAGACGATTATTCAGAGTCAGCACGAGGATAATCTGAAAGGATTGTTGCGTCAGCTTGCCAGCTACGTGGACAACATCAGCAACGGCGATGAAGCCTTGATTACGAGCGCGGGAATGGATGTGCAGGCGGCTTCAACAGGACGCGGCGAACTGACTGTGCCGACCGCCTTCACCGCCACGTCCGGCGACAGCGAAGGCGAGATTGACCTGAGCTGGAATCCTGTCCCGCACGCACAGAGCTACGTCGTCGAGAGCAGCCCCGACGCGCCGCCCGCAGCGAAGTGGACGCATCAACTGGCAACCACTAAATCAAAAGCCACGTTGACCAATCTCACGAGCGGGACGCGCTACTGGTTCCGCGCCGCAGCCATCGGCAGTCAGGGTCAGGGAGGATGGAGCGACATCTCCATGAAAGTTGCTCCCTGATAACTTAACGTCAGTTCGAGATAAGCAAGGAAACTCCAAGAGCCTGCGCCAGCAGGCGGTAAGAGTGTAGCCCCATGCGTCAGCATGGGGACAGGGGCACATCAGATGCAAAGAGCCTGCGTGAGCAGGCGACAGATGATTCCGTTGCCTCTCATCTATCGCCTGCTCACGCAGGCTCAATCTCTGACGTTGATCTGTTCCCCACGCTGACGCGTGGGGCTACACTCTTACCGCCTGCTCGCGCAGGCTGGTTGAAAGCTTTACCTCGAACTGACGTTATTTAACGCTCGTTCGACATACGCTGTGAGACTCAAAGAGCCTGCGCCAGCAGGCGAGAGAGTCTAGCCCCATGCGTGAGCATGGGGATATGGCGGGCAGCAGGAGTTGAGCCTGCGTGAGCGGGCGGCAGAGGCGGCGCATGTGAAGCCATCTGTCGCCCGCTCACGCAGGCTCTATCTCTGACGTTGCTCTGTCCCCCACGCTGACGCGTGGGGCTACACTCTCTCGCCTGCTCGCGCAGGCTGGTTGAAGGCTTTACCTCGAACTACCGTTAAGTTGAAGAAAAAATAAAGAGCGAGTGTTTGAAGAAAGCGCGTCGGCGCTTAACTTCAAACACTCGCTCTCTTTCGCAGGAGCCCACCTACCTGCACGTTAACACGCGCGCGGGGCGAGCCGGTTCCGAAAATTTGTCTCTAAATTTGTTTCTTCAAGCGGCACGCGCCCGCGTGGCTCTGTGTTGGCGCACGACGCGGTCGAGCCATTGCTGCGCCTCTTCGTAATAGGGAAAGCGTTGCTCCTCTGTGCGAAAGGCGTTGGTGTGATAATAGCGTCTGCCGTTAATCAGCCGCGCCGGATGCTTGATATGCAGCATCTCGTGATAAAGAATATATTCGACGAACCATTCGGGCACATCGCGCGCGTCGAGCGTCTTGCTAATCACAATCGTTTCATGCACAGGGTCGTGATGGCCTAAGATGCGGCGCGTGCGACGCTGCGACCACGTGAGTGTCGGCTTCTCAAGCCCGTCATCGAAAAACTTGCGGTTGAGCCGCGCGAACATCTTCTCCAAATCGTAAGCGCGGCCTCGCGCCGTCGAGACGACTTTGCGCCCGCGACGGCGACGCGCGATGTCCGAGGCGCGCATGATTTGCGGCGTATAAGCGTAGTCTCGATAGGTGCGATCATGCACGTCGGGCGTGCGGCGCGAGAGCAGTTTGGCGACGAGGATAAAGGCCAGAGCGCGGTGAACGGCCACCGGCGCGTTCTTGAAAATATCCGAGATGCGAACGTAGACGCGCCCCGAACGGACGCGAATCGTGTGATGCAGCCCTGCGTAAGGATAAAACCTGACCTCGATCTCAGGCACTGCGCGGCGCGGCTCAAGCTGGCGGAAAGCGTCCGCGAAGAGCTTGCCGAGATGATTTTGCGTTTGCGGCATAAGACAAAAAAACCTTGAGCAACAACTGTTTGCGATGACTTACAGGAAAATGCTCTGCCTCTGGAAGAGTCAGCCGTGAGCGGGCGAAACCCGCGAAAATTGTCCCCGCTCTGCCGTAGCCGGAAAGCTCAACTGATTCGAGAAGGATATTACGAGGCGCAGTGTGCGGCAGTCAAATTATTCCTGCCGGCGAGTCGCTAAGCCATTGAGAGGACTCAAAATCGCCGTGCATCGCAAAAAACGATGAGCGCGAGGCTGTTTTCAGGCAAAGCTTAAATCCCGTTTTATCAATAGCTTAAGCCGAACGAGCGGAAGCTTCCGCGTGCTGGGGCCGCTTAACTGTAAGCAACAGGCCGGAATAGCCGCGCCCGACCGGAGCGCGCCTGCGGTCTTGATAGCTCGGCTTTCATCCAACCGATTGCGAGGCTGCGGCGCATCTCGTATACTTCTAAACGGATGATTTGGCAGCCGCTTTCACGCGTAATGAATTGTTGACAGGCTGGAAGCCGGAGTGTTATTCAATTTAATGACCCTCGCGCGGCCTGGCACAGACCACGCGGGAAGCGCGCGACGGGGCTTGAGCCGCCAAATCTTCTTCGAGAATCCTATTTCAAATGATGACCGCTCGCCTATCAGGTTCACAGACCGCACAGAATATGCCCGACGCGCGTGGGCAGGCGATTCTGTCCGCGATTATCAAAGAGCATCTGGCGACGGGCGAGCCGGTCGGGTCGCGCACTTTGTCCGACCGCTTCGCGCACGCTTCCGGTTGGAGTCCGGCGACGATTCGCAACGTCATGGGCGAGCTTGAGGATGCAGGACTCGTCGAGCAGCCGCACACCTCCGCCGGGCGCATCCCGACCGACAAGGGTTACAGGTTTTATGTTGACCACATGCTCGGCGACATGAGCTTGTCGAAAGCCGATCTGGCGACCATCAATTCACTGCTCGGCGTCGCGGACTACGAGACGGAAGCTCCCGACCGCCTGCTCGAAAAGACCTCGCGCCTGCTCTCCGCGCTCTCACAAAACGTCGGCATCGTCGTCTCGCCCTCTCTGGCCGACGACCGCTTGCAGCACATAGAGTTCGTGCAGCTCGCCGACAATCGCATCCTCGTCGTCCTCGTCTCCGCGCCGAACATCATTCATAACAAGATCGTCCGCATGGACGAGAAGCTCAGCCAGGACGAGCTTGAGCGAACGGCTCGTTATCTGAACTCGCAGTTCGGCGGCAAGAGCCTGCTGGCGATTCGCGCGGAGATTCTGGAATTGATGCGCGAGGAAAAAGCTCTTTACGACAAGCTGCTGAGAAACGCGATGCTCCTCTGCGAGAGCAGTCTGGAAGGCGAAGAGTCGAAGACGGGCGAAGTTTACGTTGACGGCGCGTCGAACATTCTGACCAAGCCGGAGTTTGCCGACGCCGAGAGAATGCGCGCGCTGTTTCGCACCTTTGAAGAGAAATCACGCCTCATTAAAATCCTGAACGAATGCGTCGCGCGAGATCAAGCCGTGCCGGGCGACGTGCAGATTGTCATCGGCAGCGAGTTGGCCGTCCCTTCGATGCAGCAGTGCGCGCTGATTACCGCGCCCTACCGCACCGGCGCGGGCGAAACGGTCGGCACGCTGAGCGTCGTCGGCCCGATGCGAATTGAGTATGCGCGGATGATTTCAGTGGTAAACTATGTCGCGCGTCTCCTGGAAAGGCTATTGCGCGAGGAGACGCGAATTTAAACTGAAGAATGCTACAGTCCGAATCAAGTCAAAAAGTTTATAGCTTGATACGGATTTTTCAGAACAGACCATGATTCTTAACAAGAAAGAGCAGAAGGCCAATCGCATTCCGGTGCGCTTTGTGGACGAAGAGAACCCTGAGACAGCGGGACAGGGCGCGGAGCCGGATGAAGACAATCTTTCGTCGGAAGATTTGGGTCGGGCTTCGAGTTATGAAGACGAGACGGAGATGCAGCGCCGGATAGATCGCGGGCAGGAGGATGAGAGCGAGGCCGGACAGGCCGGGGCTGACGATGCGGATACGGCGGGCGCGCCGCCCCTCTCCGACTTGCCTGAGCGACGCGAGGACACGGACGAGACGCAGGCTTCGGCGTCTGATGAAAGCAATGCTTCCTCTCAAGGGAGCGGCAAGTCTGTTTCCGGGCCTTTGATGGCCGAGCTGATTGCGACGCGCTCTGAGTTGAAGAGAGTCGAAGCCGAGCGCAATGACCTCTTGGAGAGACTGGCGCGTCGTCAGGCGGACTTTGAGAATTATCGCAAGCGGACTGAACGCGAGCGCGGCGAGACTTATCAACGCATGGTCGGCGAAGTGGCGAGCAAGCTCTTGCCCGTGATGGATAACATGCGTCGCGCGCTCGAAGCCGAAACTTTGATGGAGAAGAACGAGTCCAAAGAGTTCGGCCATTTCCTGCACGGCGTCGAGTTGATTTACAAGCAGTTGAATACTCTGTTGGAAGAACTCGGCGTGCAGCCAGTGGCTGCGGTCGGAGAGCGTTTTGATCCTCATGTGCATGAAGCCGTCGCCACCGAACAGAGCGACGAACACGAGCCTGATATGGTGATTCAGGAACTTTTGCGTGGCTATCGCTTAGGGGAAAAGCTCCTCCGCCCCGCGATGGTCAAAGTCTCTACTCGATAGTTTTCAGTTTTCAGTTTTTAGTTTTCAGCTCATGCCTCATGCTAGCTTTACTGGAAACTAAAAACTGAAAACTGAAAACTGAAAACTAAAAGCTTATGGGAAAAGTTATCGGCATTGATTTAGGGACGACTAACTGCTGCGTCTCTGTGATGGAAGGCGGCGCGGTGCAGATCGTGCCCAACAAAGAGGGCGGGCGCACGACTCCCACGGTGGTCGGCTTTACCGACAAGGGCGAGAGGCTCGTCGGCCAGATCGCCAAGCGGCAGGCCGTGACCAACGCGACCAACACCGTCTACGCCGTCAAGCGGCTCATCGGGCGCAAGTTCAATTCGCCCGAAGTGCAAAGGATGCGCGACTCCGCGCCCTTTGAGATCGTGGACACGCCGAACGGCGACGCGCACATCCGCGTCCAGGGACGCATCTACAGCCCTCAGGAGATTTCCGGCATCGTCCTGCAACGCCTCAAGGCCGCCGCCGAAGATTTTCTCGGCGAAGCCGTGACCGAAGCCATCGTCACCGTGCCCGCTTACTTTGACGACACGCAGCGGCAGGCCACCAAAGACGCCAGCCGCATCGCCGGACTCAAGGTCGAGCGTATCATCAACGAGCCGACCGCCGCCGCGCTGGCCTACGGTCTCGGCAGGACTGATTCCGAGCGCATCGTCGTTTACGATCTCGGCGGAGGCACGTTCGACGTTTCGATTCTGGAGATGAACGATGGCGTCTTCGAGGTGCTTTCCACCTCTGGCAACACTTTTCTCGGCGGCGAGGATTTCGACGAGCGTATCATCAACTGGATGGCCGACAAGTTTCGTGAAGACACGGGGCTTGACCTCAGGCAAGACCGCCTCGCCCTGCAACGCTTGAAAGAAGCCGCCGAGCGCGCCAAGTGCGAGCTGTCTTCTGTGATCGAGACGAATATCAACTTGCCTTTCATCGCGGCGGACGCGTCCGGGCCGAAGCATTTCAATCAGATGCTCTCGCGCGACGAGTTTGAAAAGCTGGTCGCAGACCTCGTCGAGCAGACCATCGAGCCGTGTCAGAAGGCTTTGTGGGACGCGAAATTGCAGCCGACCGATATTGACAAGGTGATTCTCGTCGGCGGCCAGACGCGCTCTCCGATTATCGCGCGCACGGTCAAAGAGATTTTCGGCAAAGAGGCTTCAGCCGAAATCAACCCTGATGAAGTCGTGGCGATGGGCGCGGCGATACAGGGCGGCGTGCTCACAGGCGATGTGAAAGACATCGTGCTCCTCGATGTGCTGCCGCTCAGTTTAGGACTTGAGACGCGCGGCGGTCTGTTCACCAAGCTCATCGAACGCAACTCGACCATCCCCTTGCGCAATAGCATGATTTTCACGACCGTCGTTGACAATCAAAATTCGGTCGAGATTCATATCTTGCAGGGCGAGCGCGAGGTCGCGCAGGGCAATCGCTCGCTCGGCAAATTCGAGCTGGTCGGGATTCCGCCCAGCCCGCGCGGAGTGCCGCAGATCGAAGTCGCTTTCGAGGTTGACGCCAACGGCATCGTCTCCGTCTCGGCTCAGGACAAGACGACCGGGCGCGAGCAGCAGATGCGCGTCACGCCGACCTCCGGCCTTTCGCCCGACGAGATTAACCGGCTGATTGCCGAAGCCGAGACTTCGATTGACACAGACCGCCGTCTCAGAGAGATGATCGGCCTCCGCAACAAGCTCGACAGCCTCGTGCGCAACACACAGAAAGCGATTGCCGAGTTCGGCGACGGCCTCAGCACGGAGGAGCGGCGCGCAGCCCAGCGCACCCTCAGCGAAGGCGAATCGGCCACGCATTCCGACGACCCCGATGAAGTTCGCACTGCGCTCGAAGCGGTCGAGACGCTCGGCCTCCAGATCACCAACGCCATGATGAACTCGGCCTCCGGCGGCGGCTCCGCTTCACAGATCGAAGAGGTGTAGGTAGAATACAGAAGTCAGAATTCAGAATTCAGGAGCCAGAAGAAGAACGGTTTCAGCCTTTCATTCTGGCTCCTGACTCCTGACTCCTGACTTCTTCTTTATTATGAGCAAAAGAGATTACTACGAAATTTTAGGTCTCAGCCGGACGGCGACCGAGCAGGAGATTAAGAGCGCGTATCGCCGCCTCGCCGTCAAGTTTCATCCGGACAAAAATCCGGGCGACGCGGAGGCGGAGGATAAGTTCAAGGAAGCGGCGGAGGCTTACTCTGTGCTTTCGGACGCGGAGCAGCGCAAGCGTTATGATCGCTTCGGTCACGCGGGCGTCTCCAGCAGCGCGGGCGCGGGCGGCGGCTGGGGCGCGCCCGGCTTCGGCGGAATCGAAGATATTTTAGGCGACCTCTTCGGCTTCGGAGATGTGTTTAGCGGGGCGCGCGGCGGCAGTCGCCGCACAGCCGCACAGCGCGGCGCAGACCTGCGTTACGACCTTGAGATTACTCTGGAAGAGGCCGCGACCGGGATGACTGCGAATTTGCGTATCCCGCGTCTTGAGAATTGCGAGACTTGCAAAGGCTCTGGCGCAGCCGAAGGCACGCAGCCGGAAACCTGCGCGACCTGCGGCGGGAGCGGTCAGGTTCGTTACCAGCAGGGCTTCTTCTCGGTCGCGCGCACGTGCGGCAACTGTCGCGGCACGGGACGCATTATCAAGACTCCGTGCGAAACCTGTCAGGGCGCGGGACGCGTCGAGCGCGAGCGTTCGATGGAGGTCAAGATTCCGGCGGGCGTCGAGACCGGCTCGCGCCTGCGGATTGCCGGTGAGGGCGAAGCCGGAACACAGGGCGGCCCTTCGGGCGATCTGTACGTCGTCCTGCACGTCAGCGAACATGAGCGGTTTGAGCGACAGGGAAGCAACCTCTACTCTTCCGTGCCGATTACTTTCGCGCAGGCCGCGCTCGGCTCGGAGATTCCGGTCGAGACGCTCGACGCGCGACAGCAGTTAAAGATTCCGGCGGGCACACAGACCGGCACGGTCTTTCGCGTGAAGGGTCAGGGCATGCCCGTCCTCGGCGGACGCGGGCGCGGCGACCTCTTCGTCTCAGTCACAGTCGTCACCCCGACCACGCTCACCAGAGACCAGAGAAAACTGCTCGAACAATTATCCGAGATTGAGACCACAGACCTTGAAGATAAAGGGCTGATGGACAAAGTGCGCGACATCTTTGGCTAACGAATGCAAAATTAAAAATGTAAAATGCAAAATGAAAACACTTCTTAATTTTGCATTTTACATTTTGCATTCTTAATTCTTTAGCGTTTCGCAATCGTACAAAACATTCCCGCATCAAAACGGCGCAGTGAATTGTTATTAGTCACTGCCCGCCTCGCAATCATCCCGCAACAATCGTCTTTTAGCTTTTAATTCAGGCATTAACGTCTCTCTGTGCGGCGCGGCATGTTGCTTGCTCAAAGTCAGTGCGTAGATTGATTTTTGTACTCTCCTTGTAAGCCGGATTTAAGATGGGAGTTAATAGATGAGACGAAAACTGCAACTCTTGACGGGCGCGTTGGCGGTGCTGCTGTTGGCTGCTTTCTCGGCTTCGGCGCAAGCGGTCGCGGACAGCAAGGCGACTGATGATACGGAGACGAAATTGGTTAACGCGAAGGTCGTGGAGGTCGCGGAGAATCACATCTCGGTCATCGCCCGCACGGGCGTCGAGCATGTGATTAAGATTGATAACGACCGAACTAAAGTGACGATTGAGGGCGAGGAGGTGTCCCTGAAGAATTTGCGCGAAGGCGATGTGGTTACTATCGAGCTTGACGAGCAGAATCCGATTATGTTTGCGAAAAACATCTCCTTCTCGGCTTCTGCCGAACAAGTCGCGCGGGTTCGCCGTTAGGTTACGATTGCTTTTTTAAGCGTCGCCTCGATAACCTGATGGCAACAGAGCCGCCCTGCTTTTGTAAGCAGAGCGGCTCTCATCTTTTTAGGAAGAGCTATTTTTTGCCACAGAGAACACAGAGGCCACAGAGAAGAAAAATAATTCCAGATTTGAAATCTCAAATTTGAGATAATGAATTTGAAATTCCTCTGTGCCCTCTGTGTTCTCTGTGGCTAATCCGCTCTCGCCCGTTAACGTGTCTGGAAAGTCGGCACTCTGAAGTCGCTGCCCGCGCCCCACGCTTGAGCCTGCACAGTATTGTTGCTGCTCTGCAAAATGTACCAGGTCAGATTGCCGGAGTTTCTGACCACGGCGAGATCGCTCTTGCCGTCGCCGTCGTAATCGCCGGGCACTGGATCGTCGCCGTTTGTGCCGAAGGCTTGCGCGCGAACCTGACTGTTTGAGCTTTGCAGGATATACCAAGTGCCCGTCGTGAAGCGGAAGACGGCGAAGTCCGTCATCCCGTCGCCGTCGTAATCGCCGGGCACAATGGTGTCGCTCGAAGAGTTGCCCCATTGCTGCGCGAGCAGCGAGCCGTCACGACTCTTCTGCACGTAATAGCTGTTCGTGCCCGGACGATAGACGGCCACATCGCTCAGCCCGTCGCCGTCGTAATCTCCGGTGACGCCCGCGTCGCCCGTGATGCCCCACTGCACGGCGCGCATCCCGCCGGTCGTGCTGAGGCGTATGTACCAGATGGCAGGGTCTCCCGGATTAGCCGTGCGGCGCAAGACCGCGAAGTCGGTCTTCTTATCTCCGTCGTAATCCGCGATCACTCTCGCGTCATCGCCCGCCTGTCCCCACGCTTGTACCAGCACAGTATTGTCCGAGCTGCGCAGGACATAGAAGACGCCGCCGCGCCAGACGCCCGCGTCGGTCTTGCCGTCGCCGTCGTAATCGCCGGGCGTAATCGTGTCTCCGCTCTGTCCGAACTGAAATGCGCGCAAGCTGTTGGTAAAGCTCTGGCGTATGTACCAGACACCCGTCGAGGGACGAAAGACGCTGAGGTCGGATTTGAGATCGCCGTCGAAATCATCCACGACATTGCGCGGCACGGGAGCGTTCGGATTGACTAAGCGATAAAGTCCGCCGCTCAGGTTGACGACGTAAATCTCTCCGGCTTCGTCCTCGCCGAATGAAGAGATGCCGAACGTCGTGTCAAGCAAGAGGGTCTGCGTTGTGCCTTGCAGCATGAAAATCTCGCCCGTGCAGTAGTCTCCGTAAATGTACGCGCCTTGCGGAAAAGTCCCGCGCCGCCCGCGATACCTGTAGCCGCCCGTGATCGAGCAGCGTCCGGCAGAGTGCGTGTACTCGGCCACCGGAAAGACGAAGCCGGTCGGCACGCATTCCGTCGGATTGAGATTCGTGCAGGCCGTGCCCTCGTAAGTGCGCCAGCCGAAGTTGCCGCCGAGCTGACCGATGTCAATCTCCTCGCGCGCGCCCTGTCCGACATCTGCGATCCAGAGTTCGCCCGTCTGACGGTCAAAAGAGAAGCGATAAGGATTCCGCATCCCGATCTCGTAAATCTCGTCTGCGCCGGGCGTCGCCCCGAAGTAGGGGTTGCTCGGTGGCGAGACGTAATTCGTCGTTGAGCCGGTGGGCACGTTGATGTCTATCCGGTTGATCTTGCCGAGCAGTTGGTTGATGTTCTGCGCGTTGTTGGGCGGATCATTAGCCGAGCCGCCGTCGCCCGTCCCGAAGTAGAGATAACCGTCCGGGCCGAACTGCACCGTGCCGCCGTTGTGATTGGCGTTGGTCGGATGCGCGACCGAGATAATCGGCAGCTCGGTCGTGTCTGCGACGTTCGGGTCTGTGGCGGAGACTTTGTACTCGGCGATCTGTATCGCCGCATCGCCCACGCGCGTGTAGTAGACGAAGAAGCGGCGATTGGTTGTGTACTGCGGATGGAAAGCGAGGCCGAGCAGGCCGCGCTCGCCGCCCGAAAGGACTCTCGTCGTGATGTTCAAAAAGTCGGTCGGAGTGGTCGCGCCCGGCTGTAAGACTTTGATGATGCCTCCCTGCTGGATTATAAACAGGCGATTGCTGCCGTCGTGCGCGTTGGTGACGTAAACCGGACTCGACAAACCCGTCGTCAACACGGGCTGCGTCTGAATCGTGATGCCTCCGTCCGGCTCACCGATGTCTGAAGATAAAGCGGCGGGCACATCGTGTGTCGCGTTCGTGTGACGCACCGCGAAGGCTGCGGCGCACAAGAGCGCGACAACGCAGAACACTCCCAGCTTGGACTTGCTCATGAAATATTCCTCCACGAAAATTTGATGACTCTCTTCTCCGGCTCAATCAAAGAGTCGTTACTGATTACAATTTGACGCACAAATCGCAAGCCTCACATCAGGCTGATGCGATCAAAATATTTTTGCTGAGGGAATTTTACAGGGGCTAGGTTAATCTCCCTTAACCATGCGGCCATCTTAAGCCCGAAGGCGAGAGCCTGGCAAGTTTGGAATGGAAAAGTGAAGAAGTAGAGCCGCACGAGATTAGCCACAGAGGACACAGAGGGCACAGAGGTTTGGGAATTTCAAATTTGAGATTTCAGATTTGAGATTTCTCTGTGTTCTCTGTGTCCTCTGTGGCTATTACTATGCACGCATGGCTATAGCCTGTAACGAACACGGCTGCGACGCAGGGCTTCGTCTTCGACTTCGATGTTCTGCAAGCGCAACATCACATCAGCGTTGAGGTCAAGACCGGCGCGCTCTCCGGCCATGAGCTTGACCGTTCCGGCGGCGGCGATCATCGCGGCGTTGTCGGTCGAGAGATGCGGCGAAGGGAAGTAGACCGGAACGCCGAGGCGAACGGCTGCGGCGCGCGAGGCTTCGCGCAGTGCGCCGTTGCATGCGACGCCTCCGGCGACGATCAAAGTCTCAGGCTGATACTCTTCAGCCAGCCGCTCCATCGTGCCGACGAGCGAGCGCACGACGACGCTCTGAAAGCTCGCCGCCAAATCCTTGACGTGCTGCGAGGGCTGCTCGCCCGCCGCGACAGGCTCAAGGCCGGATTCGCGTATGTGTTTCGAGACGGCGGTTTTGAGTCCGCTAAAACTAAAATCAGGCCGCCCGTCGCCCATGCGCGGAACGGCAAAGCAGACGGCGCGTGCATCCCCTTCGCGCGCCAGTCGCTCGATGACGGGGCCGCCCGGATAACCGAGGCCGAGCATCTTCGCCACCTTATCAAAAGCCTCGCCCGCCGCGTCATCTCTCGTGCGCGAGACGACCTTATATTTGCCCGGCTCTGGAACTAAAAAAAGATTGGTATGCCCGCCCGAAACGACGAGCGCGAGCGCGGGATACGCGACGGGCGGATTCTCGAAGACGACGGAATAGATGTGCCCCTCTATGTGATTGACGCCGACGAGCGGCTTTGAGAGCGCGAACGCCATCGCCTTCGCGTAAGAGACGCCGACGAGGAGTGAGCCGACGAGTCCCGGCCCCGCCGTCACGGCGATGCCGTCAAGCTCCTCCTGCTCGACAGAGGCGCGCGTCAAAGCTTCTTCGATGACGGGCACGATCTTGTCCAGATGCTCACGCGAAGCCAGCTCAGGCACGACGCCGCCATACGCTTTATGTAAATCAATCTGCGAAGAGATGACGCTCGACACTATCTCGCGCCCGTCGCGCACGACCGCCGCCGCCGTCTCATCACAAGAGGTTTCAATTCCTAAAACTAACATGATGAGAAATTCTAGCAGGGCGAGGCGGGAAGATAAACCACAGAGGACACAGAGGGCACAGAGGTTTTTATGATATTGCTTTCCTCTGTGTTCCTCTGTGTCCTCTGTGGTTAATTTAAACGGGAGTGTCTCCGCTCACGCCCCATTGGATGACTTGCAGTACGCCGTTGGAGCTGTTGAGGATATACCAGAAAGAGTTCGTGCCGTTTGGCGGAAGCGGACGAAAGACTGCGAAGTCCGCTTTGCCGTCGCCGTCGTAATCAAACGGGAGAGGGTTGTCTCCGTTCTGCCCGAACTGCGTGCCGACGAGCGCGCCGTCCGAGCTTCTCAAGACATACCAGACGCCCGTGCTCGGTCGCCAGACGGCGATGTCCGTTCTCCCGTCGCCGTCATAGTCCTGCGGCAGGAAGCGGTCTGTGCTCAAACCAAACTGTTGCGCGACGGTCGTTCCGTCAGAGCTGCGGAGGATAAACCAGGTATTATTTGTCGGACGAAAGATGGCGACATCAACTTTGCCGTCGCGGTCGTAATCGCCGGGCACAGGATTGTCAGGCGAGAAAGAGATGACGCCCCACCTCTGCGCGCGCAAAGTTCCGGTCGAGCTTTGCAGGATGTACCACGTCGCATCAAGACCGCGATAGACCGCGAGGTCTGCACGGCCATCGCCGTCGTAATCCGAAGGCACCGGAATGTCAAACTGATTTTGAGAACCCCACTGCTGGACGACAAGCGTGTTGGTCGAGCTGTACAGAATGTACCAGTTGCTCTCGGTCGGCCTGATGATGGTGAGGTCTGTCAGCCCGTCGCCGTCGTAATCCATAGGAGCCGGAAAATCGCTGCCCACGCCCCACGGCTGGTAGCGGTTCGTGTTATTCAGACTTTGCAGGATGTAATAGAAGCCCGTGTTCGCGCGCCACACGGCGACATCGGCTCGGCCATCGCCGTCAAATTCTGAAAGCTTGTTCGCCAGCTTGAGTTGGCCGCGAATCTCTCCGCCTGAAAAATTCGCTGTGTGAATGTTGACGTAAAAGAGATCGGAGCGAAGCTGCTGAACTTGCGTCGCGGTGACTGTGAAAGTCTGATTGATCGTGCCGGAAGTGCCGCTCACGCCCGTGAAGCCAAAGAGCACGCCCGCGTTTACTCCGACCGCAGCCGGGCCGTGTATGTGTCCCATATTGGCATTGCTTGAGAGGCCAGAGTAGGTGAGGTTGACTGTGATTTGCGTCTCGGCGGCATTGAGCGTCACACGGGCGACGCCTCTCCCGTTGGAATTAGTGGCGGGCACTTCCTGCGCCCCGCTCAGGTTCGCCAGATAGACTTGCTGCGCCTTCGCCGTCATTGATAACAGAATGAAAATCGCCGGGACAGCGAACAGTTTGAGCATCTTTTTCATGATTACACTCCTTGAACCGATTTGAAGCATTTGCGAGTGGGGCGTCAAATAGCTAACTTCATCTCTTCTGTAAATGTCAATCTCAAATTTTTATGAGCGGGGCTGTCATCTCAAATAAAAGCTCAATCAACCCGGATTTCCTTTGCGTCTTTGCGCCTTTGCGTGAGATTGATTTTCACGCAAAGGCGCAAAGACGCAAAGGAAGACAGCAGCCTGCGCTTGCAATTGAGCCTGCCTCTCGTATATCAACAGTGTTCGAGATGACAGATAAAAACTATTTTTCGCAGGTCGTTGACCTCTTAAGAATCGAATCCGAAGCCATCGCGCAGACCGCGCGCAGGCTTGAGCCTGCCGCCATCGAGCGCGCCATAGAGCTTTTAGTCTCCTGCACGGGCAAGGTCTTGCTGGTCGGCGTCGGCAAATCCGGCGTCATCGCGCAGAAGATCGCCGCCACGATGACCAGCACCGGCACAGCCGCACTTTACCTGCATCCATCCGACGCGCTGCACGGCGGACTCGGCATCGTGACCTCTGACGACATAGTTATCGCTTTGAGCAATAGCGGCGAGACGGATGAGGTGATTGCGATGCTGCCTTTTCTCACACAGCGCGCGACGAAGATCATCGCGGTCGTCGGCAATCTCAACTCGACTCTGGCCGAGCGCGCCGATGTCGTCCTCGACGCCTCAGTGGATCAGGAAGCGTGTCCTTTGAATCTCGCGCCGACGACCAGCACGACTGTCGCGCTCGCCATTGGCGACGCGCTGGCGATGACTTTGATGCAGGCCAAGAATTGGACACTCGAAGACTTCGCGCAGAATCACCCAGCCGGGAGAATCGGCAAACGCCTCACGCTCAGAGTCGTTGATCTGATGCACGGCGGAGACAAAAATCCGACCATCACCGAAGAGGCGACGTGGCTTGAGATTATCACGGCCATCAGTCGCGGCGGCCTCGGCGCGGTCAACGTCGTGGACAGCGCGGGACGCCTCGTCGGCATCATTACAGACGGCGATGTGAGGCGCGTGCTTGAGAAGATTAAAGGCGCGGATTTGGAATCGCTTGGGTGCGACTCGATGATGACGCTCGATCCGGTCGTGGCCGCGCCGGAACTGCTCGCCTACGACGCCTTGCGTTTGATGGAAGATCGCTCGTCGCAGATTTCAGTGCTCCCGGTCGTGGACGGCGGGCGCATGTGCGTCGGCCTGATTCGATTGCATGACATCGTGCGCAATGGATTGTGAAGAACAAGGATGAAAGCGGAAGGATGAAGAATGAGATTGTTCAATTTAAGATTTAAAGCTCAACGGCTCACGGCTTTTTTTGCAAGTTTTATCTTTATCATTAGTTTGTGCTGTTTTGATGTTTCCGCTCAGGTGGCGAGCAAGAGTCGCGCGCGGACTGTGAGCGAGCAGCCTGCGGCGGAGGCGACCGTGACGCTGAACGAGCAGTTCTTGAACGCTTTTCTCGACGCCATGTTCTCGCAGCTCAGAGAGCCGCAGTTCCCGCTCTCAATCGCTGAAGGGACGAAAGAGGAGAATCAGGAAACAGTCCTGGCTGCACATGCTTCATTGAAGAGCGGCGACGGGTGCGCGAGCGTGATCGTGCTTGAGCGTGAGCGTGACGGCGTCAAGACCGCAGTCCGTTTTGAGAATGGACGCATCATCGCGCCGCTCGCTTTTTCCGGCACGTATGACGCGGCCCTGGGCTGTTTGAGCTTTAGCGGCTGGGCGAATTCGGTCGTCACGCTTGAGTTTGACCGCGAGCGTCAGGCGTTGATGGCTCGCGTGAGCGTCGAGCAGGTGCAGCTCACGGGCGTCCCGCGCCTGGCGAACGGCGTCGTCGCCAGCCTCGTGCAGAACTCGATTGACAAACGCTTCAATCCATACGAGCTGTTCAAAGCCGAACAACTCTCCGCGACCATCCCCGTCAAAGCGGCGGGCGGCTCGCTCAGGCTGCGAGCCAGAGAGATGCGCCCCGAAATCATCCCCGGCGCAGTCCGCATTCAGATCATCTACGAGTTCGAGCGTGTGAAGTGAAACTCAAGCTGAAAAGATGATGGCGAAACGCCTGTCGCTCATGTTATAAAACTCGCCTAACCTCAGAAAGGCAAGTCACGGATGACCGACGAAGAGCGGCAGCGGCAGATGGATTTTATCGTCAACACGCTGGCCAGCGTCAGCGCGAAACTTTATACGCTCGTCGAGAGGGTGGATGGCCTTGCGGCTGTGCAGGCGCAGGCTGAACTTGAGCGCAAGGCAGACGCTGTGCGTATTTCACGAATTGAAGAGGCTTTTGTCGCGCTCTACAAACTATCCGAGCGCATATATGAGCGGTTGGATGAGCATCAATCACGCATTGTAAATGTTGAAGATGCGATTGTGATTCTCAAGGGGCTGCTCGACAGGATGAGCAACCGAACGGCTGAAAGCTAAGCGTGAAGCGGCTGTTTTATTTGAGCCTTGTAATCCGAGCCGGTCGCAAAATTCTGAGGCATGTCAATAATCTCCCAGGCGGAACGTGTGCGCAGCAGCTTGGTCATCAACGCCGCGTGCAGGATATGACCGCTTCTCTCGGCCACGATGCGTCCCAGGAGCGGCATCCCGAGTAGAGCCAGGTCGCCGATGATGTCCAGAATCTTGTGACGCACGAACTCGTCCGCAAAGCGCAGGCTCGTGTCATTCATCATCCCTTCGGGCGTGAGCACGATGGCGTTATCAAGTGAGCCGCCGCGAATCAGGTTGGCTTTTCTCAGAGCTTCAATCTCAGCCGTAAATCCGAAGGTGCGCGCG